>JAJZPG010000007.1 GCA_021811235.1 Pseudomonadota bacterium | reverse complement strand
CCGGTGCGGACCTGGGCGACAACCTGGACCAGGTTGTCGTTCATGGCCTTCATGGCCTGCAGGAGCTGCCCGACTTCATTCGTCGAGTGAACCTCAATGCGCTGCGTCAGGTCGCCAGACGCTACGCCGCGCGCCAGCTTCACCGCTGCATTCAGCGGGTCGGTGATGGCACGGATGAGCAGAAAGCCGAACCAGGCGGACAAGGCCAGGCCGACGGCGATCGCCGCGATGGCGGCATTCCGGCTGGTCTCGTAGCGGCTGTGCGCCAGGTCGAACTCATGCTTGGCGACCGAACCCTGCAGCTGGATCAGCTTGAACAGGGTGGTACGTGCGGCGGTGAATTTCGGACCGGCGTCGTTCGCCGCGTTCGCCTGCGATCCGGCAAGGTCTCCTGCCACGGCCAGCTGCAGCGTGATGTTGCGCGATGCCTGATAAACAGCCCATTGCGAGCCGAAGGTCTCTGCCAGCTGCTTTTCCTCGGGCGTGAGGTAGGTGGCCATGAATTTCTTCCACAGCTTGTCGATGTCGGCGTCCAGCGAAAGCGTGTCCGCATGGGCCTTCTGGGCGACTTCCGGGGCTGGGGCGTTGGCGGCGATCACGGCGTTGGTGCGGATACGATTGGCCATGTCGATGATGAGGCCAAGGTCCATCAGCGGAACGGTGCGGTCCTCGTAGACGGTTTTGAGTCCCGCCTCGGTCTTGTTCATACCGCTGAGGCCGATGATGCCTATCCCCAGCAGCAAGACGGACATGAACGACAGGATGAAAATCAGTCTCGCCTTGATCGTCAAATTTTTAAACACAGTCTCTCCCTGCTCTGATTTTTTATAGGAATGTATTCGCTTGTTTATTGAATGGGCGTCATGCCGCCAGCTGCTCGACCAGCCCCATTTCGTCGCTGGACATCAGCTTGTCGATGTCGACCAGGATCAGCATGCGTTCGCCGAGCGTGCCGAGACCGATGAGATAGTCGGTATCGAAGGCTGTCCCGATTTCCGGCGCCGGCTTGATCTGCTCGGGGGTGAGCGTCATCACGTCGGACACGCTGTCGACCACCATGCCGTACACGCGTCCGGCGATGTTGAGGATGATCACCACGGTGAACTGGTCGTAAGTCGGCGTACCAAGGTTGAATTTGATGCGCATGTCGACGATCGGCACGATGGTGCCGCGCAGGTTCACCACGCCCTTGATGAAATCGGGGGCGTTGGCGATGCGGGTGACCGGCTCGTAGCCGCGAATCTCCTGCACGCGCAGGATGTCGATGCCGTATTCCTCACGGCCGAGGGTAAAGGCGAGGTACTCGCTCCCGGCGCTATCCCCGGCGGCCTCCAGGCTGGTCTGGGTCTGGGTGGTGTAGGACATGTTTTCGTTCCTTGGATGGGTCTCAGGAAAAAATGGTGTCGGTATTGAGCTGGTGGCTGGAACGCAGCAGCGCCGCGACGTCCAGAATCAAGGACACGCCGCCGTCGCCCAGGATGGTGGCGCCGGAAATCCCGGCCACCTTGCGGAAGTTCGATTCCAGGTTCTTGACGACGACCTGCTGCTGGCCGACCAGGCTGTCCACCAGCAGGGCCGCCTTCTTGCCATCGGATTCGAGGATGACGGTGATCGCCTGCGAGGGGTCGTCGAAACGCGGCTCGATGGCAAAGATCTGATATAGCGGGATGAGCGGCAGGTATTCCTCGCGCACCTTGACCACCTTGCCCTGGCCGGCGATTTCCTTGACGTCGACAGCGGCAGGCTGCAGCGACTCGATCACGTAGCCGAGCGGCAGGATGTAGATCTCCTCGCCGACCTTGACCGACATGCCGTCGAGGATCGCCAGGGTCAGCGGCAGCGAGATCGCGATGGTGGTGCCGGAACCCGGGATCGAATGGATCTCGACGTTGCCCCCCATCGCGGTGATGTTGCGCTTCACCACATCCATGCCGACGCCGCGGCCGGACACGTCGGTCACCACGTCCGCCGTCGAGAAACCGGGCGCGAAAATGAGCTGCCAGACTTCGCCGTCGGTCATGGCGTCGGAGACCGGCAGTCCCTGCTGCCTGGCCTTGGCGAGGATCTTCTCGCGGTTGAGGCCGCCACCGTCGTCGTTAACTTCGATCACGATGTTGCCGCCCTGATGGGCGGCCGATAGCGTCAGCTTGCCGGTTTCGTTCTTGCCGCTGGCGCGGCGCTTCTCCGGCATTTCGATGCCGTGGTCGACGCTGTTGCGCACCAGGTGGGTGAGCGGATCGACGATGCGCTCGATCAGGCCCTTGTCGAGCTCGGTGGCGGCACCGCGGGTGACGAATTCGACCTTCTTGCCGAGCTTGGCGGCGAGGTCGCGCACCATGCGCGGGAAGCGCGAGAACACGTAGTCCATCGGCATCATGCGAATCGACATCACCGCTTCCTGCAGATCGCGCGTGTTGCGCGCCAGCTGGCTGGCGCTGTTGAGCAGGCGTTCGTGGACGATGGGGTCGAGCGCATTGATGCGCTGCTCGATCATGGCCTGGGTGATGACCAGTTCGCCCACCAGATTGATCAGCTGGTCGACCTTTTCCACGCCGACGCGGATCGACGAGGATTCTGCACTGCCACCTTCCTTGTCGGTGGCGCGGCGCCCCCAGTTCTTGGCTTCGCCCGCAGCCTGCTCCGGCTTGGCCGCTTCGGCAGCTGGTGCAGCCGGCTGGGCGCTGGCCTCCGGCTTCGCCGGCTCGAAGATCGCATAGCCGGGATCGGCCGGTGCCGAGGCCACAGCCGCAGCGGCAGCCTGCGGCACGCCGCCGGCATGGGTGATCTTGAGGTCGTCGGGATCGAGCACGAAGGAGCAGATCGCGACGATGTTGTCGCGACCCTCGCTGGTGACGAGGGTGAAGGCGACGCGCTGGTCGGGCAGCGTCTCCTGACTGATCGTGCCGAGCAGGCCCAGCTCGCTCGCCAGCGCCTCGACATCGCGCTGCGGCACCACCGGCAACTCGATGCGGAAATGGAAGTTTCCGTCGGCGTCGGCCACCGGCCCGGCGTCCGTTGCCACCGTTTCGGACGCAGCCGCATCCGGCGCCGCGGGGGCCGGCTCGACCGCGGGCGCGGCCTGGCCGAGCGACAACGCCTTCAATCGCCGGCAGACGCTGTCGACCGCATCCTGGTCGACGCTGCTGCCATGCTGATGGCCTTCCATCTGCATGGTCAGGATGTCCTTGGCGGCGAGGAAGGCATCGACATGCTCGGTGGTCAGCGCCATCTCGCCCTTGCGGATGCGATCGAGCAGCGATTCCAGCATGTGGGTGACTTCGGTGATGTCGGTGAAGCCGAAGGTGGCGGCGCCGCCCTTGATCGAATGCGCAGCGCGGAAGATCGCGTTGAGATCCTCGCTGTCCGGCGCGGCCACGTCGAGAGCCAGCAGCAGTTTCTCCTTTTCGGCGAGGAGTTCGAAAGCCTCGTCGAAGAACACCTGGTAGAACTGGCTCATGTCAATTGTCATTTTTCAACTCCGCTGTTTCCTAATTCGCATGCTGCAGGATCGATCGCCACGTCCTCAGCCGATCAGTTTCTTCACCACTTCGGTCAGACGTGCCGGGTCGAACGGCTTGACCAGCCAGCCGGTCGCACCGGCAGCCTTGCCCATTGCCTTGATGTCGTCGCCGGATTCGGTGGTCAGCATCAGGATCGGCACGCTCTTGTAGTTCGCCATGCCGCGCAGCGCCTTGATCAGGCTCAGGCCGTCCATGCCAGGCATGTTCTGGTCGGTCAGGACGAGATCCACTTTCTGCTGCCTCGCCTTGGCGAGTCCGTCCTGCCCGTCGACCGCCTCGATCACGCCATAGCCGGCGGCCTTCAGGCTGAAGGACAGCATCTGGCGCAGCGACCCCGAGTCGTCCACTGCAAGTATTGTTTTCGTCATTGCCACTCCTGTGCCTCGTGTTGCCGGGCGACCGCCCGGGCATCCCTCATCTAAAACAGTTCAATGTCGCCGCTTTCCATGTGGCGCTGGTTCACCGTGCTGCGCACCAGGCCGTTCAGTTCCGCGCAGCGCGCGCCGACCCGATCGCCGATGCGGTCCAGCATGGCGAGCATTTCCTCGCTGCCGCTTTCCGGCAGCGTCGCCGCGCCGTTCCCGCCGAGTGCGCCGAAGACGTCGCGCAGGCCGGCCAGGTGCTGCACCATCCGGCCGATCAGCTGGCTGGTCATGTCCTGGAACTGCAGCCCGGTGACCGCAGCGCCGACGTGCCGGCCGATCTCGTCGCGCAGCGCCTGCAGGCGCGCGTTCTGCTCGGGTGCGGCCATGCCGGTTGCCAGCACGGCATCCAGCGTTTCCTGCTGGACGCCGATGGCCTGATCGATCGCCATGAAACTGGCGCACAGCTTCTTGATCGCCTCGTCCAGCAACACGTCCATCTGCACCAGATCGCGCTCGACCTCGGCCAGATGCTGGTCGCCATGGGTCGACACGCCGGACAGCAGGCTGGCGACCTGCAACTGCATGCGGTCGCTCGCATTGAGTTCGCAACTCGCCATGGTGCGGTCCATCAGATGAAGTTGAACAGCGACAGACCGGAGGTCTTCACGAACGACTTCTGCGCCGCTTCGAACGTGAACTGCTGCTGCGACAGCCGCGTCAGCGCCTCGGTGTAATCAAGGTCCTGCAGCTCGGACAGGATCGCGCTGTACTGCAGGCCGCGATCGTCGCCCGCGCTGTCGAGCGCATCGATCTCCTGCAGGCGCGAACCGGCTGCGGCACGTACCGTCGACACGTTGTCCAGCGCCAGTTTGAGGTTGCCATTGGCGGTCACCAGACCGGCCTGCAGGTTGGCCCTGTCGGCTGCGGTGACCACCGGCGTCTGCAGCAGGGTGATCACGTCGCTGAGCGTCTGGAACATGTCCTGTCCACCGCCCTGGAAAACGGCCTGGCCCGGGCTCGACACCGCCAGCTGGCGGCTGGAATCGACCTGCAGCAGGCGCTGGCCGGCATCGCCCTGGTAGTTTGCCCCGGTTGCGGTTTTCACGAAGGCCGGCGTCGAGGTCTGGAAGCCGGAAAACACATAGTTGCCTTGCGGGTCGCGGCTGTTTGCGAGGCCGAGCAATTGGTCGAAGCGCGCCTGCAAATCGGTCGCGATGACGGCGCGCTCGCTATCGCTGTACAAGACGTTGTCCGCCGAGACGACGGAGGACTTCACGTTCTGCAGCAGTTCCGTCACCTCCCCCAGTATGCCGTCGAGTTCTCCCAGCGCGTTTTTCGCATACGTCCGGTTGGTGGCGTACTGCGTATTGAGCGATTGCGACTGCGTGACTTCGAGGGCGCGGGCGGAGGCAATGGGATCATCCGACGGCGTGAGAATGCGGCGGCCGGAAGCAATCTGCTGCTGCGTCTTGATCATGCTCGACTGCAGTTCGCCGATGCTGGCGCCGCCGTTTTCAAACAGGTGCTGGGTACTGATGCGCATGGTATGGATCTCCCTTAGCCGCCGAGCGTCAGCAACATGTCGAACATCTCGCCGGCGATCTGCATCACCTTGGCGGCTGCCTGGTAGGCCTGCTGGTAGCGCAGCAGGTTGGTCGCCTCCTCGTCGAGATTGACGCCCGACTCGGCCTGCAGCGCGAGCTTCGCCTCGGTGAGCAGCTTGCCCGACGCGCTGCTGGTGACTTCCAGTTCACGGGTCTTGTTGCCGACCTGGCTGACCAGGTGTGCATAGGCCCCCTGGTAGGTGATGGTGCCGTTGCCGAGGGTGTTGGCGGTTTGCAGGGCCCCGAGCGCCAGGGCATTGCGGTTGTCTCCGGGCGCGCCGGTGACGGCCGCCGCAGCGATCTTGGCGGTATCGGTGATCGCCACCTCGATTTCGGAAGCGCCGGCATTGGTGGGGCGGATCAGGAAGGCATCGCCCGCCACGATCGGACCCGCCAGGTTGAGGTCGACGCCGTCGACGGTCTGCGGAAAGCCCGCAAACGTCGTGGTCGTCTTGTCGGACAGGCGGGTCAGGGTGTAATTGCTGCCGTCGTAGCTCAGGTGGTAGTCGCTGGTGGTCAGGGCATTGGCATCGCTGATGCTCGCGCTGAGGGTCGCGGTACCGAGGTTCAGACCGCTGGCGTTCACCACGGGAGCGGCCACATTGAAGAAGGCACCGCCGGCGACGCCGTTGAGATCGAAACCCAGCTGGTGCTGCGCGTTGAAGCTGGAGGCCAGGCCGATGGCCACGCGTCCGAGCGCATTCTGCGCCTGTTCCAGCGACTTGCTGCGGAACTCGATGAGGCCGCCCAGCTTGCCGCCGACAAAACCGGATTCGCCGATGACGACGGTGCTGCCGTCGGCGGCCTGGTAGCCCACCTCGATCTTCTCGGGATTGGTCGGCGAGGCCACGTTCATGATGGTGGAGGCCTTGCTCCCCACCACCAGCGGATGGCCGTTGCCGATGAAGATGTTGTAGTCGCCGTCGCCCTGCTTGACGACGGTCGCCTTGATTTCCTTGTTGAGGTCCACCATCAGCTGGTCACGCTGGTCGAGCAGATCGTTCGGCGGCTGTCCGCTTGCGCGCTGGGCCTTACCGATCGCGTCATTCAGGCTCGCGATCTGCTGGGCATAGGTGTTGATGGCGCCGACGCTCGAGATCATCTGGCTGTTGACGCCCTGCTCCATCTCCTGCAACCGTCCCGCCATGCTCTGAAAGCGTGCCGCGAGGGATTCTGCCGAGGACAAGGCAGCCTGGCGAGCCGGGACCAGCGACGGGTTCGAGGCCACTTCCTGCACGCCGTTGAAAAAGTCCTGCAGCGCAGGCGACAGGCCGGCGGTGGTGTCCGCCAGCAAGTTGTCGATCTGCTGCATCTGCGTGTAATAGGTATCGAGCCCGCTCTTCGTGGCCTGGGCGGTCTGCACCTGGACACCCAGGTACTCGTTGTAGACGCGCTTGACCGTCGAAATCTCGGTGCCCTGCCCCATGAAGCCATAGCCGAAGTTCTGCGACAAGGCCGCACCCTGCACCACGACCTGGCGGCTGTAGCCGGGCGTCGAGGCGTTTGCGATGTTGTGCCCGGTCGTGTTGAGCCCTACCTGCGCGGCGGTAAGTGCGCTCTGACCGATACCGAGAATATTGGTAGCCATTTATCTGATCGCAAGAGTTGAGGGGGGTGGCGATATAAATCCGCTTGATAGGTGAATCGGTCGCCCTGGCGGTTTCTTGAGTCAGGCCGTTCCTACCAGGCGGATCACCCCCATCAGCTTGCTGGCGTAGGCCGGATCGGTGGCGTAGCCGGCCCGCTGCAGGCCCTGGGCGAAGCCGGCCGCATCCTGGCCCTGCGCGATCACGTTCTGGTAACGGGCATTGCCGCGCAGCAGGTTGGCGTAGTCGCGGAAGGAATCGGCATAGGAATCGTAGGCGCGGAAGGTATCGACCTGCTTTTGCGGCCTGCCGTTGACGTATTCGGTGGTGACGATGTCGACGGTGCGGCCTTTCCAGTCGGCGCCGGCCTTGATGCCGAACAGGTTATGGCTGTTCTCGCCGCCTGGCCCGCGGATTTCAGTCCTTCCCCAGCCGGTTTCCAGCGCCGCCTGACCCAGCATGAAGCGGGCCGGGATGCCGGTGGCCGCGCTCGCCGCCTGGGCGTGCGGCAGCAGGCGCTGCACGAAGGTTTCAACGTGGGCCGGGGCGGCGCCACTGCGGGCGGGCGCAGCCGCCGCCGGCTGAACCGGCAGCGCGGCGGGCTCATTCAGGGGGAAGGCCTGGACGGCCGGATCGGCCGCCGGGGTGGCACCCTCGCCTGCCGATTGCGCCGCCAGCGTGCTGGAAAGCTGGCGCACCATCACGTCGGCCAGGCCGATGCCCCGGCTGGCGAGCTTCTGCGTCAGCTGCTGGTCGAGCATCGAGGTATACATGCGGGTCTGTTCACTGTCGAACATGCCGTCCTGCGGGCTCGCCTCGCGCATGCTCTTCATCAGCATGTTCATAAACACGGCCTCGAACTGCTGCGCGGCCGCCTTCAGCGCTTCGGGCGAGGACTGCTTCGCCTCCAGCCTGAGCTGGTTGACGCCCTGGACGTCGAGCGCGAACTTGGACGTGAGATCAGCGCCGCCGATGCTCATTCAAATCACCTCCAGCTCGGCACGCAGCGCGCCCGACGCCTTTAGCGCCTGCAGAATGGCCAGCAGGTCCTGCGGGGTGGCGCCGATGGAATTGAGCGCCTTCACCACGTCGGCGAGCGAGGCGCCGCCCTTCAGCAGCATGACTTCGCCCGGTTGCTGGCGGATTTCGATCTGCGACTGCGCGGCGACCACCGTCTGGCCCTGCGAGAACGGCGCCGGCTGGCTGATCACCGGCTCGCTGCTGATGATCACCGAGAGGTTGCCGTGCGATACCGCGCTGGGGTCGAGCGTGACCTTCTGGTTCATCACCACCGAACCGGTGCGGGCGTTGATGATGACCTTGGCCATCGCCTGCGCCGGGCTGACGTCGAGGCTCTCGATCGCACCGAGGAAGGCGACGCGCTCGCTGGCGCCGACCGGGGTCTTCACCTGGATGACGCGGCCGTTCAGCGCGCGCGCACTGTCCTGGCCGAAGCGTGCGTTGACGGCGTCGACCACGCGGCTGGCGGTGGTGAAGTCGCTCTGACGCAATTCGATGTTGATGTGGCCACCCTCGCCCAATGCGGTGGCGACGGTGCGCTCGACCGTGGCGCCGGCAGGGATGAGGCCGACCGACAGGTGGTTGATCTGCGCCTTGCTGCCGTTGGCCGAGGCCCCCGCGCCGCTCACCACCAGGCTGCCCTGCGCCATCGCGTAGACTTGGCCGTCGGCGCCCTTCAACGGGGTCAGCACCAGGGTGCCGCCGCGCAGGCTTTTGGCATTGCCGATCGACGACACGGTGATGTCGATGCCCTGACCGGCCTGGGCGAAAGGCGGCAGGTCGGCGGTCACCATCACCGCGGCGACGTTCTTCAGCTGCATGTTGATGCCGGGCGGCAGATTGACGCCCATCTGCGTCAGCATGTTGGCGATGCTCTGGGTGGTGAACGGCGTCTGCGTGGTCTGGTCGCCGGTGCCGTCGAGACCCACCACCAGGCCGTAGCCGACCAGCTGGTTGGTGCGCACGCCCTGGATGGCGGCGATGTCCTTGATGCGCTCGGCGTGCGCGGTGCCGGAGAGCGCCAGCGCAGCCAACAGGAAGAAGTGCGGCAGCTTCATGGTACCCCCTTACAGCGGAATGAAACTGAGGAAGAAACGGCCCAGCCAGTTCATCATTTCGGCCTTGTCGAACTTGGCGCTGGTACGGTATTCGATGCGCGCGTCCGCCACCTTGGCCGACGACACGGTGTTGCCTGCCTGGATGGTATCGGGCTGCACCACGCCGGACAGGCGGATGTATTCGGTGCCTTTGTCGAGGCCGATCTGCTTCTCGCCGGCGACGACCAGGTTGCCGTTGGGCAGCACCTCGGTCACCGTGACGGTGACGCTGCCGCTGAAGGTGTTGCCTGAATTGAGCTTGGATTCGTCCTCGTACTCGTTCGACGCCTCGGCGTTCACCCCGATGCCCTGCATGGTCTTGAGCGGCAGTCCGGCCACCGCGCTGATCGACGAGTCGACCGCGCTGGTCTTCGATCCGCTGGACGAAGCCTGCTTGCCGGCCTGGGTCTTCTCGTTGATGACGATGGTCAGCACGTCGCCGACGTGGCGGGCGCGCCGGTCCTCGAACAGGGGACGGTAGGCCGCGGCCTGGTAGATGGCGCCGTTGCCGGCGACCTGCGCCGGCTGCGCCTGCGGGCGCGCGGTGGTCGGCTGCTCGACGATGGAAGACGGCGCGGTGCCGCAGCCCGCCAGCCCCAGCAGCATGCCCAGCACGCCGATCGCACGCGTGATGTTCATGGCCGGCCTCAGAGCTGGGTCAGGCGCTGCAGCATCTGGTCGGATGTCGAGATCGCCTTGCTGTTGATTTCGTACGCGCGCTGGGTCTGGATCATGTTGACCAGCTCTTCCACCACGTTGACGTTCGAGGTCTCGACGTAGCCCTGGTTGAGCACGCCGGCGCCGTTGCTGCCCGGCGCGGTGGAGCTCGGCGTGCCCGACGACGCGGTCTCGGCGTAGAGGTTCTCGCCCAGGCTCTGCAGGCCGGCGGGGTTGACGAACATCGCCAGCTGCAGGGTGCCGATGGTCACCGGCGTCGACGAACCGGGCTGCGTCACCGACACGGTGCCGTCGCGCGCGATGGTCAGGCTCTGCGCATCGGCCGGGATGGTGATCGCCGGCTGCACCGCGTAGCCGCTGGCGGTGACCATCTGGCCGTTGGCGTCGGACATGAAGGAACCGTCACGGGTGTAGGCGGTGGTGCCGTCCGGCATCAGCACCTGGAAGAAGCCGTTGCCCTGGATCGCCACGTCCTTGGCGTTGCCGGTCTGCTGCAGGTTGCCCTGGGTGAAGATGCGCTCGGTGGCGACCGGCTTCACCCCGGTGCCGATCTGCAGGCCGGACGGCAGCTGCGTCTGCTCGGACGACTGCGCACCGGGCTGGCGGATGGTCTGGTACAGCAGGTCCTCGAACACCGCCCGTGCGCGCTTGAAGCCGCTGGTGCTGACGTTGGCCAGGTTGTTGGAAATCACATCCATCTGCGTCTGCTGCGCATCCAGACCGGTCTTGGCAATCCACAGTGAGCGAATCATGTCGGCTCCTTTAAATAACAGTCTTTTTTCAACCCACGCTCAGCAGCTGCGTTGCCTTGCTGTCGTTGGTCTCGGCGTTCTGCAGCATCTTCATGTGCATGTCGAACTGGCGCGCCAGGGAAATCATGTTGACCATCTCGTCGACGACGTTGACGTTGGAGGACTCCAGCGCGCCGCTGACCAGCGTCACCTTGGGGTCGACCTCGGCCGCGTTGCCGTCCTTCAGGCGGAACAGGCCGTCGTCGCCGCGAACCAGGTCGGCTTGCGGCGGATTCACCAGCTTCAGGCGGCCGATCGAGGTGATGCCGGTGGCGGTCGAACCGTCGGGCACCAGGGAAAGCGTGCCGTCCTTGCCCAGCGCGATGTTGCGGCCGGGCGGGATCGACAGCGGGCCGCCGTCGCCCAGCACGGTCAGGCCGTCGCGGGTGAGCAGCACGCCGTTCTCGTCCATCTTCAGGCTGCCGTTGCGGGTGTAGGCCTCGCTGCCGTCGGGCGCCTGCACCGCGATCCAGCCGTCGCCCTGTACCGCCACGTCGAGCTCGCGCCCGGTGTGCTGGATCGCGCCGGCGCGGAAGTCGCTGCCGGTGGTGGAATCGACCACGAAGGCGCGGGTGGCGAGCGGCGCACCCTGTACCGGCACCGCACGGAACTGGTCGATCTGCGCCCGGAAACCCGTGGTCGTCGCGTTCGCCAGGTTGTGCGAGGTGGTCGCCTGCTTTTCCAGCGCCTGCTTGGCGCCGGTCATGGCGGTGTAGATGAGACGGTCCATGCGCCCCTCCCTTTACGTCATCAACGCAGGTTGACCAGCGTCTGCATCACGGCGTCCTGCGTCTTGATGGTCTGCGCATTGGCCTGGTAGACACGCTGGGCGGTGATCATGTTGACCAGTTCGGCGGTGAGGTCGACGTTGGAATCCTCCACCGCCGACGACTGCAGCACGCCCAGGTTGCCGGAATCCGGGGAGCCCACCAGCGGGGCGCCCGAGGTCGCGGTCTCCGCCCACATGTTGTTGCCAATGGGCTGCAGGCCGTTGGGGTTGGCAAAGCTCGCCAGCACGACCTGGCCCAGCACGGCCGACTGGCCGTTGGTATAGCGGCCCTGGATGATGCCGTCGGCACCGACGCTGAAGCCCGACAGGCGTCCCGACGTGAAACCGTCCTGGTTCAACGTGTTGACGCTGAAGGCGGAGCCGAACTGGGTGGTGCCGGTGTAGTCGACGTCCACGTTGAAAGGCGTGGTTGCACCGGTGCTGACGGCCACCGGAATGGTCATCGGCATGGCGGTGGTCAGCGCGCCACTGCTGTTGAAGGCGAGCGTGCCGACGGCGACCGGCGCAGCGGGCGGCACGTATCCAACGGGCGTGCCGTCGACCGACGCGAACACGCTCCAGGCGCCGGCACCCGTCTTCACGTAATAGGTCTGCATGGTGTGCTGGTTGCCCAGGCTGTCGTAGATGGAAACCGAGGTCGAGTTGTGGAAGGTGGTGGGATCGTTCATGTTGAACGAGGCCGCCGGCAGCGCGGTCACGCTGGAGTCCAGATTGAGCACGGCATTGACTTCACTCGTGACCTGCGGCGCCAGATCGGACGTACTGATGCTGATCGGCGCCGGCGAACCGGTCGACAGCACGCCGCTGGCACTGGCGGTATAGCCGGTCAGCTGGGCGCCGCCCGGGGTGACGATGTAGCCCAGGCGGTCGAGCTGGAACTGGCCGTTGCGCTGGTAGGTGATCTCGCCGTTGTTGTCCATGCGGAAAAAGCCGTTGCCGTTGATGGCGATATCCAGCGGGTTGTTGGTCGAGGTGATGTTGCCCTGGGTGAACTGCTGGGCCAGCGCCGCCACCTTGGTGCCGATGCCGATGTTGGAACCGCCCGATCCGGTCAGGGAGTTGGCATACACGTCGGCGAACTGCACCTGCGACTGCTTGAATCCGACCGTGCTGGAGTTGGCGACGTTGTTGCCGATGGCATCCAGGTTCTTTGCGGCGGCGTTGAGTCCGCTCAAGCCTTGCTGAAAACTCATGTTCTGCTCCTTTATATGACTGCTGTCACTACCCGTCCGGCCCGTTCAGGCCCGATCAGAAAATCTGCCGGATCTCGGCATACCCCACGCTCTTGTTGCCGGCCAGGTTGAGCTGCACGCCCTGGCTGTTCTGCGACACGCTGTTCACCACGCCGAGGTTGAGGGCGGTGCTGCTCACTGCCTGCCCCCCCTGCACGGCGTTGACCTTGAAGGTGTACTCGCCTGCCGGCGCGGCGGCGCCGCTTCCGGTCAGGCCGTCCCAGGCCAGCACGTTGACGCCGGTGTCACGCGGCCCGAGGTCGAGGTGGCGAACCACATTGCCGCTGGAATCGAGGATGTCGATGTTCACCGAATCGGCCGAACGCGACAGTTCGAATCCCATCACGTCCTCCAGCTGGGACGGACTCACCGTGTTGCCGGGCACCAGCACGCCGCGGCCGATCAGGCTGGCGGCCTGGCCCATCTGGTTGGCACCCATGCTGGCGGCGAGCGCGGCCAGGCTCTTGTTCATGTCCTCGATGCCCTGCACCGTCGACAGCTGGGCCATCTGGCTGGTCACCTGGGCGTTGTCGAGCGGATTCAGCGGATCCTGGTTCTTCAGCTGCGCGACCAGCAGGCTCAGGAAGCGGTTCTGGGTCTCTTCGGTGCTGCTCTTCGCGGTCTTGGAAGCGCCGGCGCCGAACAGGCTGCTGACATTGCTTGCGTCTTGTACCGTACTCATGGGATGTCCTCGTCAGGAATTCAGGCGGCTCACTGGCCTATGTTCAGGGTCTTCAGCAGCAGGGTCTTGGTCGTGTTCATCATTTCCACGTTCGACTGGTACGAGCGCGAGGCGGAAATCATGTTGACCATCTCCTCCACCACGTTGACGTTGGGCATGGTGACGTAGCCCTTGTCGTCGGCGAGCGGATTCTTGGGGTCGTACATCTGCCGCATCGGCGACGGATCCTCGACCACCGCCGCGACGTTGACGCCGGTGGCGCCGTTCTCGCCGACCGGGGTGGCGGCAAACACCACCTGCTTGGCCCGGTAGGCTTCGCCGGTCGAACTGGTGGCGCTGTCGGCGTTGGCGAGGTTGCTGGCGACGGTGTTGAGCCGCTGCGACTGCGCGTTCATGGCCGAGCCGGCGACGTTGAAGATGTTGAAGAGCGACATGGCCTACTCCATTATCCCTTGATCGCCTCCAGCAGGCCCTTGAGCTGCTGGTTGATGCGGGTCAGGTTGAATTCGTATTGAATGGTGTTCTCGGCGAAGGCGGCGCGCTCGGCGTCGACGTCCACCGTGTTGCCGTCGACGTTGCCTTGCGCCGGCGTGCGGTACTGCAGTGCCGCGTCGGCAGCCAGCCCGGGCTTGCCCCCCAGGTGGCCGGAGGCGGTCGCCGCCAGCGTCACGCCGCCGGTGGCCGGCGTCCCCTTGAGCGCGCCCTGCAGCGCACTCTTGAAGTCCAGGTCGCGTGCCTTGTAGTTGGGCGTGTCGGCGTTGGCGATGTTCGACGCCAGCACCTGCTGGCGCTGTTCGCGGATGCGCAGCGCCTGGGCGTGGAAATTCAGCATGTCATCCAACCGGTTCAGCATGGTCGTCACCTCCGGGGCCGCAAGGCCTTTTACGATGACTGCATCCTAGACACGCGCCTGTCCATCCAATCGAACGATAAACGGCAAAAAGCCCGTTCATTTCACCGTTTAGGATCGCGCCCCGCTCCCTACAATGCGGCCATGTGAGAAGCTGAGCCGAGGAGTCGAGATGGCAACCGAATCACCCCCTGCCCGCAGTCTGGCGCCATGGCTGGCCGCCCTTGCCGGCTGCCTGGCGGCCGGCGTCCAGGCCGCCGGCCCGCAGGATCCGGCCGCCGTGCAGTCGCACGCCGAGCGTTTCCTGAAGACGCAGACCACCGGCCTGCCGGGCCAGGTGCGCATCCAGGTGAAGCCGCCGCGCGCCGTGTTGCCCGCCTGTTCCGCGCTCGACGCCTTCCAGCCCCCGGGCAGCCGCGGCATCGGCAAGTTCTCGGTCGGGGTGCGCTGCCTGGCGCCGCAGACCTGGACGGTCTACCTGCCCGCCCAGGTCCAGCTGATCGCCGCGTATGCCGTCACCCGCGCGCCCCTGCCTCCCAATCACGTGGTGACCGCCGCCGACATCGCGCTGCGCGAGGGCGACCTCGGCAGCCTGCCGGCCGACGTCGCCACCGACCCCGGCGCGCTGCTCGGCTACCGCACGGTGTCCGGGCTGGCGGCAGGTGCGCCGCTGCGCACGGCCCTACTGCGCCCGCCCCTGGTGGTGCAGCAGGGCCAGACCACCCGCCTGGTGCTGAACGGCCCGGGATTTTCGGTGCAGAGCGAAGGCCAGGCGCTGGCCAATGCGGGCCGCGGCGACCGGGTGCGGGTGAAAACCCGCTCCGGCCAGGTGGTCAGCGGCGTTGCCGAGGACGGCCAACAGGTGGTCGTCTCCTTTTGAACCGGACCCGGTTCAGGAAACCGCCAAATTGACGTTACAGAGGTAGCTTGATATATGTCACCCCGACCCGACACAGGAAGCCGCCATGAAAATTGATCCTGGCATGAAGCCGATTTCGCTGCCGCTTGCCGCCGACAACCGCGCGGCGCAGGGAGGTGCCAAGACCCAGACGGACACGCCCCAGCAGACCGACGTCACCCTGAGCCCGCGCGCGGCCCAGCTGAAGGAACTGGAAGCCCAGCTGGCGGCGATTCCAGTGGTCGACCGCGCACGCGTCGACAGCATCAAGCAGGCCATCGCATCCGGGCAATACAGCATCAATACCGACAACATCGCCGGCAGCCTGCTCGACTCGGTGAAGGAGATGCTGCATGTCGCCAAATGAGTCCGGCGCCGTCCAGCTCGCCCGGCTGACCTCGGAGAGCGCAGCCTGGCAGGCGCTGCTGAACCTGCTGGCGGAAGAGGAGCGCGCCCTCGTCAATGGCGCCGCCGACCGCCTGGCGGAACTGAATGCCTCCAAGCTGGCGCAACTGCAAACCCTGGGCAATCTGGCGCGCACCCGCCGCGAGGAATTGCAGGCAGCAGGCTACGCGCCCGATCACGCCGGCATGGAGGCGTGGCTCGCTCAGCTCGGCCAACCCGAAGCGCGCACGCGCTGGCAGGCACTGTGCGAAATGGAAACGCAGGCCCGGGCCGCCAACCAGCGCATCGGCGCCCTGATCGAACTGCGCCTGGCCTCCACCCGCCAGGCACTCAATGTGCTGGTCCACGCCGCCACCAACCAGGCCGGCCTGTACGACCAGGACGGCCTCGCCGTCGCCTCGCGCACCGGCAAGCCGCTTACCGCCGCCTGAACCGCGCGGGCGAAATCGCCCGCAGCAGGTCCGCCTCCAGCGGCAAGGGCTGCGCCGTCATCGCGTCGGCCAGCACCTCGCCCAGTAATCCCGCCCACACCACCCCGCGCGAGGCATAGCCCGCCGCCACGTACAGCCCCGGTTCCTCCCCGACCGCCCCGACCAGCGGCAGACGGTCCGGGAGGGTCGCGCGCAGCGACGCCCGCCCGCTCACCGCCTCCGCCGCGAAGCGCGATCCCGCCCCCGGCAGGATCGCTTCCAGCCGCGCCAGGTTGGCCGCGTCGCTCGCCGCACGCGGCGCGGTGTCGTCGTCGTCGTGTTCGTAGGTGGCGCCGACCAGCGGCTGCCCCGTGCTTGTGCCCTTCAGGGTACCCGGCGCCACATAGCCCTCGCGCGACACCACCCGCGCCAGTTCCGGCAGGGAGCCGGGCGGCAGCCGGGTGATCTGGCCGCGCACGGTGTGCAGCGGCCAGCCCTCGTCCGGCGCCAGCGCCGCGGCGTCGCGCGCGTTCGCCAGCACCACGGCATCCGCCTCGGCGAGCACGGCACCGGCGGCATCGAACAGCTGCCAGCCGGCTGCCGCACGCTGCAGCCGCGCCACGCCGGCGCCGGTCTGCAGGCGGATCGCCGGATGGTCGAGCCAGGCGCGATTCAGGCTCGCCGGCACCACCCAGCCCGCGGTCGGATAGAACACGCCGGGTGCGGCGACCGGCCAGTTGGCCAGTTCGCGCGCCGCGTCGAGCTCGACCCAGCGCGCGTAGTCCGCCGGCGGCGCGGTGTCGTGCAGCGCCTGCCGCTGCTTGATCGCCGCCTCGGCGTCCTTCGCCAGGTGCAGCACGCCGCAGCGCGCCCACAGCAGCCCTTCGCCGAGCGCCGCCCAGGCGCGCAGGTCGTGCAGGAAGGCGGCGCGGGTGAGGCGCGCAGCGCGATTGTCGTCGCGCGAAATGACCGGGCGGAACACCGCCACCGGATTACCCGACGCACCCTGCCCGATGCCGTCGGCGCGCTCCAGCAGCGTCACGGCGATGCCGCGCCGCGCCAGCGCGTGCGCCGTCGCACAGCCCGCCACGCCGGCGCCGACGACGGCGACCTGCTGCGGCGACCGGGCGGCGGCGCGCGCTGGCTCGCCCCTGAAGCGCGCGGCGAGACAATGCCGCTTGCGGCCGTAGCCGGCGCGCTTCTCGCAGGCGAAGCCGGCCTGCTCCAGGCCCTCCCGCACCGCCGCCGCCACGGTGTAGGTCGCCGCCGTCGCACCCGGCCGCGCCAGGCGCGTCAGCTCGCGAAACAGGCCGGCCTGCCAGAGATCGGCGTTGCGGTCGGGGGCGAAGCCGTCGAGATAGAAGGCGTCGACCGCGGCTTCGAGCTGCGGCAGGCAGTCGGCGGCGTCGCCCAGCATCAGCGTCAGCTGCACGCGGCCGCCGTCGAGCGCGAGGCGGTGGAAGCCCGGCGTCAGCGCCGGCCAGTTCGCCCGCAGTTCGTCCGCCAGCTCGGCGAATTGC
This sequence comes from Pseudomonadota bacterium, assembly GCA_021811235.1. Taxonomy (GTDB): domain Bacteria; phylum Pseudomonadota; class Gammaproteobacteria; order Burkholderiales; family Thiobacillaceae; genus Thiobacillus. Next base: position 105,116 of record JAJZPG010000007.1, on the reverse strand, counting down.
GGCCACTGCGCGTGCAGCCGCGCGAGATCGTCGGCGCCGAAGGGATGCTTCTCGACCGAGAGAAAATGCAGCTGCCCCGGCCGCGCCGGGTCGTCGCGCCACGCCGCCCAGGTGGTCAGGAAGTTGAGGCCGGTGCCGAAGCCGGTCTCCAGCACGACGAAGCGGTTGCGCCCCGCCCACGCGTGCGGCAGCCCGCAACCCGCGACGAACACCTGGCGCGCCTGCCCGGCGCCGCCGTCGGCGGAGTGGTAGATATCGCCGTAGGCAGCGGAATACGGCACGCCGTCCTTGAACTCGAGGGCGGCGGGAACAATGGTTTTCAGCATGCCCGAATGTTACATTGGGGCGGCCCCTCGACGCTTCGCTGAACCATGCCCACATCCAGAACCTGGCTTCGTTTCCTCCTCGTCATCGTGATCGCCGCCGCGCTGGCCTACGCCGGCTGGCATTTCACCCGCCCCCAGCCGCCCGCGGTCGAACTCGCGACCCTTGCCCGGGGCGCGGTCGAATCCACCGTGGTCAACACCCGCGCCGGCACGGTCAAGGCCTGTCGCCGCGCCAAGCTCGCCCCGGCGCTGGGCGGGCAGATCGTGAAGATGCATGTGAAGGAAGGCGATCGCGTCGAGGCCGGCCAGCCTCTCCTGGAACTGTGGAACCGCGACCTCGCCGCCCAGCGCGAGCTTGCCACCCGCCAGCTCGCCACCAGCGAGGAACGCCGCCGCGAAGCCTGCATCCTCGCCGCCAATGCGCGGCGCGACGCCGACCGCACCGCACAGCTCGCCGCGCAGGGCTTCGTCAGCCCGCAGCGCACCGAGGATGCCCGCGCCGAGGCGCGCGCCCGCCAGGCCAACTGCGACGCCCTTGCCGCCGACGTCAAGCGTGCGCAGGCGCAGATCCGCGTGACGCTGGCCGGGCTTGAGCGCACCACGCTGACGGCGCCGTTCGCCGGCATCGTGGCGGAAGTCACCGGCGAGATCGGCGAGGTCACCACCCCTTCGCCGCCCGGCATTCCGACCCCGCCCGCCGTGGACCTGATCGACGACAGCTGCCTCTACGTCAGCGCGCCGATGGACGAGGTCGACGCACCGCGCCTGAAGCCGGGCCTGCCGGCACGCATCAGTCTCGACGCCCTGCCCGGCCGGACCTTCCCCGGCCGCGTGCGGCGCATCGCGCCCTACGTCACCGAGGTGGAGAAGCAGGCACGCACGGTCGACGTCGAAGTCGACTTCGACTCGCCGCCCAAGGGGATGCTGCTGGTCGGCTACAGCGCCGACGCCGAGGTCATCATCGCGCGTCGCGACAAGGTGCTGCGCGTGCCGACCCAGGCGATCCAGCAGGACGGCACGGTTCTCGCGCTGGGCAAGGACGACACGCTGGAAACGCGCCGCATCAAGAACGGGCTGGCCAACTGGGCGTTCACCGAAGTGACCGGCGGCCTCGAACCCGGCGACCGGGTGCTGCTGTCCTTCGACCAGGAAGAAGTGAAGGCCGGCGTGAAGGTCACACCCAAACCCGCCCAGCCATGATCCGACTCGACGCGATCACGCGCGTGTTCCGCATGGGCGACCAGGAGGTGCGCGCCTTGAACGGCATCAACCTCGACATCGCCTCCGGCGAATACGTGTCGATCATGGGCCCATCGGGCTCGGGCAAATCGACGCTGCTCAACGTCATCGGCCTGCTCGACCGCCCCGATGGCGGGCGCTACGAACTCGACGGCGCCGACGTCACCGACCTTTCCGAGAACGACAGGGCACGCGTGCGCCGCGAGAAGATCGGCTTCGTGTTCCAGTCCTTCCATCTGGTGCCGCGCCTGACCGCAGCGGAGAACATCGAGCTGCCGCTGATCCTCGAAGGGGTTGCGCCGGTGGAACGCAAGTCGCGCGTCGAGGCGGCGCTCGACGCCTTCGACCTCAAGGACCGCGCACGCCACCGCCCGTCCGAGCTCTCCGGCGGCCAGCGCCAGCGCGTGGCGATCGCGCGCGCCACCATCCTGCGCCCGACCGCGCTGCTCGCCGACGAACCGACCGGCAACCTCGACCACCGCATCGGCGCCGAGGTGATGGCACTGCTCGAAGGCCTGCACCACGCCGGCACCACGCTGATCATCGTCACCCACGACCGCGAACTCGGCGCGCGCGCGCATCGCCACATCGCGATGCGCGACGGCGAGATCGTGGGGGATGAAACATGAAGTCCACCGCCCCTCGGCGCAGGTCTTGCGAACGCATGCAGGACAGGCCCTTCGACCTTGCTCAGGACAGGCTTCGACAGGCTCAGCCCGAACGGTGGTTGGACCGGGTGGGTGCCGCATCCCACCCCCTCAGTCCGTTTGCCCGTTCGACACGCTCACGATACAGCCTGAGCCCGTCGAAGGGCTGTCACCCACGCGCGTGTCGGCACGCTCGACACGGCCGCCTTTCCGGGTAGGCCGATGAACCTGCGCGACACCCTGACCCTCTCCTTCTCCACCGTGGCGAGCTACCGCACCCGCTCGCTGCTGATCGTGCTGGCGATGGCGCTGGGGGTGGCGGCGGTGGTGGTGCTGACCGCGCTCGGCGACGGGGCGCGGCGCTACGTGGTCGGCCAGTTCTCGTCGCTCGGCACCAACCTCGTCATCGTGCTGCCGGGCCGCGCCGAAACCTCGGGCGGTTTTCCCGGTGCCGCCCTCGGACAGACGCCGCGCGACCTCACGCTGGAGGACGCACGCTTCGTCGGCCAGCTGCCGCAGGTCAGGCGCTACGCGCCGCTCAATGTGGGGGTGGCCGAACTCGCCGGCGGCGGCCGCCTGCGCGAAGTGACGGTACTCGGCAGCAACGCCGAACTACTGCCCATCCGCCACATGAAACTGTCGCAAGGGAGCTTCCTTGCCCGCGGCTCGGAGCGTAGCGCGCAGATCGTGCTGGGCAGCCAGCTTGCGCGCGAGTTCTTCCCCGACGGCCGCGCGGTCGGGCAACGCGTGCGCCTCGGCGACAGCCGCTTCCTGGTGTCGGGCGTGCTTGCCCCGCAGGGCGAATCGATGGGCTTCAATTCGGACGAGATCGCGATCATCCCGATCGACTACGCGCAGGAGCTGTTCAATACCGAGTCGTTGTTCCGCATCCTGGTCGAGGCAAAGAGCCGCAACGCCATCGAGCCGGCCAAGGCGGCGATCAGCCATGTCCTGACGCTGCGCCACGACGGCGAGGAGGACGTCACCGTGATCACCCAGGACGCGGTGCTCGCCACCTTCGACCGCATCTTGCGCGCGCTGACGCTGGGGGTCGCGGGCATCGCAGCAGTCAGTCTGGCGGTGGCCGGCATCCTGGTGATGAACGTGATGCTGGTGGCCGTGGCGCAGCGCACTACGGAGATCGGCCTGTTGAAGGCCATCGGTGCACCCGCCGCCGACATCCGCCGCCTGTTCTTCGCCGAGGCGCTGTGGCTGTCGCTGGCCGGTGGCGCGCTCGGCTTCGCGCTGGGGCACGCCGGCAGCTATTTCATCCGTCTCGCCTACCCCGCCCTGCCTGCCTGGCCGCCGGCATGGGCAAGTGTCGCCGGCGTCGCTACCGCGCTCTTCACCGGCGTCGTCGCCAGCCTGCTGCCCGCGTCGCGCGCGGCCAAGCTCGATCCCGTGCTGGCATTGAGCGGAAAATGAGCCTCGCCGACACCCTGCGCTTCGCCTTGCACGCGCTCACCGCGCACCGGCTGCGCACCTTCCTGTCGGCCCTGGGCATCGCGGTGGGCATCGCCTCCGTGATCCTGCTCACCTCGATCGGCGAGGGCATCCACCGCTTCGTGCTCGCGGAATTCACCCAGTTTGGCACCAACATCATCAACGTCAGCCCAGGCAAGACCACTACCCACGGCGCCTCGGTCGGCGCCATCGGCAGCGCACGGCTGCTGACGATAGACGATTCTCTGGCGCTGCAGACCTCGCGCTACGCGCAGTTCACCAACGCAGGCGTGATGGGCAACGCGGAAATCCGCGCGCACGGCCGCAGCCGGCGGGTGACGGTGTACGGCGAGGGACCGGACTTCTCGCGCGCCTTCAACATGCGCGTTGCGACCGGCCAGTACCTGCCCGATGACGATCCGCGCAATCCGCGCGCCTATGCGGTGCTGGGCTCGAAGGTCCGCAGCGAACTGTTCGGCGCCGCCAATCCGCTCGGCGCCATCCTGCAGGTCGGCTCAACGCGCTTTCGCGTGATCGGCGTGATGGCGCCCAAGGGCCAGGTGCTCGGCTTCGATCTCGACGACACCGTCTACATCCCCACCGCGCGCGCGCTGGAGGTCTTCAACCGCGAGGGGGTGATGGAAATCCACGTCGCCTACAAGCCCGGCTCGCCGGTCCAGGCGGTGGTCGACGACATCAAGCGGATATTGATCGCGCGCCACGGCCGCGAGGACTTCACCGTGACGCCGCAGCAGCAGATGCTGGAAACGCTCGGCACCGTGCTGGACGTGCTCACCTTCGCCGTCGCCGCGCTCGGCGGCATTTCGCTGCTGGTCGGCGCGGTCGGCATGGTCACGCTGATGCACATCGCCGTCGCCGAGCGCGTCGCCGAGATCGGCCTGCTCACCGCGCTGGGCGCGACCCGTGCGCGCATCCGCACGCTGTTCCTGATGGAGTCGACCGTGCTCTCCACCCTCGGCGGCCTCGGCGGGCTGGCCGTCGGCACCGGCATCGCCTGGCTGCTCAAGACCACCGTGAACGGCCTGCCCGTCAACACGCCATGGGATTACGCGCTTGGCGCGCTCGCGGTGTCGGGGCTGATCGGGCTGGCCGCCGGCGTGGTGCCGGCGATGCGGGCGGCGCGGCTGAACCCGGTGGATGCGCTGCGGGCCGAGTAAGATCAGGCGCCCAGCAAAGCCAGGCGCGCCCGATCCCCGGCACACTCATTCCCAGCCGCACACCCGTTCCGCCTCCTGATGCCGCGGCAGCAAACCGCACGCCAACCCGGCGCGGAAGCCGGGACAGGCGGGCGTCAGCGAGGCATGGCCGCTTGTCTGCCCGCCTCGGCCCGCAGCGGGATTGACGTTTGTCCTACAAGACGTCGCGCCCTTTCCCTATACGTACAGGCTGCCGCTGCAATTAAATTTTCATCTGCGCCGCCGACCCGCCTTTTGGAGTTCCATTCGGCCACTCCGAATTCGCCTGGCGTCCACACGGTACTCAATGAAACAACGCTTTTCCGCACCGTATTGTCCCTACTTTTCAAGGAGAACCCCATGAAAAACGCATCGAGCCTTGCAGTGATCGCCTTTGCCTCGAGCCTGGCCTTGCTCACCGCCGCCTGCGACCGCACGCCCGAAGAACCGACTGCAGGCCAGGCCATCGACAACGCCTCCCAGGAAGCGCGAAACGAAGCCAGCGAGTTGGGCAGTACGCTGGAAAACAAGGCCGAACAGGCGGGCCAGGCTATCGACGACGCCTCGATCACGACTGCAATCAAAGGCAAATATCTTGCCGACGACACCCTCAAGGGCCTGGATATTTCGGTCGAGACCGAGCAAGGCGTCGTCAAGCTGACCGGTTCGGTGCAGAGCGATTCGGCCAAGGAACTGGCCACGCAGATTGCCCAGGGCGTGGAAGGCGTGGTGAACGTGGACAATCAGCTCACGGTCCAGGCCCAGTAAGCGGGCTCCATGAGAAGGGGCATGCGTAGAGCCCCCTGTACCTTCCGTTCAAGCGGACCGGAGCGGGCGTTTCTGCAGCCTGCTGCGGCCCTTGCCGTCCAGGCGTCGTCGCCCGTCCGCTGCACGACGGCCTCGCAGGCAGGCTGTGCGGTGCGCCCGCCGATCCCGGCCCCCCCGTCAAGACAACCGTCTTCCGCGGGGTCTCCTTCAGAATGGGGCGGTCGGGGGAATACCGCCAGCTGGCGCAAGCCTTCCTCACCCGCGACGGCTCAGCGCGGAAGCACCGAGCCGGTCGGGCAACAGCTCGTCACTGCCGTCCATATCCCCGAGCTCGTCGTAACGCAGGGGACGCCCCCGCTGCTGCAGGAAATCCCCGCCGGTTACCTCGGCCAGGATCACCACATGGTCGCCCGCCGGATGCTTGGCGAACACCCTGCAGTCGAAGTAGGACACCCCCTCATCCAGCACCGGCGCGCCGGCAGGCGAGGCGCGCCAGGCCACTGTGCCCAGCTTGTTTTCATTTCTGGCGCTATGGTTGCCGAAGTAATCCGCCAGGTCCTGCTGGCCGTCCCGCAGGACCGTCACCGCAAAAATGCCTCCTCCCACAAGCATGGGATACGAGGCGTTGGCGGGATTGACGGCAAGGGCCAACATGGGGGGTTGCAGGGAAACCTGCATCACCGAGGAAGCGGTGAAGGCATTGTGCAGGCCGTCGTCCGCCACGCCCACCACGTAGACGCCCTGTGTCAGGCTCATGAACAGGCGTTTGACGGGATTCTGGACGCCCATGGCTCAGCCGCCGGATCCCGGGTGAAGACAACCTGGTTTGTTCGGTGAAGAGGGCGAAAGCGGGGGATTCATGGCGGGCTCCTGTATCGTCCCGCCGGGCAGGCGGACGTGAAACGAGTCTGCCTGACCCATCCTGTCGGACGAATCGGAGCCTTCCGATGCTGAAGTAGGACGACACCCCTGCCTGGGGCCGGCCTTGTGCGCTCAGGGCTCGTACCCCTCGCGATGCGTCGCGTTGATCGTGCGCAGCAGCTCGCGGAACGGAATGTCGCGCTCGTGCTTCTTGAACAGCGGCATGTAGGCGAGGTCCTCGCCCTGCCCCACGCCGCCGTATTTCCCCGACGCCATCGATTCGTGCAGTTCGCGCAGCATCTTGTCGAGGGTGTCGAGGTAGGGCGTGTAGGTCGACGCTTCGTCGTCGTCGTGCTCCAGGCAGGCGCGCAGTTCGTCGACTTCGTACACGGCCTCGTGCACCAGGTCGATCAGCTGGTCGAGATTCTTGGCTTTTTTCATGTCCGCATGCAGTGAGTTGGAACAAGCCGCAAGCATACCGCCGCTTGAAGCCCGGCGCGACGGTTGCAGGCATTTCGCGCGCATCGATCCTCCCTCAATCCCGTCGTGCCTGTGCCGTTATTCCCTGAAAGGCACGGCCACGCAGGAGCACCCCATGAGCATCAAACGCGACATCGAATATGCCATTTACATCCACGGCGCGTGGAAGGCCCGCTTTCGCAATTTCCTCAGCGGCCGCGTGGCGATGAACATCTCGTCGGTCGGCTGCACCGATGCCTGCAAGCTCGGCCACTGGCTCGACAACGAGGCGCGCCGCATGCTGGCGCCCGACGACCATGCCGAGGCCAGCCGCCTGCACGCCCGCTTCCACGCGGTCTGCGGCAGCATCGTCGACAGCATCAAGCGCCGCGACTTCGTCGCGGCACGCACGGCGCTGTTGACGGATGGCAGCTTCGACGAGGCCAGCCGCGAACTCGCCGCCTTCCTGCACCGCATGCCGCTGCGCCAGCGCGCGGTGGGCAAGGCGGCAGCCGCGGCGGCCGAAGGCGAAGCCCTGCAGCAGGCTGCCTGAAGCCCGCCGAGGGGCACAAAAAAACAGGGGCCGCGGCCCCTGTTTCTTCTGGCGATCGTGAAACCGTTCAGCGCTTGACCGGCTTGGCGGCGATCTCCTCCAGACGACGCGCCTTGATGACCTGGCCGTTGAGCGCGGCGTCCTTGGCGCTGCCGCCGTAAGCCACCACCATCAACTGACTGTAGTACATCACCGGGATGTTGAACTTGGTGCCGTAGCGCTGGTTGATCTGGCCCTGATAGATCTCGACGTTGGCCTGGCACAGCGGGCACGGCGTGACGATCATTTCGGCGCCGTGGTCGTAGGCCGACTCGACGATGTCCTTGATCTGCGCCTGCGCCTTCTCCGGCTCGGAGAAGGCCAGCGCGCCGCCGCAGCAGGTCACCTTCATGTCGTACTCGGGGATGGCCTCGGCGCCGACCATCTCGACCATCTTGTCGAGGTACATCGGGTTCTCGAACGATTCGCCGGCGACGCCGAACGGACGGTTGGTCTGGCAGCCGACGTAGCCGGCGATCTTCACGCCTTCGAGCGGGCGCACGACGTGCTTCGCCATTTCCTCGAAGCCAAGGTCCTCGATCAGCACCTCGACCATGTGGCGGATCTCGGGCATCTCCTTGATCTGCAGCCCGGCTTCCTTCAGCGCCTCGCGGGTATCGGCCATCAGGGTATCGGAATGCGTCAGGCGCTCGCGCGTCTCGCGTGCACCCAGCCAGCAGGCGGCGCAGGTGGCGACGATCTCCTGCCCCGGCAGGTGCTGCTCGGACAGCGCGAAGTTGCGCGCGTTCATCACGTGGCGCGGCAGCTCGCCGGCCTCGGCGTAGCCGATCGAGGCGCCGCAGCAGTTCCAGTCGGGGATTTCGGTGAGCTTGACGTCGAGCGTCTTGCACATCGATTCGACCGAGGTCAGGTAGTTGGAGGCGGAAGCGCCCTTCTGCGACGAGCAGCCGGGGTAGAACGCGTATTCTTTCTTGGCCATTTCTGTCTTTCTCCTCAGCCTGCAACCTTGGCGGCCTTGCGGCTACGCTCGATTTCGTAGGCCTTCTTCAGCATGGCCTGGATGCCCTTCTGGTCCTTGCATGCGTGGCCTTTGATGATCTCGAAGGGGTTGAGCCGCTTGGCCTTCATCAGGCCGAGCGCGACGTCCTTCATCTTCATGCCTTCCTTGATGCCGGCGCCGAGGCCGTCCTTGAAGTACAGGCCCATCGAGAGTTTCAGTTCGTTGACGCGGCCGGTTTTGGTCGCGTTCTTCCAGAACAGGCCGGAGAAGAAGCGCGTCGGCTGCAGTTTCGGCGCCATGCCGAGCCGGTGCGCGTACTCGGCGATACCGTGCATGATGTGGGTGATCGGCAGCTTGCGCGGGCAGCGCACGATGCAGTTGTAGCACGAGGTGCAGTTCCACATCGAGCTGGAGGTCAGCACTTCTTCGCGCTTGCCGGCGCGGATCATCATGAAGAGTTCCTGCGGCGGATGCTCCCACGCGCTCTGGAAATTGGTCGGGCAGGAACCGGAGCAGACGCCGCATTGCATGCACATCTTCACCCAGTCGCCCATCTCGACCTGTTCTTCGATTTCCTTCAGGAAGTTGTTGCGATATTTCTCCGCCACTGCGGTGTTTGCGCTCATGTCGTGTCCTTGCCTGCTTAATGATGCATCGTCAAAAATGGCCGATGCATGATTAGAATCCCTTGAACGGGCTGGGGCCAACGGCAACCAGCTCGGCGGCATACTTGTTGATCATCTCGGGCACCCGCTCGATGTCGGTGATGGCGACTTCGAGATCGCGCACGCGCTCCGATTCCAGGTTCAGCGTCTTCAGCGTGTCGTCGATCTTGGACATGCGCACGCGGCCGAGCTCGGAGCCCTTGACGAAGTGGCACTGGTATTCGTCGCCGTGCTTGCAGCCCATCATCATCACGCCGTCGTAGCCGGCGTTGAGCGCGTCGGTCACCCAGATGGTGTTGACCGAGCCGAGGCAGCGGATCGGGATCACGCGCACGAAGGCCGAGTACTCGTTGCGGTTCATGCCCGCCATGTCGAGCGCCGGGTAGGCGTCGTTCTCGCAGGCGAGGATGAGGATGCGCGGCTTCTCGGAGAATTCGTCGGGGATGTCGACCGCCTTGACCTGCGCGCCGACGGTATTGACCGAGTAGTTCTCGAACGAGATCACCCGCACCGGGCAGGCACCCATGCAGGTGCCGCAGCGGCGGCAGCGCGACTCGTTGAACACCGGGAAGCGTTTTTCATCCTCGTCGATGGCGCCGAACGGACATTCGACCGTACAGCGCTTGCACTGGGTGCAGCCTTCGAGACGCACTTTCGGGAACGACAGGTCGCCCGAACGCGGATGCGCGGCGCGGCCCAATTCCGCATTCTCCAGCGCCTGGATCGCCTTCAGCGCGGCGCCGGTGGCGTCCTCGCGCGCCTGCGCGATGTCCATCGGACGGCGCACCGGGCCGGCGGTGTAGATGCCGGTACGGCGGGTTTCGTAGGGGAAGCAGATGAAGTGCGAGTCGGTGAAACCCTGCTTCAGCTGCGGCACGTCCGGGCCCTGACGGTAGTTCAGGTTGAGGATGGAGATCGGCTTGACCTCGACCGCGCCCTCTTCGGATTCTTTCGGCGCGGCGAAGATGTCGACGCCGGAGTTCGGCACCTGGCCGGTGGCGAGCACCACCAGGTCGACGTCGGCCATCGCGGCTTCGGTGTCGTCGAGGATCAGATCATGGAACTTCACCGTGCTGCCGGCGCCGTTGGGCACCACCTGGGCGACCTTGCCCTTGGTGAAGATCACGCCCTTTTCCTGCGCGCTGCGGTAGAAGTCCTCGCCGTTTCCGGGCGTGCGGAGATCCGTGTAGATGATCGTCGTGTCGACCGAAGGATTCGCGTCCTTGAAGTACATCGCCTGCTTGATGCTGGTGTTGCAGCAGGTGCCCGAGCAGTACGCGAGGTGGGTGCCGGTGGGGTCGCGCTGGCCGGCGCACTGCACGAACACCACCGATTTGACCGGCTGGTTGTCCGACGGACGGCGGATCACGCCGTCGCCCGCTGCTGCGGCGCGCGCCAGGCTTTCCAGGCCCAACTGGTCGACCACGTTGGGCGACTGGCCGCCGCCGAGCTCAGGCAGCTTGTTCATGTCGTAGAGCGTGAAACCGGAGGCCTGCACGATCGCGCCGATGTCCTCGGTATGGGTCGCCCCCGATTCGGTGGCGATGTCCACGACGAAGCGGCCCGGCGCGCCGTCGGTCTTGGCGACCGTGGCGTTGAGATAGACCTTGATGTTGCTGTCGCCCATCACCTGCGCGATCAGGTCGGCGACGCCGGTGTCGGCGGGCGACTTGAACGGCTCGTGTACCGGGATGCGCTTGTAGAGCTTGCCCGCCATGCCGCCGAGCTCGCCGGTTTTTTCCACCAGCACGACCGGGTAGCCGGTCTTCGAGGCTTCGATCGCCGTGGTCATGCCGGTGACGCCGCCGCCGACGACCAGCAGGGTCTTGCTGCTGCCGGTGTTGGGGTTGCCGCCGGGCGCGGTCATCGCCTTCACTTCGGCGCAGCCCATGCGGATGTAATCTTCCGCCATCTCCTGGGTGGTCTCGCGCGCCTCCTCGGTGTCGGGACGGATCCAGATCACGCCTTCCCGCAGGTTGGCGCGTGCGACGGCATTGCTCGGGAAATAAAACGCCTCGGTCTTGGCACGGCGCGAACAGGCGCCGATCATGATGTGGGTGACGCCTTCGTTGTCGATGTCGTTCCTGATCATCGCGACGCCGTCGGCCGAGCACAGGAAATCGTGCGACTTGGCCATCGGCACCTTGCCGTCCTTCTGTGCAATCTTCACCAGCGCGTCGGTGTCGAGACGCTCGCCGAGACCGCAGCCCTTGCAGATATATGCTGCGACTTTGATGTCAGCCATTGTTTAAGCCTCCGCCTTTGCTACTTTGTTCACCACCTGAATTGCGCGCAGCGCGGCTGCGGTGGCCGATTGCACCGCACGGTTCACGTCGAGCGCGTTGGACGCGCAGCCCGCACCGAACACCGCGCCGTTGGCCGGATCGGCTTCGATGAAGCCGGAGGAATCGGCGACGATGTGGCCGGGGATGTCGACGCCCTTGACCGAGGGCTCCATGCCGACCGCCAGCACCACCAGGTCATGCGGCGTGGTGTAGCGCTTGTAGCCTTCGGTGTTGACGCCCCAGCACACCGGATTGCCGTGCTCGTCCTCGGAGATGCGCGCGACCTTGGACTTGACGAAGCTCACCGAAGGGTCGGCCTGGACTTTTTGATAGAAGTCCTCGAAGCGGTCGATGGCGCGGATGTCGATGTAGTAGATGGTCGACTTGCCGTCTTCCGGATACTTCTCGCGCACGTAGTGGGTCTGCTTCAGCGAGGCCATGCAGCAGATGCGCGAGCAGTGCCGCAAATGGTTTTCGTCGCGCGAGCCAGCGCACTGGATGAAGGCGATGTTCTTCGCTTCCTTGCCGTCGCTGGGGCGCAGGATCTTGCCGCCGGTGGGGCCATGGATGTCGGCCAGGCGCTCGAATTCGACGCTGGTGATGACGTTCTTGAAGCGGCCGTAGCCGTAGGGCTGAATCTTCTTCGCGTCGTAGGGCTGCCAGCCGGTCGCCCACACCACCGCGCCGGCCTTGACCTGGATCGTTTCCTCTTTCATGTCGAGGTCGATCGCGCCGTACTTGCACGCCGCTTTCGCCTTCTCGGCGTCGGCGCTGCCGATGATCGCCGGGTCCAGCACGTAGCGCTGCGGGTAGGCCATCGCGTTCGGCAGAAAGGCCGCCTTGTGCTGGCCGAGGTTGTAGTTGAACGGATCGGGAACCTGCATCTCGACCGCGCGTTCGCAGTCGCCACAGGCGGTGCAGTTCTCGTTGACGTAGCGTGGCTTGATCCTGATGGTGGCGGTGTAGTTGCCGGTGCTGCCTTCGATGCCGGAGACTTCGGCCAGCGTCAGCACACGCACGCGGGGGTTGTTCTTCAGACGGCGCTGGTTGATCTCCAGACCGCACACGGGGTGGCACAGCTTGGGGAAGTAGCGATACAGCTGCGAGGTGCGTCCGCCCAGCGCGGGATTTTTCTCAACCAGGACGACGTTCTTGCCGGTTTCGGCCGCTTCGAGCGCGGCGGTCATGCCGGAAATCCCGCCGCCCACCACGAGTATGGTCTCGTTGGTTGCAACATGCTCCGTCATTGTTTCCTCCATCCGATGGATGCAAAGCCATGTGGAATTACCCGGGATTGGAGGCTTTGAATCCTCCCGGATAGCCGGTTTTTCGAGGCCGGATTCGACTCCCGAAATGGTACTCCGAAGGCCCTGCCCGTCGCCACGGACAAGTGCGCAATCTCAATCGAAGTTTTCTATGCGGGAATAAGAGGAAATGCGGATGAGGATGTCACACGTGCGGTGTGACCGGCGGCAGAATCGAAGCCGGTGCGGCCTCGACGGTGACGATCTCGAATTGCATGGCCGCGAGGTCGGCCATGATGTAGGTGGGCGGCGCGCCGACGCCGCCGACGGTGCCGGGATTGATCAGCCAGGTGTGGCCGCCCTTGACGGTGGCGACCTGCGAGATGCTGGATTTGTGGTCGTGGCCGCAGCACACCAAGTCGTAGTCGCCGGTGCAGGCGAGCGCATGGGCGTAGTGCGGGTAGTGCACCAGAAACAGGTTGCGGTCGGCCAGGGTGAAGGCCGCGTCCTGCCCGTGGTAGCGCACCACGCTGTTGGGCTCGGCGGCGAGCCGCGTCATGTTGTAGAGGTCGCCGGTGTTGTTGCCGTGGATGACGTGCACCGGCAGTTCGAATTTCTGCAGCACCCGCAGCGTGGTCGGCGCGACCACGTCGCCGCAGTGCAGCACCGCTTCCGCCCCGTTCGCCTTGGCGTGCTCGACCGCCGCGCCGAGGAGGCGACGGTTGTCGTGGGAGTCGGAGAGGATACAGATTTTCATGGTTGCTTTAGGATCTAGGGACTAGGCGCTAGGGATTAGGGGGCTTTGTGCGGCTTCGCCGCGTTTCATGAATACACGAGGCACGGCGCAGCCGCTCATTCCCTAGTCCCCAGCCCCTAAATCCTAGTCCCTAGAACGCCGGCTTGTCCTTTGCGTTGCGATAGCGCTCCACGCCCGCGAGGATTTCGGCACGCGCGTCGTCGATGCCGACCCAGCCCTCGACCTTGACCCACTTGCCGTTCTCGAGGTCCTTGTAGTGCTCGAAGAAGTGGGAGATCTGCTGCAGCAGCAGCGGCTGCAGGTCTTCGGGCTTGTTGACGCCCTTGTACAGGCCGCACAGCTTGTCGACCGGCACCGCCAGCAGTTTGGCGTCGACGCCGGCTTCGTCGGTCATCTTCAGCATGCCGATGGGGCGGCAGCGCACCACCACGCCGGTGATCAGCGGGATCGGGGTGATCACCAGCACGTCGACGGGGTCGCCGTCTTCCGACAGGGTATGGGGGATGTAGCCGTAGTTGCACGGATAGTGCATGGCGGTCGACATGAAGCGGTCGACGAACATGGCGCCGGACTCCTTGTCGACTTCGTACTTGATGGGTTCGCCGTGGGCGGGGATTTCGACGATGACGTTGAAATCGTCGGGCAGGTTGCGGCCGGAACTGACGCGGTCGAGACTCATGATATTCAGGGCACGAAAACAGGAAAGCCCGGCATTATACCCGCCCGCCGCGCACCTTCGCTCACCCACCCCCTTTGGCCTCGTGCCCTTGGATGCGCCCGATCGTCGTTTCAAGGATAATTTCGACTTTTTGCATGCTGTTCTCTCCCACCGCCCCTTCTCCCGGCCGTAGCCAGTCCGGCCTCGCCGGGGCCGCTGACGCGCTCTATCTGGCCGAGCAGGCGCGCCATGCCGCGCCGCTGGCGGTGGTATGCGCGAGCGCGTGGGACGCCAACCGCCTGGCCGAGGAACTACGCTGGTTCGACCCCACCCTGCGCGTGTGCGCGTTTCCCGACTGGGAAACCCTGCCCTACGACAGCTTTTCGCCGCACCCCGACCTGATTTCGGAGCGACTGGCGACGCTGTACCAGATTTCGCGCGGCGAGTTCGACGTCGCCGTGGTGGCGCTCTCGACCGCCCTGTACCGGCTGGCGCCGCCGGCCTTCCTCGCAGCCCACACCTTCTTCCTCAAGCAGAAAGACGTCCTCGACGAGGCGGCCTTCCGCGCGCAGATGGCGCTGGGCGGCTATACGCATGTGAACCAGGTCTACGCGCCGGGCGAGTTCAGCATTCGCGGCGGGCTGATCGATCTCTTCCCCATGGGCAGCGCCCTGCCCTACCGCATCGACCTGTTCGACAACGAAATCGAGACGCTGCGCGCGTTCGACGTCGACAGCCAGCGCAGCATCTATCCGGTGAACGAGGTGCGCCTCTTGCCGGCGCGCGAGTTCCCGCTCGACGAGGCCGGCATCACCCGCTTCCGCCAGGCCTTCCGCGAGCGCTTCGAGGGCGACCCGTCGAAATCCAAACTGTACAAGGACATCAGCAACGGCCTCGCGCCCGCAGGCATCGAGTACTACCTGCCGCTGTTCTTCGAGGAGACGGCGACGCTGTTCGACTACCTGCCGAAGACCACCCGGCTGGTCGCCCACGGCGCACTCGATCCTGCCGGGCAGGCGTTCTGGGCCGACGCGCAGGGCCGCTTCCGGCTGCTCTCGGGCGACAAGGACCGGCCGCTCTTGCCGCCTGCCGAGCTGTTCCTCGCGACCGACGCTTTCTTTGTACTCGCCAAGGACTACGACCGACTCGACGTCGAGCAGGGCGGCGACGGGCCGGCCCGCCCGGTGCCGCCGATCGCCGTCGACCGCCGCGAGGCGCATCCGGTCGCCAAACTGCAAGGCTTCATCGATGGATTTCCCGGCACGGTGCTGATCGTTGCGCCCTCGGCCGGGCGGCGCGAGACCCTGCACGAATACCTCGCCGAGCACGGCCTCGACGCCACGCTCGTCGACAGCTGGGCAGACAGCCGGCAAGCCAACGCGCGCATCCTCTTGACCCATGGCCCGCTGGCCGAAGGCTTCGTTACCTCGGATGGGCGGCTCGCCGTCATCACCGAGACCGAGCTCTACGCCATCCCGCCGAAGACCCGGCGCGCGCGCGAGGTCCGCGCGACGCAGATCGACAATCTGCTGCGCGACCTCTCCGAGCTCAAGCCAGGCGACCCGGTGGTGCACGCGCAGTACGGCGTCGGCCAGTATCTCGGCCTCATCAACATGGATCTCGGCGACGGCGACACCGAGTTCCTACAGCTCGAATACGCCAAGGGCGACAAGCTCTACGTGCCGGTCGCTAACCTGCACCTGATCTCGCGCTATTCCGGCGCCGGCGAGGGCGCGGTGCCGCTGCACAAGCTTGGCACCGACCAGTGGGAAAAGGCGCGCCGCCGCGCCATGCAGGCGGCGCGCGACACCGCCGCCGAGCTGTTGAACCTGTACGCCCTGCGCGCCGCGCGCGAGGGCCACGCCTTCCAGTTCTCGCCGCACGACTACGAGGCCTTCGCCGAGGGTTTCGGCTACGAGGAGACCCCCGATCAGGCCGCCGCGATCGCCGCGGTGATGGCCGACATGCAATCGGGCAAGCCGATGGACCGCCTGGTGTGCGGCGACGTCGGCTTCGGCAAGACCGAAGTCGCGCTGCGCGCCGCCTTCATGGCGGTGATGGGCGGCTACCAGGTGGCGGTGCTGGTGCCGACCACGCTGCTGGCCGAGCAGCACTTCAATAATTTCTCTGACCGCTTCTCGGCGTGGCCGGTGAAGCTTGCAGAACTGTCGCGCTTCCGCAGCCCGAAGGAGCAGGCCGAAGCCTTGCAGGCGCTTGCGGCCGGCAAGCTCGACATCGTCATCGGCACCCACCGGCTGATCCAGAAGGACGTCAAGTTCGCCCGCCTCGGTCTCGTCATCCTCGACGAGGAGCACCGCTTTGGCGTGCGGCAGAAGGAGCAGCTGAAGGCGCTGCGTGCCGAGGTCGACGTGCTGACGCTGACCGCCACGCCGATCCCGCGCACGCTGGCGATGTCGCTCGAAGGCATCCGCGACTTCTCGGTCATCGCCACGGCCCCGCAGAAGCGGCTGGCGATCAAGACCTTCGTGCAATCGTTTTCCGGCGGCCTGATCCGCGAGGCGGTGCTGCGCGAACTGAAGCGCGGTGGCCAGGTGTACTTCCTGCACAACGAGGTCAGCACCATCGAGGCCATGCGCGAGCGGCTGGAGAAACTGCTGCCGGAGGCGCGCATCCGCGTCGGCCATGGCCAGATGGGCGAACGCGAGCTGGAACAGGTGATCCGCGACTTCTACCAGCAGCGCTACGACATCCTCTTGTGCACCACGATCATCGAGACCGGCATCGACATCCCGACCGCCAACACCATCCTGATCAACCGCGCCGACAAATTCGGCCTGGCGCAGCTGCACCAGCTGCGGGGCCGCGTCGGGCGCTCGCACCACCAGGCCTTCGCCTACCTGCTGGTGGACGAGGACCGCGCCCTCACGCCGCAGGCGAAGAAGCGCCTGGAGGCGATCCAGCTGATGGAGGAGCTGGGCTCGGGCTTCCACCTCGCCCGCCAGGACCTGGAGATCCGCGGCGCCGGCGAAGTGCTGGGCGAGAAGCAGAGCGGCGAGATCCTCGAGGTCGGCTTCTCGCTCTACAACGACATGCTGTCCGGTGCGGTCGCAAGCCTGAAAGCGGGCAAGGAGCCCGACATGAGCCAGCCGCTCGGCGTGGTGTCGGAGATCAACCTGCACACGCCGGCGCTCTTGCCGGTCGACTACTGCCCCGACGTGCACGAACGGCTGGTGCTGTACAAGCGGCTGGCGAGCGTGCACGACGCCGAAGACCTCACCCTGCTGCAGGAGGAGTTGATCGACCGCTTCGGCCAGTTGCCCGACCCGGCGCGCGCGCTGCTCGACACCCACCGGCTGCGCCTCGCCGCGCGCCCGCTCGGCATCCTCAAGGTCGACGCCAGCAGCGACAGCATCCTGCTGCAGTTCGTGCCGCAGCCACCGATCGACCCGGGCCGCATCATCCAGCTCATCCAGACCCGGCGCGACATCAAACTGGCGGGCGAAAACCGCCTGCGCTGGCATTTATCCCCTTCAGGGGGCGCCAGCTCGCCTGCGGAGGCGCGTGCCGCCAACGTGATAACCATGTTTAATCTGCTGAAGTAAGCCATTGAAATGAATCTGATCGTACAGGGAAAAGACATTCCCACCCCCAGCCTGAAGGCGCTCGCCAAACTGACTTGCGCTGCGGCGATCGAAGCCGTCTCGTCAACGGCGTTCCGGCTGGTGGCCGCCGACGACGGCCCGCGCGCCGAGGTCGCCGCCTTCTGCGACGCCAACGCGCTCGATCACGGCTGGGTTCCGGCAGCGCGCCGCATGTGCGACTTCGGCCTGCTTGTCATGGACATGGATTCGACCCTGATCACCATCGAGTGCATCGACGAGATCGCCGACATGCAGGGGCTGAAGCCACAGGTTTCGGCCATCACCGAATCCGCCATGCGCGGCGAGATCGATTTTGCCGAAAGCCTGCGCCGCCGGGTTACGCTGCTGGCGGGCCTCGACCAGTCCGCACTGCAGCGGGTGTACGACGAACGCCTGCAGCTCTCGCCCGGCGCCGAGGCCCTGCTGGCTGCCGCACGCGCGACCGGTATCAAGACCCTGCTGGTGTCGGGCGGCTTCACCTTCTTCACCGAGCGCCTGCAGCCCCGGCTGGGGCTGGATTTCACCGCGGCCAACACCCTGGAAGTGTCCGCCGGCAAGCTGACGGGGCGCGTGCTGGGCGACATCGTCGACGCGCAGGGCAAGGCCGACTGGCTCAATCGGGTGCGCAGCCAGCTGGGCCTGGGGAAAGCCCAGGTCATCGCCATGGGCGACGGCGCCAACGACCTCAAGATGATGGCCGAGGCGGGCATCAGCATCGCCTACCGCGCCAAGCCGGTGGTGCGCGCGCAGGCCAGCTACGCGCTGAACCAGGTGGGGTTGGACGGGGTGATTCCGCTGCTCGGCGAAATCGATCACGGCACCTAAAGAAAAGATGCGCGGCGCCGATAAACCATTGAGTACCGAAACAGTCAAAAAATCCAACAACAGCGACCAGGATTCCCCGTGAAAATCGACAAGCGCATCACTCCCCCCGCCGCCGCCAAAGTATCGTCCGCCAAAGGCAAGGGCACGGGCAAAGCCTCTGCCCCCGCCGCGGGCAGTGGAGATTCGTTGACGCTGACCGAATCGAGTTCCCGCATCCGTGCCCTGGAATCGCAACTGGCCTCCGTCGACGTCACCGACGTCGGCAAGGTCGAATCGGTCAAGGCCGCCCTGGCCAACGGCACCTTTGCCGTCGATGCCGAAGTGGTGGCCGACCGCCTGATCGACCACACCAAGGAAACCCTGCGCAAACGTCCGCGCAAGAAGTAAGCCATTGATTTCCCTGGACCGCGGCCCGCCCCTTGGCGGGCCGCGGTCTTTTCGGCGTCCCGCTGGTCTAGAATCCAGCTTTCAATGCGTCTTCGGGATTTCCATGAACGAGATCGTCATCGCTGTCACCGGCATGACCTGCGGCGGCTGCGTGAACAGCGTGCACAAGGTGCTGACAGCCCTGCCGGGCGTGCAGGACGCGGAAGTCGTCCTGACCCCGGGGCAGGCACGCGTGACCTACGACCCCAGCCGGGTCGACCGCGCCACGATGGTGCAGGCCATCGTCGACGCGGGATTCGGCGTCGCGGACTGATTCCCGCTCCGGCCCTGCTCAGGCCGGAGGACAGAGGGTTTCCAGCGGCTCGGGGCGGTGCACGCAGCTGCCCTGTACGTAGTCCACACCGATCTGGCGCAGCAGCGCCAGCGTCGGCTCCGTTTCGACGTATTCGGCCACGGTTTTGAGCCCCATCTGGTGTCCGATGCGGTGGATCGCCTCGACCATGGAACGGTCGATCGGGTTGCTCGCGATGTCCCGCACGAAGGCACCGTCGATCTTGAGATAATCCACGCGCAGGTTCTTCAGGTACGTGAAGGACGACAGGCCGCTGCCGAAATCGTCCAGCGCAAAGCTGCAGCCGAAGCCGCGCATGGCGTCGATGAATCCGTTCACCACCGCCAGGTTGCCGATTGCCGCCGTTTCCGTGATCTCGAAGCACAGATGCGGGCCCAGTGCCGGGTTTTCTTCCAGGTGCGCCAGCAGCATGCGGCGGAACGCCGGGTCCTTCAGCGACGCGCCTGACAGATTGATGGCAAACAGGCAGCGCAGCTCGCGCTTGAGCTCGAGATAGCGCTTGCATACGCCCAGCGTCTCCTCGATCACCCAGGTATCGAGCGCAGGCATGATGGAATAGCGCTCGGCCGCCGGGATGAAGGCCATCGGCAGGATTTCGCTGCCGTCCTCGTCCACCATGCGCAGCAGCAGCTCGACATGGCGGGCGGCACCCTCTGCATTGTCGGTGCGCCGGATCTCCTGCCACGACAGTCGCAGCCGATGCTCCTCCAGCGCGCGCTGGATGCGCGTCACCCACTGCATTTCCCCCCGGTGGCGCACCAGATCGGAATCGCGGCTCTCATAGAGGTGGATCTGGTTGCGGCCGCGATCCTTGGCCACATAACACGCCGCATCCGCCGCCGACATCAGGCTGGCCGCCGTGCCGCTGTCGCGGTTGATCGCCACCATGCCGACGCTCATGCCGACCGCAAAGATGCGGTCACCCCATTTGAAGCGGAAACGCTGCACTTCGGCGCGGAACATGTCCGCCACTTCGAGCGCATCCTCGACGCTGCAATTTTCCAGCAACAGGGCGAATTCGTCGCCCCCTAGGCGTGCCAGCGTGTCGCGTTCGCGCAGGTTGCCCTTGAGCAGCAGCGCCAGCTGGCGGAGCAGCTCGTCGCCCGCCGCGTGGCCGCAGGAATCGTTGATCACCTTGAACTGGTCGAGGTCCATGTAGCACAAGGCATGCTCGCGCCCCTGCTGCAGGGCCGACAGCAGGGTGCGTTCCAGCCGCTGCTCGAACTCGCGGCGATTGATCAGCCCGGTCAGCGCATCGTGGCTCGCCTGGTAGACCAGGCGCGCGGTGGCCTGGTCGATCTTCTCCTGCATCTGGTCCTGCATCGCCTGCAGGTGCGCCGCCATGTGATTGACGCCGCGCTGCAGCGTGCCGAGTTCAGCCTGCCCGGTCTGTTCGACCCGCTCGTCGAGATGCCCTTCGCCGATGCGGCTCACGGTATGGGTCAGCGCCAGGATCGGCCGGGTGATCTGGCGGCCGATGAGCCAGGCCAGATACAGGCTGATGCTGAGGCCGGCCAGCAGGATCGCCAGGCTGCGCAGGATGGCGTCGCGCTGGCTTCTTATGGTGGCGCTGCGCGACACGTCCAGCCCCACCCAACCCAGCAGGCGCGTCTGACTGCCCGGCTGCGCGGCACGTTCGTCGAGCGGATGGAAATCGTCGACCATCACTTCGGTCCGGGTGATCGGCGCGTAGTACACCAGCCTGTCCTGGTACTCGATCTGATGGATGCGGTCGGCAGGCAACCTCCCCTTGGCCGGGTCGTCCCAGGTGCCCAGGCCGACCTGCGCCACCCACTGGCCGTTGTCGGCAAAGACCGCCACGCCGCGGACGTCGGGTTCGATCGCCGCCTTTTCGAGCAGGGTCTGCAGCACGTCGATGTTGCCCGAGGCGACGCCGTATTCGGCCGCCGGCGCCAACTGGCGCGCAATGGCGATGGCACGGGTGCGCAGCGACTGGTCGAGATCGTCGATCTTGCTGGTGATGAGCTGAAACAGCAGCAGGATGCCGATGATGGCCACCGGCAACATGGCCAGGCCGATCACGCGTCCGCGTATTCCCAATGAAGCCGCCATCAGCCCCCTCCCCCCAAACGCCTTTCAAGCTCGGCTTCCGAAGGCAGGTTGAAGCCGAGCGAGCGCGCCACCTGCTCGTTGATCGAGACGCTGAAATAAAGGGGATAGGCCGGTGCAGGCAAACGCACGGGCATGGCCTGGATGGCCTGGCTCACCCATTCGGCCGTCTGTCGGCCGATTTGCGCCGGACTCGAGTGCAGCGACAGCAGCGCACCGGCCCGCGTCAGCGAACGCGAATAACCGAGCACCGGATCGCGGTAACGGTAGGAAGTCAGGAACAGGCTCTGCGCCGTATTGCGGTTGAACACCAGCGGATCGGGCACCGCCAGCAGCAACTCAGCTTCCGACAGCACGTTCTCGAGCGGCGTGATCAGCCGTTCCTCACCGGTGAGCGTGCCATGTACCGGACTCAGCCGCTGGGTGCGCAAGGCCTCGTCGATCTCGCCCACCAGATTGCCCTGCTCGGCGCTCAACAACACCCCCACCCGCCGGATGTCCGGGAAAGCCAGGTGGATCAGCTGGGCCTGGCGGTCGAAGGGTTGATCGAGATAGATGGCCGAGGCGCTGCGGCGGCCGCCCTCGCCGAGCCGGGCGCGGCCGGTCTTGAGATACCACGCGCGCGGCACCAGGACCGCCAGCACCGGCGGACGCACCGGCAGCGCCGCCAGCGATTCCGCCGCACGCACCCCCACCGCCACCGCGAGGCGGGCGTCGCCCAGCGCGGATGCATTCAGATTGCCTGCATAAATCCGGCTGATTTCATGGCCGCTGTCGTCCAGATAGGCACGGACGACCTGATATACCTCCTGATAGGGGGCGGAGTCGTCGCTCAGCACCAGGGCTACCCGGGCCGCGAACGCTTCGGCCGGCATCAGGAGCAGGCACGCGCACGCCAGCCCCAGCTTCATCGTGCGGCGCAGCCTGGTCCAATCGAGCGCGGCCCAAGCCGTCAAACCGCCTCCTGCCCCGCGTCCCACAGGCACGCGCCTTTGCTCTCCTTGGCGATCGCCTGCAGCAGGGCCTCGTGCTCCGCCAGCTCGCTGGCGGATGCCGGCAGCAGGACAGGCTTGGGCCGCGCGCGCGCGGCTGCCTGGTCGGCCTGGGCGCTGCGGACTTCGAGGCCGATCGACAGGCTCTCCTGGCCGCGCGTCAGCGCCAGATATACCGCCGCCAGCAGTTCGCAGTCGAGCAAGGCGCCGTGTAGCGTGCGCGCCGCGTTGTCGACGCCGTAGCGTTTGCACAGGGCGTCCAGGTTGTTGCGCTGACCGGGATGCAGGGCCTTGGCCATCGCCAGGGTGTCGGTCACGCTGTCGCACCAGTTCGCCAGCGGGGCCCTCTCCAGCAGACGCAGTTCCATGTTGAGGAAGCCGACGTCGAACGGCGCGTTGTGGATGATCAACTCGGCGCCCTGGATGAAGTCGAGGAATTCCTGCGCGATGTCGGCAAAACGCGGCTTGTCCTGGAGGAATTCCGGGGTGATGCCGTGCACCTGCATCGCCCCGGCGTCGATGTCGCGGTCCGGGTTGACGTAGCGGTGCAGGTGGTTGCCGGTGAGCCGGCGGTTGACCATTTCCACCGCTGCCACCTCGATGATGCGATGCCCCTGGTTGGGGTCGAGGCCGGTGGTTTCAGTATCGAGGATGATTTGCCGCATGGATCGGTGTCAGTGTTGTTGTGCCTGCAGCACACCCTGGTTGGCCAGCGCGTCGGCGCGTTCGTTTTCCGGGTGGCCGGCATGGCCGCGCACCCATTTCCATTCTATGCGGTGTTGCTGGCTCAAGGCATCGAGTTTCAGCCACAGATCCTGGTTTTTCACCGGCTTGCCATCGGCGGTGCGCCAGTTGCGCCGCTTCCAGCCGGGCATCCATTCGCTGATGCCTTTCTGCACGTATTGCGAATCGGTGTGGACTTCGACCGTGGACGGACGCTTCAGCGATTCCAGCGCGCGGATCACCGCGGTCATTTCCATGCGGTTGTTGGTGGTATTGGGCTCGCCCCCGCTGATTTCCTTGCGGTGCCCGCCCGCCACCAGCAGCGCGCCCCAGCCGCCGGCGCCGGGATTGCCCTTGCAAGCCCCATCACTGTAAATATAAACGGTATCAGCGCTCACGACGTACCCGATATTGTTTGAGATCGATCACTTTAGCAGCGGGAGACAACAGGCGTTGTGTCACCGGGGTGGTCCATTGCGGCTGGATGATGTTCATGCCCTGCACGCGCTTGACCGCCTGCAGGAAATAAACGCCGCCGCCCATCGCCCACCAGCGGTCGCCGGCCGGCTCCATGAAGCGCAGCCGGCGCAGCCAGTTTTCGCGGTTGATCGGCGGACGGTAGCAGCACATGCTGCCGGCCGCCACCTCGAGACCCAGCAGCACCATCCAGTCCTTCACCCGGGAAATGTTCAGGAAGCTGCCGTTCCAGGGATAGCCGCGCTCGCCCCCCTGCAGCTTGCGCGCCAGCCCCCACAGGCTGCGCGGGTTGAACCCGGCCAGCACCAGGCGGCCTTCCGGGCGCAGCACGCGCTCGGCCTCGCGCAGCACCTGATGCGGGTTGGCGCTGAACTCGAGCACGTGCGGCAGCAGCAGCAGATCGAGAGACTGGCTCTCGAACGGCAGGAACATGGGATCGGCGCGCACGGCGGCAGGCGTCTCCACCGCACAGCTCACGCGCAGCGGAATGCGGCTGTTGCGCAGAAAGTCGATTTGCGGGAGCCCGACCTGCACGGCATTGAAGCCGAACACGTCCGACACCGCATTGTCGAAATAGCGTTGCTCGCGAAACAACAGGTGCTGCCCGAGGGGCGTTTCGAACCATCCGGCATTCAGCTTGGATAACATAGCCTTTCCTCCTGTCCGACCACCTTCATGTTGACCCTCATTTCCCTGCCTGCGTTCGACGACAACTACATCTGGGTATGGCACGACGGTCGTCACGCCGTGGCAGTCGATCCGGGCGCTCCGGAACCCCTGATCGATTTTCTCGAAGCCAATCGGCTCGCCCTCACCGCCATCCTCATCACCCACCACCACCGCGACCATACTGGCGGCAACACCCCCCTGCGTCAACGCTACGGCTGCGCCGTCCACGCGCCGGCCCACCCCCTCATTCCGGCTGTCACCCACACCGTGCGCGGCGGCGATTCAGTGGACATCGCGGAGCTCGGGCTGCATTTCGACGTGCTGGCCACGCCGGGCCATACCCTCGACCATGTCAGCTATGTCGGCCACGGCCACCTGTTTTGCGGCGACACCGTGTTTGGCTGCGGCTGCGGCAAGCTGTCCGAAGGCGATGCGGCGATGATGGCCTCCAGTTTGGACGCCATCCTCAGCCTGCCCGATGCTACCCGAGTCTGTTGTGCGCATGAATACACCCTGAGCAATATTGACTTTGCCAAAACCCTAGACGGCGACAACCCGGCCCTGCTTGAACGCGAGCGCACCGACCGCGCGCTGCGCGCGCAGGGCCGCCCCACCCTGCCCTCGACCCTGGCGCTGGAAAAGGCCACCAACCCCTTCCTGCGCTTTCACGACCCCGCCATGGCGGCGTTCGCGGCACGCTATCTCAATCGCAACCATCCCACCCCGGCCGAGGTGTTCGGCGCGGTCCGCGCGGCCAGGGATGCGTGGCATGGTTGACCCCATGCAGGCGAAGGACTTAGCATGAAAGCTTGTTGAGTACGGGAGACCGACTTGCCCGGAATCAAACCGGCCGCCGACGAACCGGCCCGCCCCACCCGCTCCTGGATCGCCCCCCATCGCCTCGGACTGACGTTGCTGGCGCTTGTTGCCGCCCACCCGGCGCTCGCCACGGACGCCCTCCCCGGCATTCAGGCCCTGGAATGGAGCGACGATCGCGCCAACAGCCTGATGGACGATAGCGAATCCGCCGCCCCGTCCCAGGACGACGTCTGGCAACGCATCCGCGCCGGCTTCCGCATCGACGACGCCGCGGCCCACAACCCGCTGGTGGCCGTGCACGAATCCTGGTATGCCGCGCGGCCGGATTACGTGCGCCGCATGGTCGATCGCTCGCGCCGCTACCTCTACCACATCGTCGAGGAAGTCGACCGCCGTGCGATGCCGATGGAAATCGCACTGCTGCCGATGATCGAAAGCGCGTTCAACCCCACTGCCCTGTCGCCTTCGGCGGCCTCCGGCATCTGGCAGTTCATCCCCTCAACCGGCCGCCTCTACGGCCTCAAGCAGGATTCCTGGTACGACGGCCGCCGCGATTTCACCGCCGCCACCAACGCCGCGCTCGACTACCTGGGCAAGCTCTATCTCGATTTCGGCGACTGGCAACTGGCGCTGGCCGCCTACAACTGCGGCGAGGGCTGCGTGGCACGCGCCATCCAGAAGAACGTGCAGGAAGGGCTGCCGACCGACTACGCCAGCCTGAGCCTGCCCAACGAGACGCGCCACTACGTGCCCAAGCTGCTGGCGATCCGCAACCTGGTACGCAGTCCGGAGCAGTACGGCATCGCCATCGACGCGCTGCCCAACCAGCCCTATTTCAACCAGGTCACCGTGCACGCCAGCATGGACATCCACTCCGCTGCGCGCCTGGCGGACATGAGCAGCGATGAATTCCTCGCCCTGAACGCGGCTTTCCCGCGCAAGCTCATCCACTCCGACACCCCGGTCAACCTGCTGGTGCCAGTCGACAAGGCCGACAAATTCCAGCGCAATCTCGAAGCCGGGAACTGGGACACCTGGCAACCCTACACAGCGCAAAAGGGCGAGCGCCCCGCAGCGATCGCCAAACGTTTCGGCGTCAGTCTCGCCCGTCTCGAGGAGCACAACCAGTTCCACCTGAAACGCGGCAAGCTGGTGCGTGCGCAGACCATTCTCGTTCCGGTCAGGGGCCGCGGCGCCGTCTCGGCACCCAACGAACAGGTCGTTCAGGCCGCGGTGCCGGGCCGTCATGAAGTCCGTCGCGGCGACACGCTCTACGGCATCGCCCGCCGCTACGGCCTGGGCGTGGCCGAGTTGAGCGCCGCTAATCCCGATTTCGACGGCAGCCTCAGGCCTGGCCAGACCTTGCGTCTGCCCGCCAGCGCCCAGCCCGGCGATGAAGCCGGGGCTATCCAGCCCGCCAGCTTCAAGGCCCGCATCAGAAAACCTGCCCCGCCGCTTCGCTATACCGTCAAGCGCGGCGACACCCTGGGCGCCATCGCCCAGCGTTTCGACGTCAGCCTCGCCGATATCAAGGCGTGGAATCCCGCATTCAGGAAAACCAGCAAGGTCCGCCCGGGGCAGGCGATCGTCGTCGGAAAACCCTAGCGGCGCTCAGTCGGGCGAAGGCGGCTCGTCCACCTTGCCCGACATCAGGAAGGCCATGCCCACGGCGGCCAACACCATCCACAGCACCGCCGCCCAGATGCCGAGCGCTTCGGACAGCGGCCCCATGAAGAACAGCGTCAGCATCGCCACGGCGAGGATGCCGTTGCCGATCCAGAAGTTGCGGCCGTGTTTGCCAGGATTCATCGACACACTCCGTTCATATCATTCTCAACGCTGCGCCGCCACCCAGTGGCAACGCACCCAATGCCCTTCGCCCAGGTCGGTCCGCTCGGGATAGGTCTTCCGGCAGACTTCGTTGGCGTGCGGGCAGCGTGGATGGAAATGGCAGCCTGCCGGCGGATTGAGCGGGGACGGCTGGTCGCCCGCCAGCCGGATGGCCTCATGCCCCGTCTGCGGCTCGATGCGCGGTATCGCGCTCACCAGCGCCTGGGTGTAGGGATGCCGCGGCGCACGCAGCACTTCGGCGGCTGCGCCGTGCTCGACGATGCGTCCGAGGTACATCACCGCGACCTCGTGCGCAAGGTAGTCGACCACGGCCAGGTTGTGCGTGATGAAGAGATAGGCCAGGCCCAGATCGTTTTGCAGGTCCTTCAGCAGATTGAGTATCTGCGCCTGCACCGAGACGTCGAGTGCGCTGGTCGGTTCGTCGCAGATCACCAGCCGGGGCGACACCGCCAGCGCCCGCGCGATGGCAATGCGCTGGCGCTGGCCGCCGGAAAACGCGTGCGGGTAGCGGCCGCCGGCATCGTCCGGCAGCCCCACCTGCTGCTGCAGGCGCACGATGGCGGCGCGGCGGTCAGCGGCGGCGCCGACGCCGAGGGCATCCATGCCTTCGAGCAGGGTGTCGGCCACCCGCATGCGCGGGTTGAGCGAACTGAACGGATCCTGGAACACCATCTGCGCCTGCCGACGCAGGCGGTCGATGCCGTTCGCCGTGACGGCTTCACCGTCCAGCACGATGCTGCCTGCAGTCGGCTCGATCAGCCGCAACACCGCCTTGCCGACCGTGGTCTTGCCGCAGCCCGATTCGCCCACCAGTGCCAGCGTGCGCCCGGCCTGGATGGTGAGCGACACGTCGTCGACTGCGCGCACCTGGCCCACGGTGCGCTGCAGCAGGCCGCGGCGGACCGGGAAATGTACCTTGAGGCCGTCGACCCGCAGCAGCGGCCGCCTCTCCCCGCCCACGACGTCGACCGCTTCATCCGCACGCGGCGGCAATGCCGGCAACTGTCCGGCCAGATGGCAGCGTACACGCTGCTCGTCGATCGTCTGCCAGCCCGGCGATTCGCTGCGGCAGCGCGCGATCGCGTACGGACAGCGTGGCGCGAAGCGGCAGCCCGCAAGGGGGCTATCGAGCCGCGGCACCTGGCCGGGAATCGTAGCGAGCCGGCCGCCGTCGCCGGCCCGGGGCAAGGCCTCGAACAGCATGCGGCTGTACGGATGCTGCGGCGCCGCGAAGAACGCGGCCCGCGTGCCCTCCTCCAGCAGCTCGCCGGCATACATCACGCCAACGCGATCGGCGTTCTCCGCCACCACGCCGAGATCGTGCGTGATCAGCAGCATGCCCATCTGGCGTTCGCTCCGCAGGCGGCGCAGCACGTCGAGCACCTGGGCCTGGATGGTCACATCCAGCGCCGTGGTCGGTTCGTCGGCGATCAGGAGCCGGGGCTGGCCGGCCAGCGCCATCGCGATCATCATGCGCTGGCGCAGGCCACCGGAAAGCTCGAACGGGTAGCTGTCGAGCCGGCGTGCCGCGTCGGGCACGCCGACCGCGTCGAGCAGGGCCCGGGCGGCATCGCGCGCCGCCGCGCCGGTGAGATTCTGGTGCAGCGCCAGCGCCTCGCCGATCTGCCCGCCTACCTTGATGACCGGATTCAGCGCCAGCATCGGCTCCTGGAAGATCATCGCCATGCGCCCGCCGCGCACCTGCCGCATGTCGCGTTCGGTCAGCGCCAGCACGTTCTCGCCGTCGAGCTCGACCGCGCCCGATGCGACGCGGCCGCCGTCCGGCAGCAGCCGCATCAGGGACAGCGCGGTCATCGACTTGCCGCAGCCCGATTCGCCGAGCAGCGCGTAGGTCTCTCCCGCCGCGACGTGGAAGGACACGCCGTCGACCACGCGCGCAGCGCCGATGGCGGTCACCAGATCGCGCACCTCGAGCAGCGGCTTCATCGCCGGCCTCCCAGGCGCGGGTCGAAAGCGTCGCGCACGCCGTCGGCGAACAGGTTGGCCGCCAGCACCAGGGTGAACATGAAGGCGAATGCCGCCCCAAGCTGCCACCAGACGATGGGCTCACGCGCGAGTTCGAGACGCGCGCCGTTGATCATGTTGCCCCAGCTGTACATGGTGGGGTCGACCCCGACGCCGACATAGGACAGCACCGCTTCGGCGAGCACCAGACCGGAGAAGTCGAGCACGATCGCGATCAGCACCAGATGGAATACGTTGGGGAAGATGTGGCGGCTGATGATGCGCGCATGCGACACGCCGAAGGCGCGTGCCGCTTCGACGTAATCGAGCGTTCTCAGCTTGAGCGACTCGCCTCGCAACAATCTCGCCAGCCCGGTCCAGCTGGTCACCCCCATGATGAGGCACAGCGCGAGCAGGCGGATGTCGGCACGTGCGGCGGCGGTGTCGAACAATTCCGGATTGGACTCGATGTAGACCTGCACGATCAGCACTGCCGCCGCGATCAGCAGCACGCCGGGGATGGAATTGAGCACGGTGTAGACATACTGGATGACGTCGTCGACCCAGCCGCGGAAATAGCCCGCCGCGATACCGAACCCGATCGCCAGAGGCAGCGTCACCAGCGTCGTCAGCGTGCCGATGACGAGTCCGGTGCGGATGCTCTTGAGGCTGATGTAGAGCACGTCCTGCCCCACCTTGTCCGTCCCCAGCACGTGATAGCCGGCCGCCAGCTGCATGATCACGCCAGCCAGCACCAATAACAGCGCCATCATGCCGGCCGCGGTGCGCCCCGGCCAGCCGAGTTGCCCCAGCCACCACGCCGTCAGCCAGGCGCCGAAGACGAGCCTGGCGCGGCGGGCCTGCCAGGCGGCGAGCAGGCCGAACAGCAGCAGGCTGGCGGCAAGCCCCTGCGCCAAACCGATGAGGCTGCGCCGGACAACATCGGGCAGATGCTCGCTGGCATGCGCGAGGTGCGCCCCGCCGTATTGCAGACGCGGGTAATCGCGCACCGTCACGCCGCCGCGCTCGACGAATTCCTTGGCGTACAGCCGCGTCGCCAGCGGCGCCGAATAGGTCTTTTCCTGTTGCGTGCGCAGTTCGCCCACCAGCGCGTCGAATACGCTCAGCACCTCGACCGAGTACTGCGGCGCATCCGGCGGGCTGTCGGGCAGTCTTTCCCGGTAATGCAGTGAATCGAGCAGGCCGATCGCGACGAAGGCCGTCAGCACCAGTGCCGCCCCCATCGCCATCGGCCGCTGCGCCACGTTCCGCCATGGCGCCCGCAGGTGTTCGTGGCGGCGGATGAACCAGACCAGCGCCAGCACGCCGGCCAGCAGCGCGAGGATCAGTGCGTCGGTCCACAGGATCACCGGCATGAAACTCATTGCAGCCGCACCCGCGGATCGACCCACGAATAGGAAATGTCGGTGAGGATGAGGCCGACGATGTAGAGGAAGGAGCCGAGGAACACCATCGCGCGCACCACTGCGAAATCCTGCGCCTGGATCGCGTCGATGGTGTAGCTGCCGAGCCCGGGGATGCCGAAGAAGGATTCGGTGATGAGGCTGCCCATGAACAACAGCGGCAGCACCACCACCGCGCCGGTGAGGATGGGGATCATGCCGTTCTTCAGCACGTGGCGGAACAGCACGCGGACTTCGCTCAATCCCTTGGCGCGCGCGGTGCGCACGTAGTCCTTGCCGATTTCCTCGAGGAAGATGGTGCGGTACCAGCGCGCTCCGCTGCCGAGGCCCGCCACCACGCTCACCAGCACCGGCAGCAAAATGAAGCGAAGGCCGTCGATGCCACCGGCGAAGCCCGAGATCGGCAGCAGGTTCCACAGTTTGGCGATGAAGTACTGCCCCGCGATGATGTAGAACAGCCCCGAGATCGACATCAGCACGACGCACAGCACCACGCCCCACAGATCGAGATAGGTGGCGCGGAAGAACACCATCAGCAGGGCGAAGGTGATGTTGACCATCAGGCCGATGACGAACACCGGCAACGCGATCGCCAGGCTC
Organism: Pseudomonadota bacterium; assembly: GCA_021811235.1. Lineage (GTDB taxonomy): Bacteria > Pseudomonadota > Gammaproteobacteria > Burkholderiales > Thiobacillaceae > Thiobacillus. Next base: position 74,259 of record JAJZPG010000007.1, on the reverse strand, counting down.
GGCCCCATCCGGGTCTGGATCTCGTTGGCGATGTCGCGGCCGTCGTCGCCCTTGCCGAATTCGAACGCGAACATCGCCGCCGAGTGCTTGAAGAAGATCGTATCGGTGAACTGCGCTGCGCCTTCCGCCTCCGCGTTCACCAACAAGGGCTTGTCGTAGCCGTGCTCGGCCTTCCAGCGCTCGATCGCCTCGGGCGTCACGTGCTTGACGCCCAGCTGCAGCCGCGCCATGTCGTCCGGGGTGTTGACGACGAAGAACAGCGCGAAGGTCAGCAGGTTGACGCCGATCAGGATCGGGATCGCGTAGAGCAGGCGGCGCAGGATGTAGGCGAACATCAGGCGGTTTTCCTCTCATGCCGCCGCCAGGCGATCGCCGCGGGCGCAATCAGCGCGACCAGCGCCAGGGCCAGCAAGCCGATCGGCCATAGCACCGGGTGGTTCCATTCGGCACGCCGGCTTTCGCGCAGGCGAGGGTCGATGCGCCGGTATTTGAGCGTGTTTTTGGCCATCGGGTTGGGCTTCGCGGCCATCACCCAGCCGTGACGCAAGCCGAAGGACTTGGGGTAGTAGGCGAAAATCCACGGCGCGTCGCGGCGCACGATCTCCAGCATGGCGTCGATCACCTGCTGGCGTGCGGGCCCGTTGTCCATGTCCTTCATGCGCTCGAACAGGCGGTTGAATTCGGGGTTGTCGTAGTTGGCCGCGTTCTCGCCGCCGCTGGCGACCTTCTTGTGCGGTCCGTAGAGCAGGAAGAAGAAATTCTCCGGATCGGGGTAATCGGCGTTCCAGCCCCACTCGAACAATTGCGCGTTGCCCTTGCGCATCTTGTCCTGGAAGCGGTTGTAGTCGGTGCCGCGCACAACCAGCTGCACGTTGAGCTTGTCGAGCTGCTTCTTCATCCAGTCGAGCCTGGACTTGGCGTCGGGCCCGCTCGCCATGGTGTCGAAATACAGCACCAGCGGCTTGCCGGTTCTGGCGCTGCGGCCGTTCGGATAGCCCGCCTCGGCCAGCAGTCGCCTCGCCGTCTCGATCGGCTGCCGCACGACCCGGCCGTCGCGCGCCTCATATACGTAAGGATTCAGCCCCGCCACCCCCTCGACGTAGCCGAACAGCCCGGGCGGGATCGGCCCTTGCGCGGGGATGCCGCGGCCATTGAGGAAGATCGAGATGAATTCGTCGTAGTCGAACGCGATCGACAGGGCCTGGCGCAGCTTGCGGCGGTCTTCGCCCAAGCCCCCCACCACCGGGTCGAGCATGTTGAAACCGACGTACCACAGAGAAGGCAGCGCCGTCGTGACGAGCTGGATGCCCTTGTCGCGCATGCTGTCGGTGAGCTGCGGATCGCCCCCGCCCGAGAACTGGACGGCCTGGTCGAAACTGTCCGAGCTGATGCCGGAGCTGTCGTAGTAGCCCTGCAGGAATTTGCTCCAGTAGGGAATGGTTTCCTTTTCCAGACTGAACACGACCGCGTCGAGGAACGGCAGCCGCTTGCCGGCGTCGGCGAGCAAGCCGGCCGCACGGTCCTCGTCGCTGCCGTCGGAAGGATAGGTCTCGCCGTGGAAATACGGGTTCTTCCTCAGCACCATGCGGCGATTGGGATCGTTCTCCGCCAGGTAGTAGGGGCCGGTGCCGACCGGCTGCCAGTCGAGCGTAAGGTTCCTGTCGGCCATGCCGGGCTGGGCGTAGAACACCTCGGCCTCCCACGGAACCGGCGCGAAGAACGGCATCGCCAGCCAGTAGATGAACTGCGGGTATTTGCCCTTGACGTGGATGCGGTAGGTATAGCGATCGACGACCTCGGCGCCTTCCAGCGGAAAGTCATTGAGATCCAGCTTGCCCGCAGGCCGGGCCCGCGCGGCTTGCTGCAAGGTTTCGCCCAAGGCCTTGAGACCGACGATGTGCTCCGCCATCAGGCCGAAAATCGGCGAGCTGAGCCCCGGATGCGCGAGCCGCTTGATCTGGTAAACATAGTCGGCAGCGATCAGTTCGCGGGTGCCGCTGTGCTCGAAATCGGCGATCTGCCGCTTGTCGGCCACCGTCTCGGCGTCCAGGGCGTGGTAGCGGTAGCGCCCGGTCGCATCGCGCGCGAACGCCGGGTGCGGCTGGTAGCGGATGCCGGGACGGATTCTGATTTCGTATACGCTGCGTGCGATCTGTGCAGCCGGCGCGTCGTCCGCCAGCGGCCTGCCGGCGGCATCGAAATAGCGCGGCTTGGGCACCGCCTCGGCGGTCAGCGGAACCAGCGTGTAGGGCCGCTTGAGGAAATGGTATTGCAGCGGCGGCTCGTAGATCTGGCCGGTGAACTCGGCTTCGTTTTCGCTGTAGGAGCGGGCTGGATCGAGATGCTTGGGACGCTCGCCAAACGCACTGTAGAGCACGTTGACGTCGGACGGGCTGCCTGGATAGGGATTGTTCCAGCTGTCGGAGCAGCCCCCCAGCAAACCCAGCCCCAACAGTAGAATGACCGTGCGCGTCATGCCGCAAGTGTACCCAAGCGCGCCGCCAACGTCAGCCGTTATAATCGTCGGATTCTCCACTCTTCGAGATCATCATGGGATTTCTTGCAGGAAAACGCTTGCTCATCACCGGCGTCATTTCCAACCGTTCGATCGCGTACGGCATTGCCGCCGCATGCAAGCGCGAAGGTGCCGAACTCGCCTTCACCTATCAGGGTGAACGCATCAAGGACCGGGTCACCGAATTCGCCAAGGAATTCGGCTCCGACCTGGTGTTCCCGTGCGACGTCGGCAGCGACGAGCAGATCGATGCGCTGTTCTCCGAACTCGGCAAGCACTGGGACGGCTTCGACGGCCTGGTGCACTCGATTGCGTTTGCTCCGAAAGAAGCCCTGTCAGGCGATTACCTCGCCGCGGTCACGCGTGAAAACTTCCGCATCGCGCACGACATCAGTTCCTACAGCTTCGCCGCGCTGGCCAAGGCCGCGCTACCGCTGATGGAAGGCCGCCAGGCGGCGCTCCTGACGCTGTCCTACCTCGGAGCCATCCGCTCCGCGCCCAACTACAACGTGATGGGCCTGGCCAAGGCCAGCCTCGAATCGAACGTGTACTACATGGCTCAGAGCCTCGGCCCCAAGGGCATCCGCGTCAATGCGGTATCGGCCGGCCCGATCAAGACGCTGGCCGCCAGCGGCATCGCCAACTTCGGCGAGAAACTCGATCTCGTCGCCAAGAACGCGCCGCTGCGCCGCAACGTGACCATCGAAGAGGTCGGCAACGCCGCCGCCTTCCTGCTGTCCGACCTCGCCTCCGGCATCACCGGCGAGATCACCTATGTCGACGCCGGCTTCAATACCACCACTGGCGGCGGCGATTGAGCCGTCTTCCGCCCCAACAAAAAACGCGCCTGTACGGCGCGTTTTTTGTTGGGGCATCGATCGGCTTACCGGCCTTCGATGGCGTTGGGCTGGATCTTCACTTTCTGCCCCGCCGTGATCAGCGCGATCATCGCCTTCATGTCCGCACGCTGCTGCGCCTGAACGACGCCGGAACCGATCGAGGCCATCAGCATCGGATCGGGTGCGGCCGCATCCAGCACCCGGCTGACGCGCACAATGCGGTACGAGCCATCGGGACGGGCAAAGCCTGTATAGGCCGGCAGCTTGTCGGCCTTCACCCGGAACACCGCCTTGAGGCTGGCGGCATCCAGCTCGGCTGAGGGCTGACGGCCGACAACCTGGAATGCGGACCAGGCCAGGCCAGGCTCCTCGCCCTTGGCCAGCGCCTTGATCGTGGTCTCGGCTTTTTCCGCCAGCAGCTTCGCACTTTGTTTGGCGCGCAGATCGGATTCGATCGCCGCCGACACCTCGGCCAGCGGGCGCAGGCGCGCCGGGCGATGCTCGATCACGCGCGCCGCGACCAGGGTGCCGGGCTGCACCTCGATCGCTTCGGTGTTCTGCTTCGACTTGATCGATTCGCCCCCGAACAGCGCTGCCGACAGAGTGGCATTGTTGAACGGCGCCGGCGCCGTCTTGGCCGACATCCAGCCGCTCTGCTGCACGCTGAGTTTGGTCGCCGATGCCGCAGGTTGCAACGAAGTGGCGTTTTCGTACACCAAGTTGCTGAAGTTTTCCGCCATATCCGCAAAGGCCTTCTGCGCCTGCTGCTTGCGCAATTCCTCGACGACCGCGGCACGCACCTCTGCCAGCGGCGCGATCTTGGCCGTCTCGATGCCGTCGAGCCGGATGATGTGATAGCCGAAATCGCTTTCCACCGGGCCGCGGATCTCGTTCGGCCTCATGCCGAACACCGCATCCTCGAACGGCTTGACCATCATGCCGCGACCGAAGCTGCCGAGGCTTCCGCCTTGCGCCGCCGAACCCTGATCCTGCGACTCGGCACGCGCAAGCTCGGCAAAGCGCTCCGGCGTTTTCTGGAGGATCTGAAGCAGCTCGCTGGCCTTGGCCTTGGCCTTGGCGCGGGTGGCGGCGTCGGCGTTCTTGTCGACGCCGATCAAAATATGGCTCGCGCTGCGCTGTTCCGGCTGGCCGAACTTGGCCGCATTGGCTGCGTAGTAATCCGCCACCGCCTGATCGCTCACCGTGATGCCGGCGGCCACGGCGGCCATATCCAGCACCAGATATTCGGCGCGGATCTGCTCCGGCTCGGTAAAGGCAGCCTTGTTGGCTGCGTACTCGCGCTCCACGTCAGCGGGCGCCACTTTGACCTGCGCGGCCACAGCGGAAGCCGGCAGGTCCGTCCAGGCAATTTCGCGCTGCTGCGCCACCAGGCGGGCTATCTGCGTCAGCGACGCGTTCGAAGGAAAGGCCGCGAGCGCCACCGGGCTGGTCACCACCTCCAGCATGAAACCCTGGCGCAGTTCGTTTTCGAAGGCTGCCGGCGTGCGTCCGTTCTGGCGCAGCACCGCTTCGTAGCGCTGCTGCGAAAACTTGCCGTCCTGCTGGAAGGCCGGAATCTGTGCCAGCACGGCCGCGATATACGCATCCGGCGCCAGGATTTTGAGTTTCTGCGCATCCTGCAGCAATGCCTTGCGCTCGATCAGGCTGTCGAGTACCTGCTTGCGGAAATCGGCCGTCTCGGCGACTGCAGGGTCAAACGCAGGGCCGAGCGCCTCGCGCATGCGATCGGTCTGCGCCTGGATTTCACGCGTCAGTTCGTCGCGGGAAATGCCCACATCGCCGACTTCGGCCACCAGGCCGCCGTTACGGTCGCCCGACATGTAGGAATCGATGCCGAACAGGGCGAACGTCACGGCGATCAGTCCCAGAATGACCTTGGCCAGCCAGCCCTGTGCATGCTTGCGGATTGCTTCGAGCACGGTTTCTACTCCCGAAATATCGTCAGCGCGAATTCTCGCGCACTTTGCGTCTCGCGTCTCGTCCCGTCGCGATTAAAAATCGCGCGTGATTCACTTGAATTGATGCCGCGAAGAAGACGTGAAATGTCGAAATGAAAAAAGGCGAACTCGCGTTCGCCTTTTTTAATGTTGGCGGAGTGGACGGGACTCGAACCCGCGACCCCCGGCGTGACAGGCCGGTATTCTAACCAACTGAACTACCACTCCCTGGTGCTGCAAAACTGTACTGCCTAAATTTCAGGCGCTTTATTTTCAACCCTGCTGGTGGGTGCTGAGGGGATCGAACCCCCGACATTCGCCTTGTAAGGGCGACGCTCTACCAGCTGAGCTAAGCACCCGACAAAGACCAAAATTCTACAATACTTTTTTCGATCCTGCCAAATGCAAAGCGGATTTTTTTATTAATTGATGGCGTCTTTCAGGCCCTTGCCGGCGCGGAACTTCGGCACCTTGGCAGCCTTGATCTTGATGGAGGCGCCCGTGCGCGGGTTGCGGCCGGTACGAGCGGCGCGCTTGCCGACGTAGAAGCTGCCAAAGCCCACCAGGGTCACCATGTCACCCTTCTTCAGCGCTTTTTTGACAGCGTCAACCGCAGCATCCAGTGCACGGCCGGCAGCGGCCTTGGAAATGTCGGCCGAGTCGGCGATGGCATCAATCAATTCGGATTTGTTCACGTGTTGTCCCCTTCAGTCAAGTGGCACAGGAAAACCCTGTGGGCGGATTTATAGCAACCCGCAAAACCTTGTGTCAAGCGGTTTTCCGGGCTATTGACAAAAAAATCCCGCGACTGGCGCGGGATTCGGACGGGTGGTTCAAAAATACTCAGTGTTTGAGCGCTGCCGAGGTGCTTCCCTCATCATCAGGTACGGCAATCGCCGAGGTCTCGGCTTCGGGTTCTTCCGGCAGCGGCTCGGGCACATGCTCCAGTGCCAATTCAAGCACCTGGTCGATCCACTTGACCGGATGGATGTCGAGCTTGTTTTTGATGTTGTCCGGAATCTCGGTCAGATCCTTGACGTTCTCCTGCGGAATCAGCACCGTCTTGATGCCGCCGCGGTGCGCAGCCAGCAGCTTTTCCTTCAGGCCGCCGATCGGCAGCACTTCACCGCGCAGCGTGATCTCGCCGGTCATCGCAACGTCCGCACGCACCGGGATGCCGGTGAGGATCGACACCATCGAGGTGCAGATCGCGATGCCCGCAGACGGACCATCCTTCGGTGTCGCCCCTTCCGGCAGGTGGATGTGGATGTCGCGCTTCTGGTAGAAGTCTTCCTGGATGCCGAGCTTGCGCGCACGCGAGCGCACGACCGACAGCGCGGCCTGGATCGATTCCTGCATCACCTCTCCGAGCTTGCCGGTGGTGGTCATCTTGCCGCGCCCCGGCAGTGCAACCGCTTCGATGGTGAGCAGTTCGCCGCCGACTTCGGTCCACGCCAGACCGGTCACCTGCCCCACCTGGTTGTTCTTCTCGGCGATGCCGAAGCTGAAACGCCGCACGCCGAGATACTTGTCAAGGTTGCGCGAGGTGACGGTGATTTTCGTCTTCTGCTTCTTCAGCAGCAGCGATTTGACGGCCTTGCGGCAGATCTTGGAAATCTCGCGTTCGAGACTGCGCACGCCCGCCTCGCGCGTGTAGTAGCGCACGATGTCGCGCAAGGCCGATTCCGCGATCGCCAGTTCGTCTTCCTTGATGCCGTTGACCTTGAGCTGCTTGGGCACCAGGTAGCGCTCGGCGATGTTGATCTTCTCGTCCTCGGTGTAACCCGACAGGCGGATCACTTCCATGCGGTCGAGCAGCGGAGCCGGCAGGTTGAGCGAATTGGCCGTCGCCACGAACATGACGTCCGACAGGTCGTACTCGACCTCGACGTAATGATCCTGGAAGGTGTGGTTCTGCTCGGGATCGAGTACTTCCAGCAAGGCCGCCGCCGGATCGCCGCGGAAATCCTGACCCATCTTGTCGACTTCGTCGAGCAGGAACAGCGGGTTCTTCACGCCGATCTTGGTCAGGCTCTGCAGGATCTTGCCCGGCATCGAACCGATGTAGGTGCGGCGATGGCCGCGAATCTCGGATTCGTCGCGTACGCCACCCAATGCCATGCGCACGAACTTGCGGTTGGTCGCGCGTGCGATCGATTGGCCGAGCGAGGTCTTGCCCACCCCTGGTGGCCCGACCAGGCACAGGATGGGCGCCTTCACCTTGTCTACGCGCTGCTGCACGGCGAGGTACTCGAGGATGCGTTCCTTGACCTTGTCGAGGCCGTAGTGGTCCTCGTCGAGCACGCGCTCGGCCTTGGCGAGATCCTTGCTGATCTTGGTCCGTTTTTTCCACGGCAGGCCGACCATGGCTTCGATGTAGCTGCGGATGACGGTGGCTTCGGCCGACATCGGCGACATCATGCGCAGCTTCTTCAGTTCGCCCAAGGCCTTGGCCTCGGCCTCTTTCGACATGCTGGCCTGCTTGATGCGTTTTTCCAGTTCCTCGAGCTCGGCGCCTTCCTCGATGTCGCCGAGCTCCTTCTGGATCGCCTTGACCTGCTCGTTCAGGTAGTACTCGCGCTGGCTCTTCTCCATCTGGCGCTTGACGCGGCCGCGGATGCGCTTTTCCACCTGCAGGATGTCGAGTTCGCCTTCCAGCAGGCCGAGCAGATGCTCCAGCCGCTTGTTGACGGCGATCATCTCCAGCACTTCCTGCTTCTGCTCCAGCTTAAGCGGCAGGTGCGCAACGATGGTGTCGGCAAGCCGCCCGCCTTCGTCGATGCCCGACAGCGAAGTCAGGATCTCAGGCGGAATCTTCTTGTTCAGTTTGACGTACTGGTCGAACTGCGTCAGCAGCGCGCGCCGCATGGCTTCCACTTCGACCAGTTCCTCGCCCTCGGCAGGCAGGATTTCGGCGCGCGCGGCGAGATGGGTGCCGGTGTCGGTCACGTCGAGCACGCGTGCACGCTGGTTGCCTTCGACCAGCACCTTGACCGTGCCGTCGGGCAATTTCAGCATCTGCAGCACCGTTGCCACGCTGCCGGTGCCATACAGATCCTCAGGGGTGGGGTCGTCCTGGGCGGCGGTCTTCTGCGCCACCAGCAGGATGCTCTTGCCGGATTCCATCGAGGTTTCCAGCGCCTTGATGGATTTGGGACGCCCGACGAACAACGGGATCACCATGTGGGGAAAGACCACCACGTCTCTAAGCGGCAACAGTGGCAGGTCGATCTGTTCCTTGGATACGTTGTCGCTCATGATTTTGTCCTGGTAAGGGTTGGGGAAAGGACGCGCGGCATCGCGCCGCGCTTATCCGCAGGTGGGGGACATCGGTTGGAATTCAAGGGGGCTGATAGGTTCCATCAGCCAGGGCGTCATGCGCCGGCGGCCAGCGGCTGGTCGCCCTGCTCGGAATAGATCAGCAGGGGCTTGCCGTCACCATTGATCAGGCCGTCGTCCACCACCACCTTGCTGACGCCCTTGAGAGAAGGCAGGTCGTACATGGTATCGAGCAGCGCATGCTCGATGATCGAGCGCAGACCGCGCGCGCCCGTGCGGCGCGCCAGGGCGCGCTTGGCGATGGCGTTGAGCGCGTCGTCGCGGAATTCGAGTTCGACGCCTTCCATCTTGAACAGCTTGGCGAACTGCTTGGTCAGCGCGTTCTTCGGCTCGGTCAGGATCTGCACCAGTGCGGCTTCGTCCAACTCGTCGAGTGTCGCCACAACCGGCAAACGTCCGACAAATTCGGGGATCAGACCATATTTGATGAGATCTTCGGGCTCGACCTGGTGCAGCAGTTCGGCGTCGCGCTTGGTTTCGTCGACGTTCTTGACCTGCGCGCCGAAGCCGATGCCGCCCTTCTCGGTGCGGCCGCGGATGACCTTTTCCAGTCCGCTGAATGCGCCGCCGCAGACGAACAGGATGTTGCTGGTGTCGACCTGCACGAATTCCTGGTTCGGATGCTTGCGCCCGCCCTGCGGGGGAACCGAGGCGGTGGTGCCTTCGATCAGCTTGAGCAGGGCCTGCTGCACGCCTTCGCCCGACACGTCGCGGGTGATCGAGGGGTTGTCCGACTTGCGCGAGATCTTGTCGATTTCGTCGATGTAGACGATGCCCTGCTTGGCCTTGTCGACATCGTAGTCGCACTTCTGCAAGAGCTTCTGGATGATGTTCTCGACATCCTCACCGACGTAGCCGGCTTCGGTCAGCGTGGTGGCATCGGCAATGACGAAAGGCACGTTCAGCAGGCGCGCCAGCGTCTGAGCGAGCAGGGTTTTGCCGGAGCCGGTCGGACCGATCAGGAGGATGTTGCTCTTCGCCAGCTCGACTTCGCCACTGCCGGTGTTGCTGCGCAGGCGCTTGTAATGGTTGTACACCGCCACCGCCAGCGCTTTTTTCGCCTGGCTCTGCCCGATCACATACTGGTCGAGAATGCCACTGATTTCGTGGGGCGTCGGCAGATCGGACCCGCCCCCCTTCTGGCTGTCGGCCTGCTGGATTTCCTCACGGATGATGTCGTTGCACAACTCGACGCATTCATCGCAGATGAATACCGAGGGCCCAGCAATCAGCTTGCGCACCTCGTGCTGGCTCTTGCCGCAGAAGGAGCAGTAGAGAAGTTTGTCGCCCGAGCCTTTGTCTGCCATGCCAGTTCCTTGCTAAGTGATGCTTAATTGCCTGCTGCTTCGACGCGGCTGGTCAGCACCTTGTCGACCAGGCCGTATTTCACCGATTCGTCCGCGCTCATGAAGTTGTCGCGATCGGTATCGCGCTCGATCGCCTCCAGACTTTGTCCAGTGTGCTTGGCCAACATGTCGTTGAGGCGCGCCTTCAGATAGAGGATTTCCTTGGCGTGGATTTCAATGTCAGACGCCTGCCCCTGGAAGCCTCCCAGCGGCTGGTGGATCATCACGCGCGAGTTGGGCAGGCAGTAGCGCTTGCCCTTGGCGCCCGCAGTCAGCAGGAACGCGCCCATGCTGGCCGCCTGGCCGATGCACAGGGTGGACACGTCCGGCTTGATGAACTGCATGGTGTCGTAGATCGCGAGGCCGGCCGAAACCGATCCGCCGGGCGAGTTGATGTAGAAGTAGATGTCCTTGTCGGGGTTTTCCGACTCCAGGAACAGCATCTGCGCCACCACCAGGTTGGCGGTGGCGTCGTTCACCGGGCCGACCAGGAAAATGACCCGCTCCTTGAGCAGGCGCGAATAGATGTCGTAGGCACGCTCGCCCCGGCCGCTCTGCTCGACGACCATGGGCACCAGCCCCAGACCCTGGGGCTCGAGGGAATTGCGTTCAAAATCAATGCGCATCAGGCACGTCCCATCAATTCTTCAAAAGAGGTTGTCACGTCTTCCACTTGGGCCTGACCTGCGACCCATGCTACCACATTCTCTTCCAGTGCCAGGGACTCGATCTCCTGCATCCGTTCCGGGCTCTGGTAGTACCACTGCACCACCTGTTCCGGCTCTTCGTAGCTCTGCGCCTGCTCGGCGATCAGGGCACGAATCTGCTCGGGCTGCGCCGTCAGCTTGTTCGCCTGCACGATCTCCGCCAGGATCAGCCCCAGACGCACACGGCGCTCGGCCTGTCCTGTAAACATATCGGCAGAGAGCTTCATGGTCTGAACCCCGCGCGACTGCATGTCGGCCTCCGTCATTTTCAGCAGACGCTCGGTTTCCATCGCCACCAGGCTCTGCGGCAGATCCAGCGTGCTTTTCTGCAGCAGCAGCTCCATGGCCTGCTCCTTCAGTTTCGTCTGCACTCGACGCTTGACCTCGCGCTCCAGGTTGGCTTTCACCTCGGCCTTGAGCTTTTCCACGTCACCGTCTTCCACGCCCAGCGCCTTGGCGAAGTCGGCATCGACCGGCGGCAGCACCGGGGCCTGCACCTCCTTCACCTGCACCTCGAAATGCGCAGCCTTGCCTGCCAATTCGCGGGCAGCGTATTCAGCCGGGAAGGTCAGATCGAAGCCTTTGCTGTCACCTGCCTTGAGCCCGACCAGGCTCTGCTCGAAATCCTTCAGCAGGCGGCCTTCACCAATCACCGCAGCGAAGTCCTCGCCCTTGCCGCCTTCAAACGGCGTGCCGTCGACCGTGCCCTGGTAGTCGAAGCGGACCAGATCGCCTTCCGCCGCGGCGCGATCGGCCTTTTCGAAGGTACGGCGCTGCTTCTGCAGCACTTCCAGCGTCTTCATGACATCGGCCTCGCTCAGATCGACAGCGGGACGACTGATCTTGCCGCTGTTCAGCGCGTCGATCTTCACTTCAGGATAGACCTCGAAACTAGCGCTGAAAGTCATTTCCGCGGCGGCGCCCTGCCCGGTTTTCGGTTCGAAGCGCGGATAGCCGGCGATCTTCAGTTGATGCGCCTGCACCGCCTCGCCGAAACGGGCCTGCAGGGTTTCGCCCAGTACTTCCTGACGCACGCCGGGACCGTGCTGACGCGCCACCGCGCTCAAGGGTGCCTTGCCAGGACGGAAGCCATCCATCTTGACGTTGCGCGCCAGCCGCTTCAGGCGGCTCTGCACTTCGGTTTCCAGCTGGTCCATGGGCACGTTGATGTCCAGGCGCCGGACCAGACCTTCGAGAACTTCAAGATTTGCTTGCATCACAATACTTCCTGGCTGAATTGAAATTAGGGATGAACGGCATGATGCCGGTGGTGCGAAAGGGGGGACTCGAACCCCCACGCCTTGCGGCGCTGGAACCTAAATCCAGTGCGTCTACCAATTCCGCCACTCTCGCGGCTTGGCCGCAAAACCTTCGACCAAGAAGTGTAATATAATCAAAGCGATGCTGTCACCCAAGCCACACCGGCATCCCGCCTAAGTCTTTATTCCCATTCCGTTTTTTATTGCCGGTGCCGGTCGATCACTACGAAAACTTCCCCGTTGCGTCCTGGCTGCTGCCCAAGCGGCTGCGCCGGCCGGTGGAAGCCATTTACCGCTTTGCCCGCAGCGCGGACGACATCGCCGACGAGGGCGACGCCCCCGCTTCCGAGCGGCTGGCCCAACTTGCGGCCTACCACCACGAACTCGACCGCATCGAACGCGGCGAGACGCCGACCGACCCGGTATTCGGCCCGTTGGCCGAGGTGATCCGCAGTCACGCCATTCCGCTCGCCCTGTTTCGCGACCTGCTGTCGGCTTTCGCGCAGGACGTGGAAAAGACCCGCTATGCCAGCTTCGGCGAACTGATGGACTACTGCCGTCGCTCGGCCAACCCGGTGGGACGCTTGATGCTGCATCTGTACGGCGACCACGACGCGCGCCACATCGCCTATTCCGATGCCATCTGCAGCAGCCTGCAGTTGATCAATTTCCTGCAGGATATCGCGGTCGATTACCAAAAAGGACGCATCTACCTGCCGCTGGACGAGCTCGCCGCGCACCACGTCAGCGAGGCACAGATCGCAGCCGGCGACACACGCGGGCTGTGGCACATGATGATGCACAAGCAGATCGAACGGACCCGCAAACTGCTGCAGGCCGGCGCGCCGCTCGGCCGCGCGCTCACGGGCCGTATCGGCCTGGAGATACGGGTGACGATCCGCGGCGGCGAGGCCATCCTGAAGAAGCTGCACGCCGATCCCGGCTGCGTCTTCCACAACCGCCCGGTGCTCACGAAAAAGGACTGGATCTTCATGCTCGCGCGCAGCCTTCACTGAACATGGACGCCCATCAGTATTGCCAGGATCGCGCCGCCGCCAGCGGCTCCAGCTTCTACTACAGCTTCGTCTTCCTGCCGCCTGAGACGCGGCGCGCGATCACCGCGTTCTACGCACTGTGTCGCGAGCTCGACGACGTGGTCGACGAATGCCACGAACGCCAGGTCGCCGAGGCCAAGCTCGACTGGTGGCGCAGCGAAATTGCCCGCTTCGCGGAAGGCGCGCCGGAGCACCCGGCGACCCGCGCACTCTTCGACACGCCGCAGGGACGAGTCATCCCGGCCGCACTGCTGCTCGAGGTCGTCGACGGCATGGCGATGGATCTCGACCATACGCGCTATCCCGACTTCAAGGCGCTTCATCTCTACTGCTATCGCGTCGCCGGCGTGGTCGGCGAAATCGCCGCCTCGATCTTCGACGGCGCGCGCGGCGAACACGATCGCGATATCCGCCGTTACGCGCACGAACTGGGGCTGGCGTTCCAGCTCACCAACATCATCCGCGACGTCGGCGAGGACGCGCGGCGCGGACGCATCTACCTGCCGCAGGACGAACTGGCGCGCTTCGGCGTCGCCGAAGCCGATCTCTTGAGCGGCCGCGACTCGCCTGAATTCCAGGCGCTGATGGCGTTCCAGTACGAACGCGCGATTGCCCATTACGACAGCGCGTTCGCTGCCCTGCCCGCCGCCGCGAAGCGGGCGCAGCGCCCGGGGCTGGTGATGGCGGCGATCTACCGCACCCTGCTCGATGAAATCCGCCGCGACAGCTTCCCCGTGCTGCGCGCCCGCGTCTCGCTCACGCCGCTGCGCAAGCTGTGGCTCGCCAGCAAGACCTGGCTTTTTCCATGAAAGCTGTCTCAAGCAAGCCCAGGGTCGCGGTGATCGGCGGCGGCTGGGCCGGCTGCGCCGCCGCGCTGACGCTGGCCGAGGCCGGTGTGGCGGTCACCCTGTACGAGGCCAGCCGCACGCTCGGCGGCCGCGCGCGCGCGGTCGAACTCGAAGGCAAGGCGCTCGACAACGGCCAGCATATTCTGCTCGGAGCCTACGAACAGACGCTAGGAATGATCGATCGCCTGCAAGCTGGCGCTTCGCACAATGGCCTGTGGCGCCTGCCGCTCACGATCGAGCAGCCGCCGGCATTCCGGCTCGCCTGCCCGCGTCTCCCGGCGCCCTTGCATCTCGCCGCAGGCCTGCTCGGCGCGAACGGGATCAATTGGGGCGAAAAGCTGGCCGCGGCGCGCTGGGCGCATGCCCTGATCCGCGGTACCGCCGAACCGCTCGACGGCAGCGTCAGCCAGCTCACCCGCTCGCAGCCGGACAAACTCAACCGCCTGCTGTGGCACCCCCTGTGCGTGTCCGCGCTCAACACGCCCCCGGAACAGGCCAGCGCGCAAGTCTTCCGCGACGTGATCCGCGCCGCCTTCGGCGGCCGCACGCAGCACAGCGACCTGCTGCTGCCGCGCCGCGACCTGACGGCGCTGTTTCCGGCCCCCGCCGCCGCCCGGGTAAGCGGACTGGGCGGCACGCTGCGTCTGGGCTGCCGGGTCGTCACGCTCGACGCCGAAGAGGACGCCGTCACCGTGGGCACGCGCGACGATGCGGCGCAATACAGCCACGCCATCCTCGCGGTCGCGCCGCAGCACCTGCCCGCCCTGGCGGCACAAGTGCCTGCGCTCGACGCGGCAAGCCGCACGGTGTCGGGCTACGCCTACCAGCCCATCGCGACCGCCTACGTGCAATACGACGACGCTTTCCGTCTTCCCAGACCGCTGTATGCACTGACGGACGGCCCGGCCCAGTTCGTGTTCGACCGCGGCCAGAGCCACGCGCAGACCGGCCTGCTCGCCTTCGTCGCCAGCGCAGCGGCGCAGCTGTCCTCGAACTGGGTGGACGAAGCCGAAGCCCAGTTGCGCCGCATCGTCGATCCCGGCCCGGCACGCTGGCGTCGCCGCATCGTCGAAAAGCAGGCGACCTACGCCTGCGTACCGGACCTCCCGCGCCCGGCCGTGCGCACGGCGCACCCGCGCGTGTTCCTCGCCGGCGATTACACCGCCGGCCCTTACCCCGCCACGCTCGAAAGTGCAACATCGAGCGGAGTACAATCGGCCGCCTCGCTCCTCGAAACGCTATGAAAGATTATCTCCCCCGCTCCGACCTGCTCGCAGGCCGCGTCATCCTCGTCACCGGCGCCAGCTCCGGCCTGGGTCGCGCCGCCAGTCTCGCCTACGCACGCCACGGCGCCACCGTCGCCCTGCTGGCGCGCAACGAAGCCAGGCTCGAAGCGGTGTATGACGAGATCGTCGCCGCCGGCGGCCCTGAGCCGGCGATGTTTCCGTACGACCTCGCCGCCGCCGACGATCGCAGCATGGAAACCCTGGCCGGCACCCTCCTGCACCACCTGAAGCGGCTCGACGGCATGCTGCACAGCGCACACCATTTCACCAGCCTGACGCCGCTCGACCTGCAGACCCTGGAGCAATGGCAGACCCTGATGCGGGTCAACCTGATCGCGCCGTTCGCGCTCACCCGCGCCTGCCTGCCGCTCTTGCGGCAGGCGCCGGACGCTTCAGTGATCTTCACCGGCGAGACCCACGGCCATCACCCCGCTGCCTACTGGGGCGGCTATGCGGTGGCGAAATCGGGGCTGGAGACGCTTACCCGCATCTGGTCCGACGAACTCGGCGCCGAGGAAAACCTGCGCTTCAACACGCTGATCCCCGGCCAGGTCGCGACCACGCTGCGCGCCAAGACTCACCCGGGCCTCGCGCCGGAATCGCTGCCGAGCGCCGACGATCTGATGCCCTGGTATCTGTACCTGATGGGGGCCGACAGCCGTTCGGTGCGCGGCCAGATCGTCGAGTGCCAGACGCGCTGACCTTTACGCCGCCATGAAAATCGGCCGTTACGAAATCCTCGACGAAATCGGCCAGGGTGCGATGGGCACGGTCTACCGGGCGCGCGATCCGCTGATCGAGCGGACGGTGGCCATCAAGACCGTACCGATCGCGCAGCTGCAGCAGGAAGGCGCCGACGCCGAATCGCGCTTCCTGCGCGAGGCGCAAAGCGCCGGCCGGCTGTCGCACCCCAACATCGTAACCATCTATGACGTGGGCGAGGCCGACGGACTCGCCTACATCGCGATGGAATACCTGCCCGGCGCGACGCTGCGCCACCTGATGAACAAGGGGCCGATGCCGCTCGACCTTGCGCTCGAGACCGCCACACAAATGGCCGAGGCACTGGCATTCGCGCACGAGCATGGCGTCATCCACCGCGACATCAAGCCGGCCAACGTCGTCGTCACCGGCCGGCACGGTCGCATCAAGCTGACCGACTTCGGCATTGCCCATCTGGTCAACAGCGACCACACCCACGCCGGACAAATGCTCGGTTCGCCGCGCTATATGTCGCCGGAGCAGGCAATGGGACGCGAGGTGGACGGGCGCTCCGACATCTTCTCGCTGGGCGCGGTGCTGTACGAGATGCTGACCGGCCGCTACGCCTTCGACGGCGACAGCCTGCCGACCATCGTGTATCGGGTGGTCAACGAAACGCCGGTTCCCGCTGCGTCCCTGCGCCCGCAACTGCCCGCCGCGCTGGCTGCCCTGCTGGGGCGCATGCTGAACAAGAACCCCGCGACGCGGCCGGACGCCCGCGCCCTGGCCAGCGCCTTCCAGGCCTTGACTGTGACCCCGCCCCCACCGCTGCTGCCTGCACCGCCACCATCCAACCGGGTATCGCGCCTGTTACGGGTGCTGGCCTTCGGCACGCCGGTGGGCGTGTTCCTGCTGATCGGAGTGGGCATCATCGTCATCCAGCATTTTCTCGGCCCGCCCGGGCAAGCAACCACGCCTGCGGTGGTTGCCCGGCCTGCCGCCCGTCCGCCGCAGGCCGCGCCTGCCGCACTCCCGCCTTTGGCAGACATGCGCTCGCCGCCGGACCTTGAAGCGGATGCCTATCTCGCCGGCCTCGACAAGAAACAGGTCGAACTGCGCATCAAGCGCACCGAACTCCTGCTGAAATACACCCGCCAGCATCCCGACGTGGTGCAGATCGACCGCCAGCTCGAACGGCTGCAGGTCGAGCGCCGCCGGCACCTGCGGCAGCGGGAGAAAAACCGGGAAGGTTAGCGTCTACCAGTTGGTCTCGCGCTCGGCTGTCGCCGACACCTTGTGGATGCTGAGATCGGCGCCGGTGAATTCCGCTTCCGGGTCGAGACGCAGACCGACCGTCTGTTTCAGCAGCCCGTACACCACCAGACCGCCGACCGCCGCCACCGCGATCCCACCCAGCGTGCCGATCAGCTGCGCCAGCAGGCTGACGCCGCCGATCCCGCCCAGCGCCTTGGCGCCGAAAATCCCGGCGGCGATCCCGCCCCAGGCGCCGCACAGGCCGTGCAGCGGCCACACACCGAGCACGTCGTCGATCTTCCAGCGGTTCTGCGTCACCATGAACATGCCGACGAACAGCGCGCCGGCGATCACGCCGGTAGCGAGCGCCCCCAGCGGATGCATCAGGTCCGATCCCGCGCACACTGCGACCAGACCGGCCAGCGGGCCGTTGTGGATGAAGCCCGGGTCGTTGCGGCCGATCACCAGCGCCGCCAGCGTGCCGCCCACCATCGCCATCAGCGAATTGACCGCGACCAGCCCCGATACCGTCTCGATCAGCTGCGCCGACATCACGTTGAAGCCGAACCAGCCCACGGTGAGGATCCACGCGCCGAGCGCCAGGAAGGGGATGTTCGACGGCGGGTGCGCCGAGATCATGCCGTCCCTGGTATAACGCCCGCGCCGCGCGCCCAGCAGCAGCACCGCAGGCAGCGCGATCCAGCCGCCCACGGCATGTACCACCACCGATCCGGCGAAATCATGGAATTTCGCGCCCGTCGCCGCCGCCAGCCAGTCCTGTATGCCGTAGTTGCCGTTCCAGACGATGCCTTCATAGAAGGGATACACCAGGCCCACCAGCGCGAAGGTCGCGGCCAGTTGCGGATTGAAGCGGGCACGCTCGGCGATGCCGCCCGAGATGATGGCGGGGATCGCCGCGGCGAAAGTCAGCAGGAAGAAGAACTTGACCAGGTCGTAGCCGTTCTTCGCCGACAGCGCCTCGGCGCCGGAAAAGAAACTCACGCCGTAGGCGATGCTGTAGCCGATGAAGAAATAGGCAATGGTGGACACCGAGAAGTCGGTGAGGATCTTGACCAGGGCGTTGACCTGATTCTTCTTGCGCACCGTACCGAGTTCGAGAAAGGCGAACCCGGCGTGCATGGCGAGCACCATGATCCCGCCGAGCAATACGAACAACACATCACTGCCTGTTTTCAACGCTTCCATGCACCAGCTCCTGATTGAATGCCGGCCCAAACAAGCAAGCTGCATTCCCACATGGCAAGCAATTGATTTTTATGAAAAAAACATCATGAAAGCCGTTTTTTATGCACCAATAATGTGCATACAGGCGCATTGCGCACCTTGATCGAGCACTACTTGGGCTCGTGCGATTCGCTTTCGATACGGTCGAGCTCGGCATCCATGGCGGATTCGGACAGGGGTTCGTAATCCGAGGCCGTTTCAGGCTTAGGTTTGGTGATCATCGCAGCGACCACGATGCCCAGCTCGTACAGGACCCACAGCGGCACGGCCAGCATGAACTGCGAGATGACGTCGGGCGGGGTGAAGATCGCGCCGATGACGAAGGCGCCGACGACGACGTAGGGACGGATCTCGCGCAGCTTGGCCACCGACACCATGCCCATCTTCACCAGCAGCACGACGGCGACCGGCACCTCGAAGGTGATGCCGAAGGCCATGAACAGGGTCAGTACGAAATCGAGGTATTTTCCGATGTCGGTCATCACCGCCACGCCTTCCGGCGCCACGCCGACGATGAAGCCGAACACCACCGGGAACACCAGGAAATAGGCGAACGCCATGCCGAGCAGGAACAGGATCACGCTCGCGATCACCAGCGGCACGCCGAGGCGCTTCTCGTGCTGGTAAAGCCCCGGCGCAATGAAGGCCCACGCCTGATAGAACACCCACGGCAACGCCAGCAGGAAGGCCGCCATCATCGTGACCTTGATCGGCACGAAGAACGGCGTGGTGACCTCGGTGGCGATCATCTGGCCGCCCTTGGGCAATTCAGCCAGCAGGGGCTTGGCCAGCAGCGCATACAGATCCTGCGCCCACGGAAACAGGCAGACGAAGATGATGACGACCGCCAGCACCGCCCGCAGCAGGCGGTCGCGCATCTCGATCAGGTGCGAGATGAAGCTCTCTTCGCCCACGTTCATGCGGTTTTCCCGCCTGAGGATGCGGTTTCGATCAGCGTATGGGGATTCTGGTCGGGTTCGTCCAGCGGCAGGCTCTGCTGCGGCGACGACGTGGTTTCAACCGGTTTCGCAGCAAGCTCCTTCATTGCCGGTTCGGTGACGGGACGCTCGCCCTCGGTCGTCGCCATGGCCTCCACCACCTTGTTGACGCTGTCCACCTCGTTCTTCAGGTAGTCGTCGACCACCGTCGCCTGCTGCTGGACGTCGGACGCCACCGATTCGATCGATTCACGGAAGTCCTGCCCGACCCGGCGCATCTCGTCGAGCTGCATCTCGCGGCTGATGTCGGAGCGCACCGTCGACACGTAGCGCTGCAACCGGCCGTACAGGTGCCCGGCCGTGCGCGCCACCTTGGGCAGGCGCTCGGGGCCGATGACGATCAGCGCCACCACGCCGATGACGATGAGTTCGGTAAAGCCGATGTCGAACATAGATTCAGATGCAAGTTGCAAGGTTCAAGATGCAAGGTTCCCTTGTAACTTGCACCTTGTGTCTCGTTTCTCAGCTCTGCTGCTTGTCCTTGACTTCGGCGTCGATGGTGCGGCCCTTGTCGCCTTCGGCGATCTTGGGCGCGTCTTCCTTCATGCCTTCCTTGAAGCCCTTGACCGCGCCGCCGAGGTCGCTGCCGATGTTGCGCAGTTTCTTGGTGCCGAAAATCAGCAGCACGACCACCAGAACGATCAGCCAATGCCAGATGCTGAAGCTACCCATGCGATGTCTCCTTTTGCCTTAAGCGCGCTTGACGGGCTCGCCCCCGCCAAACACATGAACGTGAATGTGAAACACTTCCTGCCCGCCGCCGCGCCCGGTATTGATGAGCGTCTTGAATCCGGCGTCGAGCCCCTGCTCCTGCGCCAGGCGCGGCGCCAGCAGCAGCATCTTGCCCAACAATCCTTCGTGCCCCGGCGTACAGTCGGCGAGCGACGCGACATGCACTTTCGGGATGATCAGAAAATGCACCCGCGCGAACGGGTGGATGTCGTGGAACGCCAGCACTTCGTCGT
Source organism: Pseudomonadota bacterium (assembly GCA_021811235.1). Classification (GTDB taxonomy): domain Bacteria; phylum Pseudomonadota; class Gammaproteobacteria; order Burkholderiales; family Thiobacillaceae; genus Thiobacillus. Next base: position 53,943 of record JAJZPG010000007.1, on the reverse strand, counting down.
CTTCATAGACCTTGCCGCAAGGGATGTCCCCGGCGACGATTTTGCAGAAGATGCAGTCACTCATGTCGATCAGCCTTGCCGATTCGCTTTCTCAGCCAGCCCGGACAGGCCCTCGCGGCGCGCCAGTTCGTTCAGCACGTCCGCCGGCTTCAGCCCCTTGTGCGCCAGCAGCACCAGGGTATGAAACCACAAATCGGCGACTTCGTAGATGATCTTTTCGGGCTGGTCGTCCTTCGCCGCCATCACGGTCTCGGTCGCCTCCTCGCCGATCTTCTTCAGGATGGCGTCGGTGCCCTTGGCGTAGAGCCTGGCGACGTAGGAGCTGTCGGGCGACGCCTGCTTGCGCGCTTCCAGGGTCTCGGCGAGGCGGTCGAGGATGTCGCTCATTTGTAGATCTCGTCAGGATTCTTCAGTACCGGTGAGGTCGTCACCCAGTGCCCGTTCTCCAGCTTCTGGAAAAAACACGAGCGGCGCCCGGTGTGGCAGGCGATGCCGCCGACCTGCTCGATCTTCAGCAGCACCACGTCGTTGTCGCAGTCGAGACGGATTTCGCTGACCTTCTGCACATGGCCGGACTCCTCGCCCTTGCGCCACAGTTTGCTGCGCGAGCGGGAGAAATACACGCCGCGCAGCGTGCGCGCGGTTTCCTCCAGCGCCTCGCGGTTCATCCACGCCACCATCAGGATTTCACCCGAGGCGGCGTCCTGCGCAATCGCCGGCACCAAGCCTTGCGCATCCCATTTCACGGCGTCGAGCCAGTCGCTCACAGGCGCACCTCGATGCCGTGTTGCTTCATGTACTTCTTCGCCTCGTCGATGCCGTATTCGCCGAAGTGGAAGATGCTTGCCGCCAGCACCGCGTCGGCGCGGCCTTCCTTCACGCCGTCGACCAGATGCTGCAGGGTCCCGACGCCACCGCTGGCGATGATGGGAATGTCGACCGCGTCGGAAATCGCACGCGTGAGTTCGAGGTCAAAGCCGCTCTTGGTGCCGTCGCGGTCCATCGAGGTGAGCAGCAGTTCGCCCGCGCCCAGGCTTTCCATCTGCTTCGCCCACGCGATCGCGTCGAGCCCCGTCGCGTTGCGGCCGCCGTGGGTGAACACCTCCCAATGGTCGCCGACGCGCTTGGCGTCGATCGCCACCACGATGCACTGGCTGCCGTAGCGGTCGGATGCGTCCTTCACCAGCTGCGGATTGACGACCGCCGAGGTGTTGATGCTGACCTTGTCGGCGCCGGCGTTGAGCAGGCGCTGAACGTCGCCCACCGCGCGCACGCCGCCGCCGACCGTCAAGGGGATGAACACTTCCGACGCGACCGCCTCGACGATGTGGAGGATCAGGTCGCGGTTGTCGCTGGAGGCCGTGATGTCGAGGAAGGTCAGTTCGTCGGCGCCCGCCTCGTTGTAGCGGCGTGCGATCTCGACCGGGTCGCCGGCGTCCTTCAGCTCGACGAAGTTGACGCCCTTGACCACGCGGCCGTTGGTGACGTCGAGACAGGGAATGATGCGCTTGGCTAACAAATCAGACTCCGAACACGCCGCCCGCCAGTTCGTCGGCGAGCTTCTGCGCCTCGGCAAAGTCGAGCGTGCCCTGGTAGATGGCGCGGCCGGTGATCGCGCCGATGATGCCGTCCTTGGCGACGGTCGACAGCGCGCGCACGTCGTCGAGGTTGGTGACGCCGCCGCTGGCGATGACCGGGATCGACAAGGCCTGAGCCAGCCGCTGGGTGGCCTCGATGTTGACGCCGGTCAGCATGCCGTCGCGGCCGATGTCGGTGTAGATGACGGCCTCGACGCCGTAGCCCTCGAAGCGCTTGGCCAGATCGATCACGTCGTGGCCGGTGAGCTTGGACCAGCCCTCGACCGCGACCTTGCCGTCCTTGGCGTCGAGCCCGACCATCACGTGGCCGGGGAAGGCGTCGCAGGCTTCGTGCAGGAAGCCGGGATTTTTCACCGCTGCGGTGCCGATGATGACGTAGCGCACGCCGTCGTCGAGATAGCGTTCGATGGTGGCGAGGTCGCGGATGCCGCCACCGAGCTGTACCGGCATCTCGTCGCCCACCGCGTCGACGATCGAGCGGATCGCGGCGTCGTTGACCGGCTTGCCGGCGAACGCGCCGTTGAGGTCGACCAGATGCAGGCGACGCGCGCCCTGCTCCTTCCAGTGGCGGGCGGTGGCGGCCGGGTCCTCGGAGAACACGGTGGCACGGTCCATTTCGCCCTGTTCCAGGCGCACGCAGTGGCCGTCTTTGAGGTCGATTGCGGGGATGATCAGCATGGTCGTACGAAAGAAAGATTAGGCGCAGGTTGCGCCGGACATATCACAGGCGGAGGCGTGTTCACCCGGATTCCAGGTTACGAAATTGCCCAACAGCGCCAGTCCGGCATTCTGGCTTTTTTCCGGATGGAACTGCACGGCGAAGATGTTCCCCGACGCCACGGCGCAGGTGAATGGGAAGGGGTAATGCGAGAAGCCGGCGATCACGTCGGGGGTGGTCGGCTGCACGAAATAGCTGTGGACGAAGTAGAAGCGCTCGCCCTCTTCGATCCCCACCCATAGCGGGTGCGGCATCGCCTGATGGACGTTGTTCCAGCCCATGTGCGGCACCTTGAGCTTGTTGCCCTTGTCGTCGTGCATCGCCTCGTGCGGGAAACGCTGCACGGTGCCTTGCAGGATGCCGAGGCAGGCCGTGTCGCCCTCCTCGCTGTGTTCGAACAGCACCTGCATGCCCATGCAGATGCCGAGGAAGGGTTTGCTGCGGGCCGCGTCGACGATCACCTGGCGCAGGCCACGCGCGTCGATCTCGCGCATGCAATCGCGCGCGGCGCCCTGTCCCGGAAACACCACGCGAGCGGCTGCCGCAATCACCGCCGGATCGGACGTGACCACCACATTCGCGGCCGGCGCGACGTGCTCGATGGCCTTGGACACCGAGCGCAGGTTGCCCATGCCGTAGTCGATGACGGCGATGTCGATGCTCACTGCGCAACTCCCATGATCCGCGGTGCGTTCATAGTGCGCCTTTCGTGGAAGGCAGCGCGTCGCCCATGCGCGGGTCGGCCTCAACCGCCATGCGCAGCGCACGGCCGAAGGCCTTGAAGACCGTCTCGGCCTGGTGGTGCGCGTTGATGCCGCGCAGATTGTCGATGTGCAGCGTCACCGCAGCGTGGTTGACGAAGCCGCGGAAGAATTCGAGGAACAGATCGACGTCGAACTCGCCGATGCGCGCGCGGGTGTAGTCGACGTGATACTCCAGGCCGGGGCGCCCCGACAGGTCGACCACCACGCGCGACAGCGCCTCGTCGAGCGGCACGTAGGCGTGGCCGTAGCGGCGGATCCCCTTCTTGTCGCCGAGCGCCTGGGCGAAAGCCTGCCCCAGCGTGATGCCTGTGTCCTCCACCGTGTGGTGGGCATCGATGTGCAGGTCGCCGCGGGCCTCAATGTCGAGGTCGATCAGGCCATGACGCGCGATCTGGTCGAGCATGTGGTCGAGGAAGGGCACACCGGTGGCGAGCTTGGACACCCCCGTGCCGTCGAGGTTAAGACTGACCGTGATCTGGGTTTCAAGGGTGTTGCGGCTGACTTGTGCGGTGCGCATGGCGTCGGAATATAAGGCTGTAAAAGGATTCTAGCAGGCCACACTCGTTTTCAGCACAGCGCTTTCAAGGCGTCGACGAGCGCATCGCACTGCGCATCGGTGCCGACCGTGATGCGCAAAAACGGCGCGATGCGGGCGGGGTTCCTGAAATGCCGCACGATGATGCTGCGTTCACGCAGGCTCGCGGCCAGTGCCGCGCCGTCGTGCGCGGGGTGGCGGGCGAAGATGAAGTTGGCAGCGGACGGCAGCACCTCGAAGCCGAGGCTTTCCATTTCTGCCACCAGGCGGCTGCGCGTGGCCACGACCTTCGCACAGATCGACTCGAAGTAGACATGGTCTTCCATCGACGCCAGTGCGCCGGCCTGGGCGAAGCGGTCGAGCGGATAGGAATTGAAGCTGTCCTTCACCCGGTTGAGCGCTTCGATCAGATGCGGCTGGCCGATGGCGTAGCCGACGCGCAGGCCAGCCAGCGCGTGCGATTTCGACAGGGTGCGGACAACCAGCAGCTGCGGGTAGCGTGCCACCAGCCCCACCGCCGACTCGCCGCCGAAGTCGATGTAGGCCTCGTCGATCACCACCACCGAGCCTGCATTGCCGGCGAGCAGGCGCTCGACCTCGCCCAGCCCCAACAGGCGCCCGGTCGGCGCGTTGGGATTGGGGAAGATCACCCCGCCGTTGGGCACGAGGTAGTCGTCGACCTGGATCTCGAACGCCTCGGTGAGCGGAATCGCGCGGTGGGCGATCTCGTACAGGCCGCAGTACACCGGATAGAAGCTGTAGGTGATGTCCGGGAACAGGATCGGCCGGTCGTGCTTCAGGAGTGCCATGAAGGCATGCGCCAGCACCTCGTCCGAGCCGTTGCCGACGAACACCTGCTCGCTAGTCACGCCGTGATAGGCAGCGATGCCCGCACGCAGGCGGTCGGAATTGGGGTCCGGATACAGTCGCAGCGTGTCGGCCGCTTCCGCACGCACCGCGTCGAGCACCTTCGGGCTCGGCCCGTAGGGATTCTCGTTGGTGTTGAGCTTGACCAGGTTGGCCAGCTTGGGCTGTTCGCCCGGCACGTAGGGTGTCAGGCCGTGCACCACGGCGCTCCAATATTGGCTCATTGGAATAGCCGGCTCATTTGTGCGTCAGGCGATACTCGGCGGAACGCGCGTGCGCCTGCAGGCCTTCGCCATAGGCGAGCGTGGCGGCGATCCGCCCCAGCGTCTGCGCGCCGGCCTGCGAAACATGGATCAGGCTGCTGCGCTTCTGGAAGTCGTACACCCCCAGCGGCGAGGAGAAGCGCGCGGTGCGCGAGGTCGGCAGCACGTGGTTCGGCCCGGCACAGTAGTCGCCCAGCGCCTCGCAGGTGTGCTTGCCCATGAAGATCGCGCCGGCGTGGCGCAGCTTGGGCAGCAGCGCGTCGGGGTCGGCCACCGAGACTTCGAGGTGTTCCGGCGCGATGGTGTTGGAGATCGCCGCCGCGTCGTCGAGGTCGCGCGTCTTGATCAGCGCACCACGGTTGGTGAGCGAGGTGCGGATCACTTCGCTGCGCGGCATCTCTTCGATCAGCTTGTCGATCGCTGCCGCGACCGCGTCGAGATAGGCCGCGTCGGGCGACAGCAGGATCGACTGCGCCAGCTCGTCGTGCTCGGCCTGCGAGAACAGGTCCATCGCCACCCATTCCGGCGGCGTGCTGCCGTCGGCGATCACCAGGATTTCGGACGGTCCGGCAATCATGTCGATGCCGACGGTGCCGAACACGCGGCGCTTGGCCGCTGCCACGTAAGCATTGCCGGGGCCGACGATCTTGTCCACCTGCGGCACGGTCGCGGTACCGTAAGCCAGCGCCGCCACCGCCTGCGCGCCGCCGATGGTGAACACCCGGTCGACACCGGCGATCGCCGCGGCCGCCAGCACCAGCGGGTTCTGTTCGCCCCCCGGAGTCGGCACCACCATGATGAGTTCGCCCACCCCCGCCACCTTGGCAGGGATCGCGTTCATCAGCACCGACGACGGATACGCGGCCTTGCCGCCCGGCACGTAGAGGCCGACGCGATCGAGCGGGGTGACCTGCTGTCCCAGCACGGTGCCGTCGTCCTCGGTGTAGCTCCACGAGCCCTGGACCTGCTTCTCGTGATAGCGCCGCACGCGTTCCGCCGCGGCTTCCAGCGCCTGCCGGGTGTCGGCGGGCAAGGCGTCGAGCGCGGCCTGCAATTGGGCCGGCTTCAGCTCCAGGCTGGCCAGCGAGTCAGCCTTGAGGCGGTCGAAGCGTTCGGTGTATTCGAGCACCGCGGCGTCGCCGCGCGTCTTCACGTCGTGCAGGATCGCCGCGACCGTCTGCTCGATCGAAGCGTCGGTGGCGTCGTCGAATTGCAACAGGCGGGCGAGGCGCGCCTGAAAATCAGGCTGCGCGCTATCAAGGCGGGTGAGCGTAACCACGGGATTCCTGCTTCACAAAGGATGGGGCAAATGACTGGGTAGAATTGTACCGGCTTTTGGCGATTTTCCGTGCCCCGCCGGGGGGTTCCGAGCGATTTTCATACCTGTTCCGGATATTAGACAAAGTCCAGATTGGTGATTATCATAGGGTGCATGCATTACACGCGCGACAACATGGCCAGCCTGCTGCGCAGCCACGACATCAATCCGACCCACCAGCGGATCGAGATCGCGCACGCGCTGTTTTCGCGCCAGGAGCACCTGTCGGCCGACCAGGTGATGGCGATCGTCAATACCCGCCACTCCGAAACTTCCAAAGCCACGGTCTACAACACGCTCAAGCTGTTCCTCGAAAAGGGCCTGGTACGCGAGGTGATCGTCGACCCCAGCAAGGTGTTCTTCGATCCCAACACCAGCCCGCATCACCACCTCTACGAAATCGATACCGGCCATCTGTCGGATATCGACGCGTCGCACGTGCAGATTTCCGGCCTGCCGCCGCTGCCGGACGGGATGGTGACCGAGGGGATCGACCTGATCGTGCGCGTCCGCCGCAAGGCGTAATCTCTTTCGCCCGTCGATGAAACGGGTCCACATCGCCCCCACCCTGCTCGACGCCCAACTCGCAGCCGACGCCTTGTCCAGCCTCGGCATCGCCACCCGCATCCTCAACGCCAATGCAGCCGGCGCGCTGGGCGAAGTGCCGTTCATGCAGGCCCAGCCCGAAATCTGGATAGACGACGATACGCAGGAGGCACGGGCACGGGAGGCCCTGGCAGCCTTGTCGAATGCGCCCACGCGCGGAGAAAAAGCCTGCCCGCGCTGTGGCGAGACGAATCCGGGCAACTTCCTGAGTTGCTGGCAGTGCGGCGGCGCGCTGCCGGATTAGGCCTGCGTATCCTGGTTTCGAGCTTCGACGTGCAGCTCGTAGTGGCGCGCGAAAATCCGCTCCAGTTCGTCGATGGCTTCGGACGCCGTCACGCCGTGGATCAGGTGGCGCGTCATCTGCGCCGAGGCTTCGTGGAAAATCCGGTTGCGCTCCAGCATGGGGTAAGTCTGCATCAGGCGCTGGATCGCCTTCACCACATTTTCCTGCTCGGGACGCGGGATCGGCAACGGTTCGGCGGGCGCCTCGGCGGCCGGCTCGCCCCCCTCCTTGGCAGCCAGGAACTCGGCGTAATCGAGCAAGGCCTGCTGCCGGGATTCCGAGAGTGCCCGGAAGATCGACAGCAGGCGCTTGCTGTCGCGCATCAGCGGCCGCGCCCCTTGTGCGGGCGTTTCATCGGGATGACGTCCAGGTTGCACTGCTGGAACTTGTTCTCGACGAAGCTGATGAAGGCGTCGAGCAGCTTGCTGCGGAATTTTTCCGGCGCATAGACCATGGACAACTCGCGCGTCAGGCGCGGCGTCAGGGGCACCGCGACAAGCGTGCCGAGCTGCACTTCCTTGGTGACGGTGGACGCCGACATGATCGCGACGCCCAATCCGGCCTCGACCGCGCCCTTGATCGCCTCACGGCTGCCGAGCTCCATTTCGATGTGCAGGTCGTCCGGGTTGACGCCGTTGTTCTTGAAGAAATCGTCCACCACCTCGCGCGTGCCGGAGCCATGCTCGCGCGACACGTAGGGCTGCTCGACGATGTCGCGCGCGGTGACGCTGGAACGCGACGCCAGCGCATGGTTCGGCGAACAGATCATCACCAGCTCGTCTTCGCAGCAGGCCAGCGTGGTCAGGTTGGAATTGTGCGACGGCGCCTCGATCAGGCCGACGTCGAGCGAATGATCGGCCACCTTGGCGGCGACGGTTTCGGAGTTGGCCACGGTGAGCCGCGCCTGCACCTGCGGGAAGCGTTCCTTGAACTCGCCCAGGATGCGCGGCAGCTGGTATTCGGCGATGGTGGTCGAGGCACCGATCATCAGCGGGCCGGTCACCTGTCCGGTCAGTTCGCCGACGCGTGCTTCCATCTCGCCGGTCAGCGCCAGGATGCGTTCGGCATAGCCGAGCACGAGGTCGCCGGCAGGCGTCAGCGAAATCTTGCCGTGGCTGCGCTCGAACAGTCGCGTGTTGAAGTGCTCTTCCAGCTGCTTGACCTGGAAGGTCACCGCCGGCTGCGTCATGTAGAGGATATCGGCGGCTTTGGTGAAGCTGAGCTGCTTGGCGACGGTGTAGAATACTTGAAGTCTGCGGTCGGCCATTAATCCCCGCCCCTGGGTCAGAAAAGATTTTTATTCAACCACAAACCCGCCCGTGTTGAAACCTTCCCGTCATCAAGTCGTTGTAATTTCTGGGCTTTCCCGGATGCCCCGCCGCCGCCCCTGCACAGCGCACCGCCGAAGCTGATCCGGACCCTCTCTTGAACCGCGCGTTCTACACCATCCTGCTGGCGCAGTTCCTGTCCGCATTGGCTGACAACGCGCTGCTGTTCGCCGCCATCGGCCTGCTGGTGTTCTTCTCCGCACCGGAATGGCATTCGCCGCTGCTGCAGACCGTCTTCGTCATCGCCTACATCGTGCTGGCCCCGCTGGTGGGACCGTTCGCCGACGCCCTGCCCAAGGGGCGCGTCATGCTCATCGCCAACACGGTCAAGTTCGCCGGTTGCCTCGTCATGCTGGCCGGGCTGCACCCCCTGCTGGCCTACGCCATCGTCGGCATCGGCGCCGCCATGTATTCGCCCGCCAAGTACGGCATCCTCACCGAGCTGCTGCCGCCCGAAAAACTCGTCGTCGCCAACAGCTGGGTGGAAGGCACCACCGTCGCAGCCATCGTGCTCGGCGCCATCATCGGCGGGGCGCTCATCAACCCGCAACTGGCCGAAGGCATCCTCGCCAGCGCAGGCCTGGACGGTGTGCTGATCGCGCCCAAGTTCGCCATCGTCGCCATCACGAGTCTTTACTTCGCCGCCGCCGTCGCCAACCTGTTCATTCCGCGCCTGCCGATCGATCACACCCTGCCGAGCAAGTCGCCGCTGTTCATCCTGCACGACTTCTGGCACAGCTTCGTCCTGTTGTGGCGCGACCCGCTGGGCCAGGTTTCGCTCGCCGTCACCACGCTGTTCTGGGGCGTCGGCGCCACCCTGCGCCTGCTCATCATCGCGTGGGCCGCGCTCAACCTGAAATACGGCCTCGACCAGGCCACCCAGCTGACCGCGGCCACCGCGCTCGGCATCGCCGTCGGCTCGGTACTGGCCGGTAAGTTCGTGCGTCTGCAGAGTGCCATCGGCGTGCTGCCCGCCGGCATCATCCTGGGGTTCGTGCCGATCGCGCTGATCTGGGTGGAAAGCCTCGTCCCCGCGCTGCTCCTGCTGATGCTGGCGGGTATCCTGGCGGGCTACTTCGTGGTGCCGATGAACGCCCTGCTGCAACACCGCGGCCACCTGCTGATGGGCGCGGGCCACTCCATCGCCCAGCAGAATTTCAACGAAAACATCAGCATCCTGCTGCTGACCGGCGCCTACGCCCTGATGGTGCGCGCGGACTGGCACATCCACACCATCATCTGGGTGTTCGGCCTGTTCATCAGCAGCGTGATGACGGCGATCTGGCTACGCCACCGCCACGACGTGGTGCACTGAGCCGCGCTCAACGCCGCTCAGGCCAGCGCGGCGGGACGGCCGATATGAAAGCCCTGGGCATGCGAGAAACCGGCCGCGGCGACCCGTTGCAGCAGGGCCTCGGTCTCGATCTCCTCGGCCACTAGCGGGTAGCCCGCGTCCTTGATCAGACGCGCCGGATAGCGCAGGAATGGCCGCTGCCGAAATCGTCGAGCGCGATGATGAAACCGGCCTTGCGCAACCGGTTGAGATTGGCCGAGGCCTGGGCGATCTGGGTGATGAGCGAGGTTTCCGTCATCCCGGCACCAGCTTGCAGGATGACCGCAAAAAGGCCTACTGCATCGGCTTGTCGTTGACGCGGGCATTGACGATGCCCGGCCCGGACACGTTGAACGACACCCCCGCTCCGCGGCCGTCCTCCAGATCGCGCCGCACCCGCTCCGGCACGGCGAGGTCGAATTCGGGTTCCGGCCCGCGCAGCTCGGCCACCGGGAAGATGCTGCCCGGCATGATGAGGCCGTGTACGCCGCGTATGCGCACCAGCGCCTCGTCGCATTCGATCCGCAGCGCAGCGGCCGGGGGGAATGCCCAGGGAAATGCAGCCTCAGGGGGTAGTGGTGCCCACGCTGTTCTGCGATTTCACCACCGTCATCGCGCCTGCGATCAAGCTGCTGAGATCGGCCATGTTGGATGGCACGATCAGGGTGTTGCCGGTCTTGGCGAGGCCGGAGAAGGCCTCGACGTATTTTTCCGCGACCTTGAGATTCACTGCCTGGATGCCGCCCGGCAGTTCGATGGCGCGAGCGACGCGGGCGATGGCCTCGGCGTTGGCGGCGGCGATCGCCTTGATCGCCTCGGCCTCGCCCAGCGCGACGTTGATCGCCGCCTGCTTGTCGCCTTCGGACTGCTGGATCGAGGCTTCGCGTTCGCCGGTGGCGATATTGATCTGTTCCTGCATGCGGCCTTCGCTTGAGGCGATCAGCGCGCGCTTTTCGCGCTCGGCGGTGATCTGCCGCTGCATGGCGTGAAGAATGTCCTTCGGCGGCGTCAGGTCCTTGATCTCGTAGCGCAACACCTTCACGCCCCAGTTGGTCGAGGCTTCGTTCAGCGCCATCACCACGCCGCGGTTGATTTCCTCGCGTTCCTCGAAGGTGCGGTCCATCTCCATGCGGCCGATCAGCGAGCGCAGCGTGGTCTGCGCCAGCTGAGAAATGGCCGAGATGTAGTCGCTCGACCCGTAGGAGGCCATCTTCGGGTCGGTGACCTGGAAGTAGAGAATGCCGTCGACCGCGAGCTGGGTGTTGTCGCGGGTGATGCAGACCTGGCTCGGCACGTCGAGCGGGATCTCCTTCAGCGAATGCTTGTAGGCGATGTTGTCGATGAAAGGGATGACCAGGTTGAGGCCGGGCGCGAGCACCGCGTGGAATTTCCCGAGGCGTTCGACCACCCAGGCATTCTGTTGCGGCACCACGCGCACGCCCTTGGCGACGACGATGCCGATGACGATGAGAACGACCAGTGCGACGATATCCATGTGTTTTTTCTCCCTGTCTGATTCTTTGTCAATTGCCCAGCACCAGCGTATTGCCCCGCACGGCACGGATCAACAGAGGGCGGGTGCTGTCGACCGCCGCCGATTCCGCCTCCGCGTCCCATAGCGCGCCGCGGTACTTGACCTGGCCGCGGCCGCCCTGCCACGACTCGACCTGCACGGTCTGGCCGATGTCCATGTCCTGGACCGACGTTTCCGGATGCGCGGTGCTGCGTTTCCAGTGGCGCAGCGCCAGTGTACCGAGCACGGCGATCGCGCCCGCCGTCAGCAGCTGCACCACGACACCGGCGCCCAGCCAGGCAGCCACGCCGGCGGCCGCCGCGGCGATGCCGTACACCAGCAGATAAAAGGTTCCGCTGGTGAGCTCCACCCCCACCAGAACCGCCGCCAGGATCCACCACCACACATACGCCTGCATCTCATCTCCCCAAAATCACGGGCCGGTTGGCCAGCTCATCCGGATTATTGCCGGTCGGCGGGAAATGCGCAGCCAGCAGATCGCTGACGCGCCCGATTCCGGCCAGCGCCCCGCGCTCGAATTCCCCCGCGCGGAACGCGGCCTCCATCGTCTGCGCCACCTGTTCCCACGCGCCCTGCTCGCCCCGCGCGGCGATGCCGCGGTCGGCGACGATCTCGATATCGTGATCGGCCAGCAGCAGGTAGATCAGCACGCCGCTGTTGTGCTCGGTGTCCCATACGCGCAGGCGGGAAAACACGTCAAGCGCGCGTTCGCGGCCACGCATGCCGCGCCACACTTGCCCCGGCGCGAGGCTGTTCTCGATGACGAAGCGGATCTCGCCGCCGTGACGCGTTTCGGACGCGCGGATCGCCGCCTCGATGGCGGCGAGCGTTGCCTGCGGGAAGGCTCGACGCCATGCCCGCGGCGGCATGAAAAGGTGCCTGAACCAGCGCTTGATATTCACCATGATCCCGATGCGCCCCCGCCGCCGAATCCGCCTCCGCCACCGCCCCAGGAGCCGCCACCGAATCCACCTCCACCCGTCCAGACGCCGCCACCGCTGGACCAGCCGCCGCCGTGGCGGAACCCCCCGGCCACGCCGGCGAACACGAACACGACGACGATGAACAGCACTGGACTGAGCCCCAGCAGCATCGCACCCGCCACACCACTCCCCAGGGCGGCGAGGCCGCCTGCTGCCGGGCGGCTCATCAGCAGCGAGAGCAGCCAGCCTGCGACCAGGCCGCCGACGATGAGCAGGACGAAGGAAGCCTCGCCGCCGCCGTCCTGCGCACGTGCCGGCGGCGGCAGCGGCTCGCCCTCGATCAGTTGCATCAGCTGCGCCACGCCCGCATCGATGCCACCGTAGAAATCGCCCGTCTTGAAGAACGGTGTGATGGTTTCGGCAATCACCCGCTTGGCGATCGCGTCGGGTATGGCGCCCTCGAGCCCGTAGCCGACCTCGAGCCGCAGGGTACGGTCGTTCTTGGCGACGATCAGGATCACCCCGTCGTCGGCTTTCTCACGCCCGATCTTCCACTGCTCGGCCACCCGGATGCCGAATTGCGCGATGTCCTCCGGCTGGGTGGTGGGCACGATCAGCACGGCGATCTGGCTGCCCTTTTTGGCTTCGAACGCGGCGAGCTTGTCTTCCAGCGCGGCAACCTGGTCGGTGCTCAGTGTAGCGGTCAGATCGGTGACGCGGCGCGACAGCTCCGGCACCGCCACCTGGGCCCAGGCGGACAGTGCACACAGCAGCAGAAAGAAACCAAGCGCGGTTCGCGCTCGGCGGTTCATGGCGGCCAAGCCGGGTCAGTAGCCGTGCGACAGGCTGCCGGAGGTCTCGCCGCCGCCGGCCGGGGCGGCCGGCGCAGGGGCAGGCGCCGGTGCGGGAGGGGTCGGCGTGCCGAAATCGACCTTGGGCGGCACGGCGATGGCCTTCTCGTTTTCCACCGTGAAGCTCGGCTTGGTCTTGTAGCCGAACAGCATCGCGGTGAGATTGGACGGGAAGGAGCGCACCGTGACGTTGTAGGTCTTGACCGCCTCGATGTAGCGGTTGCGTGCGACAGTGATGCGGTTCTCGGTCCCTTCGAGTTGCGCCTGCAGGTCGCGGAACAGGCCGTCGGCCTTCAATTGCGGGTAGTTCTCCGCCACCAGCAAAAGGCGCGAGATCGCGCCGGTGAGTTCGCCCTGCGCGGCGATGAAACGCTGGAACGCAGCCTCGTCGTTGATCAACTCCGGCGTCGCCTGGATCGCGCCGACACGCGCCCGCGCCTCGGTCACCGACGTCAGCACGTCCTTCTCATGCGCCGCGTAGCCCTTCACCACGTTGACCAGGTTGGGCACCAGGTCGGCGCGGCGCTGGTACTGGTTCAGCACCTCGGCCCAGGTCGCCTTGATGTCCTCGTCGGTCGATTGCAGCGTGTTGTAGCCGCAGCCGGACAGCATCAGCGTCATAAACGTCACCATCAGCCATTTCAACATGTCGCGCTCCTCGTTCAAGTGAATATGCCGGCGCCGGAAACCACCGGCGCCCGGTCGCTGCGAAGACTACCTTACCGCAAAAGTGTCACCAGCTCCGCCTCGGCGCGGCCCGCTTCCACCCACAGCCGGGCCACGCTGACCGGCAGTTTGAAACGGCGCGGTCCTGCGCTGCCCGGGTTGACGAACAGCACGCCGTCCCGGGTTTCCACACATGGCTGGTGCGAATGGCCCGACACGACCACCTTCACCCCCGCCGCGGCGGGGTCGAGGGCCAGTTCGCCGAGGATGTGCAGGACATGGATACGCACGCCTTCGAATTCAATATCCGCCGTGTACGGGATCGGCGCCGCCCAGCTCGCGCGGTCGTTGTTGCCGCGTACCACCGTCAGCGGCGCCAGGCCCGCCAGCGTGTCGAGCACGCCGCGCGGCTCGCCGCTGCGCGATCCGATGTCGCCGGCGTGGACGATGTGCGCGCAGCCCTGCAAGGCCGCGACGGCCTCGGGACGCAGCAGGCCGTGGGTATCGGCGATCAGCCCGACCAGCGCGCGCGGCATCGCGGCAAGCCGGTCAGGGCGCGACGCCCCAGGTCGCGAACAGTGGATCGGACTCGGTGAGCGTGTCGGAATAGCGATCATCCTTCGGCCGCTTGAGGCCGCGCTCGACGTAGGTTTCCACCTTCTTGAAGCCGGCCTGCTTGATCAGCGTGCCGACCCAGGCCATGCGCTCCATCGGATGCAGCTCGGTCCACAGCTTGATCACCTTGGGCGGGAAGTAGCGGTGCGACAGCGTCACCACGAACATGCCGCCCGGCTTCAGCACCCGTCTCGCCTCGGCGACGATTCTGTGCGGCTGCGTCAGGTATTCGAAGGAGACCGTGCACACCACCGCGTCGAAGCTGGCGTCGGCAAACGGCAGCGTCGGGTCGGCGTTGATGTCCTTGACGATGCGCTCGGCGAGCTGCGGGTTGTCGGCGAGTTCCTCGGCGTTGAGCCCGAGGCCGACGGCGGACTGCACCGTGTCGGGCAGGTGCGAGCGCCAACCCGCCATCAGGTCGAGCACCCGCGCATTCTCCGGCAGCACGGTGCGGTACAGCGCCTGGATGCGGCGCGCGCACACGGCGTCGACGTGGGTGACCTTGCGGGCGAGCGCGTAGAACTCGGTGTCGGGGAATTCGTCCTCGCGGCGGAATGCGTCCGGCCCCTCGAAGTCGGTCGGCGTCTGCATCTGCGTGTCCATGCCGCTCCATTCCAGCAACTGTTCCACCTTGCCGACCGGCTCGGTCGAGATGTCGCTCTTGCCGCTGTCGATGCTGAAGATGCGGCCCTGCAGGGGATGGCTGAAATTGGCGACGAAGCTGGCTTCGTTCAGCTTCGTCACGCGGAACATCGGGCCCGGCGCGTCGTCGGCGTGCAGCAGCTGCGAGGGATAGAAGCGTCCCAGCTTCAGCGGCGCGATGTCGCTGCGGAACACCTCGTTCGGCACCTCGTGCTCGATCTTCGGGCCGACGTCGACCTGGGCGTCGACCGGCGGCGTGTCGCCCGGCATCCAGATCACCACCTGATGGCGGCCGAGGTCGGAGAAGTAATTGACGCGAAAACGCAGGGCGGAATGGAGCAATTTCATTACAGGATTCAGGGGTCAGGATTCAGGGGTCAGGGACTGATAGGTTCTGCGCGCCAGGCACAGGTCTTCCCACGCGCGTGCCTTGTCGGGCAAGGTGCGCAGCAGGTAGGCGGGATGGTAGGTCACCACCAGCGGCACGCCCTGGAACGCGTGCACGCGGCCGCGCAGGCGGCCGATGGCCTCGTCGGTCGCGAGCAGGGTCTGCGCGGCGAAGCGGCCCAGCGCGAGAATGATCTTCGGCTGGATCAGGGCGATCTGGTTCAGCAGGTAGGGCATGCAGGCGGCGATCTCGTCCGGTTCCGGATTGCGGTTGCCGGGCGGGCGCGACTTCAGCACGTTGGCAATGTAGACGTTGTCGCCGCGCCTCAATCCTATCGATGCCAGCATGGCGTCGAGCAGTTTGCCCGCCTGGCCGACGAAGGGCTCGCCCTGGGCGTCCTCGTCGGCCCCCGGCGCCTCGCCGACGATCAGCCAGTCGGCGGTGCGGTCGCCGACGCCGAGCACGCCCTGGGTGCGGGTGAGATGCAGCTTGCAGGCGGTGCAATGGGCGACGGCATCGGCGAGCTGGTCCCAGTCCAGCAAGGGACGGGCGGTTTCCGGAATGGCCGGGCCGCCTTCCGGTGCTGGCGCGGGAGCCGCTTCGCGCAACCGCCACACCGGCCCGATGCCGAGTTCCTCGAACACGTCGTCACGGCTCAGCACGACAATTCCTTCTTCATGATGAGGGCATCCTCACGGCCCTCGCGCGCCGGGTAGTAGCCGCGCCGCACCGCCAGATCGGCGAATCCGCTGCTGTGATACAGCGCGATCGCGGCCACATTGGAGGTGCGCACTTCGAGAAACATGCTGCCTGCCTTGTGGTCGCAGGCGCGCGCCAGGCAGTGCTCGAGCAGGTCGCGCCCGAGACCGTGGCGGCGCCAGGACGGCGCGATGGTGAGATTGAGCAGATGGGCTTCTCCCGCCGCCGCCATCATCACGTAGTAGCCGATGATCTCGCCTTCGGCCTCGCGCACCCACATGCTGTAGCCGGCGCCGAGCGAATCGGCGAAATTGCCCGGGCTCCAGGGATAGTCGTAGCTCGCCAGCTCGATGCGATGGATGCGCGGCAGGTCGGCCTCGCGCATCGGGCGCAGGCTGTGCCGGATTTCGAACACAGCGCTCATGCGGATTGCCTCGCGCGGCGTTCGTCGACCGTCAGCGCCACCTTGTCGCGCAGGTAGATCGGCGCCGCCAGTGCGGCGTCCATGCCTTCGCCGCGCGCGAAGGCCGCAGCGGCGAGGGGCGCCATGGCCGCGGCGTCGGGCATGAGCGTGGTGTCGATGCGCAGCAGCGCATGTTCCAGGCGCGGCCGCAAGACCTCGCCCAGCGCCGCGAAGCCGTTGCCGGCGCCGACCCAGTCGCCTCCCGCAGGCACGGCGACCGACTCCGGCAGCGCCAGCTGCGGCTCGCTCACTGCACGCCAGGCCTCCCCTTCCCGCCGATACGCCGCCCAGTAGACCTCGGCCATGCGCGCATCGAGCACGGTCAGCACCCGTTCGGCGCCGCTCTGTTCGGCGATCGACTCCAGCGTGGAGACGCCGACCACCGGCAGGTCGGCGCCGAGCGCCAGCCCCTGCGTCACCGCGCAAGCGATCCTGAGGCCGGTGAAGGAACCGGGACCGGCGCCGTAGCCAATGCCGTCGAGCTGGCGCAAGCCGACCGCCGCTTCGCGCAGCAGTTCGTCGACCATCGGCAGCAGCAGCGAGCTGTGGCGCTGTTCGGCCAGCACGCGGCGCGCCAGGATGCGGCCGTCGAGCCACAAGGCTGCCGAACACCATTCGGTGGAGGTATCGAGGACAAGCACGTTCATCGACGCGATTTTACCGGTTAGCGCGATAGCGCACGCGGTAAATCGCACCGGCATGGTCGTCCGAGATCAGGAGACTGCCGTCGGGCATCACCAGCACGTCCGCGGGGCGGCCCCACGCCGACTCGCCCTGCTGCCAGCCGCTGACGAAGGATTCATAAGCGATCGCGCGGTCGCCCTGCAGCCGCACCACGCTGATGCGGTAGCCGTTCTTGCGGCTGCGGTTCCACGACCCGTGTTCGGCGATGAAGACGGCATTGCGGTAGCGTTCGGGAAAAACCTTGCCGGTGTAGAAGCGCATGCCCAGGCTCGCCACGTGGGCGCCGAGGTTCTGCGCCGGCGGCACGAACTCGGCGCAGCGGCGGGTACGCCCGAACTCGGGATCGGCGATGCCGCCGCCGTGGCAATACGGGTAGCCGAAATGCTGGCCCGGCCGGGCGAGGCGATTCAGCTCGTCGGGCGGCGCATCGTCGCCCAGCCAATCGCGGCCGTTGTCGGTGAACCACAGCTCGCCGCTCTGCGGATGCCAGTCGAATCCCACCGTATTGCGCACGCCGCGCGCCACCACCTCGACCTTGCCATGTGCCACGTCGAGGCGGGTAATCGTCGCGTAGCGGTCGGGATCGGGCTCGCAGATGTTGCACGGCGCGCCCACCGGCACATAGAGCTTGCCGTCGGGACCGAAGGCGATGAATTTCCAGCCGTGGTGGATGTCGCCCGGCCAGGCATGGCTGACGACCTCGGGACGCGGCGGCGAGTCCAGGCGCGCCTCGATGTTGCGCAGGCGCAGAACACGGCTCACCGCCGACACGTACAGGTCGCCGTCGCGAAACGCCACGCCGACCGGCATGTTGAGGCCGTCGGCGATCACCACCGGTTTGCGTGCGCCCGCGAGCGGGACCGCGTAGACCTTGCCGGCGCGCATGCTGCCCACGAACAGCGTGTCCTTGCCGAGCGCCATCTGCCGCGCATTGGGCACGCGGGCAAAGAGTTCGATGATGAAACCGGGGGGCACGCTGAGGTTCGCCAGCGGCAGCTCGGCCGGAACCGCCGTCGCCCGCGCCAGCCAGCCGGCCATCAACGTCACGAATATGGCCAGTCGCCTCATTGCGCCTTCCCCCCTTGTGGCTGCACAGGCACCCGAATCTCGAAACGCACACGCGACCACGGATCGCGCACGTCGGCCAGCCGGGTGATGCGCGCGACGAGCCGCTGTCCGCCGTCCATCAGACGCGCCACATCGGCATTCTCGCGGCGCGGCACGTAACCGAGCTTGTGGCCGCGCCATTCGACGCGCACCGCCCTGGCATCGTGAGGATTGTCCGGTTCGCGAATCAGGTCGAGCGCGTCGCCCACCGCGAGCTGCGTCCACAGCGCCTTGCCCGCGTGGTACTGGAACCCGGCCAGCGGCGAATCCTGCAGCAGGATGTGCGCGGCGACCTGGGCGTGCAGCGGCAGCGCCCACCCCCAGAACAGCCACAGCAGCGTCAGGCGACGATACATTCAGAGGTCCGGACTTCAGGGTCAGAATCACGCATTCTACTGATAAAACCGCCTCCCCATCCGTGCCGTCCCGGCGGTTTCAGGTTTACTTTTTTTGTTTGCCTTTCGGGTAGACAAGCGGCCTTCCCCTTGAGGTAGGATGAAGCCATCCTCATTCCCGTCACCACGATCACGTCATGCCGAGAAAAAAAGCCGCCGACCCGACCAAGCTCTTCGTCCTGGACACCAACGTGCTGATGCACGACCCCACCAGCCTGTACCGCTTCGAGGAGCACGACGTCTATGTGCCGATCGCCACGCTGGAGGAACTCGACCAGCACAAGAAGGGCATGAACGAAGTCTCGCGCAACGCGCGCCAGGCCAGCCGCTTCATCGACGAGATCGTCAGCAAGCTCGACAGCATCGAAGACGGCGTGCCGCTCGCTCCGCACAGCCACAACGCCGCCACCGGTCGGCTGTTCCTGCAGACCCAGGCGATCAGCGGCGACATCCCGATGAGCCTGCCGACTTCCAAGGTCGACAACCAGATCCTCGGCGTGGTGCTGTTCCTCTCGCGCCACCAGCCCAAGCGCCAGGTCATCCTGGTGTCGAAGGACATCAACATGCGCATCAAGGCGCGTGCGCTGGGGCTGCCCGCCGAGGACTACTTCAACGACAAGGTGCTGGAAGACACCGACCTTTTGTACGCCGGCCTGCGCGAACTGCCCGGCGACTTCTGGGACACGCACGGCAAGGGCATGGAATCGTGGCAGGGCAACGGCCACACCTACTACCGCGTCAGGGGGCCGCTGGTCTCCAGCCTGCTGCCCAACGAATTCGTGTTCCAGGAGGGCCCCAACCCTCTCTACGCCAAGGTACTGAAGGTCGAGGGCAAGCTGGCCGAGATGGTCACCGTGCGCGACTACACGCACCACAAGAACAACGTCTGGGGCATCACCGCGCGCAACCGCGAACAGAACTTCGCGCTCAACGTGCTGATGGACCCCGAGATCGACTTCGTCACCCTGCTCGGCCAGGCCGGCACCGGCAAGACCCTGCTGACGCTGGCCGCCGCGCTGGCGCAGGTGCTGGACAAGAAGCTCTACACCGAGATCATCATGACCCGCGTGACCGTGCCGGTGGGCGAGGACATCGGCTTCCTGCCCGGCACCGAGGAAGAGAAGATGACGCCCTGGATGGGCGCGCTGGAGGACAACCTCGACGTGCTGAACAAGAGCGACGACGAGGCCGGTGACTGGGGACGCGCCGCGACGCAGGACCTGATCCGGTCGCGCATCAAGGTGAAGTCGCTCAACTTCATGCGCGGCCGCACCTTCCTCAACAAATTCCTCATCATCGACGAGGCGCAGAACCTCACGCCCAAGCAGATGAAGACGCTGATCACGCGCGCCGGCCCCGGCACCAAGGTGGTCTGCCTCGGCAACATCTCACAGATCGACACGCCCTACCTGACCGAGGGCAGTTCCGGTCTCACCTACGTGGTCGACCACTTCAAGGGCTGGCCGCACAACGGCCACGTCACCCTGCAGCGGGGTGAACGTTCGCGTCTGGCAGACTATGCTGCAGAGGTGTTGTGAGCCCAAGCTCACGAGGAGACGCACCATGGCCCCCCTGATTGCAAAGCGCTGGACGATCCTGGCCGCCGGCCTGACGCTTGCCCTGCCCGCCCACGCCTTCGACTGGAACGAGATGCTGCGTGGCGTGCTCGGCACGCCCGCCACGCAGCCCGCCGCCAGCGGCGTCGATGCGCTGTCCAACGCCGACATCAACGCCGGGCTGAAGGAGGCGCTGACCCGTGGCGCCGACGCCGCCGTCGCGCAACTCGGCCGGAAGGATGGCTTCTTCGGCAATGCCCAGCTGAAAATCCCGCTGCCGCCGAGTTTGCAGAAAGCCGAGCAAGCCATGCGCATGATCGGCATGGGCAAGCAGGCCGATGAACTGGTGCTGTCGATGAACCGCGCCGCCGAGGCCGCCGTGCCGGAAGCCAGGACCCTGCTGGTCGATGCGGTGAAGGAGATGACGCTGGAAGATGCCCGCGGCATCCTCACCGGCGGCAAGACCTCGGCCACCGATTTCTTCCGCAAGAAAACCGAGACCAGGCTGACCGAGCGCTTCCAGCCCATCGTCAAGACCACCACCGACAAGGTCGGACTGGCCCAGCAATACAACCGTTACGCAGGCATGGCGGCGCAGTTCGATCTGGTCGACAAGAACCAGGCCTCGGTCGAGCAGTACGTCACCCAGCAGGCGCTCGACCGGCTCTACCTCCTGATCGGGGAAAAGGAAGCGGCCATCCGCGCCAATCCGCTGCAGGCCGGCAGCGATCTGCTGAAGAAGGTCTTCGGCGCCGTCAGCGGCAAGTAAAGTCGGGCCGGATCATGTCCGCTGTTATGGACTGACCTGACCTCGCCATTGTGAAAACCATGACCAAAATGAACCGTCTCTGCCTGCTCGCCGGGCTGCTGCTCGCCCTGCCCGCGCACGCCTGGGAAGTCGGCGAATTCAGGAACGGCATGAGCCGCGTCGAGGTCGACAAGGCCCTCAAGACCTGGAATTTCGACCGCACCATGAGCGTCGGCAACGACGGCCTGTTCGCCTACGACCTGCCGAACAACCCGGCCGGCCGCCGCTTCCTGTTCACCTTCTGCAACGACAAGCTGGTGGCATTCGACCAGGAAATCGAACCGGCCTTCCGCCATTTCGTCGTCGTCGCGTCGAACTATTCCAACCTCTACGGCAACCCGCTCAAGGTCATTCCCTATTCCAGCGTCGTCGCCACCGGCGAGAAGAACCTGCTGGCGATGTTCTGGCGCAAGGGATCGGACTATCTCGGGCTGAAGTACGTGCTCTATCCCAGCAGCGAACAACTCTCGCTGAGCTGGCAGGTCGGCAACAACTGCTGGCAGGCGCCGCGCTAGCCGCGCCCCGAATCGCCCCTCCCCGATCCGGGCCCGGCCGCATGCCCCTGCGCCAAGCAGGTCCGGGCTCCCCCTCGACGCACTCTGTCTCGCCGCCTGTCCGGGGCGGCGGCATACCCGCCCAAACCGCTCATGCCGGAGGGGCGTGCGCGTCACGAAGCCGAAATCAAGCCCAGCCATGCTGCATCCCTTCATCAGACACTTACAGGGAGTCCCCATGCAGCCCATCCTCAAACCGCTTGCCGCCCTCGTTTGCCTTGCGCTCGCCGGCCCCGTGCTGGCGGACTGCAACGGCAACGTGACCATCGGCGAAGGGTCCGCCCAGATCGCCACCGCGGTGGCCAACAAGACCGTCGGCAGCGCCTGCCTCAACGAACTGATCGTCGACACCGCGGCCGAAGGCTCGAATTACGGCAATCACGGCGAATTCGTCGCTTCGCTGGCGAAGCAGGTCGCGAAATGGGCCCGGCATCGCGACATCACCTGGTCCGAGGCGGTGCAGCTGCTGCGCGCCGGCGCGCAATCGGACGTCGGCAAGACGCTCAAGGTCCGCGTCATCGCCTTCAACGATTTCCACGGCAACATCGACGGCTCCAGCCTGAGCTTCGGCAGCACGGTCGACGGCATCCCCGCGCGCACCCCGGCCGGCGGCGTCGACTACATGGCCGGCCTGGTCAAGCAGCTGAAAGCGGGGGCGCCCAACAGCGTGGTGGTGTCGGCCGGCGACCTGATCGGCGCCAGCCCGCTGAATTCGTCCCTCTTCCACGACGAACCCGCGATCGAGACCATGAACCGTCTCGGCCTGGACTTCAACGCCGTCGGTAATCATGAATTCGACGAGGGCCGCGACGAACTGCTGCGCATGCAGAACGGCGGCTGCCATCCCGTCGACCCCAATTCCTGCCAGGGCAACCAGGTCGGCACGCCCTATCCGTTCGAAGGGGCGAAGTTCGATTTCCTGGCCGCCAACGTGGTGGACACCGCGAGCGGCAAGACCCTGCTCCCCGCCTTCGGCGTGAAGAACTTCAAGGGCAATCGGGTCGCCTTCATCGGCATGACCCTGGAAGGCACGCCCAGCATCGTCACCCCCGCCGGCGTGGCCGGGCTGGAATTCCGCGACGAGGCCGACACGGCGAATGCCCTGATCCGCAAACTGCGCCGGCACGGGGTCGAGTCCATCGTGGTGCTGATCCACGAAGGCGGCTTCACCAGCGGCAGCATCAACGGCTGCAGCGGGGTCTCCGGCCCCATCGTGGATATCGTCAGCCGCCTGGACGATGCAGTGGACCTGGTCGTGTCCGGCCATACCCACTGGGCCTACAACTGCACCCTGCCCAACAGCACCGGCCGCACCATTCCCGTCACCAGTGCGGGTTCCTTCAGCCGCCTGATGACCAGCATCGACCTCACGCTCGACACCCGGACCCGCGACGTCGTGGCGGCCAGCGCCGAAAACCGTCTGGTCGACCGCAACAATGTGCTGGGTGCGACCGACCCCATCGTGCCGGTGGCGGAGATCAGCGACATCGTCGCCAACTACAACGCCCTTGCCGCCCCCATCGCCAACCGCGTGATCGGCGCGATCACCGCCGACATCACGCGTGCCCGCACCGCGGCGGGCGAGTCCGCGCTCGGCGACGTGATCGCCGATGCCCAGCTCGAGGCGACCGCCCCGGCCAACAAAGGCGGCGCGGTGATCGCGTTCATGAACTCCGGCGGCATTCGCGCCGATCTGCAGTATGCCGGCAGCGCAGCGGGCGAAGGCGACGGCAACGTCACCTATGGCGAGTCCTTCACCGTTCAGCCTTTCGGCAACAGCCTGGTGGTCAAGACCTTCACCGGCCAGCAAATCTACGATCTGCTGGAGCAGCAATGGGCCATCGGCCAGTATGCCGACGGCTACCGGACTCTGCAGGTGTCGAAGGGCTTCGGCTACAAGCACACCTTCGTGCCCAACTCCAGCCCCCTGGGCGGGCACTATGTGTGCGACGGCTCGGTCACGCTCAACGGCGTGGCCATCGACAAGGCCGCCAGCTACCGCGTGACCATGAACTCCTTCCTGGCCTCGGGCGGCGACAACTTCACGCTGTTCAATCAGGGGACCGACCAGTTGGGCGGCGACGTCGACCTGGACGCCATGGAGGCCTACCTCTCCGGCCATGCGCCGGTCGCACCCGGCGCACGCGACCGCATCCAGCACGTGGCTTCGTGCAACTGACCCCCCTACGCACAAGCTCGACCCAAAAGGCGCCTTCGGGCGCCTTTTTTCATGCCGGGTCGGGCGTATCCCGGTCCGCCTGCAGCAGCCCCTGGCGCGCGAACAGCCAGAGCTGCCGGCGCGTCAGCTCGTCGAGCCGGTCTAGCGCAGGCACCCGCCCCGACGCCTGCAGCGAAGTCCGCATCCACGCCGCCAGTTCGCCGACCGTGCGGCTGCCGTCCAGCGCGGCCAGCAGCATCCGCCCCGCCGGATCGAGATCCAGCGCCACGTGCCGCGCCCCGCTCACCACCCAGCCGGGCGAGCCGGCCTGCTGCCGCGCCAGCGCGTGCGCACGGGGGTGCTCGCCCGGCTCGGCTTCGAACGTGCCTGGCCAGGCCGTCGGCATCACGCCGTGCGCGATCACCAGCTGGAACAGCGCCGCGTCGAACGCCGCTTCATCGAGGGCGGCAGGCAGGCCGAACCCGGCCAGCAAGCGGCGCGCCGCATCCACCATGTCGGGATAGGGCAATGCATTGGGATAGACGCCCGACAGCGCCATCGCGGCAGCCTTCATCGCCGGCAGCGCGATCGGGAAGCGATTGCCCGCCGGGTTGACGAAATCCTGCTCCGTGGCCGATTCCAGATCGATCTCCGCGTCGCTCCGCAGGTCGGCATGAAACGCCAGCGTGCGCAGCGCCGAAGCCTGCGGCGGCTGCGCGCAGGGCGCGTCGTCGCGCGCGACCAGCGCGCGGCGGAAACGGGTGGCGAAGGCATCGTCGAGCGCGCCCTCGGCGTCCAGCCAGCGGCCCGCCATGCTCTCCGGAATCAACCCCCAGGCATCCTCGAGTTCGACCACGGCGCGCCGCGGCCCCGCCTCGCCGACATAGCGCAGCCCGTGCGCGTCCAGCCGGGCGGCAAACTCCGCAAACGTCATCGGCGCGTTGAAATCGGCGAGGTACTCGTGGAACAGGTAGGACGGCGCCGCGGTTTTCAGGTAGGCGATCTCCTTCAACAGCAAGGGGTCGGAACATTCCGTCTGCAGTTCGTCCAGCACGCGCAGTGCCTGCACGTAACGCGCCGGGGCCGGCAGATCGGCCGCCGTGCGCCCGACCAGCGCCGCACGCAGGGGCTGCAGCTTTTCCCAGCCGGCGGCGACGTTGAAGCTGAGGTAGGCGATGCCCTGTGGCGCCAGATGGCGCCGGCAGACTTCGAGCAGCGCCGCCTGCACCGCCGGCGGCACCCATGAGAACACCCCGTGCGCGATGAGGTAGTCGAATTGACCAAGATCGTCCGGCAACGCGGCGAGGTCGCCGTGCAGGATGCGGACGTTGCCGAGGCCCAGCCGCCGGACGAAGTCCGCCCCGGCCTCCGCCTGCACGCGCGACAGCTCGACGCCGACGCAGACGGACTCGGGCCAGCGCCATGCCAGCGGAATCAGATTGCCGCCCTGTGCGCAGCCGAGTTCGAGGATGCGCGCCCGACTCGGAGGGGGCGCCTCGAAGCCGTGCAGCCGCGCGACCGCGGCCAGGAAATCCGGCTGGGTTTCGGGCAGCGGCAGGCTGTCGTAGGGCAGCTCGTCGTAGCTGGCGAGGGTGTGCATGGCGGCGATTGTCCCAGCTTATGGGAGGCCGTGGTTGTAGGCCGACAAGCCGGCAACAACCACGCTCTAGCGCCGTTGCCCCCGCCCGTCATTGCGAAGCCTAGCCGGAGCCATCCAGCGCATGCGGAGGCCCGCTACGGGACTGCTTCGCGTTGCCCGCAACGACGGGCGGCGAAGGGCTTGCGCTCAGTGCCCGCGCGAACCCGGCTTGGCCGAGAACAGCGCCGCCTGCGGGCGCGGCTTGCGCGGATGCGCGGCGGGCTGCGCGCCCGGCTTGGGCGCGGCCTTGGCAGCGGCAGGACGGGCGCCACCGGATGCGGATTTGCCCTGCTCTGCCCGGCCCGGCGCGCTGCGGTTGCCGGACTGCGGCTGCCGCCCCGGCTGGCCCTGACGCTGGCCGTTGTTCTGACGCGGGCCGCCGCGACCCTGCGGCGGACGCGGCGGACGCTCGTCGGACATCAGGTCGGCCTTGGCCGGCGGCACGAAGCCGGGTTCGATCTCGACGCGCACGATCGAGCGTTTGATCAGCTTCTCGATGTCGCGCAGATAGCCGATTTCCTCGTCGTCGACCAGCGACAACGCCGAGCCGGTCGCCCCGGCGCGGCCGGTGCGGCCGATGCGGTGCACGTAGTCTTCCGGCACGTTGGGCAGTTCGAAGTTCACCACCTGCGGCAGCTGGTCGATGTCGATGCCGCGCGCGGCGATGTCGGTCGCCACCAGCACGCGCACGCTGCCGTCCTTGAAGCTCGCCAGCGCCTTGGTGCGCGCCGACTGGCTCTTGTTGCCGTGGATCGCGGCGGCGCTGATGCCGTCCTTGTTGAGCTTTTCGGCCAGCTTGTTGGCGCCGTGCTTGGTGCGGGTGAACACCAGCACCTGCTGCCAGTCGTGGTGCTTGATCAGGTGCGCCAGCAGGTCGCGCTTGTGCGCCTGCGGCACCCGGTGCATCGACTGCTCGACGACTTCCACCGTGGTGTTGCGGCGCGCCACTTCGACGCTCTTCGGATTGTGCAGCAGGCCGTTGGCCAGGGTGCGGATCTCGTCGGAGAAGGTCGCCGAGAACAAGAGGTTCTGGCGCTGCTTCGGCAGCACCGCGAGCACCTTCTTGATGTCGCGGATGAAGCCCATGTCGAGCATGCGGTCGGCTTCGTCGAGCACCAGGATCTCGACGCCGGACAAGTCCACCGTCTTCTGCCCCATGTGGTCGAGCAGGCGGCCCGGTGTGGCGACCAGGATGTCGACGCGCGACTGCAGCGCCTTGAACTGCGGGTTGATGTTGACGCCGCCGAACATCACCATCGATTTCAGCGACAGGTATTTGCCATAGATCTTGACCGACTCCTCGACCTGGGCGGCGAGCTCGCGCGTCGGCACCAGGATCAGGCAACGCGGACGCCCGGGCTTCGAAGCCTGCGCGGCGCGCGTCGACAGGTGATGCAGGATGGGCAGGGTGAAGCCGGCAGTCTTGCCAGTGCCGGTCTGCGCGGCGGCGAGCAGGTCGCCGCCCGCCAGCACCTGCGGGATCGCCTGTGCCTGGATCGGGGTGGGCGTGGTGTAGCCGGCGTCGGCAATCGCACGCAAGATGGGTTCGGCCAGGCCGAGCTCGACAAAAGCCGGGCTGGCTGAGGTGGTTTCAGTAGTCATGTGGTTTTTTTCCTGCGACGGCCTGTCACGTTTGCAGTGACACCAATCGAGGCAGACGAATAGGGGATCGTGAGATCGGGGTAAAAGAGCCGCGCACCGATTGGCAGGGTGCGGGAGGCCGCACTATACCGGCAGGAACCTGATGCGGCAATGCATTTCTGCGCCGGCATGCGGAAATGAAAAAGGACCGGCCTGGGCCGGTCCTTTTTCGATGTTCGGGCTGGTGGGCAGTACAGGGTTTGAACCTGTGACCCCCGCCGTGTGAAGGCGATGCTCTACCGCTGAGCTAACTGCCCCGAAGCGGCGCGAATTAAACCACATCCGACCCGGCGAGGTCAATTTCAGGACGCCCGATCCGGTAAAATGGCGCCTTTTTCCGCCCGCCCCCGCCATGATCCGCACCCGCTTCGCCCCCTCCCCCACCGGTTACCTGCACATCGGCGGCGCCCGTACCGCGCTGTTCTCGTGGGCATTCGCGCGTCATCACGGCGGCCAGTTCATCCTGCGCATCGAGGACACCGACATCGCGCGCTCCACCCCCGAGGCGGTGCAGGCGATCCTCGACGGCATGGCCTGGCTCGACCTCAACCACGACGAAGGCCCGTTCTACCAGACCCAGCGCCTGTACCGCTACAAGGAAGTGATCGAGCAGATGCTGGCCAATGGCCAGGCCTATTACTGCTACTGCAGCCCGGAAGAACTCGATGAGATGCGCGAAGGGCAGCGCGCGCGCGGCGAAAAACCACGCTACGACGGCCGCTGGCGCCCCGAACCCGGCAAGACGCTGCCGGTGCCACCTGCCGGCGTGCAACCGGTGGTGCGCTTCAAGAACCCCACCGAGGGCACAGTGGCGTGGAAGGACCTGGTCAAGGGCGTGATCGAGTTTTCCAATACCGAGCTCGACGACCTCATCATCGCGCGCGCCGACGGCACGCCGACCTACAATTTCTGCGTGGTGGTCGACGACTGGGACATGCAGATCAGCCACGTCATCCGCGGCGACGACCACGTCAACAACACCCCGCGCCAGATCAACATCCTGAAGGCACTGGGTGCGACGGTGCCGCAATACGCCCACCTGTCGATGATCCTCGGCGACGACGGCACCAAGCTGTCCAAGCGCCACGGCGCGGTGTCGGTGATGCAGTATTTCGAGGAAGGCTACCTGCCCGAAGCGGTGATCAACTACCTGGCCCGGCTCGGCTGGTCGCACGGCGATGCCGAACTGTTCAGCCGCGAGCAGTTCGTGCAGTGGTTCGACCTCGACCACATCACGCCGTCGGCCGCGCAGTTCAACACCGAGAAGCTGCGCTGGATCAACCAGCAATACATCAAGGCGGCCGCCGATGCACGCCTGGCCGAACTCACCCGCCCCTTCCTGATCCGCAACGGCGCGGCACTGGACGACGGCCCCGACCTCGCCGCGGTGTGCGCACTGGTGAAGGAGCGCGCCGCCACCATCGAGGAACTGGCCGACGCCGCCACCCTGTTCTACCGCACCCTGCATCCGACCCCCGAACTTTTGGCGCAGCACGTCACGCCGGAGGTGCTGCCCGCGTTGGCCGAGCTGGCCGGGCGCCTCGAAACGCTGAACTGGGAGCGCAGCGCCATCAGCGCCGCGTTCAAGGAAACGCTCGCCGCGCACGGCCTCAAGATGCCCAAGCTGGCGATGCCGGTGCGTGTGCTGGTGACCGGCGAGCCGCAGACCCCCGCGATCGACGCCACCCTGGAGCTGATCGGCCAGGACAAGGTGGTCGCCCGCCTGAAAGCCGCCCTGCAGGCGCCACAAGCCGGGACGAATTCGCTATAATGCGCGCTGTTTTTCGCCGGCGTAGCTCAGTTGGTAGAGCAGCGCATTCGTAATGCGAAGGTCGTCAGTTCGATTCCGATCGCCGGCACCAGTTGTAAAAAAACGCCGCTCATTGAGCGGCGTTTTTGTTTGGGATTTGGCGCTTGTCGCTGTCTGCAAGCGGCCAGTGGAGGTTCAGGCTGAGTGGCACGACCGTCCGGTCGTCGGCCATTACTGACGTTCGAGGGGCTAGCTGTTTCGGTCTGCATTGAATTGCTATGCAGCCCCTTCAGAGTAACTTGATTTCATTTCAATTAAGGGATGCCGGTGCAAATTGACCGAGTACTGGTTCGGCCCCCATAATCCAGCACTCTCGCTATAGGGCTACTTTGCAGTTCGACGGGAAATAACAGCAACAAAATCCGTACTGGCTGGAGCACATATGAAATCAATACCCGTACTTCCGGTTCACCAATGGGTCAAGAGTTGGGACATAACAAAATGGACCCCAGAAGAAGGACTTGGCGAACCGCCCAAAGAATTTTATGTCGCCTCAATGTCAATTCGGGACCTTCGTGCCTTAGCCAATGTAAGTAAACGCGAAATTCCAGAACGTAAGCAGGGTACGCAGAATCCTGGCTATCAGCGCCCGCGCGATGAGAAGCGCTCGCGGAAAATTGGTCGATATATCGACTATGGATATCCACTTTCTTCCCAACTTGGTCTTGATCCTAAGGATCATCCCGATCTGGTTCACCCTGGATGGTTGCCAACCACCATTCTTCTAAACTTAATTCCTATCGGAGAGACGCGGCGCAGACACGGGAAGGATCTTACGGTTCCAGCACATCTTGAAACGCGCATCGAGTATGGGCCATCAGGCCCTGTTCTTCGCTATCCTGAGCCAGAATCCGTGAGTGCAGATCTGCGCCTTGGCACAGATTATATCGAGCCTATTGAGGTAATTGATGGGCAACATCGGCTTTTTGCTGCTGACGATTCTCTTCATTTGGATGAGTCCTATCAGGTGCCCGTAGTACTTTTCCAGGGACTTACTGAGCAGTGGCAAGCCTATTTATTCTGGGTAATCAATGTTGAACCGAGGAAGATCAATACCAGCCTCGCTTTCGATCTATATCCAGAACTGAGAAGTAGCGCATGGTTGGAGCGTGGTGAAGCAATCAAGGTCTACCAAGAGCACCGCGCGCAGGAATTGACCGAGCTCCTTTGGCGCCATCCTGAAAGTCCATGGTGCGAACGCATTGAGTTGCATGGCAAACGTGTCGACGGCCATGTCTCTAATGCTGCCTTTATCCGCTCCCTCGCTAGCAGCTTCATCAGGCGCTGGAAATCAGATGGCCGAATTGGTGGCTTATTTGGGTCCATCGATAGAGATGGAAAAGAGCGCCTGATTCGATGGACTCGCCTTCAGCAGGCTGCATTTCTGATTTATCTCTGGGACAGAATCCATGCATGCATTAGAGGTGGCAATGCTGCCTGGATTGAGGGCTGCGAACGTGACTTTGAGAGTGCATCCGCCTCTCAGAGAGATGCCTTGAAAAGCAAGGGCCTCCATCCTGCCTTCGCAGGTCCCCATACGTTGCTCGGTACAGACCAAGGTGCGCGAGCGGTCTTAGTAGTGTTCAATGCCTTGCTCTCTGTCGCCTACGAAGACATTGGGCTCGACAATTGGGAATTAGATCAGGTTGGCGATGACGAACCGGAAGCCGTTATAACTCAAGCGCTAGCCGACCTCCGAAGCCAGAAGACTATTGCCGATTTCATCAAATTGGTTTCAAAGTGCCTTTTTGACAGCACGTTTGACTGGCGTTCCGGGAGTGCCCCGAGTATCGACGCCGCACACCGACAAGCCCAAATGGCTTACAAAGGTAGCAGTGGCTACACGCTGCTGCAAAGAAATGCGCTATCCCATTTGCTTCAGCACAGTCCCGACGAGTTAAAGAGATACGTCCAGTTGGTCCTCGATCGATCCGGCGCCTGACTGAAAACTGATGGCCGATCTCGCTAAACGATTTGCAGATAACTCAAGCGGTGCGCATGTCAAGAATGCGTACTCAAGCTTGGGGCCAATTAACGACTTCAGCGATGTATTGATCCCGGCCGCAATGCTGACTCCCGCTGCTTCGAACGAGCTTGCGGCCGAACAGACTGTTCATCTTTGCGACGGCTGGCGTTATGCCACTTCAGCTATTAGTGCGTTTCTGCGAAATGCACAAGGAGAAGCAATCCATTACGCATACTATGCAGAGCTGAGGGCAGCAATGTCCCTCTATGCCGGAACAGGAATACGCATCCGGCAAGGTAAGAATTACTACATCGACAGTTCAGGCACTAAGCATCCCATTAATCCGGCAAACAATGGCGAAAAAATGCAACTCCGAACCCACACAATCGCGTGGGCTCTGTGGGAACGATGGGTAAAGAGAAATGACGTTTGCGATCTTGTCCAGAATGGACTTCGCGTCAGTGCAGCAGTTTCGCTTAGGACTATCATCCCCGGTCTTGCATTATTCAGCACGGAGGACATGGTCCTTAAATGGGGTAGCGATCTCCTTGCCGATCCCAAGCGTGATAGAGAAGAGCGGAATACCGCGAGCTACTTGCCCAGCCATGCAACAAAACCCCTCTCGAGAATGTCGACTGATGATGTTGAATTCATTCTCGCGCTGTGCGATCTCCTTCTCCCTGCCTCAAGCGGTCTCAGAAATAGCCTTGCCTTCGATTCCGTACTTATCCAATGGCTCGTACAAACTGCCATAGAAAGCAAGGTGCCAGACACCGACCCTGACTGGGCAGCCAAAGTACAAGCAGAACGAGTCCGTATGATCGATGAGCTGTCTGCCTCGACAGGTGAGAGTAAGGAGCTCTTGTCGGATCTTCTGATTGAGCCAGACGAAACTCAAGCAAATATATTCACTCATGCAGCATCTTCCTCAACGGAACCTAGGAATGTAATTAGCAGAGCTATCTTCCTTCTTCGTCTGGCAACGCTTAGCGTGGAAAAAAGTCTTGCCACCTCACCGGGTTCGCCAGTTTCGGGATGGCTCTTGAACTGGCTCGATCACATAGGAATACGAAGTTGCACGTCTGACGTCAACCCAAGTGATTTATCGGCAGACCTTCAAATTGCTATCGATAGTCATCGCTCGGCTTCATTCGGAAAACTACCTAACGAGCTGTGGGAAGATCCTCATGCTGGAAACACGTACATAATTTCTCGAGCTGATCGTTCTGTTGCCTGGAGTGTCCTCTCATGAAGTACATGGGACACAAGGGCAAGATGCTTCCGGTATTGGGTGACATACTCCTTCACTATGCGGATGGTGCCGGAAAAATTGCAGACCCGTTCTGTGGCTCAGCCACAGTCTCATGGTTTCTTGCGGAAAACACAGACAAGGAGATCGTGGCAGGCGATATCCAATCGTTCGCGGTAGCCAGGGCGAAAGCAGTCGTTGAGCGTACGGAATCTTTCGACCCGGATCGCATGATCGAGTCTTGGTTTGCGAGGGCCACCAGCTTGGTTGGGCAGATCGCAAGCCATTTTCCAAACAACCTTCGTTCGATCGAGCCCAATCTCACCGACCCCAAACAGATTAAACAAGTCGTCACCCAATCTCGAAATTTCTGTCGCGACGTACTCCCCGCCGTGTTCGACGATTTGGGCGGGGCGTGGCCAATTTCGAAGGCGTATGGTGGCTATTACTACTCTCCGGTGCAGTCGCTTGTTTTCGATGCACTCAGGCAGTGTCTGCCATCTGACACCAATAAACGAAAGGTTGCGCTGGCCGCGTTGGTTGAGGCGGTAAGCAGAGCCGCCGCCGCGCCAGGGCATACCGCGCAACCCTTCCAGCCGACCGCATCGTCGGCCAAATACATCATCGAGGCTTGGACGCGCAATTCCTGGTCTCTCGTCAAGAACGCCGTAGAGGAAATTTCCACTAGGACTGCGCTAGTAAAGGGAAAAGGGAGCGTTGGCGATTTTCGGAAGACGATAGCCCACCTTAACGAGGGCGATCTCGTATTCGCCGATCCACCATACTCTGGCGTCCATTACAGCCGCTTCTATCACGCGCTCGAAACTGTTACGCGCGGGATCGAGTTCGAACCAGAAGGAAGGGGGCGCTATCCGTCGATCGACAAACGCCCTTCATCGGAATTCAGCAAGAAGACGACGGCCAAGCAGGCTGCCAAGCAACTACTCGACGCATGTTTGACTAAGCGAGCAACGCTGATATTGACGTTCCCAACGGTGGGCGCCAGCAATGGATTGGGCTCTAACGATTTCGTCGAGTACGGGCGTACGCTGTTCTCAGACGTTCATGTCGAAGAAGTCGAAAGCGACTTCAGCACATTGGGTGGGAACAAGAAGCATCGCGAGGCACGCCAAGCCTGCAACGAATCGATCATTTGCTTCGTGCCTTAAGACGCTTTAACGCTTAAGACTACAAGGTCGGCAACCTGCTCGATACCGGTCGTTCAACTGAGTCAACGCCACCGGCTGCAATGGCCGAAGTACGGACAGTGGCTGGTCTGAACAAACGCCGCTCATCGAGCGGCGTTTTTGTTTGGACGCTTGCGGATTGCGAGCACCTGACGCAGGGATCAGGAATCCGGTGTCATGCTCAGGCCAACCAGCCCTCGATCTTCTTGCGATCCGGCACGCCGCCAGCATGCACCACCTTGCCGTCGATCACGACGCCGGGCGTGGACATGACGCCGTAGCCCAGGATGGCCGCCATGTCCTCGATCTTTTCGATATTGACTGGCACGCCGCGCGCCTGCGCGACTTCCTCGATCAGCTTCAGCGTGGTCTTGCAGTTGGCACAGCCGCTGCCGAGCACCTTGATGTCTTTCATGGGATTCTCCTGTTCAGCAACACGATTTTCCGGAGGGCGTCGGGGTGCAGCAGGCGCCGCTTTCCGCCACGGCGATTCCGGCAAGCTTCACGGCCGCGCGCGGGAAATGCGCCGCGCAGGCTTCGTCGAAACGGGCGTCGAGCGTCTGCGCGGCCTCGTCGCGGATGTGGCGGGCGATCTCGATCACCGTGTCGATCTGCTCGCGCGACACGCCGTAGCCTTTCAGGCGCTCGACCTGGCACAGGCCCTGTTTGGGATGGTTGGCCGCGATGTTGGCCGCCAGCGAAACCAGCGCGACGATGGATGGATGCAGGTCGGTGCTCATAGAACCCCCTTCAGAGAATTGAACAGCAGGCCCACGATGACGAAGGCCGTGGATAGATAGGCCGCGAACAGCGCCAAGAGCGGCACCTTCACGACCTTCTTCAGGATGATCATTTCCGGCAGCGACAGCGCGGTCACCGCCATCATGAACGCCAGCACCGTGCCGATCGGCACGCCCTTGTCGAGCAGCACCTCGGCGATGGGAATGATTCCGACCGCGTCGGAATACAGGGGCACGCCGACGAGCACCGCACCGACCACCGACAGCACGCCGCCGTCGCCGGCGATCTTCGCCACGAAGTCGGCCGGCACGTAGCCGTGGATGAAGGCGCCGACGCCGACGCCGATGAGGATGAATTTCCAGATGCGGCCGACGATCTCCTTCACCTGGGCGACGGCGTAGTCGTGGCGGGCGCGCAGCGACGTGTCCTCGTCGACCTGCGCCGTCTCGCCCATGCGGATCTTCCACACGTAGTCCTCGACCCAGCGCTCGGGCCTGAAGCGTTCCAGCACGAAGCCACCGATCAGCGCCACGGCGAGGCCGGTCACGACATACAGCACGGTGAACTTCCAGCCGATGACGGAGGCCAGCACCACCACCGCCACCTCGTTGATCATCGGGCTGGCGATCAGGAAGGACAGCGTCACCCCGAGCGGGATGCCGGCCTCGACGAAGCCGATGAAGAGCGGGATCGACGAGCACGAGCAGAACGGCGTCACCGCTCCCAGCCCCACCGCCATGAAGCGGCTCTGCAGGTTGCCGCGGTTGCGGATGAACTCGCGCACCTTCTCCGGCTTCAAGAGCGCGCGCAAAAGCCCCATCGCGTAGATCACCAGCGTCAGCAGCACCAGGATCTTCGCCACGTCCATGACGAAGAAGTGCAGCGCCGCGCCCAGCGGGGTATCCGGTGCGAGGCCGGCGAGATCGAAGACCAGCAGGCTGGCGAAGGCGTCGAACATTATTGCGATTCGAACTCGACGAACGCCCGGTTCATGTTGGTGCGGTGCAGGTCGCCGTCATTCTCGAGATGCCGGAATTCAGGCAGGTCGGCGTAGCGGTCGAGGGGGGCGTCCAACGGTTCCATCTCCTTCGCGGCAGCGCCCACCTTGCCGGCGAGAAAGTCGTAGTAGTCGCCGGTTTCGCGTTTCCGGCAAGCAGCAGCAAGACGAAGCGTTTCAGCATGGCAATGCTCTCAACGGGATGACAGTCCCGCTTCATACCACCCCTTGCTGCGGTTGACGATCTTCACCACCAGCAGCATCACCGGCACCTCAATCAGCACGCCGACCACGGTGGCGAGCGCCGCGCCCGACTGGAAGCCGAACAGCGCGATCGCCGCGGCCACGGCGAGTTCGAAGAAGTTCGACGCGCCGATCAGCGCCGACGGGCAGGCCACGCTGTGCTTTTCGCCGACCTTGCGGTTGAGCCAGTAGGCCAGCGCCGAGTTGAAGAACACCTGGATCAGGATCGGCACGGCCAGGAGCGCGATGATCAGCGGCTGCCGGATGATCGCCTCGCCCTGGAAAGCGAACAGCAACACCAGGGTCGCCAGCAGCGCCAGGATCGACGCGTGGCCGAGCTGGGCCATCGTCGCGTCGAATGCCGCCTGCCCGCGTCCGAGCAGGATCTTGCGCCAGATCTGCGCCAGGATCACCGGGATGACGATGTACAGCACCACCGAGATGAACAAGGTGTCCCACGGCACGACGATCGCCGACAGCCCGAGCAGCAGACCGACGATGGGGGCGAAGGCGAAGATCATGATGGTGTCGTTCAGCGCCACCTGCGAAAGCGTGAAATACGGATCGCCGCCGGTGAGCCGGCTCCACACGAACACCATCGCGGTGCACGGCGCGGCGGCCAGCAGGATGAGGCCGGCGACGTAGCTGTCGAGCTGTTCCGCCGGCAGATACGGCGCGAACCAGTGGCGGATGAACAGCCACGCCAGGAGCGCCATCGAAAACGGCTTCACCGCCCAGTTGACGAACAGCGTGACGCCGATGCCCCTCCAGTGCGACTTCACCTGATGCAGGGCGCCGAAGTCGATCTTCATCAGCATCGGGATGATCATCACCCAGATCAAGAGGCCGACCGGAATGTTCACCTGCGCGACCTCCATGCGCCCCAGCGCCTGGAACGGCGCCGGCAGCAACTGGCCCAGCAGCACGCCGGCGACGATGCACAGCGCCACCCACAGCGAAAGCCAGCGCTCGAACACGCTCATCGGCGCGCCGGCTGCGCGCTTTCCGGTCACCTCGCACTGCGCGCTCATGCCGTTTTCCCGATTTCGCGCACGGCCTGTTGCAGCTTCATGCGGTCCAGCTTGTCGAACGGCAGGCTGACGAAGCTGCAGATGCGTCGCTGCATCTGGTTCATCGCGTCGACGAAGGCATGGCGCTTCGCTTCGTCGCTGCCTTCCACCGCGACCGGGTCGGGGATGCCCCAATGTGCGGTCATCGGCTGCCCCGGCCACACCGGGCAGACTTCACCCGCGGCCTTGTCGCACACGGTGATGACGAAGTCGAGCTGCGGCGCATCGGGCCGGGCGAATTCGTCCCACGGCTTGCTGCGCAGCTCGCCGACGGGGAAGTGGTTTTTCTCCAGCAGTTCCAGTGCAAAGGGATTCACCTGCCCGGCTGGGTGGCTGCCCGCACTGAAGGCCCTGAAGCGCCCCTTGCCGAATTGATTGAGCAGCGATTCCGCCAGGATCGAGCGCGCCGAATTGCCGGTGCACAGGAACAGCACGTTGAAGACCGGTTCGGCCATGGCAGCGTCTCCCTCGAATCAGGCTGCGGCGGCCTGCAGGCCGAGCTTGTCGCGCACCGCGGCAACCAGACGGGTGCGGATGTCGTCGCGCACCGCGAGGAAGCTCTCCAGCGGCTCGCCGTGCGGGTCGTGGAACGGCAGGTGGATGGCCGGGATCGGCTTGGGGAAGATCGGGCAGGCTTCCTTGGCGTTGTCGCACACGGTCACCACCAGGTCGATGTCCTCGTCCATCACCGCGTCGACGTCCTTCGGATGCAGGCCGTCGGTATTCAGGCCGGCCGCTTTCAGCGCCGCAATGGCGCCGTCGGCCACCTTGGGCTGCGGGCGGGTGCCGGCGGACAGCGCGCGCACCTGGCCGGCGAGGTCATGATTCAACAGCACTTCGGCCATTTGCGAACGACAGGAATTGCCGGTGCACAGCACCAGCACGGTGTAGGTTTTTTCAGCCACGATGGCTCCTTGAAATTGAACAAATAAAACTCAGCAGCACCCGCCCGCAGCCGCCTTGGCCTTGACCGGGATGCAGCCGGACACCTTGGCCACCGCGGGCTCGGGCACGCAGCAGCCGCTCGCCTGCTGTCCGCCGAACACCGGCACGCTGTCGAGCGTGTGATAGGTTTCCCAGGCGATGCCGGTGGGATCGGTCGCCCAGTACTTGTCCGATTTGGCGTAGCAGCAGGCGGTACCCATCTCCTCGACCACTTCGGCGTCGAGCTTCTGCAGGCGGGCGCTCATCTCGGCCAGCTCGTCGGCGTTTTCCACCTGCACGCCCAGGTGGTTGAGACCGGCCGGGGCACCGCGCGCCGAGATCGCGAAATTCACGCGCGGATCGTCGAGCATCCACTTGGCGTAATCGTCCTTGGCGACGGTCGGCTCGGCGGCGAACAGGGCGGAATAGAACCGGATGCTGGCGGCCAGATCGTCGACCGCGACGTGTACGTGCAGGCGTTTCATGTTGACTCCTTCTCAGTGGCGCAGGCCGGCGTGCATACCGGCGAGCAGGGATTGCCGCCGCAGCAGTTTTCGGTGAGAAAACCGAGCAGCGCGTTCATGGTCGAGAAATTCGCGGTGTAGATGACGAAGCGCCCGGCCTGCTGCGAATCCACCATCCCGGCATGCGACAGCTCCTTCAGGTGGAACGACAGCGAAGACGGCGGGATGCCGGTGAGCTCGCCGATTTTTCCAGCCGCAAGACCGGACGGACCGGCCTGGACCAGCGTGCGGAAGACTGCCAGGCGGGAATCCTGGGCAAGGGCTGCAAGAGCGGCGACGGCGGCTTTCGTTTCCATGTTTCAATGATCATCGAAATATATCCGTTTGGCAAGACTTTTTTCCGGTTGGCGGAATAAACCTGTCCGCCCTGGCGTTTACGCCTAGGGAAGCGCTGAACAAGTTGATTCCGCTCCTGGTTCGACAAACTCACCGCGAACGGAATCAACAACCTGCCGTTCGTCCTGAGCCTGTCGAAGGACTTGTTCAGCGCCTCCCTAGGCAAGCTTGCGAATTTCCCCTTCCACTGAACAAGGACCCGCCATGAAAAAATCCTCCATCCTTTCACTCACCGCCCTCAGCATGCTGGTTGCCTGCGCCAGCCCCTACGCGGGGAACCCGGCCAAAACCGAGATGGGCATGCTCACCAACCCGTCCGGCATGACGCTGTATGTGTTCGACAAGGACGCCGCCAACGCCGGCAAGAGCGTCTGCAACGGCGAATGCGCGGTGAAATGGCCGCCTCTGGTCGCCAGCGTGGCCGACAAGGCCCATGGCGACTATTCCATCATCACCCGCGACGACGGCTCGCGACAGTGGGCATACAAAGGCAAGCCGTTGTACCGGTGGTTCAAGGATCAGAAGCCGGGCGACACCACCGGCGACGGGGTCAACAATGTGTGGCATGTGGCCAAGCCCTGAGTGCACGCACGCCCCGACCTGACCGAGCACCTGCCCCGTCTGCGCCGCTACGCCAGGGCGCTGACGGGGGATGCCGCACGCGCGGACGATCTGGTGCAGGACACGCTGGAGCGTGCACTGGCCAAGCTGGACCTGTGGCAGCCCGGCAGCAATCTGCGGGCCTGGCTGTTTACCCTGATGCACAACCTGTTCGTGAACCAGATCCGCCGTCAGGGGCCCCACGAAACCCTGCTCGACGACGCGCTCGACGAACCGGTGAGCGGCGGACAGATGGAAGCGCTGGCCGCGCGCGACATCCACGCGGCGCTCGCGAAGCTGCCCGAATCCCAGAGGGTCATCCTGCTGCTGGTCGGGCTGGAGCAGTTCAGCTACGGTGAGGCTGCCGAGGTTCTAGGCGTGCCGGTGGGCACGGTGATGTCGCGCCTGTCGCGTGCGCGTGAACACATGCGGCACCTGTTGGCGGGCGAATCCCCAATCAAGCTGAAAGTGGTGAAATGACCGACGCAGTGTACGAGCACGATCTTCATGCCTATGTCGACGGCGCTCTGCCGGAAGCGCGGCGGCTGGAAGTCGAGGCCTGGCTGCTTGCCCATCCTGCCGATGCCGCCCGGGTCAAGGCCTGGTCAGCCCAGAACCAGGCCCTGCACGCCGCCTTCGACGCCGTCCTCGGCGAACCGCTGCCGCTCCAGCTGGCGCGCGCCGCACGCCGTCCGTCCAGGGCGTCGCCATTCCGGGCGGTAGCCGCGTTGCTGGCGATGACGGCAACCGGTCTGGGTGGCTACATGATCGGCATCCACGCCGAACAGGCCGCACTCGCCCCCACGCATCTCGCCCGGGATGCCGCCATCGCCCACGCCGTATTCAGTCCGGAGTCGCGCCATCCAGTCGAAGTCGACGCCACGCACGCGGAGCATCTGGTGGCCTGGCTGTCCAAACGCGTCGGCACTCCGCTCCATGCGCCGGATTTCAGCGCACAGGGATTCAAGCTGCTCGGCGGCCGTCTGCTGACGGACGAGGCCGGGCCTGTCGCCCAGTTCATGTACGAGGACAGGATCGAACGCCGCGTCACCCTGTACGTACGCCGCGCAGCCACGAACAGGCAGCTGGCCACTTTCCGCCATGCCACTGAAAATGACGTCGACGTGTTCTACTGGATCGATGGCGATTTCGGTTACGCCCTGTCCGGCCAGATCGGACGCCAGGCGATGCAGCAACTGGCGGATGCTGCCTACCACCAGTTGACGTCCGCCACCCGCCGCTAGTCGGCCTGGCGGACAGGCGCCGGCTGTCCCAGCATGTCGCGCGCCACCGCCTCGGCAACCTTGATGCCGTCCACACCCGCCGACAGGATGCCGCCGGCATAGCCGGCGCCCTCGCCGGCCGGAAACAGGCCCTTGAGGTTGAGGCTCTGGAAATCGTCGCCGCGGGTGATGCGCACCGGCGACGAGGTGCGCGTCTCGACACCGGTGAGCACGGCGTCCTTCATGGCGAAGCCCTTGATCTGCTGGTCGAACGCCGGCAGCGCCTCGCGGATCGCCTCGATGGCGTAGCCGGGCAGTGCGGAGGCCAGATCGGTCAAGCGCACGCCCGGCTTGTAGGAAGGCTCGACGCTGCCGAGCTGGCTGGAGGGCTTGCCCGCGAGAAAATCGCCGACCAGTTGGCCGGGCGCCTCGTAATCGCCTCCGCCCAGCTCGAACGCGCGCGCCTCCAGCGTGCGCTGCAGCTCGATGCCGGCGAGCGGATCGTCGCCCGGGAAATCCTCCGGCGTGATGCCGACGACGATGCCGGCGTTGGCGTTGCGCTCGTTGCGCGAATACTGGCTCATGCCGTTGGTGACCACGCGTCCGGGCTCCGAGGCCGCCGCCACGACGGTGCCGCCGGGGCACATGCAGAAGCTGTAGACCGAGCGGCCGTTCTTCGCGTGGTGCACCAGCTTGTAGTCCGCCGCGCCCAGGAGCGGATTCCCCGCATTGGGTCCCAGCCGGGCCTTGTCGATCAGCGACTGCGGATGCTCGATGCGAAAGCCGATGGAGAACGGCTTGGCCTCCATGTACACGCCTCGCGCGTGCAGCATCTCGAAGGTATCCCGGGCACTGTGGCCGAGCGCCAGCACGACGTGGCGGCTGCGCAGGGTTTCGCCGCCGGCGAGCACCACGCCGCCGATATGTTTTCCATTCGGGCCGTCCTCGATCAGCACATCGTCGACGCGCTGCTGGAAGCGGATCTCGCCGCCCAGCGACTCGATCTCGTGGCGCATGGCCTCGACCATGCCGACCAGGCGGAAGGTGCCGATGTGAGGCTTGGACACGTACAGGATTTCTTCGGGCGCGCCCGCCTTGACGAACTCGGTCAGCACCTTGCGCCCCAGATGCTTGGGATCCTTGATCTGGCTGTAGAGCTTGCCGTCGGAGAAGGTGCCCGCCCCGCCCTCGCCGAACTGCACGTTGGATTCCGGGTTGAGCACCTTCTTGCGCCACAGCCCCCAGGTGTCCTGGGTGCGCTCGCGCACCGCCTTGCCGCGCTCGAGCACGATCGGCTTGAAGCCCATCTGCGCCAGCAGCAGGGCAGCAAAGATGCCGCAGGGACCGAAACCGACGACGAGGGGGCGCTCGGCCAGGTTCTCCGGCGCGTGGCCGATGAACTGATAGTCCATATCGGGCGCTGGCGCGAGGTGCGGATCGTTGCGGAATTTCTTCAGCAGCGCCGCCTCGTTTCTGGCTGCGACATCGACCGTGTACACCAGCAGCAGCGCGTGCTTCTTGCGCGCGTCGTAGCCGCGCTTGAAGATGCTGACGTTCAGCAACTCGTCGTCCTTGAGACCCAGGCGTTGCAGGATCGCCGCGCGCAGTGCGTCCTCGGGGTGGCCGAGCGGCAGTTTGAGTTCAGTCAGTCGCAGCATGATGTGTTTTCAAATAGTTCAATGCGCCCCGCCCTGCCGCGCGCCCGCTGGCGAAACAGGCGGAGAGCAGATAGCCCCCGGTAGGCGCCTCCCAGTCGAGCATTTCGCCCGCGCAGAACACGCCGGGCAGATCGCGAAGCATCAGATGTTCGTCGAGCGCCTCGAAGCGCACGCCGCCCGCGCTGCTGATCGCCTCGGCGATGGGACGCGGTGCGGCAAGCACGAGCGGCAGCGATTTTATCGCGTGTGCCAGCCGCAGCGGGGCGTTCAGTTGATCGGCCGTCAGGACCTCTCG
Organism: Pseudomonadota bacterium; assembly: GCA_021811235.1. Lineage (GTDB taxonomy): Bacteria > Pseudomonadota > Gammaproteobacteria > Burkholderiales > Thiobacillaceae > Thiobacillus. Next base: position 12,184 of record JAJZPG010000007.1, on the reverse strand, counting down.
CAGCAGCGCCATCTTCGCGCCCTGGATGCCGGCGCGGCTTTGCAGATGGCTGGACAGCGAGCGCGATCCCCGCGGATGGGACACCTCGGCGACCACCCGCTCCAGCGTCTTGTCGGGCAACAGGTCAAGGTGCACCGTCGCCGCCCCCAGCGCCGCGATCGTGTCACGCAGCGGCGCCGACAACGCATAGACCAGGCTGCCTTCGATGCCGCTGTCGGACAGCATCAGTTCGCCGTGGCGTTCATGCAGCTGGCCGGCGGCATCGGCGAAGCTCAGCGCCACGGTCTTCAGCGGCTGGCCGGCGAAGCGGCTCTTCAGATGCTCGCTCCAGCCACCCGCGACATCGAAGCCGCAGTTCGAGGGCGTCAGCGGCGCCACGGCGACGCCGCGCTGCGCCAGCAGCGGCACCCACATGCCGTCCGAGCCCAGCTTCGGCCAGCTGGCACCGCCCAGTGCCAGGACCACCGCGTCGGCCCGGACTGCCGTTTCCCCCTGCTGCGTGGCGAAACGCAGCGCGCCCGCATCATTCCAGCCCAGCCAGCGATGACGGACGTGCAAGCGCACGCCGGCTTCACGCAGCCGATGCAGCCAGGCGCGCAGCAACGGCGCGGCCTTCATGTCCCGTGGAAATACACGGCCCGAGGAACCGACGAAGGTGTCGATGCCCAGTGCATGTATCCACGCGCGCAGCGCTGTCGGCGCAAAAGCCCGCAGCATCGGCTCGATCGCTGAAGCGCGCGCGCCGTAGCGCGACAGGAAGGCCTCGAATGGCTCGGAATGGGTGATGTTCATGCCGCCCACGCCTGCCAGCAGGAACTTGCGGCCGACCGAGGGCATGGCGTCGTAGAGATCGACCCGGATACCCCCCTGAACAAGGATTTCTGCGGCCATCAGGCCGGCGGGGCCGGCACCGATGACGGCAACCGTCGACCCTATCCGGTCATTCCCACTCGATGGTTTCCGATGGCTGAAAACCCGCATTAAAACTTGATCTCTTTGACTTCGCCATCGCACTTAACCGTCGTTTTTACCGTCATATAAAACAAGCGCTTTTGCAGACGCGGGAGATGGACTCGGTCTGACGGGCGGCTCCTCCAGCCCATCAATCGTCAACTATCGCTGCGAACCGGCAAACCAGACGCTTTGGATTGTTTGTTACTATCGTAGCATGACTACGACTGGAAGAACCAAGTTAAACGCTCTCTACCGGCAGTGGGCACCAGGAACCCCCTTGACGTCGAAGGATCTGGCGGCACTGGGTGTCTCCGCGGACCTGGCCGTCCACTACGCGCGTGCCGGCTGGCTTTCCCGCTTGGCGCGCGGGGTGTACCGTCGGCCCAACGATACGCTGGATCTCCATGCCTGTCTGGTACTGATGCAGTGCTCCATCGAAGGACTGCATGTTGGCGGCAAATCTGCCCTCGACTGGTACGGTGTGAGGCAGTACCTGTCGCAGAAGCCAGTTCTGCATCTCTACGGCTGGACAACCGCCCGCCTCCCCGGCTGGTTCACTGAGCGCTTCCCGGCGGAGTACCACCGCAAGCGCCTGTTCGACGAGCTGCCGGCCGACCCGCTTCATGCTGGACCGTTCGAGAAGCGCGACGGCGCGCCACGGGTCTCGACACCCGAGCGAGCGCTACTGGAGGTGCTCAGCGAGGTAGGTGTGCGTCAGCAGTTGCAGGAGGCGCGCGAACTCGCCGAGAGCGCCTATAGCCTACGGGCCGATGTGCTGCGTGATTTGCTGCAGCGCTGCACCAGCGTAAAGACAGTGCGCCTGTGCCTGCAACTCGGACGCGAACTCGCCCTGCCCTGGGCCGCCAAACTGGATGCCGCGCAACTGCCGACCGGCAGCGACCGAGCTTGGGTATCCCGTTCGGCTGACGGACTGCTGGTGCTCAAGCCATGAATCAGCTCTAACTCGACACCGCACGCCTACTGATCCAAGTCGCCCCGCACATCTTTTCAGATGACACATTCGCCCTCAAGGGTGGCACGGCGATCAACCTGTTCATTCGCGATATGCCTCGCCTATCGGTGGACCCGGAATTGGTATTTCCTGACTACAGCCTACCTTCACTCGCGACGCCGACCGAACCCACAGCAAGACTTTGCCATATGAGAGAAGCGGCGGACACATCCGCAGCTTGACATTGATGGATCATTAGTTAGGATGCCTAACTATGGACCTCGATCAAATTACTGAGCCCCTGGATCGGCGTCTGTCCGACGGTCTTACCCGGCTGGCCGCGGTCGCCCGCCAGATCGACTGGCAGGCGGCGGAGGCCGCCAGCTTGTCTCCGACTCAGGCCGACATCCTGCGCTTCGTCGCCAATCGTCCGCAGGGCGCCCGGCTTACCGATGCGGCTGCGCACGCTGGCATCCGCAAGGCCACGGCCAGCGATGCCGTGACGGCCCTGGAGAGGAAAGCACTGGTGCATAAGTACGCGGATGCCGCGGACGGTCGCGCGGTCGCCTTGAAGGCGACGCCCAAGGGCAAGCGGGTCGCGCAGGCGTGGCCTAGCAGTTTCGCGCCGATCGTGGCCGGCCTGTCACTGGCCGAGCAGGAAATGCTGTTTGGGCTGGTGGTCAAGATGATCCGGCAGTTGCAGCAGCGCCAATTGATCGCGCCGCAGCGCACCTGCGTGACCTGCAGGCATTTCCGCGAGAACGTCGCCCCGGGCACGGGCATGCCGCATTTCTGTGCTTTCGTCCGCGCACCAATGGCCGGACGGCACCTGCGGGTCGATTGCGCGGAGCACGAATCCGCCGCCTGACGGCGGTTTAACCGCCCCGTTCAATATGATCGGGGCTTCTTTCGGGCCATATAGTTAGGAGTCCTAATATGAAAACATCCGCCACCTTTTATCACGCCGGCTGTCCCGTCTGTATCGCCGCCGAGCAACAGCTCGCCGACGCCATCGATCCGGCACGCTTTGACCTCGAGGTCGTCCACTTGGGCGAAGCCAAGGCGCGCATCCCGGAGGCCGAAGCGGTTGGAGTGAAGTCCGTACCTGCGCTGGTCATCGCCGGACAGACGTTTCACATCAACTTCGGCGCTGCCATTGCCGATCTCAAATAAGGAGGAGCCAACCATGAAAGCACGTATTCTGAGTTTGATTTGCACGACTGCGACGACAACCGCGCTGGCGGTCGAGCCCACTGTCCCCTATCCCGGGGGCTACCGCGATTGGCATCACATCAAGAGCATGGTGATCGAGGAAAGACATCCCCTGTTCGCATCCTTCGGTGGCATTCACCACATCTATGCCAACGACAAGGCCATGAAAGGCTACCGGGGTAAAAGTTTTCCGGATGGTTCGGTCATCATCTTCGATCTGCTTGAAGCCGTGAATGATGGCAATGCCGTCACGGAAGGCGCACGCAAGGTGGTGGGCGTGATGCACAAGGATGCGAAGCAGTTCAAGGCAACCGGAGGCTGGGGTTTCGAAGGCTTCGGTGGCGGTGATCCGGCCAAGCGGGTGGTGGGCGCAAATGCGGCCTCGGCCTGCTTCGCCTGCCATCAGCCGCAAAAGGCTCAGGACTATACCTTCAGCCGGCTGCGTGACTGAGGTCGCGCCGTGAATCAGCCCGCATTGGCGCCCCCCTGACGCATTTCGCAATGGCCGAACATGCCGGTTCCACTGAACCTGGAGGCGCAGCGCGGCTACGTCATGGTCGTCTGCGCCATCAGATGCTGTGCCCCGGCTGTGTGGTTCATGCGGTTCCGCAAATGAAGGCGGTGCACGAACTGTTCGGCTCGCAAGACGTGGTCGTGGTGGGTCGGTACACAGGTTCGAGCATCAGGAGGCTAGACCGTCACGGCTGCGTGTCTTCGCGCACGAATACGGTATCAGCTTCCCGGTTGGCGTGGATAGGCCCGAAGATAACAATGGATCGGTTCCGCAGACCATGGCGGCATACCACACGCAGGTCACTCCGACTCATGCGTCTTTGTCACCGAGCCTTGCCTGTCATGGGGGTTCCTCATAGGCTATGCCGTATATCCTGCGCCAAGCGCCTGGAGTCGGCCTCGTTCAGGTCTGAAATCGTGATGCGCAAACCGGGTATGACTTCTCGCACACTAAAAGCCTCTCCATTGCGAACCAGCCAACCGTGTTTGGCCAAAGCGAAGACAACCGGCTGGCTGTCCTGTCTCAACGGCACCCATAGATTCAAGCCATCCGCCGGCGTGGCGACGGGTATCTTGTGATCAGCCAAAGCCGCCGCCAGCCAGGAACGACGACGGCTATAGTCCTGTCTCGCCTGGGCGACGCGCGAGGAGAGGGTCTCGCATGTCAGGCACACAGCAACAATGTCCTGCAGCAGATGACTCACCCAGGTAGTGCCTGAAGCCAGGCGCAGTCGCAACCGCAAAGATGTTTGGTGGTCACTGGCGACGAACGCCAGCCTCAGATCCGGGCCGAGAACCTTGGAGACCGACCGGACCAGCGCCCAACGCTGAGCCACAGCGGGAATCACAGAGTGATACGCCGCCTCGGACAGCAGCGCGAAATGATCGTCGACGATCACCAGCACATGAGGGTACCGCTCCAGTACCCGCCGTAACGCTTTGGCGCGCGCTGGACTCAAACTGCATCCGGTGGGGTTGTGCGCACGCGGCGTTAAAATTACCGCTTGTGCCCCGCCAACTGACAGCGCCTCCTCCAGGCTCTCGACACGCATGCCCTCGCTGTCCACCGGCACGCCGACCGCCTCCAGCCCTCCAACACGGAGCGTACTAATGCTGCTGAGGAAGCAGGGGTTTTCCACTGCCACCTTGTCACCCGCGACCAGATTTGCAGCCAGCAGACGTTCGACGGCATCTACCGCACCGTGGGCGAGATCGATCTCAAACATCTCCGGACAATCACCTGCAAACCATTGCCTCCCATAGGCCTCGAGTTCAGGGTTGACAGTGGCCTCGCCGTACAACCTCGGGTGATATGACGATCGGGCAACGGCCTCTCGAATGTCCGGTAGCCAGACCGGATTGGGATTGCCGCTCGCCAGATCGGTCAGCGGTGTGCCAAGAAGCGCGCCTTCCTGCTCCCCCTGTGTCTGCTGTTCGCGGATGACCGTTCCTAGTCGCCCGTGGGCAAGCGCGATGCCAGTTGCCACCAGCCGCTTGTAGGCTGCCGCCACGGTGTTGCGGTTGACGTCCAGTTCCATTGCCAAACTACGCACGGGCGGCAATGACTGGCCTGGGCGCAATCGCCCTGATTGAACCAACAGGCGCACGCTGTCATAGATATCTGCGGCAGTTCTTCCGGTTATTTTCATTTTGTCCTAGGACAATATACAATTTGACACATAACAATTATACGCTGATGTCTAACCCCTGTTCAGCCGCAATTTGGCTGGCGGGCCCATGGAGTGAGGAGGGCTCTATTTTGAACGATCCACAGACTAAAGAATGGCTTGCCACCCCACCACGGTATCCGCAAGCCAACACCGTCGAGGACTTTCGTCGCAACCTCGGCGTTGTCAAGACACGCATCGCAGACGCATGCCGTCGCGTCGCCCGCGATCCGGCCACAGTTCGATTGTTGCCGGTCAGCAAGACGGTTGACGAAGCGCGCATCCGGCTCTCTTATGCCGCCGGCTGTCGACTGCTGGGCGAGAACAAGGTACAGGAGGCCCACCGCAAGTGGTCGACTATGGCCGACCTACCCGATTTGCACTGGTCGGTAATCGGGCACCTGCAGACCAACAAGGCAAAGCTGGTAGCCCGCTTCGCCACGGAATTCCAGGCGCTTGACAGCCTGCGCGTGGCCGAGACTCTGGATCGCCACCTGCAGGCTGAAGGTCGCTCGCTCGACGTGTTCGTTCAGGTCAACACCTCAGGGGAGGCCAGCAAGTACGGCTTGCCTCCGGAAGACGTACAGGCATTCGTGCACAAATTGCCAACCTTTTCTGCCCTGCGCGTCCGCGGCCTGATGACTTTGGCCCTGTTGGCCCATGACACCTTGAGGGTTAGGGCCTGTTTCGTCCTCCTGCGTACGCTGCGCGATCGCCTGTGTCAGGACATACCCGCGGGCATTGAGATGAATGAGCTGTCGATGGGTATGTCTGGCGACTTCGAGATTGCCATTGAGGAAGGCGCCACGGTCGTTCGTGTCGGCCAGGCTATTTATGGTGCCCGTCCCTTACCCGACAGTCATTTCTGGCCTGCTGCTTCGCCTAGCACTGAATGGAAACCCTAATGCTTCACCCAACTGTCGCCTCGCCTTTTCCGGCCCAAGCGTGGTTGACATCCGTGACCGAGAGGCCGCCTATCCGCTGAAAAGCTACATCCCACCTGTGCGATCAAGATTGGAGTCGAGATATGGAACGAGTAAACGTTGAACAAGAAGCTGGCGTCGCCAGCATGCTAAAGAAGTTATCTGTGCTTTGGAAAAGCCGCGCGGCGGTCAATCAGGAACCGCTCGACTATTCGAGTCTGACGTTCGATCCATCAAAGCAGGACTTCTGCGTCTCCTTATTGCCATTCCGGGACCACCCAGCATGGCTCGATGCGCCCGAAGAACTCAAGTCGAGGTGTCTTTCCTACGCTTGGGGTATCTACAACCTGAAAACCATCTATATCGAATGCAATGTGGTCACGCCTGCTTGCGAGGACATCATCAAGACGCCTCCGATCAGCAACAATCGAGTCTTGTTGCAGGATGTGATGTCGGAAGCCTTGCTGGATGAGGCTTTGCATACTCGGATGTCCATGCTGGCCTGCAACTACATATACGACATGCGTGGCATCCCGCCACTGGACTTCGCCGATTTCAACCTGGTGCAGTGGCGCAACAACGTCCTCAGCACGTGTAATGCTGAATGGGAACGCCGTTTGACCCGCTTCGCCATTGCTTGCGCCAGCGAGACGCTGATCACCGACTACCTCAAGACACTGGCTGAAGACAGCTCAATCCAGAGGGTTTGCCATGAGGTTACCAAGACCCACGCGATGGACGAATGGAGTCATTCGAGTGTCTTCAGTTTCGTCGCCACCGACATCGTTCAAGGTCTCAGCAGTAACGAACGCGAGTATCTGCGATCGGTGATTCTCCAGACCGTCCAGATGTTTGCCAATAACGAGCTTGGTGCCTGGGCCACCGTGTTCTCGATGGTGAACTTTCCCCGCGCTCGGGACATCTTGCACGACACTGGCGACAGCAATGAGATCAACGTTTACACAGACTCAGTTGAAAGCCTTATTGACCGGGTCGGGCTCGCCCGCAGCGGGCAAATTCACTCCCTGGTCGCTTCAGCCCATATAAAACATGAAGGAAAAGGGGTACGTATATGAACCAGATCATCCAGGCCCGCTGCGAGTATATGCACGCAGAGGCCGGTGGCGTTAAGGTCTTCGCGCTACGCGCCAGCGACGCCGACGCCGGGTTCCTCAATGCGCTCCAGCCCGGCGGACATGTGGCCATTCGCTATCCCGATTTCTCAGGCACACCTCAGCAGCGGCTTTATTCGATCACACGCAAGAAAGAGCCCGATCTCTTCGAAATTGCGGTTAAGAGGACCGGACATCATGGCGTATCTGACTATTTGCATTCGACTGCGAAGGAGGGATCGATTATTCCGCTTCAGTATGCAGCCAGTACCGTCACCGTGGCATCGATCAGCAATTTCCACAGGGTCGCGATGCTGGCTGGCGGCATTGGCATAACCTTGCCGATGGCCCTGATTCGAGAGTTCGCCTCGCTGTCGCGAAGCGGAAAGCACGTACCAGCCGTCACCTTACTGCTGTGCTTCCCGCGTGTCGGAGACGTACCGTTTCTCCACGAATTGCTCGAATTAGATCTCACCACAGAATGGTTCACCTTCCGCGTGTTCGTCACCCGTGAAGATATCCAGGCATGCACCCACTTCCAGCCGGGGCGTCCAACCGACCAGTCTTTGGAAGCCCTGCAGCAACCCGATGCGGTTGTGATCTGTGGAAGTCGCACATTCGCTCATGAGTTCCGGCAGCGCGTAAACCATCGGTTTCCAGGCGCACGCTTGTTCGCAGAATCCTTCACACCGCCGCCCTCGCCAAGGGAATCGCCTCAGGTGTCCCCTACCTGCGCACGGATACTGCTCGCGGAGACCGGCTGTGCGATCGAAGCGGATACCAGAAAAAGCATCCTCGAGAATCTGGAGACCAACAACATTCCTATAAGAAGCCAATGCCGTTCTGGTATCTGTGGGGCTTGTCGTCTCAGGATCATCTCGGGGAACTACCGGTTCGAGCCAGACTTTTGCCTCAGCGAAGGAGACAGAGCCAACGGCCATGCGCTGGCTTGCTGCACGTTCCCGAAGTCTGGAGACATCACCATCGCGCTGCACGCCACACGTTGATGCTGCGCTTCTAACAGGATGCGAAGCCCCACCCACACATCTACACGATTAAGGACATACCGATGAAATCAGCCGTTGCCATCCGCCACATTCATTTCGAAGACCTTGGAACCTTGGAGCCGTTGCTGCATGAACGCGGCTACACGGTGCAATATGTCGATGCCACCGTGGAAGACCTCGCCGCGCTTGACGTGCAGACGCCAGATCTGCTGGTGGCGTTGGGCGGTCCCATTGGCGCCTTCGACGAAAATGCATACCCCTTCCTCGCTGATGAGCTGGCGCTCGTACAGCGTCGCTTGGCAAGCAAACGCCCCATTCTTGGCATCTGCCTGGGCGCCCAACTGATTGCTCGCACCTTGGGTGCTCCGGTGTATGCCTTGGGTAACAAGGAAATCGGCTTCGGGCCGCTTACGCTGACAAACAACGGCCGCACGTCCGTCCTGGCGTCGCTGGGCGATACGCCGGTGCTGCACTGGCACGGCGACCAGTTTGACATTCCGCCCGGCGCCGCACGATTGGCGAGCACGGCGATAGGCGCGAACCAGGCTTTCACACAGGGTCCGGGGGTGTTGGGGCTGCAGTTCCATTTGGAGGCCGACCCCCGGTTGATCGAACGTTGGTTGGTCGGCCATGCCTGCGAGCTGGCCCAGGCCGCTATCGATCCGCGCACGCTGCGCGCCCAGGCACGAGAACTCGAAGCGAAGCTCTCTTTGGCGGCACGCAGCGTATTCACAGCCTGGCTCGATAGCATCGAGGCGACTGTGGGCGCATCGGCATCTTGATGGCACGGACCTTGTTTAACGATGCGGCGGCCAGCCCGGCATTGCGGCCGCTGCCCATCGATGTCGTGTCGGTGCAATCACAGGTGGTCTATGGCCACGTCGGCAACAACGTCGCCATCCCCATCTTGGAGTCATTTGGCCTGACCGCCGCGGCGGTGCCGACGGTCATGCTCAGCAACACCCCTCATTACCCGACCATCCACGGCGGGGCACTTCCCACGGAATGGTTCAACGGCTATCTGTTGGATTTGTCGGCTCGCGGTGCACTGCGACAGACCAGAGCCATCCTGCTGGGCTATCTTGGCAACCCGGCTCAAGCCGAGGTGCTGGCCCGCTGGATTAGTAATCTCCATGACGAACGGCCAAGCCTGCGGGTGATCGTTGATCCGGTGATCGGGGACCATGACCACGGAGTCTATGTCGATCCTGGCATGATCGAAGCCTATCGCCGTCACTTGCTGCCTCTGGCGCATGGCCTGACGCCAAACGGCTTCGAGCTTGAGCGCCTGACCGGTCAGCCCACAGGCGATATCGCTAGCGTTATCGCCGCCGCGCGAATGCTGTTGACAGGGCGTACGCAATGGGTGGCCGTGACTAGTGCCACACCCATCGCCCTGTCACCTGCCGAGATGCAGGTCGCCGTCGTCACCCGTGACCAAACACGGGTCTTGAAGCACCCTCGCATCGCGACCTCGCCCAAGGGCACCGGCGACCTGTTCGCTGCCGCACTGACCGGTCATCTTCTGGATGGAAACTCGATATTCGAGGCCGCCACGCAAGCCTGCAACCAAGTCGTCGTTGCCCTCAAGCACACCCGCCGGACATGTTGCGCAGAACTGATGCTGCCCCCGGTGGGGCGCACTTCTTGTCCAGGATGATCGCATGCGCACCTATCGACTCATCATTCGCCGCTACGACAGGCTGTTGGGCCATTTTGAATCCAGCACCCCCTGGTCGCGGGAAGCGGTCGAGGACATCGCCGCACGACTGGGCACGGGCGATGGCTACCAATTGGAACTGCTGATCGCCGATGGCGAGCGCCGCCTGCTGGAAAGCAGCCCTGACGGGATACGGGTGTTGAGCATCGAATACCAGTTCAAGACCGTGGCCTTGGGCACCTGAATCAACCAATTGGAGAACGTGCTGTTATGCAGACTTCCACCCGGCACTTGATGCAAGCCTATTCGCGTCAGTCGGTTTCATTCACTCATGGACTCGGGGCGCACCTGTGGGATGAGCACGGTCACGAATACCTCGATGCCATCGCCGGCGTGGCCGTGACCAACTTGGGCCACGCCCATCCTGAGATTGCCCGAGTCATCGCCGATCAGGCCGGACTACTGCTGCATACCTCCAACATGTTCACGATCGCGTGGCAGGAGCGCCTGGGTGAGCAACTTTGCTCGCTCTCGAATATGGAAACCGCATTCTTCTGCAACTCCGGCGCGGAAGCCAACGAAACAGCGCTCAAACTGGCGCGTCTGCACGGCAATTGCAAACAGGTTGTGCAGCCTCAAGTGCTGGTGATGGAAAACAGCTTCCACGGCCGCACATTCGCCACACTGGCCGCCACCGGCAACCCATCCGTGCATCGTGGCTTCGAGCCGCTGATGCCCGGTTTTGTGCGCGTGCCCTATGACGACATTGACGCAATCCGCCATGCGGCCAAGCGCTCACCCGGCATCGTTGCAGTGCTGGTCGAGCCCGTGCAGGGAGAAGGCGGCGTGCGCATCGCTTCCCCCGAGTACCTGCGCGCCTTGCGGGTGTTATGCGACGAGAATGATTGGATATTCATGATGGACGAGGTGCAAACAGGCATGGGCCGCACCGGCACTTGGTTCGGTTACCAGCATGCCGGAGTGCTGCCGGATGTCATCACCTTGGCCAAGGGGCTAGGCAACGGATTCCCCATCGGCGCGTGCCTTGCACGTGGTCGGGCTGCTGAATTGTTCTCTCCTGGCCACCATGGTTCAACCTTCGGCGGCAACCCACTGGCCTGCCGGGTAGGTTGCACGGTCATTGACGTGATGCAGCGGGACCAGCTCCCCGAGCGCGCGTCAGTTGCCGGGCGCCGCCTGCTGACAAGCCTGCAGGCGGCGTTGGTCGGCGTCCCTGGCATAGTTGCCATCCGCGGCCACGGACTGATGATCGGGATTGAACTGGATCGGCCATGCAACGAGTTGGTGCAGCGGGCATTGGCCGATGAGAACCTGCTCATCAGCGTCACCCGCGACAGGACCATCCGCCTGCTGCCCGCGCTGGTGTGTACCGACGCCGAGATCGAACAGATTGCTATCCGCACCGGCAGGCTGGTGCGGCAGTGGGTGAATGCCTTGGTCGAGTTGTCCGCCATGAACGGGTGAAACGAACAATAGGGTACGCTCGTAGCCCGCCATGCGCTTCATCAGTATCCGGACGGCTGGAAGCCGTTCGATGATGTCGGGGCCGGTACCATGGAAATCCGCATCCGGGAGGCCAGCGGCATTTATCGGGTAATGTACGTCGCCAAACACCGATGCGCCATTCGTTGGCGCAGGCCGCCGAGCATCCCGATTTCGCCGAAGTCTTGCCTTCCCAGCGGATTGGATAGACATCCGTGCGTCCCCGGAACAACCTGCGAAACAGCCCCACCTTCTCGTCCGTGGAAAGCCGCGAGGGGCTCTGGTTTTGAAGCGGATGAGGGACGAATTAAGCGAAGAACATCGATATTTACTGCGCAGTATATGAACTGGAACGCCACTACCGGGATGCACAAGCTCGCCGAAGCGTTATTAGTTTTATGTCGCTCTTGTTTGGTTTTACCGTCTGAAGCTACACGGATACGACGGTAAATGCAGACCCCGAGACTCCAAGAACAAATCTACCGTCAGTTTTACCGTCAAATCTTCGCGCTGCAAGCGAACCATCCGACAGATGACAGGCGCGAAGGCTTTCTACATCAATCGCTTACCACCGAAAATCCGCGCAATTTACGATGCAACCGAAGTGCTCGTCAAAAACCAACAAACCCATGATAGTACTGAATAAATTCTTGCTGCCTCGAATGCCCGTCACTCCCACTC
>JAJZPG010000006.1 GCA_021811235.1 Pseudomonadota bacterium | reverse complement strand
TAGAGAGATAACGATATGCCGGTCACTTTCGGTCACCCACTGGGGTCTGTCGATTCGGTCAGTCGTCGCGATAGGGCATGTAGCCGCCCGGCTCGCGGGGTTTGAGCGACAGGCCTGACAGGGCTTTCGCCCCTCCATGCAGGCGTGTGCGTGCAAAACCACGGTTGATGAGTTGCTGGGTCAGCCAGCGGCTGGTGCCCACGTACTCGCCACGCCGCTCAGCGCGCTCACGCCAGCGCTGGTAGATCGCGGAAATCGCTTCCCGCGCCACGGGCGACTGCTGGCAGTCCTCGTCCAGGAACTCACCAATCGCGTCCTCCTCTTCGAAGTACTCATCGGTGGCATCGAGCACCTGCTGGGGTGGGTCGAGCCGGCCCTGACGCTGCCACTCCAGACAGCCTTGAACTGCCCAGGCCAGGATCCCATCCCGTTCAGCCAGCAGCTTTTGCTGCAGGTGCTTGTCACGCCTTTCCGGTGGGACAGTGATCGTGAACGGGATCAGATGGAGCCGCCGCTTCATCGCTTCGTCGATGTTGCGGATGGCTGGCTTGTGATTGCCGGCCACGATCAACTTGAACTGCGGCATGAACTCGAAAAAATCCTGGCGCATGAAGCGCGCAGAGATCTTGTCGCCACCGGTCAAGCTCTTCACCTTGGACTCGGCCCAGCGTCGCCCTTGCTCGGTTTCGATGGCGGCGACAAACCGGGCCCCACGTAGGCTGGCCATATCGGTCGGATGCCGGTCCGTGCGGGTTTCCATGAACGTGTCCATGGGAGCGTTGGTGGCGTAGTCACCCAGGATGGTGGCCAGAGTGTTCACGAACACCGATTTGCCGTTGGCACCCGTGCCATACAGAAAGAAGAGCGCGTGCTCGCGTGTCGACCCGGTCAGCGCATACCCTGCCATCCGGGCAAGATAGGCCTGCAGGGCCTGATCACCACCCGTGACCTCGTTGAGGAATTGCCGCCACGTCGGGCAATCGCCCGCAGGCGTGGCCGTCGTGATCTTGGTCAGCCGATCCAGGCGATCGTGGGAGCGCAGCACGCCATTCTTGAGATTCACCACGCCGCCAGGCGTGTTGAGCAACCAGGGGTCGGCATCCCATTCGTCGGCGGTGGCCGCATGACGCCGGTCGGAACGTGCCAGCCGCTCCAAGCCAGCCACCGTGCCACTGCTGGCGAGTTTGGCTGCGACCCGGTGCGAGTCGGCCTTGAGTGCAGCCTCCCGACAGATCTGGCGCATCAGGTGGTGCGCGGCAAGGGTCTCCTCGGTTTGCCAGCGCTTGCCAGTCCAGAACACCCACTTGCCCCACAGGGCGACATAGCGCCAGTCCTGGGCGTAGCGACCGGAGAAGGTCAGCGCCAGTGCGTCTTCCGTGGCCCAGACCGATTGCTCCGTTGGGTCGACTGCCTGCGTGGCGTCTGCTGTCGACGGCTGAAACTGGATGCGCTCACCATGGGCAAGGAAGGCCTCCACATCAAAGCCCTCCGCGATGGCGTCGGCCGCATCCCAGCCATCCGCAGCCCCTTGAGGATCTTGCGCCGTTGGGTTGGCCGGCGGCATCAACACCGCGCAGTGCTGGGCTCCCGCTGCCATGACCGCCTCGGCGGCATTCATGGCGTACTCCCAGCCGGGTTTATCGCGGTCGGGCCAAATCAGAACATGCTTGCCATGAAGGGGTGACCAGTCGGTCTTGTCGATCGGTGCGTTGGCACCGTGCATCGCGGTGGTCGCACAATGGCCAGCGTCGATCAATGCCTGGGCGCATTTTTCGCCCTCGACCAAAATTACCTGATCGGCATGGGCAATGCCAGGTTGGTTGAACAACGGCCTCGGATCGGGCGGCGCCATCTTGCGGCGCTTGGCATCCCAAGGTCGGAATTCCTTGCGCCCAGGGCTGGGCTCATAGCGATACACGCAGGCAATCAGACTGCCGTCAGCAGCCAGGTAGTCCCACTTGGCGGTGGCTGGTCCCAAGTCATCCACTGGCGCACTTGCCTTGCGTTTGGCGGGTGACGCGGCGGGTGCTCGGCCGAGCAGCTCCCGGGCGAAACCGAGGACGGCGGCGAAATCACGATGCGTGTCCCAATGGCGGTGCGCAGCGATGAGCGCAAAGACATCGCCACCATTGCCCGTGGCGCGGTCGATCCACAGGCCCGCCCGTTCGCCATCCAGCTCGATCTCCAGACTGCGACCTGGACTGCCCAGCACATCACCAACGACGAATTTGCCGTGTGTCACCTTGCCAGCCGGGAACAAGGCAAACAGCACGCCCTCCAGTCGCGCCAGCAAGGCCGAACGCAGCTCATCACGTTCGGCATTCCCGTTGGGTGATGGAACAGCAGGGTCGTGGTCATTGAAATCAAGCATGGGCACCTCCTTCGTCGGTGTCTGCCGGATTCAAGTAGCCCGCCTTGATAGCGATCTCGCGCATGAATTCAGGTGACAAATCGACGAGGTCGCACCAAAGTTCCAAACGCCCGTCCTGGAAAAATCGCCGGGCCTCGGCACGCTGATGCTTCGAGGGTGAGCACAGGTCCACGAACGCCTGTTTGATCACGGCCACGACCAGTCGCGATTCCGGGCACACGACAGCCACATGACGCAGCAGCAGACGCTCCAGCAGGGATGCACCGATCAAGGGTTTCTGGCGACGGGCGGTCACCGTCAATTCCTCGATGACGGGTTGAGGAAGACGCGCATTCATGACTGCACCCCCGATGCGCTCACACCCTGCTCGCTCCAGCACCGACGTGCCCAGGCGCAGTACTTGCACTCGTAGAAGCTCGGCTCAGACGCTACGCGTGGCAGCAATTCACCAGCCTCTGTCGCCTGGATGACCTTGACAGCGCGATCAGACATGCGCTGCGCGAGCGCCGCGTCAAACGGCACCAGCTCCAACCAAAGCTCCTGGGTGTCCTTGTTGATGGCGGTGAACAGCGCAGGCTGAGATGCGATGCCAGGAATGCTCGGCTCCATGTACGCCTGATAGATCGCCATTTGCGCGGCGTAGATCGGCTTGGTCACGGTCACGCCCTTTTTGGCGGTGTCGCGCCAGTGTTTGTCGTTCATGGTCTTGCACTCCCAGAGCATGGGAAACGACAAATCCAGGTCGGCAGGAGCACCTGCGATCACGCCGTCGATATGCCCCTGAATACGGCCATCCGCGACGGAGAAGCCAAATTGCTCGCCATCCTGCTTGCGGGTGTAGAGGTCGAAACCAGCCAGGCGCAGCCAGCGAATGGCCAGGTCCTCCATGATGTGGCCGACCTCAAAGATCCGCAGCGTGCGACCGGGCAACTCAGCACCGTCGTCCACCGGCGCATCGACGTACTCGTATTGCAGGGCGCGCTCGCAGGGCACACCGAGGCGTGAGGCGCCCAGGTAGCGCCGGTGTGCCTGCTGGCTGCGCTCGGCTTGCAGGGCAGCATCCAGCAGCGTTGACACCTGTTCGTGAAATTTGGGTTGATGGTTCAGGTCGATCATCAAAATGGAATCCTGTGGTGGTCGCCACCCGTGCCGGCAGTGGCCTTGCGGCTGGCGAGTTGTTCAAAGAAAGTACGGTCACGCTCGACCATGCGTTCGTGCTCGGCCAACATGTGGGCCTGATAGGCGTCGACCACGACCTCCACCAGGCGCAGGACTTCGTCCTTGCCGTAATCGGCCAAGGGGCGATCCATGCCGATGGAAGCGACGTACTCGCCCAAGGGGCCGAGTGCGGATTGCATAGCGGCGAGCTCCATGTCACTGGGATCAATCACGGCGTCCTCCTGAAACTGGGTCAGGCGCTCCATCAGCCGGGAGAAAGCGTTTTGGCAAGGCATGGAACAGAACACCCAGCGATCGCTGTAGCGACGGGGGTCGGAGCGCCGCAAGCGCGGGTTGAAATACCCTAGGCCTTTGGCTTGGCGGGAGCACACGGCACATCTCACGCTACCTCCCGAAACTCGGCCATCACCGCATCGTTGGCCGCCGTCACCAGACGCTGAATGGCCGTCTTGTTGAACTGAAAGGTCAGCAGCGCCGAAGCCTGATAGCGGGTCAGACTGAAATCCGCGCGCAGCGGCGCAGGCAGGTAACGCAATTGGCCGGGTGTGGGTGACTCCTGCAACCAGCGACGGGTCTTGTGGGCGGCATCGTCGACTTCCTGGTCATTGAGCCAGTCATTGGCCTGGGCCAGGCACACCGTGCGTTCGCCCGCACCCAGCAAGCGCGCGGGCAGTTTCTCAGCGCCGCCGACTGTGTACCAACGTCCGCTCAGGAAGAAGACCCCAGCCCAGGCTTTGAAGCCCGTGGCCAGCAGTGCGCAGTCGTCGCCGAACAGGTCACACCAGGCAAAGTTGGAGCGCTTGAGCAGATCGATTTCGGTCATCACGAAATCGCTGATCTGGTGACGCGTCTCCTCGATCTCCTTGGCAAAGCGGTGACCACACAGCGGACACTCGCGACTGGCCATCGGCACTTCGGCATCACACTGAGGACAGCGCTTGGTCGGCGCCTCGCCATCACCGCCGAAGCCATCCAGATCGACCTCCTGCTCCAGACTGCCGTGGCGCAGGGAGGCGGTGCCAAAGTCAAGCACCACGCAATCCGTCTTGATCACGCCCGGGTGTTCAGTGGGGTCGACCACGCGCAGGCCGCGCCCGACCATCTGGATCAGCGTGGACTTGTAGGAACTGGGCCGCAACAGCACGATGCAGGAGGTCGGGGTGTAGTCGTACCCTTCCGTGAGCACCGCCACATTCACCAGCACCATCACATCGCCGGTTTCATAGGACACCAGCGTGGCTTGTCGCTCGGCAGGTGTCATCTCGCCATGAACCACAACGGCCCGAACCCCCGCCGCGTTGAAGGCCTGGCAGACGGCATGGGCATGATCCACGGTGGCAGCGAATGCAATGGTCTTGCGCCGGGCCGCGTGCGCCTGCCAGTGCTGAACCACCGCCGCATTCACAGGCGTGGTGTTCATGATGGATGCCACGGCATTCATGTCGTAGTCGTCGGTCAGTTTGCGAACGCCGTCGAGCGCGTCGCGCGTGCCGACATCGACCACGAAGGTGCGCGGTGGCACCAGATGGCCAGAGCGAATCAGCTCGCCCAGCCGGATCTGGTCCGCCACGTTGGAGAACACCTCGCGCAGGCCCTTGCCGTCCCCGCGATTAGGCGTGGCGGTCACGCCATAAATCAGCGCATGCGGGTTCTTGGCCAGGACCGAGTCGATGACCAGTCGGTAGGTGGGCGCCGCGCAGTGGTGAGCCTCGTCGATCACCAGCATGTCCAGCGTGGGCATCTTCTCGAGGTTGCGTGCCAAGGTTTGCACCATGGCGAAGGTGGCCTGACCCGACCACGATTTCTGATGCGCATCGAAGACCGAGGTGCTGACGTGCGGATTGACGCGGCCAAACTTGCTCAGGTTTTGTGCGGTCAATTCGTCGCGGTGCGCCAAGATGCAGGCCTTGGCGTCCGGATGTTGCAGAAACTCCCCGGCTGTGCCGGACAGGCAGATCGTCTTGCCTGCACCGGTCGGCGCCACACCGAGGGTGTTGCCATGGGCTTTTAGGGCCGTGACGCAGCGGGTGACGAATTCCCGCTGCCGAGGACGCAGCATCATCGCCATCCCTCCTTATTGCGCCCAGGCGGGACGGGTGGGAACGGCAGGCGCCGATGACACAGGAGGCGTACCGGTGGGCGGAGCCGAGGATGCGTGGCTTGGGGTGCGCATAGGTTGCCCCATCAGCGCGGCATACTCCTTGTGATCCGGCTGAATGGCGGCCTTGATGACGTTTTTGTCGTCGCCGTTCTGATCCTTTTCAACATCGATGCGGGCGACGAACTCCACGCCATCCAGATCGGCAAACCCCTTGATACGGCGCGCACTCTGCGCCTGCGGCGAGTTGTCGGCCGGATGGATGCCACGTGCCGAGTTCAGGATGGCGCGCAGGAAGCTGCGGCCGATGTTGGTCCACTCCGGGCCCTTGGGACTGGACAGGCCAATCAGCCCGAACACCACGCGTTTGGCAAACGGTCCTTCCAGAATGGTGAACTTGGCGTTGAGATAGATGGCGCCGGTTTTGTCGGAACGGGTCGCGTAGCCGCCCGTCCACCCTTCGCTCGGATCGTCATAACCGCCCGGGCGAATGGCCATGATGACCTTGGCCAGAGTCTTTGGCGGGATCAGGGCGTACTCGCGCTGGTCCTCGGCATCGTTGAAGTCATTCCAGGCGGCGTTGTGGTTGTAGCTGTTCATGAATACTCTCCTGCTTATTGCGCGCGCGGCGCGGTGATCTTGGAAATGAGGCGGCCCAAATGCGGCTCCTCGACGACCTCCAGTCGTCCGGAACGGTCTTTGGCGGGGTAGCCCCAGGGATTGATGTGCTGGCAGACGAAGGCCCGATAAGGGGTGCCTTCATCCGACTTGAGCACCACCATCGAGATGACCTGATCGACAATGCCGGGCAGTTCCAGCGCAGCTTTGGAGCCCTCGATCTGCGGGCTGAACACTTTGCGGTTGAAGTCGTCGAGCTTTTCGTCGAGGATCCCGACCAGCCAGATGTCCTTGTCACGGACATGCTGCAACTGGGTGAGCCACCCAACCAGTTCGCTGGCATGCAGGCCATAGGCGCCGCGCGTGTCAGGCTTGCCGGTTTTTTCGGAGAAGGCCTGTGGCTGACCCTTGGCCCATTGGAGGCACAGGCGACCAGCAACCGTGATGGAGTCGACGAAGATCAGCGAGTACTTGGCCAGCATGGCTGGATCGCCATACTGGGCGCACACTTGGTCGTAATGCGCCTGGCTGTAGGACTGGTCGTCGCGCAGCGCGGGATTCGGGCCACCGATGTAGCAGGCCAGATCCCGGCATTCCTGCCAGGTGCGCGGACGCACGCTGTCACCAGGCCAATCCAACACGGCCAGATCGCCGGCCTCCAGGTCAATGAACAGGGTGCGGGCCGCATCGGCGGTTTTGAGCAGCGTGGTTTTGCCCACACCTGATGGCCCAAGAATGACGCCCTTGGAGCCACGCTTTTCTGCGAGGCGCTGCTCGGCGGTGATGAAGGGAAAGCTCATGTCAGACCTCCCCACCAAAGATCTCGATGACCTTGTCCGTGCCGAGCGCACCCCGGACGCGCGCCAGGTCATGCAGGCGGCGCAGGGAATGCAATTGGCAGGAGATCTCAGACGAGCGGGCTTCCAGCCCCTGGATGGCAAAGGCCAGGTCATCGACCGATGCTTGGTCGAGCGGAAGGCGGTCGATCTCGGTCTGCCCGGCGTGGCCCGGCACGCGGATGGTTTCCGGCAGGTCGGACAGGGACAGGGTTTTCTTGCGCAGGGATTCGATGAGATTTTTGAACATGGTGGTTACTCCGAAAGCAGGGCGAGACGGAAGCTGGGCTTGCCCACCTTCACGGTTCGTGCGGGAATGAATTGCTCGCGCAGGGCGCTCGCCCAGGCGGAGAACTTGGTCTCTGAGACGCGGTAGCTGACCTCGATGAATTCACGGGGGTTGTCGCCATTGGCGGCAATGCGAGCTTCGAGATTGGCGAGCAGTGCCTGATCCCACTCGACCTTCTTGGGTAGGTCAGCCGTGATGCGCACGTTGCCATCATCGAAATGCACGACGCCACTGTCTTTGCCGGCGACCAGGCGCAGGTGCTTGGCGCGCTCGGCGTACTTGAGGTTCAGGGCATGTTCGATGTGATCGACTTCAGCCTTGGCAGTGGCCAGGCGGTCGGCGGCCAGCGTCTTCAGTTGGAACAGGCTGCGGGCATCGAATGCAGCCAGATCAGTGGCCGGGATGGACAGCACATCCTGCTGTTGCGGGGGCAGATGGCGTTGGTTCATGCCACACCTCCCGCCATGACACGCGACGACGTGCTGCTGTGCAGACTCCTCGCCTCGTACTCCTCGATGTCCTCGACGCGGTAGAGGACGCGGCCCTGCAATTTCAGGTACACCGGCCCGATACCGGCAGATCGCCAACGCTCGAGCGTGGCCTCCGCGACATTCCAGCGCTCAGCCAGTTGGCGCTGATTCAGGTGTTTGACACTCACGTTGATCTCCTTTCAGGTGATTGCGAAAACGTGAGTGCAGTTTGGAATTCAGGGGGTGGGCAAACCGGTGGGCAAGGTGGACGAAGACGGTGGGCAGATCAGGCAATTGATGCCTGTGCCAGCATTCGGGTGAAAAAAATGCCTGCAGTGGGTGCAAGCAGACCGATGAGGGGTTGTGAGGCGAAGAGGACCGGGTTCTGCCGTGATCAGGCCATCGGCCGAAACCCCAGCAACCGTCGCTGCTCATCCCAGTCCACGGGCACGTCCGCCTGCCGGCCCCGGATCGCGTGAAGATTGAGGTGGCGCGGCTGCCGCCCATCCAGAATGGCCTGTACGATGTCTGGTGCGAGGCGCGTGAGCCGCAGCACCTCGGCGACCCAGCCAGGCTCCAGCTTCAATTGCCGCGCCAGTTCGGTGGCATTGGCGACCTCACCGCTGTCGAGCAGCTTTTGCCAGTAGAAAGCCTTGCCGATCGTGCGGATCATGGGCAAGTCGAATGATGATCGGACCTTGGCATCTTCCTGACCAGGGGGTGCGATCAACAGTTTGCGGGTATGCCGGCGCTTGATGGTCAAGGGGACGAAGGTCACCGCCGAGCCCTGACTCTGGTATTCACGCGACGGACCCGACACCGATATCTCGATCTTGCAACGTTGCGGGGTGGATTGGCTCATGCCATCACCTCTTCATCATGGCCGAGGTGCCCCATGGCGGGCGCCTCTTTCTGCTCCACCACAAAGGGGTGCTGGGCCAGTTCACGCCGGAATCTGTGCCATCCGTCTTCACGCCAGACGATGTCAAGACCATTCGGGTGCAGTTGCACACGCTCAATCAGCAGCCGCATGATGCGATGCTGTTCCACCGGGAACATCTGCGCCCAGATGTCACCGATGCGGCGCATGGCCACCACGACCATGGCCTCGTCGAGCCCGGGTTGCTCCTGCATTGCCAGCACTTCGCGCCACACGCCGATGATCATCTCGGGTTCCTGCAATACGCGCAGGACCTGCATCAACACAGCCGACTCGATTTCAGCGGCGGGCATCGGCCCCATGCTGCGCTGTCCGGGAATACGTGATGCTCCGGCAGCCTGCCGCTTTTCCAGGTAAGGGACGTAGTAGTGGTAACGCTTGCCGTTTTTCTTCTGCGTGTAAGTGGGCAGCATGCGCTGGCCGTCGGGGGCATAGAGGAATCCCGCCAGCAGCGCCGGCGTCTCGTTGTATCGGTCACGGGTCGTGCTGCGCTTGCGTTGCGCAATGATGGCGTCGACCGCCTCCCATTGCGCCGCCGAGATGATGGGCTGGTGTTGGCCCTTGAAAACCTCGCCCTTGTGCGTGATCTCACCCAGGTACAGACGGTTACGCAGCAGCTTGAACAGGTACTGCTGATCAATGATCCGACCGTGGTGAAACTTCCCGGTCTGGGTCTCCCAGGACTTGGTGGTGTGGCCTTCGACCTGGAGTTCGCGCACCAGACGTGCGGCCGATCCATGCTCGGCGTAACGGGTGAAGATCTCGCGCACCAGCGCCGCCTCCCTTTCGTTGACGACCAGCTTGCGATCCTTGACGTCATAACCCAAGGGCGGCACGCCGCCCATCCACATCCCCTTGGCCTTGCTTGCGGCAATCTTGTCGCGGATGCGTTCACCCGTGACCTCACGCTCGAACTGGGCAAAGGAGAGGAGGATGTTGAGCGTCAGGCGCCCCATCGACGTCGTGGTGTTGAACTGCTGGGTCACAGACACGAACGAGACGCCGTGCCGATCGAACACTTCGACCAGCCTCGCGAAATCCGGGAGGCTGCGCGTCAGGCGGTCGATCTTGTAGACCACGACGATGTCGATCTTTCCGTCCTCGATGTCAGCCATCAATCGGCGCAGCGCGGGCCTCTCCATGTTGCCGCCCGAGAAGCCACCGTCGTCATAGCCATCGGCCACGGCAATCCAGCCCTCGTGGCGCTGACTGGCAACGTACGCAAGCCCGGCGTCACGCTGCGCCTCCAAGCTGTTGTATTCCATGTCCAGGCCTTCATCGGAGGACTTGCGGGTGTAGACCGCACAGCGCCGCTTGGGGGTGGTGGCAGGTGTTTGCGTGTTTGGATAGGGGGTGGGTTTTCTCATGCCAAGGCCCCCTTGCGCTTGGACGCGGGTTGGCGCAGTCCGAAGAATGCCGGTCCCGACCAGGCGGTGCCGGTGATGGCCTTGGCCACCCCGGACAAGCTCTTGTAGGCGCGGGCCTGGTATTCGAAACGCCCGTCATCCAGGACTTTGACCTGATGGGCAATCCCGTTGTGCTCGCGGATCAGGGTGGCGCCCGGTGCGAGCTGGTTTTCTGCTCTGCGCTTCTGGTTGGATACCTCGCCGGTTTCACCGATTTTTTCCAGACGGCGCTTCAGCGATTGCGACATCGCGCCGAAGGCCTCTTCCTGAATCTTGTAAGCCAGCCGATTTTCAAGCCAGGTGCGGTGATGATGGCCAGGGCGACGATCAAAGTGCTGATCCCAAAGCGCCCAGAGATTTTCCATCGGCAGGTAGGGCAATTGCGCGAGACGCGCAGCGACCGTTTCTTTGCTTGCGTGTGTCGTCATACGAAAACTCCTTCTTGTTGAGACGGGTTCGTATGAACGCGCTGGTGGCCAGTAAAGCCAAGCGGTATGTCGCCAGCCGTGGCGTCATGCTGACATGAGCTCGTCAGCGCTGCGCCTGTACGTGCCCGGAGAATGCCGGCGGCCAGCAGCTGCGCGATTTCCTGACAAGGGGATCGGCCGAGCTCACGGGTATCGCGGTCGGCGGATTTGGAGTGATGTTCGAGATGTGACATGGCAGGCTTTCATGATGAAAAACTGCCACCATTTCACCGGCAGGTCGCCGGAATTCCGAGCAGGAAATTACGGCCCGTTGCGGGCAGTTGCTAACAAGGGCGAATGTTTTCCGAAGGTCGCGTGCTGGCGACAAAAGTCAGTCAGCTCGGGGGCGTGTCGTCAGCGCACTGGCGGCTGACCGTTACGCACGAAACGATCGAAGGTGTTTTCAAGGCCATCGTCGTCATCGTCCATCTTTTCTCGCTCCCAGGGCTTGACCTCGGGCGGCAGGACCAGCAGCGTCATCGTTTGACGGTAGAAATCCGACGCGATGCGCATCTCCCGCGCCACCATGCCTTCGGGCTCCTGCGGAAACCAGATGCGCGCATCGATCGGCGTGCCCAGCCGATCGACGTTGGTGTCCGTTCCCAAACGTGTGGCACTCCTGGCAGGCAGTGGCCGTCGCTGACCGTTGGCCAGCCGTTTGTTCAGATGCATGGAGAGCCACTTGCCCGACTCACTGCCGCAAGCCCACTGAACGATCCCGTTCTGCGACATGACCAGCACCGCACGCTGGGGCGTGAGCTCCAGCCACTTGAGGATAGCCGACGTCATGGAAACGCCATACCGATCCGCACACGCGCCGAGCACATCCAGATCGATGGCCGTCCCCTGGATCTGCCGACGATAATCGTCGGCAGGCATCAGCAGGTACGACGCAAAGGTGTTCGCTTCTGACTCAATCTTCCGCTCGTCGCTGTCCCACTGAGTGGTGTCCACCTCGCTGCAGTTGAAAGACGTCTGCAGATGGCGATGCACCAGGTAATGCCCCAGCTCGTGTGCCAGCGTGAAGCGGATTCGCCCCGGTGAGCTGATCGCCTGGTTGTAGATGATGGCCCAGTTGCCCTTGCCCGGCGCATCGGCATTCAGGTTGAACAGCGCCCCCTCGAACTCCGGGTCCATCGCCTCGCCCTGAATGGTGATCGGCTCGCCGGTCTGGAAAGTGCCCGGCACTTCCCGAATCAGCGCTTCCACATCGACCGGAAATCGGTCGCCGCCATGGACGGTGTGAAACTGATCCAAGAGCTTGTTCAGCCGGTTGGCCCAAGGCGCCGGCTTGTTGGGCGGGGCACTCATCCTTGGGTTTTCTTGAGGGTCTTCAGGATCTCAAGGAGCTGATGCTTGGTCTCGGGTTTGAGCGTCTTGTAGTTGCGGAAGAACGCCTTGTCGAAGGCATCCTCCGGCTGGTCTGCCAGCTCGTTGTGCGCCAGGAACTCTGGCGTGACGTTCAGGACAGCGGCGATGCTGGCCAGTTTTTCCATGGTGGGGTTGGCATCGTCGTTGTTCTCCAACTCCCACAGATAGCTCTTGCTCATGCCGGCTGCGGCGGCCAGTGCGTCGAGACTCAACTTCTGCTCACGACGCAGTCTGCGAATTTTGTCACCCAGTGGGGTTGCCACGGTTTCTCCTGTGTTCTCTCAGCCCCACGCGAACAGGGGGACGGGTAGCGTTTTGCACAGACCGAGATATTACGTTATTTCGAACGAATCCGCACCGGCTTGACAACACAATCATCCACCATTAAATTCCATCAAACACCCGATATAGCGAACAAATACATTTTGCTTTGTTGTGCGATACGGTGTTGAGAACAGTGTAACCAACCCAGGCCTCTCGCGCACACAAGAAGTCATCGGCACGGCGGCCCAGCAAAAAGGAAAAACAAGATGGCCGCCTTCAACTACCGTCAACTCATCCGCCAAATCCCAGCGCACGCCTGGAAGTTCTACCTGCAGTCTCGCAAGTTGGAACTACCCGCCGATCCTGTCGACGACAAGCTGGTCAATGCCGTTACTGAGATCATCGATGCCCTGCCTACCGTCCAACGAGAGGTGTTGTACGCCGAGATGCGGCGCGTGCATGACTTGGCCAACGGGCGTGGTGTCGATGCCCTGCGCAACACCGCCCCACCGGACTCCGCGATCCATGAGGATTTCACGAAATTCTCCAGCGATGCCGAGCGCGCCTTGTGGGTCATGGCCAACTGGCCTGACCTGTTCGCCACGGCCGAGGCCATCTACGCGGTGAGCCTGCGCATTGGCAAGCGTGGGTGGAAACGCTTGCAGGTGCCGCCCGTCGATGCGCTGTTCCGTGGCCAGGAAGACATTCGCGCCCTCGAGGTGGCACTGGCCACCGCATTCACGCCGCGCAAGGGGACGCCGCGCGCCTGTCAGATCGACACCCTGGACCGGCATCTGGATGGTGGCGTGCAACTGGGCATCCTCATTGAGGACAACGCCCAGCGTCAGCTGGAATTTGGCGACGACAACCGGGCGCACTGGCGTGACGTCCGACCACCCATGGCCATGGATGTCGTCATCTACCCGGCCAGCGGGGTGATTGATGTGCTGGCGCCCGGTGGTGCCAAGACACAGCAGACCTTGCTGGAGCACCTCGGCAAGCATGTATTCAAGGCAGTGCTGCAGCCCAAGGACATAGAGAAGCCGATGTTTTTTCTCAACCGTCTGCGCGACGGCTTCGAGCTGTTTGATGGCAGCGTATGCGACCTCGCGGCACACCGGGTCGAGCGCATCCGTTTATCGCAGGCGAAAGTGCGGGCCATCCATCCCCCGATTTGCGACTACCAGATCAAGCCGCCGGGGGAGAAAGATGCGCCCGATGTGCTGGCCTGTCTCTCTGCCCAGCAAATCAGCCCCATCCTGATGGGACAAGGCTTCAACATCATCGACGCCGTGGTCTCGCTGTACTTCGAGCCGTTGCAGCCCGGCAAAGCCAGCCGTGTGCTGCACATCGATCTCAAGCAAAGTGGGATCAGCAATCTGCGCGACATGGAAGAGGCTGATGCCCGCCTGGTGGAATCGCTGCTGCGCGCACTGGGTGTCATGCAGTCATCCGCGACAGCCAAGCTGACGGAGGAAGCCGAAGGAGTCATGCATGAATGAGGTGGTCGCGGTCATGAACGACCAGGGGCTGGCCGAGATCTGCCGCCTGCTCGAGCGTGAAGACATGCTGATCTCCCCAGACGCGGTCTGGCTTTCGAGCCGGCCCGGGTTCTATGGCCATCTGCTGGCCCTGGATGCCATCGCCGTCAGCCGCGAGCGAGTACTGGACATCCTCTGCCCGGAGTGCGGCACCGAGGCCATGCGGCCGCAGCCACACGCCGCGCCAGATTCGCAACCCTATCGCGGCTATTGCCCGGAATGCGGCTGGGTCGGTCTGGCAAATCAACAGGCGCATTATTGGCAGGTGCAACCGCAGAAGCTGGCCAAGTGGTTGTCAGCAGGATTGGGGCTGGCACCGCGCTATGCCGTCGAGCCGATCGTCGACAACGTATTGTGGCGGCTGGGTGAGTTCGAACATCGGCGCCGGCGGCATACGGTTTTCTTTGGGCGTCGGCTGAGTGCGATGCCCGATCCAGTGGCAGCCAAGCTGGCGCAACTGGTGGCGCCCGGCGCTGAGGTGATCATCACGGCGGGTGAACCTGCGTCCTTGCTCGGTACCGCCTTGGGCGATCGCCTGTTGGTGCCGCTGCAGGCCATTGCCCACATCCGGAAATCCGGTCTGGTGATTGAGAACCTTGAGGCGTACCTGACCCGCCCGGCACCGGTGCAGGCGTCGGCGGAGACGTCCCTGCGACTGATGCACACCCAGCGCGTGGCGCTGATCAATGGTGAGCCGATCGACCTCTCACCACAGGTCTATCTCTTCCTGAAGATTCTGGAAGACGCCGATGGCGACGAAGTGCACAAGCGGCACATGGCCGAGGGGCTGGGCCTTCAGCCTGGCACCAGCTTCCGGACGGCAGACATTTTCAAACGCCACAAGCAGGTCTACGCCACATTCGTCGACAAGGACGACAAAGGGCACTACTGGCTCAAGCCTGACTTCGTAATTTTGGAAAGGGGGTGACTCGACAGCCAATACCCCGACTTCCAGCATCCACCCAACCTTGAAAGGATTTTGAAATGGCCGGTAAAAACCAACATGTAGTGAAGCGCGACGACGGCTGGGCTGTGCGCGGCGCAGGCAACCAGCGAGACACCTCGCATCACCGCACGCAGTCCGAGGCCGAACGGGCCGCTCGTGACATCGCCATCAACCAGCGCAGCGAGGTCTTGATTCATGGCGAGAACGGTCGCATCCGCGAGCGCAACAGCTACGGCAACGATCCGCACCCGCCCAAGGGCTGACGATCGCTGGCCCTGAAATCGTCGGGTTCGACTATTGCAGTAAGTGGTCCATGCGTCGAACCCGATGCGGCGCATCAATGGCAACTGCTTGTCACAAGAGGGTTTCTGCGTGTGCTCGGCTGGCGAAGTTCTGGCCGATTTTTTGAGAACAGAGACCAGAAAAGAGTCAAACTTGGCGGGTCGGTGGGCGCTTTCTGGCCGGCGCGATATGGCCTGTGGCACAGGCAAAATCGGCAGAATCCCCGCACATTGTGGGGAAAGCACAGATGTGAAAAAGCCCAACCGAGAAGGGTTGGGCTTTGAAACTGGTGGAGCGGAGGAGGATCGAACTCCCGACCTTCGCATTGCGAACGCGACGCTCTCCCAGCTGAGCTACCGCCCCAGTGCGGCGGATTATAGCCTCAGCGGCGCAATGCGGGAAGCGTGGCGAAGTATTGCGGCAGGTTGGGCGAGAGGCGGGCGGCGAGCCAGCCGAGCAGCACGCCGCTGCTGTTGGCCAGCACATCGAGCATGTCAGGCATGCGGTTGGGCGTGAGGCCCTGCAGCAGCTCGATGGCGATGCCGAACAGCACTACCGCGGCGGCGAGCTTCCAGCGCCGTGCCACGACGAGTTGTGCCCACCAGAACATCAGCACGGCATAGCCGGCCAGATGAACAAGCTTGTCGGCGTGGCCGCTGCCTTCGTTCAGGACGGGGGTGCCGAGCGAGAAGGCGAGGGTGAGGGCGACGCCGAGCCAGCCGCCCAGCCGCCACAGCTGCTCGATCATGCTCGCCCTGCCGGGGATTGGCGCTGCGCCCAGCGCAGCATGAGGACGCCGGCGACGATCATCGGCAGAGACAGCCATTGCCCCATCGACAGCCCCAGCCCCAGCAGGCCGAGGAAGGCGTCGGGTTCGCGGGCGAATTCGGCGAGGAAGCGGAAGCTGCCGTAGCCGATGAGAAACACGCCGGAGACGGCGCCCAAGGGGCGCGGCTTCCTCGAATAGAGCCACAGGATGACGAACAGCAGCAGGCCCTCGCCGGCGAACTGGTAGAGCTGCGAGGGATGGCGACTGACGCCGTCGCCGGCTTGCGGGAACACCATGCCCCAGGGCAGGTCGGTGGCGCGTCCCCACAGCTCGCCGTTAATGAAATTGCCGAGCCGGCCGGCGGCCAGCCCCAGCGGCACCAGCGGGGCGATGAAGTCGGTGACGGCGAGCCAGCGCAGCTGGTGGCGGTGGGCGAACAGCATCATCGCGACGAGCACGCCGAGGAAGCCGCCGTGGAAGCTCATGCCGCCTTCCCACACCTTGAGGATGTCGAGCGGATTCGCCAGGTATTCGGCGGGCTTGTAGAACAGCACGTAACCCAGCCGCCCGCCGAGGATGACACCGAGCACCCCGTAGAACAGCACGTCGTCGAGCATCTTCGCGTTCCAGCCGCTCCACGGCCGGTGCGCGATGCACCAGCGTCCGAGCAGGATGACCTGCATGAAGGCGACGAGGTACATGAGGCCGTACCAGTGGATGGCGACAGGCCCGAGCTGCAGGGCGACGGGATCGAATTGCGGGTGAACGAGCATGGAGGCAGGGGTCAGGATTCGGGGATCAGGATTCAGGGAGATCAAAGCGCGGGTAAAATGGCTGGCTGATTATAGATTGCCCGAGTGACCATCATGCCTGACTACCGTTCCTGGACCACCACCCGCGGCCGCAACATGGCCGGTGCCCGTGCGCTGTGGCGCGCCACCGGCATGAAGGACGGCGACTTCAACAAGCCCATCATCGCCATCGCCAACTCGTTCACCCAGTTCGTGCCGGGCCACGTGCACCTGAAGGACATGGGCCAGTTGGTGGCACGCGAGATCGAGGCCATGGGCGGCGTGGCCAAGGAGTTCAACACCATCGCGGTCGACGACGGCATCGCGATGGGCCACGGCGGCATGCTGTATTCGCTGCCGAGCCGCGACCTCATCGCCGACTCGGTCGAGTACATGGTCAACGCGCACTGCGCCGACGCGCTGGTGTGCATCTCCAACTGCGACAAGATCACCCCGGGGATGCTGAACGCCGCGCTGCGCCTCAACATCCCGACCGTGTTCGTCTCCGGCGGCCCGATGGAAGCGGGCAAAGTGGTGTGGGACAAGCAGACCATCAAGCTCGACCTGGTCGACGCCATGGTGTCGGCGGCGGACAGCCATGTCACCGATGAAAAGGTCAACCAGCTCGAGCGCTCGGCCTGCCCGACCTGCGGCTCGTGCTCCGGCATGTTCACCGCCAACTCGATGAACTGCCTGACCGAGGCGCTCGGCCTCTCGCTGCCAGGCAACGGCTCGTTGCTGGCGACCCACGCCGACCGCAGGAACCTGTTCCTCGCCGCGGCGCGCCTGATCGTCCGGAACACCCGCCGCTATTACGAAGACGGCGACACCAGCGTGCTGCCGCGCGCGATCGCCAGCTTCGACGCCTTCGAGAACGCCATCGCGCTCGACATCGCGATGGGCGGCTCGACCAATACCGTGCTGCACCTGCTCGCTGCGGCGCATGAGGCCGGGGTCGACTTCACGATGGCCGACATCGATCGCATGAGCCGCCGCGTGCCGCACTTGAGCAAAGTCGCGCCGTCGATCCAGACCTACCACATGGAAGACGTGCACCGCGCCGGCGGCGTGATGGCGATCCTCGGCGAGCTGGAACGCGGCGGCCTGATCCATCGCGACGTGCCGACCGTGCTGATGAAAACGCTGGGCGAGCAGATCGACGTCTACGACATCCGTCGCACCAGCAACAAGGACGTGAAGGACTACTTCCGCGCCGCCCCCGGCGGCGTGCCGACGCAGACCGCGTTCTCGCAGGACCGCCGCTTTGCCAAGCTCGACGACGACCGCGTGAACGGCTGCATCCACGACATCGAGCACGCGTATTCGAAGGACGGCGGTCTGGCCGTGCTGTACGGCAACCTCGCGGCCGACGGCTGCATCGTCAAGACCGCGGGCGTGGATGAGCACATCCTGAAATTCTCCGGCCCGGCGCGCGTGTTCGAATCGCAGGACGCCGCGGTCGAGGCCATCCTCGGCGACAAGATCGTCGCCGGCGACGTCGTGGTGATCCGCTACGAAGGCCCGCGCGGGGGGCCCGGCATGCAGGAAATGCTGTACCCGACCAGCTATCTCAAGTCTAAGGGCCTCGGCAAGGCTTGCGCGCTCATCACCGACGGCCGCTTCTCCGGCGGCACCTCGGGCCTGTCGATCGGCCACGCCTCGCCGGAAGCGGCGGAGGGCGGCACCATCGGCCTGGTCGAGGAAGGCGACACGATCGACATCGACATCCCCAAGCGCAGCATCAACGTGCGCCTCGACGACGCCGAACTCGCGCGCCGCCGCGCCGCGATGGACGCCAGGGGTGCGCAGGCCTGGAAACCGATCAACCGCGCCCGCGAAGTCTCGGCCGCGTTGCGCGCCTACGCCGCGATGACGACCTCCGCCGCCTTCGGCGCGGTGCGCGACGTCTCGCAGGTCGAGCATCCGACCGAGGCCCAGGCGCACGCCGACCCGTTGGCGCGCTTCGCGATCCCAGGCCAGCTGAGTTTCAGAACCGGCGCGGGCGGCCTCACCTACGCCGACATCGACAACCAGGGCGGCCGCGCGACGATCTGCCTGCAGGGCGCGCACGTGGTGAGCTTCCGGCCCAAGTCGCAGCTGGCGCCGGTGGTGTGGGTGTCCGACGCCGCCAAGTTCGCCGCCGGCAAATCCATCCGCGGCGGTGTGCCGGTGTGCTGGCCGTGGTTCGGCGCGCACGCCAGCGAGGCGAGCTATCCCGCGCACGGCTTCGCCCGCACCGTCGACTGGGAGGTCACCGGCAGCCGCAAGCGCAACGACGCCCGCACCGAGATCACCCTGCAGCTGATTGATAATGAAGCCACCCGCAAGCAGTGGCCGCATCCCACCCGGCTGACTCTGACCGTGGTGGTGGGCGATAAGCTGGAAGTGAAGCTCGCCACGACCAACACTGGCAACGCACCGTTCCAGATCGGCGAGGCGCTGCACACCTATTTCCATATCAGCGACATCGGCACGGTGAAGGTCGCTGGCCTGGAAGGCTGCGACTACCACGACAAGGTCGAGAACTTCGCGCGCAAGACGCAGGCTGGCAACATCGGCTTCGACGGCGAGGTGGATCGTGTTTACGTGAACACGCCGGCCGACTGCGTCATCGTCGACCCGGGCCTGAAGCGCCGCATCCGCATCGCCAAGAGCGGATCGCAGTCCACCGTGGTGTGGACGCCGTGGACCGAGAAGGCCGAGAAAATGGGCGACATGGGCCGCGGCAAGTCCGGCGCCGGCTGGCGCGAAATGGTGTGCGTCGAGTCGGGCAACGCGATGGACAACGTCGTCACCGTGGCGCCGGGCGAGACGCACACGCTGTCGGTGGCGTACAGCGTGGAGGCGCTGTAAGGTTTTTTCCACGCATACCCGGCGGGCATACAAGGGCGCGAGCAGTTATCGAGGTTTTCGGATCGGTTCGTGTTCTTCGCGGACAAGGCATTCAACAGGGGGACAGCATGCGCGTGATTCTGGTGGCCAATCCCAAGGGCGGCAGCGGCAAAACGACGCTGTCGACCAACCTGGCCGGCTATCTGGCCTCGAAGGGCGAGCGCGTTGCCTTGCTCGATCTCGACCGGCAAAAATCCGCCACCCACTGGCTGGCGATGCGCGATATGGCGCTGCCGGACATCGAGCTGCTGCGCGACGGGCAGAAGGAGGACAGCGACTGGCTGGTGATCGATTCGCCCGCCGGCCTGCACGGCAAGAACCTCGAGCGGGCACTCAAGCTCGCGCACAAGGTCGCGGTGCCGATCGCGCCTTCACTTTTTGATATTCGTGCCAGCCAGGAATTTCTCGCCGCGCTGCACGCCGAAAAGGCAGTGCGCAAGGGCCACGCCTTTGTCGGCGTGGTCGGCATGCGGGTCGATCCGCGAACCCGCGCCGGCGTCACGCTGGAGCAGTTCATGGGCAAGCAGGACCTGCCGGTGCTGGCCTATCTGCGCAACACCCAGCATTACGTCAACGCCGCGTTCGAGGGCAAGAGCCTGTTCGACCTGCCGCACCATATCGCCGAGCGCGATATCGAGCAGTGGCAGGGACTCATCGACTGGCTGGGGCGCTGATTCGACCTGATTCCCCTCTCCCGCTTGCGGGAGAGGGGGCGAACGTGATGCCCAAGCCGGTCAATGCGTGGTCGGCTTCATCAGGTTGACCACCTGCGGCTTCACCACGCTCCGGGTCGACGAGCAGGTGCCCTCCTCGGTCACGCCGAGCTGACGCTCGGCTTCGGTCAGCAGGTTGATCACGTCGACGTAGAACTTGTCGTTCGCCATCAGGCGCGCGGTGCGGCCGCCTTCGTTGGTGGCGAGCACGTCGGCGCCGGCGTTGATCAGCCATTCCACCACCGAGGCGTCGCCGCCGCCGGCCGCCAGCATCAGCGGGGTGATGCCGAAGAAGATGCGTTCGTCGAGCGAGGCGCCGGCCTCGTGGAGCACCTCGATCACCTCGACGTAGCCGCGTTCGGTCTCACCGTTGTAGGCGGCCTTGGCGAGCGCGGTCCAGCCTTGTGGCGACTTGGCGTTGACATCGGCGCCGGCGGCGATGAGCACTTCGACGGCTGCGAGATGGCCGCGGTGGGCTGCATGCATCAGCGCGGTTTCGCCGGCCTCGTCGGCAGCGGCGTGATCGGCGCCCTGATCGAGCAGATGCTTGAGCTGGGCGGCATCGCCCGATTGGGCGGCAGCGAACAATTCCTGGGACATGGATGACTCCTGATATTTCAGTTTGCAGTGAGCGTACAATTGTTGACCGATTTAATCAACTATTAGCCGCCGCCCGGAGCCTGCCATGCCCAACCGTCTCGCTACCGAACCGAGCCCCTATCTGCAGCAGCACGCCGACAACCCGGTCGACTGGTACCCGTGGGGCACAGAGGCGCTGGACAAGGCACGCCGCGAGGACAAGCCGATCCTGCTGTCGATCGGCTATTCCGCCTGCCACTGGTGCCACGTGATGGCGCACGACTGCTTCGAGGACGCCGAGGTGGCGGCGGTGATGAACCGCCTGTTCGTCAACGTCAAGGTCGACCGCGAGGAGCGCCCCGACCTCGACCAGATCTACCAGGCCGCGCATCAACTGCTGGCCCAGCGCGGCGGCGGCTGGCCGCTGACGGTGTTTTTGACCCCCGACCAGACGCCTTTCTTTGCCGGCACCTATTTCCCCAAGACGCCGCGCTACCAGCTGCCGGGCTTCATCGACCTGATGCAGAACGTCGCCCGTGCCTGGCACGAGCGGCGCGGCGAGGTGCTGGCGCAGAACGAGGCGGTGCGCGGCGCGCTGGCGCAGCAGCAGCCGGCGGCCGGCCGGTACGCGGCACTGACCGATGCACCGCTTGCAGACGCGGTACGCGACCTGGCGCAGGCCTTCGACCCGGCATGGGGCGGCTTCTCGCGCGCGCCCAAGTTCCCGCGTCCGGGCGAGCTGATCTTCCTGCTGCGCGAAGCCCAGCGCAGCGGCAACGCGCAGGCGCGCGAGATGGCCTTGTTCTCGCTGCGCAAGATGGCCTCGGGCGGGATGGTCGACCAGCTGGGCGGCGGCTTCTGCCGCTATTCGGTCGACGATCAGTGGGCGATCCCGCATTTCGAGAAGATGCTCTACGACAACGGCCCGCTGTTGCAGCTCTATGTCGATGCCTGGGCGCTGACCGGAGAGGAACTGTTTGCC
Source organism: Pseudomonadota bacterium (assembly GCA_021811235.1). Classification (GTDB taxonomy): domain Bacteria; phylum Pseudomonadota; class Gammaproteobacteria; order Burkholderiales; family Thiobacillaceae; genus Thiobacillus. Next base: position 104,309 of record JAJZPG010000006.1, on the reverse strand, counting down.
GACACGGCGGAAGGCATCGTGACCTGGCTGCTGCGCGAGATGCGTGCGCCCGACGGCGGCTTCTATTCCGCGCTCGACGCCGACAGCGAGGGCCGCGAGGGCAGGTTCTACGTGTGGACGCCCGACGAAGTGGGCGCGCTGCTGACCGAAGAGGAATACGCAGTGGCGGCGCCGGCCTATGGTTTCGATCTGCCGCCCAATTTCGAGAACGCACACTGGAATCCCGTTCTTGCGAAACCGCTGAACGAAGTCGCGGCGGCGCTCGGCTTGCCCGAAACCGTGGCGGCACAACGGCTGGCGAGCGCGCGTGCCAAGCTCTTCGTCGCGCGCGAGACACGCGTGCGCCCGGGGTGCGACGACAAGCAGCTCACCAGCTGGAACGCGCTGATGATCGCCGGCCTGGCGCACGCGGGACGGGTGATGGCGCGTCCGGACTGGGTGGTCGAGGCGCGCGCCGCGCTCGATTTCCTGCGCCGCAATCTGTGGCGCGGTGGCCGGCTGCTGGCAAGCTACAAGCGCGGCGAAGCGCGCCTCAACGCCTATCTCGACGACTATGCCTTCCTGCTCGACGCGCTTCTGGAAACGATGCAGGCGGGCTACCGCGAACAGGACATGGCCTGGGCGCGCGAACTCGCCGACGCGCTGCTGGCGCATTTCGAGGACACGGAGGCGGGCGGCTTCTTCTTCACCAGCCACGACCACGAAGCGCTGCTCACCCGCCCCAAGCCCGGCTACGACAACGCCACGCCTTCGGGCAACGGCGTCGCCGCATTCGCCCTGCAGCGGCTCGGTCACCTGCTGGGCGAGGCGCGCTACCTCGATGCCAGCGCACGCTGCCTGCGCCTGTTCCATGCGCAACTGGTCCAGCAGCCGATCGCCTATCCCACGCTGCTCGCCGTACTCGACGAGACGCTGGTGCCGCCGCGCGTGATCCTGCTGCGCGGCCCGGCTGCGGCGCTCGGCGAATGGACCGCGGCACTGGCGACCCGGCTGGCGGCGCGCGACCTGCTGCTGGCACTGCCCAATGGATTGACGTTGCCGGCCGCACTGGCCAAGCCCGAATCGGACCGCCCCGCCGCCTGGATATGCAGCGGCACCGCGTGCCAACCGCCGTTGACCGATCTGGCCGCCCTTGCCGCATAAGGGGTTTATCAGCATTTGCTATTAGCCAGCCGGTGTGGCGCCTGCTATCAAACAAATAGTCCGTTTGCCATCAGGAGCGATCATGAGCACCCACACCGACCATGCCGTCTTCCATCCGCAGGCCGCCCGCATGAATCTGCCGGGCATCCGCAGCGTGACGGCCGACCAGCCCTTCCACTGGCTGCGCGAAGGCGCGCGCGACCTGCTCAAGGCCTGGCCGCTCAGCCTGTTCTACGGCGTCATATTTGCCCTGCTGGGCTATGGTCTGGCCCACGGCGCGTGGGCCAAGCCGCACCTGGCGATGGCGCTGACCTCAGGCTTCCTGTTCGTCGCGCCGGTCCTGGCCACGGTGTTCTACTGCGTCAGCCACCGGCTGGAACACCACCACAAGCTGCCTAACCTTCTAGTCCCCTTGCTGTCGTGGCGCGCCAATCCGGCTTCGCTGGGGCTGTTCGCCCTGATGCTGGTGTTCGTGCTGTCGGTATGGGAGCGCATCTCGGCGATTCTGGTCGGGCTGTTCCTCAGCGGTTCGGGCATCAGCAGCCTGACCGACCTGCTGAGCTTCAGCGCGGTGCAGCAGCACACCGATTTCGTGCTGGCCTACCTGGCGTTCGGCGGCGTGCTGGCGTTGATGGTGTTCAGCCTCTCGGTGGTGTCGCTGCCCATGCTGCTGCATCGCAAGGTCGATTTCGCCACCGCGCTGGTGACCAGCTTCATGGCGACCCGCCTCAATTTCCCGGTGATGCTGCTGTGGGGCGTGCTGATCGCCGTGCTGATCGGCATCGGCATGGCGACCGACTTCATCGCCATGGCCGTGATCTTCCCCTGGCTGGGGCACGCCAGCTGGCATGCGTACCGTGAGATGATCGAACGCGAATAAGTTTCGAACAACAAAGTTCTACCGGGCTTGGTAGCAAAAAACCAAGCCCTTTTCTTGCGTGGAAGGCGATTTTCCTTAATATTGCAAGCGCGACAAATTGCGAATGCGCCTAACCCGACCTCCACGGAGATTGTAAAGATGAACAAGTTGATGATGACCGCAGCGTCTGCTGCACTGCTGGCTCTGTCCGGCGCGGCCTCCGCCGACCAGGCGCTGGCCCAGAAGAACGCCTGCATGTCCTGCCACGGCGTCGACAAGAAGATCGTTGGCCCGGCTTTCAAGGAAGTGGCCAAGAAATACGCCGGCGACAAGGAAGCCGCCGCCAAGCTGGTCGCCAAGGTGAAGACCGGCGGCAAGGGCGTGTGGGGCCAAATTCCCATGCCGCCGAACCCCAACGTCAAGAAGGAAGATGCGGAAAAGATCATTGCCTGGGTGCTGAGCCTGAAGTGATCTGACCGCAGTTTCAAATGCAAAGGCCGACCCTGTGTCGGCCTTTGTCATTGTTGCAGACGCGTTTCAGCGGCAAGTTTGTTATTGTTGCGGCAATAATTCAGACAGGCGGGAGCGCAGATGGCTATTCATCCTTACATCTTCATCATGGTGGCAGGGCTGTTGCCGCAATGGGCGTGGGCGGCGGAGCCTGGCGCGATCGACGCCTTCTTTGGCAGCGTGAACGGCCATCTCGCCAGCGTCATCTTCTACGACGTCTTTCCCGGCGAGCCGGTGCTGCCCTTCATCGTCGCCTGGCTGATCGCCGGCGCGGTCTTTCTCACCTTGCGCTTCAGCTTCGTCAACCTGCGCATGATGCGCCATGCGTTCAGGGTGCTGCGCGGCAAGTACCACACCGCCGACGACAAGGGCGAGGTGAGCCCGTTCCAGGCGCTGACCACCGCCCTGTCGGCCACCGTCGGCCTCGGCAACATCGCCGGGGTGGCGATCGCGATTTCCATCGGCGGCCCCGGCGCAACCTTCTGGATGATCGTCGCAGGCTTCCTGGGGATGACCACCAAATTCACCGAGGCCACGCTGGCCCAGCGCTATCGCGAAGTGCGTCCCGATGGCCGCATCATGGGCGGCCCGATGGAATATCTGTCGAAGGGCTTCGCCGAATTCAACCTGCCGCGGACCGGCAAGGTGCTGGCTGTGGTGTTTGCGGTGTTCACCGTGTTCGGCTCCTTGGGTGCAGGCAGCGCATTCCAGGTGAGCCAATCGCTCGGCGCGGTGCAGGAACAGATTCCGTTCTTCAACGACATGCCGATCGCCTACGGCCTCATCATCGCACTGGCGGTCGGGGTGGTCATCATCGGCGGCCTGCGCCGCATCGCCCACACGGCCGAGGCGGTGGTGCCGACCATGATCCTGATCTATCTGGGAGCCTGCCTGTGGATCATCCTCGGCAATGTCGACCAGGTGCCGCAGGCGCTGGGCAAGATCGTCACCGAAGCCTTCGCCCCGATTGCGGTGGCGGGCGGTATGGTGGGCGTGCTGGTGCAGGGTTTCAAGCGCGCGGTGTTCTCCAGCGAGGCCGGCCTCGGATCGGCGGCCATCGTGCACTCGACCGCGTCGGTCAAATACCCGATCCGCCAGGGCATGGTCGCGCTCTACGAACCCTTCATCGACACCATCGTGATCTGCACCATGACCGCCTTGGTCATCGTCATCACCGGCGTCTACAACGACCCCGCGACCCTGGCGATTCGCGAAGCGAGCAAGGGCGCGGCACTGACCTCGGTGGCCTTCGCCACCGTGTCGGACTGGTTCCCCATCATCCTCACCCTGTCGGTCGTGCTGTTTGCCTACAGCACCATGATTTCGTGGTCCTACTACGGTGAGCGCTGCTGGGCCTATCTGTTCGGTGAGCGCACCTCGATTGTCTACCGCGTGCTGTTCCTCGCTTTCATCGTCGTCGCTTCGGTGGCGAGCGCATCCAACATGGTCGATTTCACCGACCTCCTGGTGCTGGCGATGGCCTTCCCCAACTTCCTCGGACTCTACCTGCTGAGCGGCAAGGTCCGCGCGATGCTGACGGAGTACCAGGCGAAGCTGAAGAGCGGTGAACTCGATCGCGAGGTGACGGCGCGCTGAGCGGGTGTGCCGGCGGGCGGCCGGCCGCCTATTTCAGGTGCGAGTTGAAGCGGTACAGCCGGCGCTCGGTCAGCACCGCGTCGAGCGGCATGTCCCACGGGTCGTGCGGCAAGGCGTCGACCCGCTGGCATTCGTAGGCGACCCCCACCAGGCGCGGCTTGCGCCACAGGCGCCGATGCTGCATGAAGGCCAGCGTCGCGTCGTAGTAGCCGCCCCCCATCCCCAGGCGATATCCGTCGCGGTCGAAGCCCACCAGCGGCATCAGCAGCAGGTCGAGCTGGCGTGCCTTCAGCGGCCGCGCGTCGAGCGGTTCGGGAATGCCGTAGCGGTTCGGCGACATGCGCGTGTGGCGGCCCATCCGGCCGAATCGCATCACCCGCCCGCGGCGCGGCAGCACCGGCAGGTAGCAGTCGCGTTGCATGCACAAGGCCTGGTTGAGCAGGGGATGAACGTCGAACTCGCCGCCTTGCGGCAGATAGAAACCGATGCGCTGCGCGCGCAACAGCAAGCCATGGCGCAATGCCAGGCGCAGCGAAGCACGCGCGGCCTGGCGGCGGGCGGGAAGCGGGAGCGCGCTGCGCGCCGCCTTGAGCTGGCGTCGAAGGGTGGATTTAGTCATGAAGGGGTAAGGCTCCCCGCCTGTGCCGTGACCGGCCGCGGACTCTTGAACCTGGGTTCAAGACGGCCGCAATCAAAGGCGCTTTGGGCACATGAGACGTGTCACGCGCACACCCGCACCGGAATAGACCGCAGCCTTGCACGTATGCATTGGTTCAGAGAAATTGCAACCGGCCTCGAACACCGCAGGGAGCGGAATCAAGTTTAGAAGAGTTTGTCCTGATCTTCCAGCACTGAATCGAGCAGGGCGTTGCAGTGCGTCAGGCGGGACCGCGCTTCCTCGACCAGACCGCCGCCGCCCTGGGTCAGCAGGTCATGCGCCAGGTTGAGGCCCGCCATGATGGCGATGCGCTCTGCGCCGATCACCTTGCCGCTGTCGCGGATTTCGCGCATTTTTTCGTCGAGGTAATCGGCGGCTGCGATCAGCGCCGACTCCTCCTCGCGCGAGCACGCCACCTTGTAGGCGCGGCCGAGAATGTTGATTTCGATGGAGCGCGGGCCGGCCATCAGATGTCCTCCGGCAGCGTATCGAGCAGCCCTTGCAATCGCGTCCGGGCGGCATCGAGCCGGGTCGCCAGCTGCTTGCTGTCCTGCTGTGCCGCCAGCAGCTGCTGGCGCAACGCGATGTTTTCGTTGCGCAGCGTGTGGCACAGCTCGGCCACCTGGCGGATCTTCGCTTCGAGGGTATCGAGTTCGGCGTGCATGGGCGCGACTATAGGGGCCGGCGCGCGCACGGTCAATCGCGTCCGGCGGCGTACCTGCGCCGCATCGCGGTGGGTATAATGCGCGCCTTCAGGTGCCGACGCGGCGTTCCGCCGCCGAGGGTAAACGGGAAACAGGTCATTGGCCACGTGCCATCAAGCCTGTGCTGCCCCCGCAACGGTAAGCGCTAAACGGTGCATCACACACGCCACTGGGTCCGCCCGGGAAGGCGATGCACTTCAGGCGCGAGCCCGGATACCGGCCTGAGCCCTGCATGGCGCAAGCCATCAGCGGATCGTGCAACGCGCCCGCGGGGAAGCGGGCGCCCAACCGGACTTCATCATGCGTCTAACCTCGCTTGCGCTCGCCCTGAGCCTTGTCTTCATTGCTTCCACCCAGGCGGAGCCCCTGCCGGAATACGTCAGCGACACCATCGTCGTCACACCCAGCCGTTTCCCGCAGGCCCTGTCGGACCAGACCGCCAACACCAGTGTGATCACGCGGCAGGACATCGAGAACAGTCCGCAGGCCACGCTGCCTGAAATTCTGGCACAGCAAGCCGGCATCGGCGTGCGCGACCTCTACGGCAACGCCGCCGCCAGCACGGTCGACCTGCGCGGTTTTGGCGCCGCCGCTGACCAGAACGTCCTCATCCTGCTCGACGGTCGCCGCCTCAACGACATCGACTTGTCGGCGATCGACTGGGCGGCGCTGCCGCTGTCTGCCATCGAGCGCATCGAGATCGTGCGCGGTGGCGCCAGCGTCCTGCACGGTGCAGGCGCGGTCGCCGGCGTCATCAACATCATCACCCGCTCGCCGCTGCGGCAGGCCGAACGGGCCGCTGCAAAGCTGCAGCTGGGCAGCTACGCCAGCCGTAATGTCCAGGTGAGCGGCAACCTTGCAGGCGAGACGGCGGGCGTGCGGATCACCGCCGACCATCTCCGTTCCGACGGCTGGCGTGCCAACAACGCCAACCGCCAGGGCAGCGTGAACGGCGATGCGCGCTGGAAGACCGTGCTGGGCGACTGGACGCTCAAGTTCGGCGGTGCCGCGCAGACGACGCGTCTGCCAGGGCCGCGCACGGTCGAGCCGGACGCCGGCCTCGACGAAGTGGCGACCGATCCCGAAGGCACCAACACCCCACTCGACTGGGCCAAGCGTCAGAGCTACCAGGCCGGACTCAATGGCCGCTTCGCGCTCGGGCGCAACGAACTGATGCTCGACCTCGACTACCGCAACAAGCAGCAGCAGGCCTATTTCGACTTCGGCGGCTGGCCGGAATACAAGGACGCCGATCTTGATATGTGGAGTCTCGCGCCGCGCCTGCGGGTGCCCTTCGAGACGGGTGACGTGGCACACAGCCTGGTGCTGGGCGCCGATTTGCAGTGGTGGGACTATCGCCTGCTGACGTCGAATGCACCCGCCAACATCGGCACGCCGATCAACGACGTCGATGCCGAGCAGCGCTCCGCCGCACTCTACGCGCGCGACGAGTTGCAGTTGAGCCCGGCCACGCGCCTGGCCTTGGGCGGTCGTGTCGAGTGGTTCGCGATCGACGCGGCCGACCGTTTTGATGCGACCGCGCCCGGTGGCCTGTTCGGCAGCGGTGCCCAGCCCGGCGGCCAGGACGAAACCCAATATGCCTGGGAGCTGGGACTGAATCATCGGCTCGATCCGCAGCATGCGCTGTTCGCCCGGGTGGCGCGCAGCTTCCGCTTCGCCACCGTGGACGAGGTCTACGGTTTCTCGCCCGGTTTCCTGCACGAGTTCCAGTTCCTCAAGCCGCAGGTTTCGCATGATGCCCAGCTCGGCTGGGAATGGGGCAGGGGGGGCAGTCGCCTGCGCAGCGCGCTGTACTACATGCGGGTGAAGGACGAGATCCATCTCGACCTGTACAGCGCCGGTGTCGGCAATACCAATTTCGCGCCGCTCGAACGTTACGGCCTCGAACTCGACGCGTACCGCCGGCTGCAGACCGTCGACCTGCACGCCGCCTATACGCTCGCCTTCGCCGAATTCACCGACGGCACGCTCGACGGCGTCGCGCTCGATGGCAATGCGGTACCGCTGGTGCCGCGCCACAAGCTCGCGCTCGGTGCCGTATGGCATATCGACGGCAGGACCCGGCTGTCCGCCGACGTCCAGTACGTCAGCCGCCAGCGCATGGAAAATGACGAGCCCAACCGCTTCGACCAGCGGATCCCGGCCTACACCTTGATGGACGTCAAACTGGTGCGCCAGGTCGGCAACTGGCAGTTGGCCGCCGCGCTCAACAATCTGCTCGACGAGGACTATTACAGCTACGCGGTACACAGCACGACCAATGCCGACCGCTTCAACGCGTATCCGCTTCCGGGACGCAATGCCTGGGTGAGCGTCGAGTACGCATTCCAATAGAATGCGACGTCAAATCCGTTTCTGATGGGGGACGCGTGAGCAACGAATCCGACCGCAACGCCCGCCATGCCGCGCGCATGGCGCGCAAGAAGGCACTGATCGACGCCGCAATCGCCGCCGCCAGCGACGAGCGCGGATTGCTGCTCGTCATCACCGGCAACGGCAAGGGCAAGAGCACGTCGGCCTTCGGCATGGTCGCGCGCGCGCTCGGCCACGGCATGAAAGTCGGCGTGGTGCAGTTCATCAAGAGCCGCACCGACACCGGCGAAGAAGCCTTCCTCGGCAAACAGCCCGGCGTCGAATGGCACGTCACCGGCGACGGCTTCACCTGGGACACACAGAACCGCGAGCAGGACATTGCCACCGCGCAACGCGGCTGGGCGATCGCCGCGCGCATGCTGGCCGATCCGTCGTACCAACTGGTGGTGCTCGACGAGCTGACATACCTGCTGAGTTACGGCTATCTCGACGCGGACACCGTGCTCGACGCGCTCGCCCATCGCCCGGCCATGCAGCACGTCGTCGTCACCGGGCGTGCCGCCAGCGATGCCCTGATCGAGCTGGCCGATACGGTATCGGTCATTGCCGACGAGAAACACGCCTTCCGCGCCGGTGTGAAGGCGCAGCCCGGCATCGACCTGTAATCACCCTGTAACCGTTCTGCCATACAACGCAGACTTTGCCTCCAGCGGAGTCTGCCGTGCGTATCCTGATGGTGTCCGACGTGTATTTCCCGCGCGTCAACGGCGTGTCGACCTCGATCCAGACGCTGCGCCAGGGATTGGCCGAGGCCGGGCACGCGAGCGTGCTGGTGACGCCGGACTATCCGGCCGCGGTCGACGAGCCAGGCATCGTGCGGGTGCCGGGCTGGCAGATTCCACGCGATCCGGAAGACCGGCTGATGCATCCGCGCGCGCTTGCTGCCGCGCTGGATGCGCTCGACCCCGCCGACTTCGACCTCGTCCACATCCACACCCCTTTCCTCGCCCATCGTGCCGGCGTGCGCTGGGCACGCAGGCACGGCCTGCCGTGCGTCGAGACCTATCACACCCTGTTCGAGGAATACTTCCACCACTACCTGCCGTTTCTGCCGAAAGCCTGGCTCGCGGCGACGGCGCGCATGATCTCGCGCAAGGAATGCGACGGCGTCACCGCGGTGATCGCGCCCTCGTCGGCGATGAAGAACACGCTGCTGGCCTACGGCGTCAGCAGCCCCATCCACATCATTCCCACCGGACTCAACCTCACCGACTTCGCCCACTGCGATGGGCCCGCGTTCCGTGCCCGCCACGGCATCGCGCCCGAGCGCCCGGTGATGGCCTACGTCGGGCGGGTGGCGTTCGAGAAGAACCTCGATTTCCTGCTGCGCGTGACCGATGCGGTGCGGCGTGAACTGCCAGACGTATTGCTGGTGATCGCCGGCGAAGGCCCCGCCCGCGCCTCGCTCGAGCGCAAGGTGGCGCAGCGCGGGCTCGCCGGCAACGTGCGTTTCGTCGGCTACCTCGAGCGCCGGACCGAGCTGCCGGCCTGCTACTGCGCGGCGGATGTCTTCGTCTTCGCCTCCAAGACCGAAACCCAGGGCCTGGTATTGCTGGAATCGATGGCGCTCGGCGTACCCGTGGTGGGCCTGGCCGAAATGGGGACGAAGGACGTGCTGCAGGAAGGGCAGGGCTGCCGCATCGCGCCGGACGACGTCGACGGATTTGCCCGGGTGCTGGCACCGCTGTTAGCCGACCGCACCGCGGCGCAGGCGCTCGGCGCGGCCGGCAAGGCCTACGCCGCCACGTGGAGCGAGGCGCGCATGGTGGAGAGCATCCTCGCGTTGTACCAGACCCTGCATGCTGAACCGCGGTTGTGCGCGGCATAATCGCGGGGTGAACCCCGCACCCTACGTCGGGCGCTTTGCGCCGTCCCCCACCGGTCCCCTGCATGTCGGCTCGCTGGTTGCCGCGCTGGCGGGCTTTCTCGACGCCCGCGCCGCGGGCGGGCGCTGGCTGGTACGCATGGAAGACCTCGACCGGCCGCGCTGCGACCAGGTTTCCGCCGACACCATCCTGCGCCAGCTGGAAGCGTATGGCCTCGCCTGGGACGGCGCGGTGCTCGTCCAGTCGCAGCGCGACGACGCCTACGCGGCGGCGCTGGAGACCCTGCGCGCGCAGGGCGCCGCGTTCGCCTGCACCTGCACGCGCAGCCAACTGGCGCAGGCGCCGCGCAATGCCGAGGGAGAAATCGTCTACCCCGGAACCTGCCGCCTGCACGCGGTACCGCATGGAGAAAAATTCGCCTGGCGCGTGCGGGTGGAGGGGGTGAGCGCCCACTTCCACGATCGCGTCCATGGCCTGTTGCAGCAGGATCTGGCGCGCGAGGTCGGCGACTTCATCGTCAAGCGCGCCGACGGCCTGTTCGCCTACCAGCTCGCGGTGGTGGTCGACGACGCCTTCCAGGGCGTCACCCACGTCGTGCGCGGCGCCGACCTGCTGTGGAACACCCCGCGCCAGGTCTATCTGCAAAGCCTGCTCGGCCTGCCGACGCCGGCCTACGCGCATGTGCCGCTCGTCACCAACGCCGCCGGGCAGAAGCTGTCCAAGCAGACCCTCGCCCCCGCCCTGCCGGAACGGGGGCGCCGCATCGTGCTGGCGCAGGCGCTCGCCGCGCTCGGCCACTCGCCGCCGGCCGAACTGGTGGGTGCCGGCCCTGACGAGCTTCTGGCGTGGGCAAGCGCTCACTGGCACATCGAAAACGTGCCGACCGGCCCGACGGTTGCCAAGCTTGAGCGAGCCCGCGACAATCTCCCTAGCCCCTAGCCCCTAGCCCCTAGCCCCTAGCCCCTAGCCCCTAGCCCCTAGCCCCTAGCCATGGCCCAGCTCCCTCCCGCCGTCGAACAGGTCCTGCGCGTCCACGCATCCTTCGTCCACACCGTCGTCAACGCGCTGCGCGACCGCAGCCAGCTGCCCGACCTGATGAAGCAGCTCGACGCCGCCGAGCAGGCCGGTTGGGCGCGGCTGGTCGGCGCGTTGCGCCACGTCGTCAACGGCCGCCGCGACCCCTCGATCAAGCTGGGGCTGGACGAGGAGGACGGCATCCTGCTCGACGCCATCCTGCGCGGGCTGGACAACCCGGCGACGCTGCCCGCGCTCGACACCCAGCCGGACGGCAGTGCCGCCGCGCCGGGACTCGCCGCGCTGATCGACGCCTCGGCGCGCGGCGATGCCCAGGCGATGTCGGTGCTCGCCAATATGGCGGAGCAGATGATGAAGGCGGGTGGCGACATGGCGCGCCTGGGCGGCGTGATGCGGCGGCTGGTCAACGGCGAGCGCGACGCCGACCAGCTGGCGCGCGGCATGGGCCCGCTGGGGCGCGAGCTCCTGATCAGCCTGCTCGACGAACTGGCGAAGCTGCGGCCGCAATGATGTCCCCGCATAGGGCCGGGCTTTGACAGACGCGCACCGGCTCGGCTACAATGCGCGGCTTTCCGGCGGCCCTGTCGCCAGAAAAAGGTGATGTAGCTCAGTCGGTTAGAGCATCGGATTCATAATCCGGGGGTCGGCAGTTCAAGTCTGCCCATCACCACCAGATTCCCGCCTGCCGCCGTTTTCGTGCGGCAGTCTCCGCCCCCAGTCTATCCACTGCCCCGGCGTATGACCCCAGCAACCGCAGCCGACCGCTTTCCACTCCGATCAAGTCCGCACGAATGCGGCGTTTTGCGCCTTCCGGGCGTGTGGCCGGAAGCGGGCAACGCTACCCACCCGCTGGCACGTCCGGTCGCGCGCCTGCCTTTGTCGCGCCTCCTTGCCTACCCGCGTAGGCTGCGTCGTTGCTTCGCGGCAGACACCCGCCCAAACGCACCATCGGGTGCGTCCGACCACGGTTGCTAGGATCATGAAAAAAATCTACATCAAAACCTTCGGCTGCCAGATGAACGAGTACGACTCGGACAAGATGGCCGACGTGATGGGCGCATCCGAAGGTCTCACGCCGACTTCCTCTCCGGACGACGCCGACGTCATCCTGTTCAACACCTGCTCGGTGCGCGAGAAGGCGCAGGAGAAGGTGTTCCACGACCTTGGGCGGGTGCGCCACCTGAAACAGCTCAATCCCAACCTCATCATCGGCGTCGGCGGCTGCGTCGCCTCGCAGGAGGGCGCCGCCATCGTCGCGCGCGCGCCCTTCGTCGACGTGGTGTTCGGCCCGCAGACCCTGCACCGCCTACCCGAACTGATCGCGAAGAAGCGCGCGACCGGCCGCGCCCAGGTCGACATCAGCTTTCCCGAAATCGAGAAGTTCGACCACCTGCCGCCGGCGCGCGTCGAGGGCGGCGCGGCCTTCGTGTCGATCATGGAAGGCTGCTCCAAGTACTGCACCTTCTGCGTCGTTCCCTATACGCGCGGCGAGGAAGTCTCGCGCCCGTTCGACGACGTCATCGCCGAAGTGGCTCGGCTGGCCGAACACGGCGTGAAGGAAATCACCCTCTTGGGGCAGAACGTCAACGCCTACCAGGGCGCGCTGCACGAAGGCGGCACCGCCGACTTCGCCTTCCTGCTGGAGATGGTGCACGAGATCCCCGGCGTCGAAAGAATCCGCTACACGACCAGCCACCCGCGCGAGATGACGCAACGCCTGATCGAGTGCTACGGCAAGCTGCCCAAGCTGGTGTCGCACCTGCACCTGCCGGTGCAGTCCGGCTCCGACCGCATCCTCGCCGCGATGAAGCGTGGCCACACCGTGCTCGAATTCAAGTCGATCATCCGCAAGCTGCGCGAACAGCGCCCCGACCTCTGCCTGTCGTCCGACTTCATCGTCGGCTTCCCCGGCGAGAGCGAGGCCGACTTCGAGGCGACGATGAAACTGGTGACCGAACTCGATTTCGACGCCAGCTTCTCCTTCATCTACAGCAAGCGCCCGGGCACGCCGGCGGCCGACTATCCGGACGACGTCAGCGCCGAACTGAAGACGCAGCGCCTGATGCGGCTGCAGGCGCAGATCGAGGCGCAGGCGCAGGCGGTGAACCGCGCCATGGTCGGCACCGTGCAGCGCGTGCTGGTCGAGGGACACGCGCGCAAGAACGCGGACGAACTCGCCGGCCGCACCGACAACAACCGCATCGTCAACTTCCCCGGCCAGGCGCGCCTGATCGGGCAGTTCGTCGACGTCACCATCACCGAGGCCTACCCGCACAGCCTGCGCGGCGAAGTCGTTACGGTTGAATGCTAATCTTGAGACATGGAAATTCCCCATGGCCGTTCGGGCTGCACCCGTGAGTAAGGCCCTGAATAGCGTCGTCGAACTGCGCCTGGCCCCCGAAGACAACCGGCGGCTGGCGAACCTGTGCGGTCCGCTCGACGAGAACCTGCGCCAGATCGAGGCGGCATTCGACGTCACCATCGGCCGCCGCGGCATGACGTTCCGCGTCAGCGGCGACGCCGCCCAGGCCGAGAAGGGCGCCCAGGCGGTCGAGCATTTCTACAACCGTGCGCACGACGAGCTGAGTCTCGACGACATCCAGCTCGGCCTGGTCGAACTCACGCGCGGCCGTGCCGACGAGGAGGGCCCGGCGCTGCGCACCCGCCGCGCCGATTTGCGCGCGCGCACGCCGCGCCAGGGCGGCTACATCGAGAACATCCGTAGCCACGACATCACCTTCGGCATCGGCCCCGCCGGCACCGGCAAGACCTATCTCGCTGTCGCCTGCGCGGTCGATGCGCTCGAACGCGAGCAGGTCAAGCGTCTGGTGCTGACGCGCCCTGCGGTCGAAGCCGGCGAGCGCCTGGGTTTTCTGCCGGGCGACCTCACGCAGAAGGTCGACCCCTACCTGCGCCCGCTGTACGACGCGCTGTACGACCTGATGGGCTTCGACAAGGTGACGCGGCTGATCGAGCGCCACGCCATCGAGGTCGCCCCGCTCGCCTTCATGCGCGGGCGCACGCTCAACCACGCCTTCATCATTCTCGACGAGGCGCAGAACACCACGCCCGAGCAGATGCAGATGTTCCTCACCCGCATCGGTTTCGGCGCGCGCGCGGTGGTGACCGGCGACCCGACGCAGATCGACCTGCCCAAGCACGTGAAGTCCGGCCTGACCGACGCCGCCGACGTGCTGGAAGGCGTGCGCGGCATCGCCTTCACCCACTTCCAGTCCGAAGACGTGGTGCGCCACCCGCTGGTCGGCCGCATCGTCGACGCCTACGCCGCGCGCCGCGCGGAATCCGAAGACCGTGGCCGTTCCTGAATTCAGCCTGTCGGTGCAGTTCGCCAGCGCGGCCGCCGAACTGCCGAGCCGTGCACAGGTGCGCCGCTGGGTCGCCGCCGCGCTGGAACACGATGCGGAAATCACCGTGCGCATCGTCGACGCCGACGAGGCGCAGGCGCTCAACCAGGACTATCGCAAGAAGGGCTACGTACCCAACGTGCTGACCTTCGAATACGGCGAAGTGTCGCCCGGCACCCTCGGCGGCGACGTGGTGATCTGCGCCCCCGTGGTCGAGCGCGAGGCGCGCGAGCAGAACAAGCCGTTACACCATCATTACGCGCACATGACCGTGCATGGCGTGCTGCATTTGCAGGGCTACGATCACATCGACCCGGCGGAGGCCGACATCATGGAATCGCGCGAAGCCGTTATACTGAAACGATTCCACATCCCCAATCCCTACGCGTCCTGACCCAAATGGAGCCCGACAGTAGTCACAAACCGAGCTTGCTCGAGCGCCTCTCCCACTGGCTGATGCGCGAACCCGAAGACCGTGAGCAGTTGATCGAACTGCTCCACGGCGCCTACGAAAACAACCTGATGGATGCCGACGCCCTGGCGATGATCGAGGGCGTGCTGCAGGTGTCCGAAATGCGCGTCGGCGAGATCATGATCCCGCGCGCGCAGATGGACGTCATCGACATCAACGACGCGCCCGAGGCTTTCATCCCCTTCGTGATCGAAACCGCGCACTCGCGCTTCCCGGTCATCGACAAGGACAAGGACGACGTCATCGGCATCCTGCTGGCGAAGGACCTCCTGCGCCATTACGCCGAATCCGACAGCGACATCCGCGGCATGCTGCGCCCGGCCGTGTTCATCCCCGAATCGAAGCGGCTCAACGTGCTGCTGAAGGAATTCCGTTCCAACCGCAACCACATCGCCATCGTCGTCGACGAATACGGCGGCGTCGCGGGCCTTGTCACCATCGAGGACGTGCTGGAACAGATCGTCGGCGACATCGAGGACGAATACGACTTCGACGAGACCGAGGACAACATCATCCGCGAGAACGAAGGCGTGTTCCGTGTGAAGGCCGGCACCGAGATCGCCGACTTCAACCAGATACTCGGCGCGAGTTTCTCGGACGAGGAATTCGACACCGTCGGCGGCCTCGTCGTCTCGCGCTTCGGCCACCTGCCCAAGCGCGGCGAGTCGGTGAAGTTCGACGGCTTCCAGTTCAGCGTCCTGCGCGCCGACAGCCGCCGCCTGCATGCCGTGCGCGTCACGCGCCTGGCGCCGGAAGAAGAGGACGTGCAGCTGCCGCTGGTGTAGTTTTCTGATCGGTGCCAGGCACCGTTCGGGCTGAGCCTGTCGAAGCCCTGGGTCCACTCGGAGATGCCCCCTTCGCCAAGCTCAGGACAGGCTTAGACAGGCTCAGCCCGAACGGATTTGAGGTTGGGTTTCCTGGTCGAGTAAGGCCGGGCGGATAGAGCGCAATGCCTCAAAGCGTGTGCTGCCGGTCCCCGCGCGCAAACCCCGCCAACGGCGCCACGCTTCCCTTCGTCAATCCGATCACCTTGAACAGCTCGCCCATTTCCGCCGGCGACACCAGCCGCTGCACCGCGTTCGCCTGCGGCAGGTAGGCCGCCGCATCGGTCGGCGGCGTCTGCATCAGCAGCTCGGTGAGTCCGCTGTTGAGCAGAAAACCCGCCTGGCTCGCATAACCCGCCAGTACCAGTCCTGCCGCCATCCCCGCCCGCGCCACCGCGCTGAAGTCGACGTGTGCGGTGAGGTCGCACAAGCCCGGCAGATAAAACGGATCGTCGAGCGCGTGATGGCGATAATGCGCGCGCAGCGTGCCCATGTGGCGCTGCGGGTGGTAGTACTCGGCGGCGGTGAAGCCGTAGTCGATCATCAGGATCAGGCCGCGGTCGAGTACGTGCGCGAGCGAGGCGATCAGCGCGTCGGCCGCGAGATTGATCTCGGAAAGATAGCCCGGCGCGAGGTCCAGCGCCTCGGCGCGGGCGCGCAGCGCCGGGTCGGCGATGGGGCGGTCCTGCCACGCGAACTGCCCGCCCTCCAGAATCACGCCACGCGCGAGCGGACCGTTGTCCGTCCAGTGCACCCATTCCACCGGCAGCGCGTCGAGCACTTCGTTGCCGAGAATCACCCCCGTGAAACGTTCCGGCAATGCGTCCAGCCACTGCACCCGGCCGACAAGCTGCGGCAGCGCGCGCGCCAGGGCCTGCTGCTGGCGCGCGCGCAGGTCGGCGCTCACTTCCAGGATGCAATAGCGCGCCGGCAACGCGCCCAGCCGCTCCAGCTCGCCCAGCACGTCCGCAGCCAGCCGCCCGCTGCCGGCGCCCAGCTCCAGCACGTCGCCGTGGGTTTCCGTCAGCACCGGCGCGATGGCATGCGCCAGCGTACGGCCGAACAGCGGCGTCATCTCGGGGGCGGTGACGAAGTCGCCCGCCGCGCCGAACTTCATCGCCCCGGCGGCGTAGTAGCCGAGTCCCGGCGCATACAGTGCGGCTTCCATGAAACGCGAGAACGGAATCCAGCCGCCGGCCTCAATGATCAGCGACCGCAGATGGTCGACCACGCGCTGGCTGTGCGCGAGGGCGTCGGCGGAGGGGGCGGGCAGCATGGGCTTAGTTATTGGATAATGCGGAATGTCTGGATAATCCAGAAGCAAGTGACTATAAGGGTGAATCCCGATGCAAGGCAAAGTCGTATTGATCACCGGCGGGGCCAAGCGGGTGGGCGCGGCGTCGGCGCGCCTGCTGCACGCGGCCGGCGCCAACCTGATGATCCACTACCGCAGCTCGGCGACCGAGGCGCGCGCCCTGCAGGACGAGCTGAACGCCATCCGGCCCGACTCGGTGGCGCTGATCCAGGCCGACCTGCACGACACCCACGGCCTGCCCGCGCTGGTAAACCAGACCGTCGCCACCTTCGGCGGCCTCGACGTGCTGCTCAACAACGCGTCGAGCTTCTATCCCACGCCGGTGGGCACCATCGCCGAGAAGGACTGGATCGATCTGATGGGCAGCAACCTCAAGGCGCCGATGTTCCTGTCGCAGGCTGCCGCGCCGGAGTTGAAGAAGCGCCGCGGCTGCATCATCAACATCACCGACATCCACGCCGAGCGACCGATGAAAAGCTACGTCGTCTATTCCGTCGCCAAGGCGGGGCTGGTCGGGCTCACCAAGTCTCTGGCGCGCGAGCTCGCGCCCGAAGTGCGGGTCAACGGCATTGCGCCGGGACCGATCATGTGGCCCGAGGGCGATTCGAATTTCGACGAGGTCTCGCGCCAGCGCATCGTCTCGCACACCATGCTGAAGCGTGCCGGCGATCCCAGCGATATTGCGCTGGCAGTGCGCTTCTTCGCGATGGATACGCACTACGTGACGGGGCAGATCCTGGCGGTGGACGGCGGGCGCAGCGCGAAGCTCTAGACGCCGCCGGGATCGTCGGCGTCGTCGTCAGCACGCGGGTGAGCATCAGCGCCGCGAGGCGATTCAGATCGCCATCGGCGCGCACCGCGCGCAAGCGCGACAACACCCTGCGCGAACCGACGCGCAGGATGTTGCGTTCCCGTGCCCGACCCCGGCCCGCCGCTGTCGCATAGCGACGACAGCGCGCGTTCCGCACGGCGTCGATCAACCCTGACGCCGCTGGTTGCGGGCAAACACCGAGGCGGAATCCGCCTCGGCAGCCTGGTCGCCGGCCGGGGCGGCCGACGTCGACACGTCCGGCACCTTGGCCAGGCTGGGGCCGTCTGCATGCGAGGCCATGTTCCCGGAAATCGTGCCGCCTTCCTCGACCATCAGCGCGCCGTAGCGGATCGTGCCGCTGACCTTGCCGGTGGCGTACACCACCAGCCGCTTGCGCGCGGTCAGCTCGCCCTCGAAGGTGCCGCGCACCTCCGCCACGTCGATCTCGGCCTTGCCGGAAAACACGCCGCCCTCGGCGATGCGGATATCGCGACTGTTCATGGATGCCTCCACGCGGCCTTCCACCACCAGGATCTCGCAATCGGTGATTTCCGAGCCTTTCAGTTTGATGTTCGGTCCGACGATCAGCTTGCTGCCCTCGTCGTTCGATACGGATTTGCTCGGTTCCGCCCGCACCTCCTCCTTGACGGCCTCGGCGGGCTTGGGGGATTCGGTCGTCTTGGCGGATCCGTACGTCGAATGGCTCGCCCGGGTCGAGTCGGTTCGGGACGGGCTGCTGGTGCCGGGTTGCATGAAGGTCTTGAGCATGGGGTGGGTCTCTCTCGGTATCTGGGTTGAAACGCTCTGGTGTGGTTGCGCCCGGAACTGGACGCGAGAGTCCAATCGCAATAGGTGTGCCAGTGCTGGAAACCTATTGAAAAACAGTCAGATACGGATGGGGTGTGGTGGCGGCCCGGGCCCGGGACGAGGCAAATCGTCGCTCAGCGGCGACGCCCGCTCTGGCCGATTAAAAGAATATTCCTACAAAACAAAAAGATAGGCTGAGATGGCCCTGTCGTCAGAAGACGACAGGGGGCGCGCCTCGACGACATCGCCTTTCATCGCGGGCGACGCGCACGATTCGGCGGGACGGGTGGGACCGCCGCGCGTACAAGGCCCGCATCGGCCGCCGCGGGGTACGGCTGCCCCGCAGATGCCGGGCTTCAGCGCATCACTTCGACACGCCGCACGCCATGCGCGCACCGCCGCCGCCCAGCGCGGCGGGATGGTCGGCATGGTTGTCGCCGCCGACGTGGACCATCAGCGAGCGCCCCTTCATGTCGGCCATTTTCAGGCGCGGCGCCAGGACCGGCTGGTTCGCATGGCCGCTGGCGTCCACGAACAGCGGCGGCAGGTCGCCCAGGTGGCCATCGCCCCACGGCGTGCCGTGGCGATTGGTTTTTTGCGGATCGTAATGGCCGCCGGCACCCAGCGCTGCAACCCACTTCCCGTCCTTTTCCTTGGGCGTGCAATCGGCATTGGCATGCACGTGGAAACCATGCAAACCGGGTGCCAGGCCGCTGAGGGCGGGGCTGAACACCAGGCCATGTTCCGATTCGGAAATCGTGACCTGGCCGACCGGCGCGCCGACGCCTTTTTCATCGACCAGCGTCATCGGCACGACGATGTCCGCCATGGCAGATAAGGGCGCAATGCCCAGCAGGATTGCGGTAACACCAGCTTGAACTTTCATGGATCTCTCTCCTTGTCGTGGGGTGGAACGAGCGGGCGCCGACTTCAAGGTAAGGGGTTGGCCGGCGAGGGATGCCGGCGCCCCGGTTTTCGGGTTCCACGGACCGATGGGACGCCACGCACCGGCCCGCTCCGCAAGGCGCAATGATAAAGACTTTGGCCTGGCCGCCCGTGTTCCGCCGAAGCCGTGCGTGCAGCGGGCGGATACCTGGGTATTCATTCGGTCACCCGCACCGCGCCCCGGCTGACGCTTTCGCCATCCCCGGGGCGCAGCGTCCAGAACGACAGCGACGACAGCACCGTCAGGCCGCCCAGCGTCAGGAAGGCGTAGTGCAGCGCCCCCGTCACCGCCGCGCGGTCGGTCTGCGGCAGGTCGCCCAGATACCAGCCGGCGATCAGCGAGCCGCAGGCCAGACCGAAGCTCATCGACATCTGCTGCATCGAACTGGAGATCGTGCTGGCCATGCTCGAATCGGGCGTATGGATATCGGCGAAGGCCATCGAATTCATGCTGGTGTACTGCAGCGAATTGAAGAAGCCCATCGCCAGCCCCAGCAGCACGATCAGCCCGATCGGCGTCGCCGGGGTCACCAGCGAGAACAGGCAGACGACGGCCCCGATCATCACCGTGTTCACGATCAGGATGCGCCGATAGCCGAAGCGCGCCAGCACGCGCGAGGAGATGAACTTCATGAACATCGCCGCCGCTGCCACCGGCATCATCAGCAGGCCCGACTGCCACGCCGGCATCCCCAGGCCGAGCTGGTAGAGCAGCGGCAGCAGGAAGGGCAGCCCGCCCACCCCCAGTCGCGTGACGAAGCCGCCCACCACCGACACGCGAAACGTGCGCACACGGAATAGCGCCAGGCGCAGCAGCGGATGCGGCGCCTCGCGGGCATGCCAGACGTACGCGGCGAGCAGGCTGAGGCTGAGCAACAGCAGCACGGCCGCCGAAGTCGCGTCGATCTGGTGCTCGCCGAAGATTTCCAGCAGCCAGGACAGCAGCGCCGCGCCGCTGCCGAACAGCACCAGGCCGACGACGTCCAGCGGGCGCGCCGCATCGCCACGATAGTCCGGCATGTGGCGCCGCGCCAGCCACAGCGCCAGCAGCCCCACCGGCACGTTGACGAAAAAGATATAGCGCCACGACAGCCAGTGCACGATCAGCCCGCCGACCGTGGGCCCGAGCAGAGGCCCGATCAAGGCCGGGATGATGACGAAGTTCATCGCCCGCAGCAGCTCCGATTTGGGAAAGGTGCGGACGATCGCCAGCCGCCCCACCGGCATCATCATCGCCGCCCCCACGCCCTGCAGAATCCGCCCCGCCACCAGCATCGGCGCATTCAGCGCCAGGCCGCACAGGATCGAGGCCAGGGTGAAGATGCCGACCGCGACGCCGAACACGCGCCGCGTGCCGTAGCGGTCCGCCATCCAGCCGCTCACCGGGATGCACACCGCCAGGCTCAGGATGTAGCTGGTCACCACCGCCTTCAGGCTCAGCGGCGCCACCTGCAGGCTCTCCGCCATCGCCGGCACCGCCGTGTTGACGATGGTGGTGTCCAGCTGCTCCATGAACAGCGCCACGGCCACGACCCAGGGCAGGTAGGTTTTGACCGTGGAAGGGTTCATCGATAGCGGGAAATGGACGGGTCTGGGTGGCTCAGTTTACGTCAGGCCCTGGCCCGTGCGAACGCAGGCAATCCAGGGGCGTTTTCCCTATTGCGAAATCGAGACGGGGACCGTGGGCGAAGCCGGTTTATCGATGCGGCCGTTATGCCGAGCGGGGTGTCATAAAAGTTGAGCGCTGCCGCGCCCTTTACCCACGCGGGGTCCTCAAATGCGCCGCTCCCACATGCCAAGCCTGCGCGCATTTTCAAGCGCATTGATCGAGGAGAGGTATAGATAAGGGCGCCGCCTCTCGACCGCCGACTCCATGTATCGCTGAATACCGGCCGTGCAGGGATGCTCGGTCCGTGTTCCCCAGTACAGCACGATGCCGACGGGTCCAAACACCAGCAGAATGATGGCGACGCAATATTGGCCGGCGGCCATCCAGCTCACGCCGGTCAGCGCGAGCCCGACCGAGACACCGATGATCAGGACGGCCGAAACAACCAATCCCCACACCAGACCCACAAACCCGAGGACGGCACGTGAGCGAACCAGGTTATCCGACATGCCCGCGTCGGTCCGCCGGCGCTCGACGAAATCGAGATGTTTCCCGTGGCCGGACCTGTCGCGCAGAGGATAGGGCGTCATCGGGCCCGCACAAGCGCCAGCGACACTATGGGCGACGCCTGCGAACGAGGCTGTCTGGTCAAATGGCAAAGGCGCGTTCATGTATTTCTTCCCTGGAAATCCTGGAAGCCCCCGCCCGTCCCCAATCGACATCGCGGGGTCGACCAGGCACGGCATGTCGCGGGTTTCCCTTAAGACTCAATGCAGGGCTACTCTAAACGGCGGCTGCGGCCGCATCCATCGTCTATCCCTGAAAACGCTGTAAGCCTTGATCCATATAAGTATAGGAAGAATCCGACGCGGCAAAGAGCGAACGCGCAAGCTGGATGGGACCCAAGTCGAATGCGGCGACTTGCCCCGGGAGAACGGGGCCGCCTCAAGCTGTGCCAGCCGAAAGCCAAGGCGGGACGGGCCAGGGGCTCAGAGAATTAAATTATGCTGGCCCCTTTAAATTCGCTCCCGTGACTCGCTATAGGTCTTTGGCGTTGTTGATTGTCTGCTGGGATTTTCGCTGCTCGAATGTTTCGATCGAACTAATCGACTTGATTGTGTAGGTGCCTCTGTCAATCGAGCCGGCATATCGGCTTATGCTGAGGATGTCAGTGCTGTCCGCCCAGCTTATGGTTTCGTTTTCGAACTGCGCCCCCATTTTGTTGCGCAGCGTTTCAAATTTGGATGTACCGGGACCGTATTTTTCAATTGCGGCAGTTTTCACCGCGTCAAAGTCACTGCTTTTGAACGACACGCTGATGACGGCAATTTTGTAGTCAATGAGATAGGCCGCCACCAAGAGCGCCGGAATGCCTGCAATGGTTTCCTTGTAATTGAATTTCACATGACACTGGACGTCCGCAACCGCGGTCTTTTTGGCTTCACAGTAGAAGCGATCATCTTCTAAAGGTCCGCCAGTCTTAATCCCCTTGAAATCAAAGGCTACGGCGTTGGCTGTCCAGGTACAGAGCGCAGCAGTTATGCAGGCTTGCTTGATCATCAGAACGAATCCTTTTTGGAGTTAACAACGCCCAGCAATAAAGTGAACAAAAGATTAAAAGGGTCAGTCTGAGCTAACCCGGGTTAGCTCAGACGCGATTACCTCCCCTTGTCCCCGGATATATACCCCCGATACCACTCCACCCACTTCCCGATCCCATACTCCAGCGTCGTCGCCGGCTTGAAGCCGGTGTCGCGGATCAGGTCGTCAACGTCCGCATAGGTCGCCTGCACGTCGCCGTCCTGCATCGGCAGGAAGTTCTTTTTCGCGGTTTGGCCGAGCGCGGCTTCGATGGTGCCGATGAAGTCCATCAGCTGCACCGGGGTGTGGTTGCCGATGTTGTAGACGCGGTAGGGGGCGTGGCTCGATGCCGGGTCGGGGTTGTTGTGGTCGAAATTCGGATTGGGCTGCGGGATGCGGTCGAGCACTTTCACCGTGCCGTCGGCGATGTCGTCGATGTAGGTGAAGTCGCGCATCATGTCGCCGTGGTTGAAGACGTCGATGGTGCGGTTTTCCAGGATGGCCGAGGTGAACAGCCACGGCGACATGTCGGGCCGGCCCCAGGGGCCGTAGACGGTGAAGTAGCGCAGGCCGGTGGTGGGCAGGCCGTAGAGGTGCGAGTAGGTGTGCGCCATCAACTCGTTGGCCTTCTTGCTCGCGGCGTACAGGCTCACCGGGTGGTTGACCGGGTCGTGCACCGAGAACGGGATCTTGGTGTTGGCGCCGTACACGCTCGATGAACTCGCGTAGACGAAGTGCTTGACGCCGTGGTGACGGCAGCCTTCGAGCAGGTTGGCGAAGCCGACCAGGTTGGATTGGACATACGCATGAGGATTCTTCAGCGAGTAGCGCACGCCGGCCTGCGCGGCGAGGTTGATGACGGCGTCGAAGTGGCCCTTTTCGAACAGGTCCTCCATCACCATGCGGTCGGAGATGTCGTCCTTGAGGAAGCGGAAGTTGGGGTAGGGCTTCAGCTGTTCCAGCCGCGCGAGCTTGAGCGCGGGGTCGTAGTAGTCGTTGAGGTTGTCGATGCCGACGACCTCGTCGCCGCGCTTCAAGAGGATTTGCGCGACATGCATGCCGATAAAACCGGCGGCTCCAGTAACAAGAACTTTCATGATATCTCCGCCGGTTTCAGAGAAGGCTAACTTGCGCATCGCGCAAGTTAAGTGAGCAAAGCGAACGGCCGGAACTAAAACCGGCGGCGCCGGTGAGCAGGATTTTCATTGTGTGGCCTCCAAAGGTGGCGTCGAGTTTAGCACTGCTGCTTGTGGGGAATTTGAACGGGCCGGTTCGGCAGTTTGGCTTCGAATGGGGGGCGTTGCCGGAGCGTGGATGGGCTTCGACAGGCTCAGCCCGAACGGGCCAGGGTGGAGGTCTTGTGCAAGGCCCGCCGGGCCGTGGCGATGAGGCACGGCCCGCAGCTTCGTTCGCGGCGAGCCTGTCGAGCGATCGAAGCCTGCCCCGGGCGCCCGAAGGGCGCCCTGTCTCCGCTCTGCCGTGCGCGAAGCCGAAGCGGATCGAAGCTTCCCTTACAATTCCGCGATGCCCATTCCGCGCCTCTTCCTCGACTGGACGCTCTACCGCCTGGCCCTGCTGCTGGCCGCGCCGCTGATTCCGCTGCGTCTGCTATGGCGTGGGCGGCGCGAGCGCGGCTATCTCAGGCACTGGGGCGAGCGGCTGGCGCTGGGCCGGGTGCCGGTGACGGGCGCGCTGTGGATCCACGCGGTGTCGGTCGGCGAGATGCGCGCGGCGCAGCCGCTGATCGCCGCCCTGCGCGACGCGCATCCCGGCGTGCCGCTGCTGCTCAGCTGCATGACGCCGACCGGGCGCGCCACCGCGGAATCCCTGTACGGCCGCTACGCGCACATCGTCTACCTGCCGTACGACTTCGCCGGCGCGATGCGGCGCTTCCTGCGCCGTGCCCAACCGCGCGTCGGCATCCTGATGGAAACCGAGTTGTGGCCCAACCTCATCCATGCCGCCGCGCGGGCGGGCGTGCCGCTGATGCTGGCGAACGCGCGGCTGTCGGAGCGCTCGGCGCTCGGCTACACGCGCTTGCCGGCCTTGACGCGTGCGTGCCTGCAGAAGATCGAAATGGTCGCCGCGCAGAGCGAAGCCGATGCCGCGCGCCTGCTCAGACTGGGCGCGTCGTCGGTGCACGTCACCGGCAACCTCAAGTTCGACATCGCGCCGCCGGCCGAGCTGCTCGAACGCGGCGCAACGTGGAAAGCGAAGTGGGGCGCCCGCCCGGTGCTGCTGGCGGCGAGCACGCGCGAGGGCGAAGAGGCGCCGTTGCTGCGCGCCTTTGCCGACGCCGCGCCGGCCGGCGTGCTGCTGTTGCTGGTGCCGCGCCATCCGCAGCGTTTCGACGAGGTGGCAGGGCTGGTCGAGGCGGCGGGCCTGACCGTCCAGCGCCGCAGCGCGCTGGACGGAACGCGCCTGAACGCGGATACGCGCGTGCTGCTGGGTGACAGCCTGGGCGAGCTGTTCGCGTATTACGCGGCGTGCGACGTCGCCTTCGTCGGCGGCAGCCTGGTGCCGCTGGGCGGGCAGAACCTGATCGAGGCGGCGAGCGTGGGGCGGCCGGTGCTGGTGGGGCCGCACACCTTCAATTTCGAGGAAGCGACGCGGCTGGCGATCGAGGCCGGCGCGGCGCGGCGGGTGGACGATGCGGCGGGCTTGATGCGGGAAGCCTTGACGCTGCTGGACGATGCCGCCGTGCGGACGCGCATGGGCGAGGCCGGCCTGGCGTTCGCCGCGCGCCATCGCGGCGCGGCGGCGCGCGTGGCGGGGCTGGTACCCATTTAGGGTGCGGGTTGCGCGGCTGCCTGGAGTCCTGCTGTTTCAGGTTTTCAGGCGGATGCCGTCATGGCGAGCCCCAAGGGGCGAAGCCATCCAGGCGCGCAATGACGGCAGGGGGACTTACTCTGCGGCGGCAGCCGGCTTCAGATACTGGTCGATCTCGGTAAGGTCGGCCGGGCTGAGGGTGCCGATGGCGGCCTTGAGCGACAGCCCCGACAGCAGGTAGGCATAGCGCGCGCCGGCGAGGTCGCGGCGGGCGGACAGCACCTGCTGCTCGGCGTCGAGCACGTCGAGGCTGGTGCGCACGCCCACGTCGAGGCCGAGCTTGGTGGAATCGAGCTGGGCCCGGGTGGAGGTGAGCGCCTGTTCCAGCGCACGCACGCGGGCGGCGCCGCTGTTGACGTTGAGCCAGGCCTGGCGTGCCTGCAGGCTGGCTTCGCGGGTGGCGTTCTCGAGGTCCTGGCGCGCCTTTTCCTGGTTGGCGACGGCTTCGCGCACGCGCGAGTTGGTCAGGCCGCCCTGGTAGATCGGCAGGTTGAGTTCGAGGCCGACGCTGGCGGTCTTGGTGTCGACCTGGGTAGTGCCGAAGTTCTGGCCGTTATTGATGGTGTAGCCGGCGACGGCGTCGAGCGTGGGGTAGTGGCCGGCGCGGTTGCGTTCGACTTCCTGGTCGGCGATAGCCTTGGACAGGCGCTGGATCTCGGCCTGCAGGTTGCCGTCGGCGGCGCGGTTCGCCCACTCGTCGATGTTGCCGGATTCGGCCTTGAACTGCGCCGGTTCGGCCAGCGCGTCGAGCGCGCCGGCCGGCTTGCCGACGAGTTTCTCGAGCGCGCGCAGGCGGATGTTGAGGCTGTTCTGCTCGGCGATTTCCTGCGCCACCGCAAGGTCGTAGCGCGCCTGCGCTTCGTGGGTGTCGGTGATGGTGGCGGTGCCGACCTCGAAATTGCGCTTGGCGGCGGCGAGCTGTTCGGTGATCGCGGCCTTCTGCGCGTTGATGAAGGCGATGTTGTCCTGCGACTGCAGCACGTCGAAGTAGGCCTGCGCGACGCGCAGGATCAGGTCCTGCTCGGCGACCTTGAACTGCATCTCGGCGATCTTCACCTGGTTTTTCGATTGCGCGTACTGCACGATGTTCTGCATGCGGAACAGCGGCTGCGAGGCGGTGAGGGCGGCGCCGTTGGAATCGTAGTCGGCGTCGCCGCCGGGCAGGCTGGATTCGATCTCGTTGTAGCGCACGTTGCCGGAGAGATTCACCTGCGGCAGCAGCCCCGCACGGCCCTGCACGGATTTTTCCTGGCCGGCCTGGTACGCGGCGCGGGCAGCCGCGTACTGCGCGTCGTAGGCCTGGGCGTCGCGATAGACGTCGGACAGATTCGCCGCGTGGGCGGCGGGGGCCAGGGCCAGCGTCAGGGCGAGAAACAGGGGCTTGAGTTGCATGATGGTCCAGTCCTAAGGTTGGTTCAGTAGCGCGGCATCGCCGGGTCGACTTCGTCCGCCCAGGCGGCGACGCCGCCGGACAGGTTGACGACATTATCGAATCCGAGCGTTTCAAGATAGCGCGCAGCGTGATAACTGCGAACGCCATGATGGCAGATGACCACCGTTTCGGCGTTCTTGTTCAATTCCTGCGCACGTGCGGGCAGCTCGCCCATCGGAATCAGGATCGCGCCGGGTAGACGGCACAGGTTCCATTCCCACGGTTCGCGCACGTCCAGCAGCACCGGCGTATGGCCGGATTCGATGTACGCGGCGAGTTCGCTGGGACGGAACTGGCGCATCAGAACACGAAGGCGGCGGGCTGCGCGGCGTTGACCAGCGGCGCGACGCAGGTTTCGAACAGGGTGACGCTGCGGGTGGCGCCGGGCGCGGTGCAGGTGATGAGCTGCGCCTGCATCACCGGCGGCTCGCCGACCACGGCGAAGAGGCGCCCGCCGACCCGCAGGCGGCGGCGCAAGGCGTCCGGCAGCAGCGGGGTCGAGCCGGTGAGGACGATCACGTCGAAGCCGGCCTCGTCGGCCCAGTCGCGGGCGGCGTCGGCGGTGTGCAGGGTGATGTTCTCGAGGCCGTGGGCGCGCAATGTCTGCGCCGCCGCGGCGGTGAATTCGGGGACGATGTCGACCGAGACGACTTCGGCGGCCTGGGTGGCGAGCAGCGCGGTGAGGTAGCCGCTGCCGGTGCCGATCTCCAGCACGCGGTCGGTCGGGCGGATCGCGAGTTCCTGGATCACGCGCGCTTCGAGCTTGGGCGTCCACATCGCCTGGCCGTGGCCGAGCGGGATTTCCATGTCGACGAAGGCCAGCGCGCGATGCGCCTGCGGCACGAAGTCCTCGCGGCGCACCTTGAACAGGAGATCGAGCACGTCCTGATCCAGCACATCCCAGGGACGGATCTGCTGCTCCACCATGTTGTAGCGCGCCTGCTCGATGTCCATGCGGTGCCCTTGAATATCAATAAGTTAGACGGGGTCTTGCCTTGCAATTATTCCACATTTCCGCTACCTTGAGCCGCTCGCCAGGGGTCTCCGGACGGCCATTTCGCCGGATGGAGTGAGAGATACCCTTCGAACCTGATGCGGTTGAGACCGCCGTAGGGAGGCCGACCAGCCTCCTTGCGTTGAATCGAGCGAGGCTGATTATGGCCTCCGCAGTTTTTCAGCGAGGCCGCCCCCGGCCTCCATTCGTTGTTCCAGCGAGGCTGTCCGACGCCTCCTGGTTTTCCGGAGCGCACATGAACGCCAACCCCAAATTCCTTGCCGCCACCGCGCACGTCGACGAAGCCGCGGTGCAGCCCCTGCCCAATTCGCGCAAGATCTACGTGCAGGGCAGCCAGCCCGACATCCGCGTACCGATGCGCGAAATCAGCCAGGCCGACACACCCCTGATGTTCAGCGGCGAATCCGGCGCCGGCGGCGCCCGCTCCGAACCCAACCCGCCGATCTTCGTCTACGACTGCTCGGGCCCCTACACCGACCCGGCAGCGAAGATCGACATCCGTACCGGCCTGCCGGCGCTGCGCACGCGCTGGATCGAGGCGCGCGGCGACACCGAAATCCTGGGCGACCTCAGCTCCGAATACGGCCGCCAGCAGGCCGCCAACCCCGAACTCGCGACGATGCGCTTCCCCGGCTTGCACCGCCATCCGCGCCGCGCCAAGGCGGGCATGAACGTGACGCAGATGCACTACGCGAGGAAAGGCATCATCACGCCGGAGATGGAGTTCATCGCCATCCGCGAGAACAACAACCGCGCCGCCTACCTGGAATCGCTGAAAGCGTCCGGTCCCCAGGGCGCGAAGCTCGCCGCGCTGATGGCCCGCCAGCACCCGGGTCAGAACTTCGGCGCGATGCTGCAGAACGAGATCACCCCCGAGTTCGTGCGCAGCGAGATCGCGCGCGGCCGCGCCATCATCCCCAACAACATCAACCACCCGGAATCCGAGCCGATGATCATCGGCCGCAATTTCCTGGTGAAGATCAACGCCAACATCGGCAACTCCGCGTTGGGCTCGAGCATCCAGGAAGAAGTCGAGAAGATGACCTGGGCCATCCGCTGGGGCGGCGACACCGTGATGGACCTGTCCACCGGCAAGAACATCCACGAGACGCGCGAGTGGATCATCCGCAACAGCCCGGTTCCGATCGGCACCGTGCCGATCTACCAGGCGCTGGAAAAGGTCGACGGCAAGGCCGAAGAGCTGACCTGGGAGATGTTCCGTGACACGCTGATCGAGCAGGCCGAGCAGGGCGTCGACTACTTCACCATCCACGCCGGCGTGCTCTTGCGCTACGTGCCGATGACCGCCAACCGCATGACCGGCATCGTCTCGCGCGGTGGCTCGATCATGGCCAAGTGGTGTCTCGCGCACCACAAGGAAAGCTTCCTCTACACGCACTTCGAGGAGATCTGCGACATCATGAAGGCCTACGACGTCGCCTTCAGCCTCGGCGACGGCCTGCGTCCGGGGTCGATCTACGACGCCAACGACGAGGCGCAATTGAGTGAACTGCGCACGCTCGGCGAACTGACCCAGGTCGCGTGGAAGCACGACGTGCAGGTGATGATCGAGGGCCCCGGCCACGTGCCGATGCAGCTGATCAAGGAGAACATGGACATCCAGCTGGAGTCCTGTTCCGAGGCGCCGTTCTATACGCTCGGCCCGCTCACCACTGACATCGCCCCAGGCTACGACCACATCACTTCGGGCATCGGCGCCGCGATGATCGGCTGGTACGGCACCGCGATGCTGTGCTACGTCACGCCGAAGGAACACCTCGGCCTGCCCGACAAGGACGACGTCAAGGAAGGCATCATCACCTACAAGCTCGCCGCCCACGCGGCCGATCTGGCGAAGGGCCATCCCGGCGCGCAGATCCGCGACAACGCGCTCTCCAAGGCGCGGTTTGAATTCAGGTGGGACGACCAGTTCAACCTCGGCCTCGACCCCGACAAGGCGAAGTCCTTCCACGACGAGACCCTGCCCAAGGAATCGGCCAAGGTCGCGCACTTCTGCTCGATGTGCGGCCCGCATTTCTGCTCGATGAAGATCACCCAGGACGTGCGCGAGTTCGCGGCGAAGGAAGGCCTGAACGAAGCCGAAGCCCTCGAAAAGGGCATGGAGGTGAAGGCGGTCGAATTCGTCAAGCAGGGCGCCGAGGTCTACCGCAAGGTCTGATCCCGCCCCGCCGCCGATGCACGCTGCGCTTCTGAGACTGGTTTTCCGCCTGGCCGCCATGCTGGCCTTGTGCTGGGCGTCGCTGGCGGCGGCGGCGACGCTGTCGACTGCGGTCGAGCACTCCTCCGCGATCGGCCGCTCCACCAGCTTCCTGCAGGAACGGCAGGGCTGGCTCGACTGGCCCGCCGCGCTGGCGGCCCTGCGCGCCGGGCAATTCTCGCCGGGCGACAGTCCGGTGCTCAATTTCGGCATCGGCGCGAAACCGGTGTGGATCCATTTCGCGGTCGACAACCCGTCCGCGGCGGCCGTCCAGCGGCGCTTGTCCGTCGAGACCGCCTGGCTCGACCATGTCGACGTCTACGTCCTGCAGCAGGGCCGGCTGGTCGCGACCCACCGTGCCGGCGACCGGCTGCCGTTTGCACAGCGCGAGGTCGCGAGCCGCTACTTCCAGTTCGACCAGGCCTTCGCACCCGGCATCAGCGAGGTGCTGATCCGCGTCGAGACGCCCGACCCCATGGTCGTGCCCATCTACCTGCAAAGCCCGGAAGCGGCCCACCCCCGGCAGACGCAGCAGGAGATGAGCTACGGCGTGGTCTACGGTTTCCTGCTCGCGCTGATGGCCTACAACGCGATTCTTTACCTTAGCCTGCGCAGTTCGCGCTACCTGTTCTACGCCTTCTATCTGGCGGCGTTCCTGGCCATGAACATCGCCTACACCGGCCACGGCTACGCCTGGCTATGGCCCGGCTCGCCCAACTGGCAGCAGTGGTCCAACCCCATCCTGATGATCCTGTTCGGCGTCAGCGGCCTGGTGTTTGCCACCCGCTTCCTCGATCTGCGCGTGTATTTCCCGCGCGTGCGCAAGGCCGTCATCGCCTTTTGCGCGACCTTCGGCATCCTGCTGGCCGCCACCATCCTCGCGGGCAGCCAGAAATTTGCGCTGCTGGCGGCCTTCAGCTTCGCCTTCCTGTTTACCTTCCTCATGCTGCTGGTGGGCGTCATCTCGGTCTACGCCGGCCAGAAGCCGGCCCGGTATTTCCTCATCGCAGCCTTCACCGCCATGGTGGGGGCGGTGCTGACGACGCTGTCCACCTGGGGCTTCATCCCGCACACCAGCTGGACCTTCCGCGCGGTGGAGCTCGGCATGCTGGCCGACGCCACGCTGCTCGCCCTCGCCCTGGGCTACCAGTTCCGCGTCGGCCAGGAACAGCGGCTGCGCGCGGAGCAGCTGGCGCAGCTCGATCCGCTGACCGGCCTGAACAACCGGCGTGCGTTCTACGACATGACCGCGCCGCTGTGGAGCAACGGGATTCGCCACGCGCACGACGCCTCGGTCATGCTGCTCGACATCGACCTCTTCAAGAAGATCAACGACACCCACGGCCACGCCCACGGCGATGCGGTGCTGAAGGCGCTCGCCGGCGTGCTCAAACAGTCCGTCCGCCAGGGCGACGTGCTGGCCCGCTGGGGCGGCGAGGAGTTCATCGTGTTCCTGCCCGAGACCAGCCTGCACGAGGCGATTGCGCTGGCGGAGCGGCTGCGCGCGGCGATCGCCGGCGTGCGCGTGCCGTGCGATGGCGGGGCAACGGCCATGACCGCGAGCGTCGGGGTCGCCCAGCGGGAAGACCATCATCCCACGCTGGATGCGCTGATCGCGTCCGCCGACGAATGCCTGTTCCAGTCCAAGCAGCAGGGCCGCAACCGGGTGACCGGCTGCCTGCGCGGCCACCGCGCGGCCGCCTGATGCGGCGGCGCGCGAAAGGGCGCAAACCGCCCCGCGTATAATCCGCAGGCGCGCCGCGTGGGCGCGCCTTTTTTATGCCCGAACCGTTCCCATGGCCGACCCGACCCAGATCCTGCACGCCCTCATCCTCGGCTTCGTCGAGGGCTTCACCGAATTCCTGCCGATCTCCAGCACCGGCCACCTGATCCTCGCGGGGCAGCTGCTCGGTTTCAACGGCGAGAAGGCCAAGGTGTTCATGATCGCGATCCAGCTGGCGGCGATCTTGGCGGTGGTGTTCGAATACCGCGCCAGGCTCGGTCACGTGGCGACGACGCTCACCACCGAGCCGGCGTCGCGGCGGCTGGCGATCAACCTGATGGCGGGTTTCCTACCGGCGGCGGTGCTGGGCTTCCTGTTCTACAAGGAGATCAAGGCTTATCTGTTCAATCCCATCGTGGTGGCGTCCGCACTGGTGATCGGCGGCGTGCTGATCCTGTGGGCGGAACGCCGCAAGCATGTGATCAGCACGCCGACGGTCGACGACCTCAGCTGGCGCCGCGCGCTGGCGGTGGGCTTCGCGCAGGCGCTGGCGATGGTGCCCGGCACCTCGCGCTCGGGTGCGACCATCATCGGCGGCCTGTTCCTCGGGCTGTCGCGCAAGGCAGCGGCGGAGTTCTCGTTCTTCCTCGCCATTCCCACCATGTGCGCCGCCACCGCGTACGACCTCTACAAGAACTGGCACCTGTTCGACGCCGGCGACATTCCCTTGTTCGCCATCGGCGGTGCCGCCTCGTTCGCCAGCGCGCTGCTCGCGGTGCGCACGCTGATCAAGTTCGTCAGCCGCCACGACTACACGCTGTTCGCCTGGTACCGCATCGTGTTCGGCGGCGTGGTGCTGGCGACCGCCTATAGCGGACTGATCGATTGGGGAATCACGCACTGAGCGCGGGTTCGAGGATGCAAAACAAACCGGCCGCGATTGCGGCCGGTTTGTTTTGGACGAAGCGGATGCCTCGTCCGGAGGTTGCGTGCGTGGGGCTTATTTCAGGTTCATGCAGTTGGCGTAGTAGCTCACCGTGGCGGGCCAATCGCTGAAGATGCCGAGGATGCCGACATCCTTCGCCAGCACGTCGAGCACGGTCATCGCGTCGCCTTCACGCTTGATCGCCGAATCGATGGTCTGGTAGTAGAACCCGTTGTTGCCGTCGGCCAGGATGCCCGAGCGCTCCAGCGTCCAGGTGATGATGCCGAGGCCGGCGGACTTGGCGTCCTGCGCATAGGCCGAGGGGACGATCTTGCCGTTGCCGTCGACGTCGAGCAGCGCGAACAGCGGCGGCGCGACGACGTTGATGCCTTCGTCCTTGTAGCTTTGCAGTTCGGCGGCGTTGGGCAGGTCGGCGGGCGTCTCGGCATCGTCGAGGTAGACCGCCTGCTTGCCGAACGCGGGTTCGTTGGCGATCCAGTAGCGGATGTCGCGGATGTCGAAGGACTGCGCCCACACGTCTTTGGCGCGCACGCCCATGGCCTTGTACTCGTCGATCATCTGCTGCGCGTAGTCTTCCTGCGAGTAGTCGCCGACGCCGTCGCCATCGCTGTCATACGGCATGGACACGCTGGCGCCCTTCAGCTCGGGGGTCATCTTCACGCCCAGCTTCTTGAACAGCGCAATGCTCTCCTTGTGGGTCATGAGCGTGCCGCTGCTGGGGCCGGCGTAGAGGTCGGTGCGGAAGTTGGCGGTGCCGCCCAGGTACTCGGCCACCGTGCGCGCACGGGGATTCGAGGCATCCATCTTGCCGCGCAGCGTCTTGAACTCGGCCAGCGTGATGTCGCTGGTGCGGCATTCGGCCGACGCCGGCGTCACCAGGGCGCCGTTGGCGTCGAAGACTGCGGGCGTGAACGGCTTGGTGCATTTCGCGGCCAGCGGGGTGGCGAGGATGTTGGTGGTGGTGTGCAGATCGTTCTGCGCGTGGCGGCACACCAGTTCCTTGTCCTTGGTGAAGGTCACGTCGCACTCGACGATGCCGGCGCCCATGCGGGCTGCGGCTTCGTAGGATTCCTGCGTGTGCTCGGGGAACTGCAAGGCCGCGCCGCGGTGGCCGATCGAGAAGTCGCGCTTGCGGAACGGTCCGTTGGCGCATTGCTGCAGCGTGCGCTTGAGCGCGCCGTCCTGCATGTCCTCGACGAGGAAATAGGGGCGCGGGCCCAGCTGGACGCTGTGGGCGTTGCGGACGGATCCGCGATGATCGTCGCGGTCATGACGGTCATCGGCCCAGGCCGGTGCGGCGGCCAGGATCAGCAGGGCGGCCGAAGCGGCGGCCTGCCGGGAAACGAGGGTGGGGAACATACAGACTCCTGTGAGGATAGACGGAAAGATCGGCAGTGCCGACGGCGCCACCGTAGTCCCGGAATCTGTCAGCAGCATGACGCGTCCCTGAGCCGTTCGTGCCCTCAACCCGTCCTGGGCGGGTTCTTGTCGAGCTTTCTTTGCAGCGTGCGGCGGTGCATTTTCAGCGCGCGCGCAGTGGCCGATATGTTGCCGCCGTGCTCGTTCAGCACCTTCTGGATGTGTTCCCACTCGAGTCGGGCCACCGACAGCGGCTCGGGCTGGATGTCGAGCGTGGCGTCGGGTTCGTCGCGCAGCAGCGCGGCGAGAATCTCGTCGGCGTCGGCGGGTTTGGCGAGGTAATGCCGCGCGCCCAGCCGCACCGCCTCGACCGCGGTGGCGATGCTGGCGTAGCCGGTGAGCACGACGATGGCGGGCGCGGGCGTGCGCCCGGCGAGGTATTCGACGACCTTCAGTCCCGATTCGCCGGGCAGCTTGAGGTCGACGACGGCGTGGCTGGGGGAGACGCTGTCCGCCGTGCTGCGGGCGGCGTCGGCGTCGTGCGCCAGCGCGACCTCGAAACCGCGCCTCGTCATGGCGCGCGCCAGCGCAGCGGCAAAATCGGCGTCGTCTTCGACGATCAGCAGGGTCTTCGCGGCAGCGTTCATGCGGTCGGGCTCCAGGGCAGGCGGATGTGCACGCAGGTGCCGCCGCCTTCGCGTTCGGTCAGGGTGAGGCTGCCGCCGAGGCGTTCCAGCGTGGCGTGGGTGAGCGCGAGGCCCATGCCCCAGCCGCGTCCCGGCTTGCCGCTGAACAGCACGCGTCCGGCCTGCGCCTTCTGTTCGGGCGTGAAGCCGGGGCCGCGGTCGGCAATGTCGATGGCGAGCACGCCGGCCTCGGCCGTCGCGCTGAATTCGACCGGCGCGGGGGCCGCGTCGGCCGCATTGTTCAGCACATTCAGGATCGCCTGTTCGAGTCCGTCTGGCGGCGTGAAGGCGCGCGGCTCGGCCGGCAGCGCGGCGGCGATCTGCGCGTCAGGGCGCAGCACCTGCCAGCGTTCGACCAGACCGGCGAGCCAGGCGTCGAGCGCTTGCGCGGCAGGCGTGCCGTCCTGCGCGCGCGCGGCGAGGCGGGTGAGAATGCCCTTGCACGCCTGCGCCTGCCGCTCGAGCAGGCGGCAGTCGGCACCGATGTCGGGGTCGTTGGCGAATTCGCCGGCAAGCTCGTGCGCGGTGGTCTGGATGGTGGCGAGCGGGGTGGCGAGCTCGTGCGCCGCCAGCGCGGCCTGGGTGCCGAGCGCGACGATGCGCTCGTCGCGCAGCTGCTTCTCGAGCAGCGCGCCGAGCTCCTGGTCGCGCGCGCGCAGCGCGGCGTGCATGCGGGTGACGAAGAAGGCGATCAGGCCGGCGCTGATCAGGAAGTTGAACCACATGCCGCCCAGATGCATGCCGTAGGCGGCGACCGGGTCGGCCACCGCCAGCGGCTGGTAGACGAACAGCAGCAATGCGTAATACGCGCCCGCCACCGCCGCCAGCAGCCACACCCAGCGCGCGCGCAGGCTGACCGCGGCGATCACCACCGGCACCAGCATCAGCGAGACGAAGGGATTGGTCGCGCCGCCGCTGAAGAACACCAGCACGGCGAAGGCCGTGAGGTCGGCCAGCAGGTGGGCGAGAAATTCCAACTGCGTGGCGGGCATGTCCTGCCGCAGCCGCCAGGCGGTGGTCAGCGCGAACACGCCCATCAGCGCCAGCACCGTGGCCATCGGGGCAAGCGGCATGCGGATGTCGAGGCCCCAGTGCAGCCAGGCGATGCCCGCCGCCCAGCCGGCGACGAGCGCCACGCGCACGGCGAGGAGACGTCCCAGCAGGGCGCGGGCGGGCAGGGTGGAGAGCAGTGTGGATGCGGTCGCGGACGACATGGCGGCA
Organism: Pseudomonadota bacterium; assembly: GCA_021811235.1. Lineage (GTDB taxonomy): Bacteria > Pseudomonadota > Gammaproteobacteria > Burkholderiales > Thiobacillaceae > Thiobacillus. The sequence continues at coordinate 68,426 of JAJZPG010000006.1, read as the reverse complement.
TTGTAATGCGCGTGCCGGCGACCGCTGCAGGCTGCGACAATTTGTCCAATTGTGGCCGGGGCCCGTCTCGCCTACAGTGCACTGGCGATTCGTCGCGCATCGACCCCTCTCCCTCCCGCCCGCGTGGCGGGATTTTTTTGCCTTGGCTGCCGGATCTGGCGGGCCCAGGACAAAAAAAGCCCCGTGCATGGGCACGGGGCTGATGGCCTTGAAAAGGCTGTCCGGCCACGCCCTAGAACTTGACGTTCACCCCGGCATAGAGCGAGCGGCCAGGGCCAGGGACCGGGGTGCCCCATTGCGGATAATTCGGCAACGCCGGGTTGGTCATGGTCGTGCCCTGCCCCACGTACGCGCCGCCCAGGGGGAGGGAATAGAAGCGGTCGAACAGGTTTTCGATGCCGAAGTCGATGCTGTAGCGCTTCGCCTCATAGCGGCTGCGCAGGTGGACGAGGCTGTAACCCGGGGTTTCCATTTCGTTGCGCACGCTGGAGACATCGTTCTTGCGCGCCACGAATTCGCCTTCGACGGTATTGCGCCAGTGACCGAGTTTCTGCGTAAGGGCGAGTCTCATGTTGAGCGGCATGATGTTGTAGAGGTTGTCGCCGGTATCGCGGTTTTCGCCGCGGACGTAGCTCACCATGCCCTTGGCCGTGAAGTCGCCGTAGCCGGTGCCGCGGGCTACCAGGGCATGGCCCGAGAGGTCGAGGCCATAGAGGCGGGCGGACTGGTTGGCGTACTGCAGCAACACGAAATTGGTGGTGCCGGTCTGGCCTGGCAGGCGCACGGCGTCGATGTAGTCTTTCACATGAGTGTAGTAGGGCGAAAGACGGACGCCCCATTTCTCCTTGCCGGCATCGTGCCAGTCGGCAGCGAAACTCAGGGTGCGGGCCACTTCCGGTTTCAGGTTCAGGTTGCCCACATAGCCGTTGCCGTCGCCGACGAAGTTATTCATCAGCGCGGCCATCTGCCAGGTGGACCAGGTGTAACGCTCGTACAGATTGGGCGAACGGGTCTTTTGCGCGACGCCGATTTCGTAGGTCTTCGTGGCCTCCGGGGTATAGCGGGCCAGGGCGCTCAGATCCCAGTTGTGGTCGGTCTTGCTGCGATCGGCGTTGTTGAAGGCCACGGCGTCCGTCGTCTGGTTGCCCGGCCCCCCCGCTCCGGAAGTGGGGAAGGTATCGAGGTTGTAGCCATGGACATTGCCCGTATCCATCTTGACGGTCTCGTGGCGCACGCCGACGAGGCTCATCCACTGCCGGTTGAAGTGGCCTTCCCACTCGCCGAACACGGCGTAGCGGTCGCGTTCGCCGTCGTTGATGTTCCAGAAGGTGTAGGGCCACATGCCGGCGCCGGAAGGCGTCCACCAGTCGTCCAGGCGATAGGCCTGGTACTCGCCGCCCACGCGCAGGGTATCCCGCCCGGCAAGCGGAATCTCGGCATGCAGGTTCAGGCCGGCATTCTTGCCGTCCGTGTACATCGGCATGCCTGCAGCACAGCCCGCCATGCCGCCTGATATGGGCGAACAGGGCACGCCGTCGATTGCCGCGGACCCTCCCGATGCGCCTCCATACCAGAACCGCTTGTCGTCGCCGAAATCCATTTCGTGCTGGGTGTGTTCGTAGTAGGCGCGCGCCTTGAGGGTGCCCCAGGCCTGTTTGCCGGTCCAGGCCAGGTTGAACTGGTCGCTGACGTTGTCCGTCATGTCCATGCGCTGGTTGGGATAGTTCTCGTAGGGGATGTGCTGGCGGCCGTACTTGAACTCAAACAGATGGTCATCGTTCCTCCAGGCAAACCTGAGCGCCTGATTGATCGCTTCGTAGGCCGTGGAGCCGACTTCATCGAGGGGCAATGCGTGCCCCACGCGACCGGTGAAGGTGTAGTCCTTGAAGTCGTCGCCGGCCTTGTAGTTGCCGGCCTTGGCGTAGGACGCGGTATAGCTCAGGCTGGCCTGTTCGCTGGCCACGGTGGTGGACAGGTTGGCCCCCCTGGCATCGCCGTTGCTGCGGTAGAAGGCACCCGCTTCGCCCTTGAGCAGGGTGCCTTGGCCCGCCTTGGCAAACTCCGGCGCGGCAGATTCCACCAGGATGCTGCCACCGATGCTGTCGCCCCCCGCGCTGACCGGACTGATGCCGGCATAAACCGTCGCGGTCGCCACCGCGGTGGGGTCGATGTAGGACAGCGGCGAATTCATGTGGTTGGGGCAGGCCGCGATCAGGTCCATGCCGTCGACCTTGATGCGCAGGCGATCGTCGGCCAGGCCGCGAATCGACGGCAGGCTGGACACGCCGCCGCCGCTGGTGAGGCTGACACCGGGAATTTCTCGAAGCAGGGTGGCCGTGTCGCTGGTGGCGGCACGCATCGGCAGCAGCGTCGCCGCATCGAGCGTCACGCTGTTGGGATCGACGTCCGCGGGTTGCGAGCCCACGACGACCACGGTCATGAGAGGCGTATCCGCAGACGCCGCCGGCGACGTGCTCTGCGCAGCGGCGTTGGCCCAGATTGTCGACACGGCAAGTGAGACGGCGAGGGAGACGGGTTTTCTGGTGAACAGCATATTTTTCTCAGGATCGTTGAAACTTTCCCCAGTCTAGGGAAGTCACCCGCACGCGAGAATGCGGCAAATTGTCGCAAGCGGAGGCTCGAATGGCCTGAATCCAGGGGCGTTCGGGCAAGGCGGGGCGGCGCAGGATGGGCGTGGCAGATGCGCCGGCGGACGGGCGAGCGGCATACGCGACAATTTGCCGCATCGCCATTCGTGTCACCATTGCCTATCGTTCCTGTTGGCCTGAATGGAGCGGTCGCGTGCGGGGTCCGTGTTTGCCCCGCCGACGGACCCGGTTTTCGATGGAGAAGAAGATGAAATTGAACGTGTTGATGCTTGCCGCCATCGGTGTCCTGGCGGCACCCGCGGCCTGGGCCGCCAACATCGGCGTGACCGACGTCTGGGCGCGCGCCACCATGCCGGGACAGAAGGTCAGCGGCGCCTACATGCAGATCCGCTCCGACGTCGACGCGCGCCTGGTCGGCGCCTCCAGCCCGGCGGTGCCGCGGGTGGAAATGCACGAGATGAAGATGGACGGCGACGTGATGCGCATGCGCGAAGTGAAGGCGATCGACCTGCCCAAGGGCAGGACGGTGTCGCTCGAACCGGGCGGCCTCCATATCATGCTGATGAACCTGCAGAAACCGATCGCCGCCGGCGACCTCATTCCGCTGACGCTGGTGGTGGAGTCAGGCGGCAAGCAGCAGACGGTCGAGGTGAAGGCCGAAGCGCGCGCGCCCGGCGCGATGCAGCATCACCACCACTAAGCCACCGTTCCGAAGATCGCGCCGCGCGCGCGCAAATCCTCCAGCAGCGCGGCGCCGGCCCGCAGGATGAGCGCGGGGTCGGGGTGGCGGCTTTCCGCGGCGAGGGTTTCCAGCGCCGCGCGCCCGCCGAGCGTGCCGGATTCCAGCAGCGCCACGAGGCGCGCGGTGAAGGCGTTGATCTCGACGAACTGCACCCGGTCCGCCGCGTCGCGGAACACCAGCAGGTGCGTTTCCGCCGGCCGTACCTTGCGGCGTGGCGCAATGCGTTGCACCGGCCAGTCGTAACGCAGGTTGGCGAGCACCGGATTTAGCAGCGGCACGCCGTCCAGCAGATCGCCAGCAGGGTCTGCCGTGCGTTCCGCACGGCGGTTCGACACCGACAGCACCAACTCGATCCATTCGTAATGCGCGAGAGCCAGCGTGAAAGGCGGGTAATTCTCGGGTGCGTCCCATTCGCTCTGCAGGTACTGGATGAACTCGTCGGGGATCTGGCGGAAATAGGGCGTGCGGCTGCGGTGCGTGGCGAAGAAGCTTCGCACCAGCTTCGCCCAGCGGCGCGCGCCGAGCACCCGCCGCAGCACCGGAAAGCAGGCCAGCAGGAAGCCTTCGACGTTGTGGTAGAGCAGCCCGGTGTAGACCTTCATCCGCCGCGCCTCGACCCCGTCCGGGCGCGGCTGCGTCTCGGGGTCGCGGAGGTGCGCGGTGAAGGCGTATTGGTAGCGCTGGAATTCAGGAAGCGCGGACGGCGTGTTCATGTCGCGGGTGCCGCGCCTGGATGTGCGCGATGCGTTCGACTTCGCGCACCAGATCGGCGAGCGGCGGAATGTTGAAATCGCGCTCCAGCAGCGTCGGCGCGACGCCGTGGATGCGATAGGTTTGGTCGAGCAACGCCCACACCGGGTCGATCACGTCGGCGCCGTGGGTGTCGACCAGCAGGTCAGGGGCTTCCTGGTAGTGCCCGGCCATGTGCATATAGACGATGCGTTCGCTCGGCATGGCACGGATGAAGTCGAGCGGGTCGTAACGGTGGTTGACGCTGTTGACGTAGACGTTGTTGACGTCGAGATGCAGGTCGCAGTCCGCTTCCGTCAGCACCGCGCGGACGAAACCGGCTTCGTCCATCTCGGCGATCGGTGCGGCGACGTAGAACGAGGCGTTTTCGATCGCGATGCGGCGTTCCAGGATGTCCTGCGCGCGGCGGATGCGCGCGGCGACGTATTTGACGGCCGCTTCGGTGAAGGGAATGGGCAGCAGGTCGTACAGGTGTCCGTCGTCCGAGCAGTACGACAGGTGTTCGGTATAGAGCGCGATGCCGTGGGCGTCCATGAACTGCCGGATCTTCGCCAGCAGCATCTCGTCGAGCGGCGACGGACCGCCGAGCGACAGCGACAGGCCGTGGCAGACGAAGGCATGGCGTTCGGTGAAGGCGCGCAGGTCGCGGCCGTAGGCGCCGCCCATGTCGATCCAGTTCTCCGGAGCGAGTTCAAAGAAGTCGATGGCGTCGGGGACCCGGGATTTCAGCGCGGGAATGAGCTCGCGCCGAAACCCGAGCCCCGCGCCGGAGAGGCGCCGGGGCATCGGGCACCCCGCTTATTGCGGGGTGCCCGGCTTGGCGTCCGCCGGCTTCTTGGTGGCGCCGCACTTGCCTTCGCCGCATTTGCCGTCCTTCATCTTGGCGGTGTTGCCGCACTTGCCTTCCTTGGCCTTCATCTCGGCTTCCTTCGCGCCGCCGCACTTGCCTTCCTTGGCCTTCTCCTTTTCCATGTGATGGTCCGCGACCTGGTAGCCGGAGGACAGGCTCGACAGCGCGAAGGGATTCTCGGCAGCGGAGGCGAGGGGAGCGGCGGCGAGACCGGCAACGAAGGCGGAACCGGCGGCGGCAGCGATCAGGGATTTCTTGGACATGGTGTTCTCTCCTAACAAGTTATGACGACGATCAAAAATCACCGGTGCAACCCGGTTTCTTGCAAAAAGCTCAGGGCTTGAGCTTTTGATGCAATTCGGTTTCGATGCGCTGGCGCGCATCGGCGGACAGGCCGGCAGTCTCATCCTCCAGCGCGCCGCCGCTACGGAGCAGGCGGCGCATGTCCTGCAGCTGCCGGGCGAAGCGGGTGCAATTCCGGCAGATGGCCAGATGCATGCGCATCGCGACCCGGTCGGCCAGGTGCAGCCTTTCGTCCTGGGTGCGCGAGAAGAGTTCCGTGGCTTCCCTGCAGTTCACCCGCCATTTCATGCCGAGGTGCCTCCAAACCCGTTCAGCGTCAGGCATTCCCGCATGAACAGCCGGGCGCGATGCAGCAGTACCCAGCAGTTGGTCGGGGTGATGCCGAGTTCCTTACAGATTTCTTCGGTTTCCATGCCGGCGACTTCGCGCAGGCTGAACACCTGCGCCATCACCGGCTTCAGGCGGTCGGCGCATTCGTCCAGCACGCGCCGCAGCTGGCCCAGTTCGGCCTCGGCTTGCGGATTGCCCCAGGGTTTCAGCGGTTCGGCCCAGTGGCCATCCTGCTGGAACAGGAGGTCGACCGCCTCGGCGTCGTCCTCGTCGCGCGGCAGGCCGGTTTCGCGCACCTGGCGGCGGATCAGGTCGACGATCTTGTGCTTGAGGATGGCGGTGAGCCAGGTGCGCAGGCTGGCGTCGCCGGCGTAGCGCGATTGCGCCGCCAGCGCGGCGAGCAGGGTTTCCTGTACCGCATCCTCGGCCAGTTCGTCGGAATGCAGCTGGCGGCGCGCCACCCGGAACAGGTAGTCGCCGTGGTCGGCCAGCCAGGCGTGGGCGTCGAGCGAATTCATCGGTCATCCAGGACGCGGGATGCCGGCACTTTAGAGGTCGCCGCGGCGGGCGGCAACTGATTTTTATGTACCGTTTCCTGCGGCTGCGCGCGCCCTTTTTCTTGGCGTAAAATCCGCCAAACCCTTCCGGAGCCGCCATGACCGCCCCCCACACCGCCGCCGACAAGGCCCATATCCTGTCCGAGGCGCTGCCCTACATCCAGCGCTTCTACGACAAGACCATCGTCATCAAGTACGGCGGCAACGCCATGACCGAACGCCACCTGATGGAGGCCTTCGCCAAGGACGTGGTGCTGCTGAAGCTGGTCGGCATGAATCCCGTCGTCGTCCATGGCGGCGGCCCGCAGATCGCCGGCCTGCTGCAGCGCATCGGCAAGCAGAGCGAGTTCATCCAGGGCATGCGGGTGACCGACGAGGAGACGCTCGACGTCGTCGAGATGGTGCTCGGCGGCCTGGTCAACCAGGACATCGTCACGCTGATCAACAAGCACGGCGGCAAGGCGGTGGGCCTCACCGGCAAGGATGGCAACTTCATCCACGCCAAGAAGATGCTGGTGCCGAGCAAGGAAAAGGCCGAGGAGCTGCTCGACATCGGCCAGGTCGGCGAGATCACCAGCATCGACCCCGAGATCATCCAGGTGCTCGACGCGCGCGATTTCATCCCGGTGGTGGCGCCGCTCGGCACCGACAAGGAAGGCAACGCCTACAACATCAACGCCGACGTCGCGGCAGGCAAGATCGCCGGCGTGCTGCAGGCGGAGAAGGTCATCTTCATGACCAACACGCCCGGCGTGCTCGACAAGCAGATGAAGCTGCTGACCGGGCTCACCCCGCGCGAGGTCGACGAGCTGATCGACGACGGCACCATCTCCGGCGGCATGATTCCCAAGGTCGGCTACGCGGTCGACGCGGTGAACAGCGGCGTCAAGACGGCGCACATCATCGACGGCCGCGTCGAGCACGCGCTGCTGCTGGAAGTGCTGACCCCGGAAGGCGTCGGCACCCTGATCAAGCGCGCCGCCTGAGCCTGCGCCCGGTGCGGTCCGCAGTCCACCTTCCCTCGTCCGGCCCGGACCGGCGGCGCTGAAGCCGCAGGAGATCCGGGCCGCGATGCCGTCCACCCGTCGTTCCCACGCAGGCACGTGCCGATAACCAGGGGATCTCGCATGCGCATCACGCTCGTCCATCCAGCCGGCTTCAATTTCGTTCCCGGCCAACCCGACTTTTCCGTCCTCGCCAACCGCATGCCGCCGATCGGCATCATGCAGCTGGCCTCATGGCTGGAGAAATTCGGCCACAGCGTGCAGTTGCACGACTGCCTGGGCCCGTTCGCGCCGCCGGGCATCGAAGCCAACGCCGAGATCGTGCTGGCGACCGAGCCGGAGATGGTGGGCTTTTCGGCGACGACCTCCGGCTTCATGGACGCCGTCGACATGGCGCTCGCCATCAAGGCGAAGCGGCCCGACATCAAGATCGCCTTCGGCAACGTGCACGTCTCCTCGCTCGGCGCGCCCATCCTCGAGCAGTTCCCGGAAATCGACTACCTGGTAATGGGCGAAGGCGAAGGAGCGATGCTCGATCTGGCCGACGGCAAGCCGCTTGCCGGGATCGGCAACCTGATCTGGCGCGATCACGGCGGCAAGATCCGCATCAACCCGCGCCGCGACCGGATCCTGGATCTCGACGAGCTGCCCTTCCCCGCCTACGAGAAGCTGGCCGGCTTTCCGCACGCCTACCACCTGCCGCTGTTCGCCTACGAAAAGCGCCACGGCGCGACGATGATCACCTCGCGCGGCTGCCCCTACACCTGCTCCTTCTGCGACCGCACGGTGTTCGAGCGCCTGTACAAGACCAATTCGGCGCAATACACCTACGACCACATGAAGTACCTGCGCGACCGCTTCGGGGTCTATCACATCAACATGTACGACGACCTGTTCACCGCCAAGAAGCAGCGCGTCATGGACCTGTGCGATCTCTTGATCGAGAAGCCGCTCGGCGTGCAGTTCAACTGCGCGATCCGCACCGGCCACACCTCGGACGAGATGCTGAGGAAGCTGAAACAGGCCGGCGCGCTGATGGTGTCGATGGGAATCGAATCGGCCGACCCGGGCATGATGGAACGCCACAAGGCCGGCGTCACGCTCGATGCGGTGCGCGACACGGTGCGCCAGATCCACGCCGCCGGCCTGCGCGCCAAGGGCCTGTTCATCTTCGGCATGCCGGGCGAGACGCCGGAGACGGTGAAGACGACCAGCGATTTCATCCTGTCGCTGGAGCTGGACGAGATGAACATGACCAAGTTCAGCCCGCTGCACGGCGCGCCGATCTGGGACGAATGCGTGTCGGGGGTGTCCGGCGATTTCATCGAGGACTGGCGGCTGATGAATTGCCTGAACTTCGTCTTCCTGCCGCACGGTTTCCAGTCGCGCGAGGAAATGGACGCGCTGTACAACTGGCACGTCAAGCGCTTCTACGACAGCAAGGGCTACCGCCGGCGTTTCGCAAGGCGCTTGTGGCAGCATCGCTGGAGCCTGTGGCATGTCGCCAAGCACCTGCCCGAAACCATTGCCGCCGCCCGCTATTTCAGCGCCAACAAGGAGCAGATCGAGAAGGCCAAGCGCGAATTCAAGATGCATCCGCGCCAGCCCGTCGGGCTGAAGCCGCAACTCAGCCCGGAACTGCAGGTGGACAACATCGTCTCCATGTCGCCGGTCAAGCTGTCGCGCCGCGAGGTGATGAAGTCGATCCATCCTGTGGCCGCGGAAGGCGGCGCCTGCTGCAGCCCGGCGCCGGCGCCGGCGGCGGTATAATCGCGCGGCCCGCAATGGGTTGAGGGCCATGCGCACCGTGATAGGCTGCACACCTGCCGTGGCAAGGTAAGACGCTGAGAGTGGAACCAATGAAACAGCAAGACCATGGAGTGGAGCGTCGCCAGTGCGACGTGCTGGTGATCGGAGGCGGGCCCGCCGGATCGACGGTGGCGCCGTTGCTGGCGGAAAAAGGCTATCGGGTGGTGATGCTGGAAAAGGCCCGCCATCCGCGTTTCCACATCGGCGAGTCGCTGTTGCCGGCCAATCTGCCCTTGTTCGAACGGCTCGGCGTGGCCGACGAGGTGAAGGCGGTCGGCATGGAGAAATGGGGCGCGGAATTCGTCTCGCCTTACCACGACACGACGCAGGTCTTCCATTTCGCCGAGGCCTGGGACAAGTCGATGCCGTATGCCTACCAGGTCAAGCGTGCCGAATTCGACGAAATCCTGATCCGCAACGCTGCGAGGAAGGGGGTCGAGGTGCACGAGGGCTGCAAGGTGGACGCGGTCGATTTCCTGCCGGACGATACGGCGGCGGTCCGCGCCCGGCACGACGACGGCCGCGAAACCGAGTGGCAGGCCCGTTTCGTCGTCGATGCCTCCGGTCGCGACACCTTCCTCGCCCACCGTTTCCAGATGAAGCACCGCAACCCCAGGCACAACAGCTCGGCGGTATATGGCCACTTCGCCCATGCCCGGCGCCACGCTGGGCAGGCCGAGGGCAACATCACGATCTTCTGGTTCGAGCACGGCTGGTTCTGGTTCATCCCGATGATGAACGACACGACCAGCGTCGGCATGGTGACCTGGCCGTACCACATGAAGACCAAGGGAACGCGCAGCCTGCAACAGTTTCTGCTGGACAATGTCGCGACCTGCCCGGCGCTGGCGCAGCGCCTGCAGGATGCGCAGCTGATGACCCAGGTCGAGGCGACCGGCAACTTCTCCTACGTCTCCGAACGCAACCACGGCGCCAACTACCTGCTGCTGGGCGACGCCTATGCCTTCATCGACCCGGTGTTCTCGTCCGGCGTGTGGCTGGCGATGAACAGCGGCGTGATCGGCGCCGAGGCCATCGACACCTGCCTCAGCAACCCGGCCGCCGCGCCGGCCGCGCTCAAGCGCTTCGATGCGCTGATGAGGCGCGGGCCGAGCCAGTTCTCGTGGTTCATCTACCGGGTGACCAATCCGATCATGCGCGATTTCTTCATGTATCCGAAGAACATCTTCCGCGTGAAGGAGGCGCTGCTGTCGGTGCTGGCCGGCGACATCTTCGGCAAGACGCCGATCTGGCGCTCGATCTGGATCTTCAAGGCGCTCTACTACCTCGCCAACCTGATCCAGCCCAGGCGCGCCTTCATGGGCTGGAAACGCCGGCGCTTCAATATCCGCAGGGTCGACGATCCGGCCCTGACCAACACATAGTGACGCTGCAATTCCATTCCTCGCCGCCCGCGCTTTCGCGCCATGGCGAAAGCGCGCTCGGCGGCGCCCTGCTGGGTCAGCAGCTGCCGGTGTCGCCGCCCGGCTGGCCGCTGCAGGCGATCTGCGCCCCCTTGCTCGGGGCGGACACGGTGGTGGTCCAGGAAACCTGGCGTCGCACCACTCCGCCTCTGCAAGGCGTCAGCGAAGGCGTCACCTGGCGACGCTCCGGCGACACCCTGTTCGGAGTCATCAATCTGGACGAGGCCGAATTCGCTGCGGCCGCCGACCGTTCGCCGCTGCAGGCCGCCAGCGAGGAAGCCTACGACCGCATCTTCCGCCTGCTCGATGCGCAGAAGCTGCCGCACCTGTGGCGGGTCTGGAACTACATGGCCGACATCAATGCCGAGACGCACGGACTGGAGCGCTACCGCCAGTTCAACGTCGGCCGCCAGGATGCGTTCCTTGCCTACCATCGCGGCACCCGCGGCAACGTGCCGGCGGCCTGCGCCATCGGACTGGCCGGCGGGCCGCTGTCGATCGCCTTTCTGGCCGGCGCGACGCCGGCCGTGCCGTTCGAGAATCCCCGTCAGGTCAGCGCCTACAACTATCCCGCCGAATACGGGCCGCGGGCGCCGACCTTCTCGCGCGCGGCCCTGGTCTACCCGCCCGGGCAGGAACGCCTCTTCGTTTCCGGTACCGCCAGCATCGTCGGCTACCTGACGGTCCATCCCGGCGACGTCGCCGGGCAATGCGGGGAGGCGATGGCCAACGTCGCCGCGGTCGTCGCCGAGGTCAACCGCGCGGCGCGTTCGCGGCCTTTCACGCTCGACGAGCTGGTCTACCGCGTCTATGTGCGCCGCGCGGCCGATTTTCCCGTGATCCGCGATACGCTCGTGCCACTGGTCGGCGGGGCGGACGTGCTCTACGTGCAGGCCGACATCTGTCGCGCCGACCTGCTGCTTGAGATCGAGGCGATGGCCTCGCACCCCCTGGGGACCGACTGATGGCGGCGGCGAACCGGCTCGCCGTCCTGCTGGCCCTGGCGCTGGCCTCGCCTGCCGCGAAGGCCAGCGCGGACAAGCCGCTGTGGGAGCTGGGGGCCGGCGTCGCCGCACTGAGTTTCCCGGCCTATCGCGGTTCGGACCAGACGGACCATTTCCTGCTGCCGATTCCCTATTTCACCTACCACGGCAAGATACTGAAGGCCGACCGCCACGGCCTGCGCGGCGAGCTGTTCGGTTCCGACCGGCTCGACCTGTCGGTGTCGGCCGCGCTGTCGCCGCCGGCCGCCAGCGACGACATCGTGGCGCGCGCCGGCATGCCCGATCTCGAGGCGACCTTCGAACTCGGCCCGCAGCTCGACGTTACGCTGTGGCGCTCGCAAAACCGGGCGCGCTTCGTCAAGCTGCTGTTGCCGCTGCGCGCCGCGTACACGCTGGAGGGCCCCCCCACCGCCATCGGCTGGGTTTTCCATCCCAAGCTGAACCTGGACATCACCGACATCCCGGGCATGGGCGGCTGGAATCTGGGCCTGCTCGCCGGTCCGCTGTTCGGCGACCAGCGCCAGCACGCCTATTTCTATGGCGTCGCCCCGCAGTACGCCACCGCCGAGCGGCCCGCTTACGAAGCCGAGGCCGGCTACGCCGGCATGCAGTACCTGGCAGCCTTGTCGAAGCGTTTTCCGGGCTTCTGGGTCGGTGCCTTCGTGCGCTACGACAATCTCGCCGGGGCGAGCTTCGAGGACAGCCCGCTGGTTCGCAGCCAGGATTATTTCGCCGGCGGCGTGGCCGTGTCGTGGATATTCGGCGAGTCGTCGACCCGGGTGCGCGCCGATGACTGAATGCCGGCTTGCGCGCAACCCGCTGTGGAGCGCATACGAAACCCTCGCCATGGCCCTCGGCCTCGGCGCGCTGGCGGCAATCTGTCTCGTCTGGCTGCCGTTCGCGATGCTGCTCCATCCCTTGCTGCCGCGCCGCGTCGGCCGCCCCCTGGGACGGGCCGCCATCTCCGCCGGCTTCCGCGGCTACCTCGCCCTGCTGACGTGGCTGTGCGCCTGCCGCTTCGATCTCTCCGAACTCGACCGCCTGCGCGACCAGGGGCCGCTCATCATCGCGGCGAACCATCCTTCCCTGCTCGATGCGGTGATGATCGTCTCGCGCCTGCCGAACGCCGTCTGCGTGATGAAGGCCAGCCTGCTGGACAACATCCTGTTCGGCGCGGCGGCACGCCTGGCCGGCTACATCCGCAACAATGCGCCGCTGGAAATGATCCTGAACACGCGCGAGGAATTGCGGCGCGGCGCGCAGGTCGTGATCTTTCCCGAGGGCACGCGGACGAAGGATTTTCCGGTCGATGCCTGCCAGCCCATCATCGGTTTGATCTCGCGCCGTTCCGGCGTGCCGGTACAGACCCTGCTCATCGATTTCTCCACGCCCTACCTCGGCAAGTCCTGGCCCTTGTTCCGCCGCCCGATGCTGCCGCTGTCCTGCCGCATCCGTCTCGGCCGGCGCTTTCCGGTGCCGGCCGACATCCCCGCCTTCACTGCCGAGCTGGAGGCCTACTTCCGCACGGAAATGGGCCGGAATCCGCCGCCGTCTTCAGCCATCGCTGCCTGATGCCATGTCCCAGGCCTCGCCGACCCATCTCGTCCTGATCCCCAGCTACAACCCCGGCCCCAAGGTGCTGGAAACGGTCGGGGCGGCGCGCGCGCACTGGACGCCGGTGTGGGTCGTCGTCGACGGCAGCACCGACGGCACGGCGGAACAGCTGCAGGCGCTGGCCGCCGCCGATCCGGGCCTGCGCGTCATCGTGCTGCCGCACAATCGCGGCAAGGGCGCGGCGGTGCTGGCCGGCATCGGCGAGGCCGCCGCCGCCGGCTACACGCATGCGCTGACCATGGATTCCGACGGCCAGCATCCGGCCGGGCTGATCCCCGCCTTCATGGCGGCGTCGCAGGCCGAGCCGGGCGCGATGGTGCTCGGCAAGCCGGTGTTCGGGCCGGAGGCGCCGGCCTTGCGCGTCAACGGCCGCAAGGTGTCGAACGGCTGGGCCAACCTGGAGACGCTGTGGATGGGCATCGGCGATTCCCTGTACGGTTTCCGTGTCTATCCCATCGCGCCGCTGATGCGAACCATGCAGCGTACCCGCTTCATGCGCCGCTTCGATTTCGATCCGGAAGCGGTCGTGCGCCTGTGCTGGGCCGGCGTCCCGCCGATCAACCTCGAGGCGCCGGTGCGCTACCTGTCCGCCGACGAAGGCGGCGTCTCGCACTTCAAGTACCTGCGCGACAACGCGCTGCTGACCTGGATGCACGCGCGGCTGTTCATCGGCTTCGTGCTGCGCCTGCCATGGCTGGTCTGGCGGCGACTATTGAAACCCACGCCACGACGGATCCGATGACAGAAAATCCCTCCCGCCAGGCGGCACTGAAGGCAGACACGCGCCTGACGGCCTATTTTGCGAATGAAGACGAGCGGCGCGCGGTCACCCGCGACATGTTCGACCAGGCCGCGCCGGGCTACGACCGCGCCGAAGGACTCACCGCGCTGGGCAGTGGGGCCTGGTACCGGCGCAAGGTGCTTCGTGAAACCGGCCTGCGCACCGGCATGCTGGTCCTCGATGTCGCCGCCGGCACCGGTTTGGTGAGCGTCGCGGCGCACCAGCTGGTGGGCCCTTCGGGTCGCGTTGTTGCGCTCGACCCTTCGCCCGGCATGCTCGCCGAATTGCGCAAGAAGGTGGCGGTCGAGACCATCGAGGCCTACGCCGAATCGATCCCGCTGCCCGACGAGCACGTCGACTTCGTCTCCATGGGCTATGCGTTGCGCCACGTCGGCGATCTCGATCGGGCGTTTTCCGAGTATCTGCGCGTGCTGCATCCCGGCGGCCGTGTCTGCATCATGGAAATCAGCCGGCCGGCAAGCCGCCTGATGCGAGCGCTCCTGCGCTTCCACATTGGCGCCGTCGTTCCGGCACTCGCCCGGCTGACGCGCAGCCAGGCCGAGGTCAAGCGGCTGTGGGAATATTACGGCGACACCATCGAAGCCGCGATCGAGCCGGAGCGCATTCTCGATGCGATGCGCCGGGCCGGCTTTGCCGACGTGAAATGCTCGGTCACGTTCGGGATCTTCCGCGAGTACACAGGATGCAGGGCATGAATACGACCGAAACCTTCCTGATCGCGATGACGATCATTTTCACCGTGCCGTGGCTGGTGTGGCGCGTCGGCAAGACGGACTACTACGCGCCGCTGGTCGTCGTGCAGATCATCACCGGCATCCTGCTGGGCCCGGGCATCCTCGGCCACGCCTTTCCCGACTATTACGCCTTCGTCTTCAATCCGGCCGTCGTCCAGTCGTTGAACGGCATCGCGTGGTGGGCGGTGATGCTGTTCGTGATGATCGCGGGGGTCGAGCTCGATCTGAAGAAGGCCTGGGTGCACCGGCGCGAAAGCGGCATCACCGCCGGCTTCGCGCTCGGCACGCCGCTCGTCTTCGGCTGCGCGGCTGCGCTCGTGCTGCTTCCGTTCGAGGGCTGGGTGGGGCCGCAGGCGATGACCTGGCAATTCGTGCTCGGCGTCGGCATGGCCTGCGCGGTGACGGCGCTGCCCATCCTCATCCTGCTGATGGAAAAGCTGGACATCCTGCGCCAGCCGATCGGCCAGCGCATCCTGCGCTACGCCAGCCTCGACGACATCGCGATCTGGGGGGTGCTGGCCCTGATCCTGATGGACTGGCAGCGGGTCGGCAAACAGCTGGCCTTCCTCGTCGCCTTCGCCGTGGCTGCCTACCTCTTGCGTCGCCTGATGGTGCGCATCGCCGAGCGCGACCGCTGGTACGTCGCGCTGATCTGGCTCGCCGTCTGCGCGTTCGGCGCCGACTGGTCCGGCCTGCATTTCATGGTCGGCGCCTTCCTGGCCGGCGCGGTCCTGGAGGCCGAATGGTTCGACCAGGCCAGGATGGATCAGCTTCGCCACCATGTCCTGCTGGTCATGATGCCGGTCTTCTTCCTGTCCACCGGCCTGCGCACCAACTGGAACGTCGGCGGCGAGGCGGTCTTCGTCGCCGCGGCGCTGCTGCTGCTCGCTTCCGTCGCCGGCAAGCTGATCGGCATCCAGGTTGCCGGCCGCATCCTGCGCTGGTCGCCGGGCGAGGCGTCCATCATCGGCTGGCTGCTGCAGACCAAGGCGCTGATCATGATCATCTTCGCCAACATCCTGCTCGACAAACAGATCATCAGCAGCGAAACCTTCACCGCCCTGCTGCTGATGGCGGTGGCGAGCACCATGCTGACGGTGCCGATGGTGGCGCCGAAACTAGCTCGCCTGCGGGCCCTGATCCTGCGGTCCGCCTGAGGCGGCCCGCCTCAGATCATGGCGCCGTTGATCGAGATGACCTGCCCCGAGATGTAGGCTGCCTGGTCGGAGGCGAGGAAGGCGATCAGGTCGGCCACTTCCTCCGGCTGGCCGGCGCGCTGCATCGGCACCAGCTTCCTGACCGCCTCGGCGTCGAACGTGCCTTCGCTCATGTCGGTCGCGATGATGCCGGGCGCCACCGCGTTGACCGTGATGCCGCGGCTGGCCAGCTCCAGCGCCAGCGACTTGCTCGCCGCGTGCAGCGCACCCTTGGCGGCCGAATAGTTGACCTGGCCGCGGTTGCCGGCGATCGCGGCGACCGACGACACATTGACGATGCGCCCCCAGCGGGTGCGGATCATCGGCAGGGTCAGCGGCTGGGTGACGTTGAAGAAGCCGTTCAGCGAGACGTCGACCACGCGATCCCACTGCTCGCCCGACATGCCGGGGAACACCGCGTCGTCGTGGATGCCGGCGTTGTTGACGATGATCTGGATGGCGCCGCCTTCGAGCAGCGTGTCCAGCGCCGCGGCGGTCGCGGCGCGATCGGT
Organism: Pseudomonadota bacterium; assembly: GCA_021811235.1. Taxonomy (GTDB): domain Bacteria; phylum Pseudomonadota; class Gammaproteobacteria; order Burkholderiales; family Thiobacillaceae; genus Thiobacillus. The sequence goes on along the minus strand of JAJZPG010000006.1, from coordinate 52,186 downwards.
GACGTCGAAGGCGACGGCTTCGGCGCTGCCGCCGGCGGCGCGGATCCCGGCGACGACGGCGGCCGCCCGGTCGAGGCTGCGGTTGGCGTGGACCAGAACATGGTGGCCGTCGGCAGCGAGGCGCTTGCAGATCGCAGCGCCGATGCCGCCGCTGCCGCCGGTGACGAGGGCGCGTTTCATGATGTGGGTTCCTTCACAGGGCGGCGACTTTCATAAGGCTGCAGCGTCGAGCACCACGGCAGCGCGGCCTTCGAGCAGGCAGCGGCCGGCGTGGGCGAGCGAGAATTGATAGAGGATGTGGTTGGCGTCGCCGGACAGGCGTTCGGCGCGCACCTCCAGCGCGCCGGGCAGGTCGTCGAGGCGGGCGACGTGCAGGCTGACGCTGCGCACGCTGGTCAGATAGCCCTGGCGCGGTGGCGCATCGTCGCCGGCGATCAGGGCGCCGTGCACGGCCATCGCCTGCGCGGCATATTCGATCCCGGCGGCGGCGCCGAGCCGGTCTTCGGCGCGCAGCGGATGGGCGGGGTCGGCGTGGCTCACGGCGCGGCAGGCGATCGCCGTGTCCGACCATTCGAGCACCGTATCGAGCAGGCACATGCTGCCCTGGTGCGGGATATGCGCGGCGATCCAGCGCCGGTCTAGCATGGCTGCACCTCCACCCCGAGTTGCATCGGCGGCAGGTAGTCGAGCGTGACGTGTCCGCCTTCGCCGTTCGCCAGCCGCTGCAGCAGCGGCAGCGCGCGCAGGGCCGGAATGGCGGTGCGCAGGGCTTCGAGCCCGGCGTCGGCGAGCGGCCCGGCGGCGTCGGCGCTCGGGCTGACCTGGATCGCCGCCAGCGTATGGGCGCTGCGTTCGGCGGAGAGCAGCAGGGCGACGCCGCCGCAATCGGGCGTGTCGCGCTTGGCGTGCAGCGGCTCGGGGTATTCGCTGTCGTAGGCGATCAGCAGCACCGGCTGGCGTTCGAGCGCCACCTGCGCGAGGGCGTCGAGCAGGCCGGCACCTAAGCTGGCGTCATAGGCGCAGAGGACCTGGCACGGCGCCATCGATCCGGTGGCGATGCCCCAGTAGCCGGCGGCGGCGTTGTGCACCGAGTTGTGGAAGCGCGTCGGCGAGATCTGGCGGTCATCGCTTGCCAGTTGTTCGCACAGTGCGTGGCAGTTGTGGCCGTCGGCGCCGGACGCGGCGAACACCGTCGCCAGCTTCGACGCATCGGCACCGGCGTGGGCGACGGCCTCCAGGCCGACGGCCAGCGACAGCTTGACGACGCGGCTGGCGCGGCGGCGCTCGGCCGGCGGCAGGATGGCCGGCGCCGGCAATATCGACGGCGCGGCGGCATAGGGCTGTTCGCCGCGCAGCACCGCGCGTGCGGCCGGCCAGTCCGGCAGGCCGGGGGCGAGCAGACCGACACCTTCGATCCAGGCGCGCAAGGGCGGGCTCATGCGGCGACCCCGAAGATGAGGCTGCAGTTGCTGCCGCCGAAGCCGAAGGAATTGGACAGTGCGTGGCGCACGCGGCCTTGGCGGCCGTCGAGCAGGTATTGCACGGGAATCGCCGGGTCCGGCGTGGCCGTGCCCGGGCTGCCCGGCAACAGGCCGTCGGTCAGCGCCAGCGCGCAGATCACCGCTTCGATGGCGCCGGCCGCGCCCAGCGTGTGCCCGGTGGCGCCCTTGGTCGACGAGCAGGGCACGCGGTCGCCGAACAGCGTGGCGACCGCACGGCCCTCGGCCGCGTCGTTGGCGGGCGTCGAGGTGCCGTGCAGGTTGATGTAGTCGATGTCGTCGGGTGCCAGGCCGGCCGAGCGCAGCGCGGCTTCCATCGCGCGTTTCGCACCCAGGCCTTCCGGGTGCGGCGACGACATGTGGTAGGCGTCGCTGGATTCGCCGGCGCCGAGCAGCAGCACCGCGCCGGGAGCCGGGGCGGCCGCGCGTTCGAGCAGGGCGAAGCCGGCACCCTCGCCGATCGAGATGCCGTCGCGCGCCGCGTCGTAGGGGCGGCAGGGTTGGGCGGAGGTCAGCTGCAGCGAGGCGAAACCATAGAGCGTGGTCAGGCACAGCGTATCGACGCCGCCGACGATGGCGGCGTCGATCAGGCCCAGCTCGAGCTGGCGGGCGGCGGCGGCGAATACCTTGGCGCTCGACGAGCAGGCGGTCGAGATCGTCATCGCCATGCCTTCCAGGCCGAAATAGGCGCGGGTGAATTCGGTCAGCGAGAAGGAATTGTGCGTCGTGCGGTAGATGAAGTCGTCCGGCAGAGCGCCGGTTGCGGGGTCGCGGCGGCGGTAGGCGAGCTCGGTCTGCAGGATGCCTGCGGTGCTGGTGCCGAGGAAGACGCCGACGCGGGTCTTGCCGTAACGGGCGGCGGCCTCGCGCACGCGGCCGGCGAAGCCGTCGGTCTCCAGCCCCATCTGCGTCAGCCGGTTGTTGCGGCAGTCGAAGTCGGCCAGGGGGGCGGGCAGCCTTTCGGCGTCGACGCCCGCGACCTCGCCGACCCAGGTGTCGAGTGCCACCGTTTCGAATGCGCAAGGCGCCAGTCCGCTGCGGCCGTTGCGCAGTGCAGTCCGCGTGGCGTCGAGCCCGCGACCGAGACAGCTGGTGGCGGTGTAGGCGGAAAGAAGCAGCGGAGTCAATGCGAGGGTCCGGTTGGCGAATCGAAAATTCTAGCAGAGCGACTGCCGCTTCATTCCGCCACGCGGCAGACGAGCATGACGTTGGCGAAGGGCGTGCCTGCGTTCATCGGCACGGGTTCGACGCTGAAGCCGATGCCGCGGAGGAGGTCGCTCCATTCGGCGACGGGCCGACAGTACAGGCGCGGCAGGCGGTGGCCGCGCATGAAGGTGACGGCGTGGTCGACCCAGTTGCACAGATGGTAGGGCAGGCCGGCGGACGCGTTGCCGACGCGCGTCAGGAACAGGCCGCCGGGCGGCAGCGCGGCGCGGATGCGCGCCAGCACGTCCTGCTGGCGCGCGTGATCGAAGTAATGCAGCGCATCGAGGATGGTGATCACGTCGACCCTGCCGAAATCGACCTGGTTCATGTCGCCCTGCTCGATGCGCACGACGGGGTGGTCCTTGCCGAAGGCGCGGCTGGCACGGACGACGTCGCGCTGCATCAGTTCGACGCCGCGCAGGCTGAGCGGCCTGGGCGCGGGCGCCCAGCCGTCCGGCCAGTTGCCCTGTTCGTACAGTTTGCGGGCGGCGAGCAGCCAGGCGAACAGGCTGCCCTGGCCGCAGCCGAGGTCGAGGTAGCGGCCTTCGGCCGGCAGGAGGCCGCGCTTCAGCAGTTCGCGGAAGATGCAGTCGGACGACAGCTTGCCGCGCGCGTAGTGGTAGGCGAAATGGCCGCCCGAGCGAAACGGCAGGCTGGCTTCATCGACGAGGCGCTTGAGGAAAGAACGGGTGGCGGTCATGGCAGGGCATCGATCAGCGTCACCGGCTTCAATTCCTGTTCGGCCAGGGTGCGCAGCAGGGGCGGGAGGGTGGCGAGGATCACCGGAAGGCCGTCCGGCGTGCGGGCGGCGTGGCCGTCGTGCATCAGCAGGATGTCGCCGGGGCCGAGACCGCGCGTCAGGCGGGCGAGCACGATGTCGTGCCGGCCCTCGCGGGTGTCGTACCCCCGCCGGGACCAGGCGGCGAGCTGCAGGTCGAGCGCGGCCAGTACCGGGTCGAGGAAGGGGTTGCGCAGGCCGGCGGTGGCGCGGAAGAAGCGCGGTGCCTGGCCGGTGATGTCGGCGAGGACGGCTTGCGCCGCGGCGATGTCGGCTTTCATGCGGCCGGGGCCGAACGCGGAAAAGGCCTTGGAATGGGCGTCGCCATGGTTCTCGACGCGGTGGCCGCGTGCGACGATCTCGCGGCACAGCGCGGGGTTTTCGCGGGCGCGCCAGCCGATGCAGAAGAAGCTGGCGCGGGCGCCGGCGGCGTCGAGCAGGTCGAGCACGCGCGGGGTGACGTCGGGATCGGGGCCGTCGTCGATGGTCAGCGCGATTTCCCCGCGGGCGGCGGCGGCATCCGGCAGGCGGGTCAGGTTGGGGCCGAGCAGGGTCGAGCGCGGCAACAGTCCGGCCAGGGTCAGCACCGCATGGTTGGCGGCCAGCGCGCCGAGCGCCCAGGGCCAGGCGGCCGGCACGGCCAGCGTGCCGAGCGCGGCGGCGCCATGCAGGGCGAAGGTCGCCTTGATTGCGGGAGCGGGTTTCCAGGGGCGTGGCATGGTTCAGGCGGAAAAATGGCCGAGGTCGAGGAAGTGCGCCCACAGCCGTTGCCAGACGGGCCAGTCGTGGCCGCCGGGAATGGCGCAGCGCGTGGCGGGCGGGAAGCGCTCGGCGAGCTGCCGCATGCCGGCAGCGAAGCGGTCCTCGGTGCCGTAGCCGACGAAGACCGGCAAGTCGGCCGGGGGCTGCTTGAGCCAGCGCCAGGTGCGGAACTCGGGGTCGGCGATCTGCTCCGGCGTGGGGTGCCAGGCATCGAGGCCGCCGGCGCGTTCGATGGCGTTCGTGGTCAGACGGCTGCCGGGATAGGGTGCGAGCAGGCACAGGCCGTCGCACGCGTCCGGCGTGTCGGCGGCGTGGCACAGCGCCAGCAGGCCGCCGAGCGAGATGCCGCCGAGCCAGACGCGGCGGTATTGCTGGCGGGCCGGGCCGAGAATCTGCGCCTGCAGGGCGGGGAGCGGGGCGCTGCCTGACGAGGCTTCCGGCCCCAGATCGACGGCGAGCAGGTCGAGCGCCAGTCCGCGGCGGCTGACGGCAGCGAAGCAGCCGGCCTCCGCGTAGTGCTCGGGCTGCATATGGGCGCCCGGCAGCAGCACCATCAGGTTCGGCGCTCCGGTCCCCTGGCGTATCGTCCGCAAGGCAGTCATCTTGCCAGGGCGCGCGAAGCGAACACGGCCGACAGCAGCAGCGCGAGAAGGGCGCCCGGTCCGACGGTGACGCCGACGGCGTGCAGGACGGGCACGGAAGACAGGGCCAGCGTACCGAATCCGATCACGGTGGTCGTGGCCGCGACGGCCACCGACATCAGCGTGCCGGAATCCAGTGCGGCGCCGCTGGCAATGCGGTCGAAGAACAGCGCATAGTTGGAACCGACCGCGACGATCAGCAGCATGCCGACCAGGTGCAGCAGGTGCAGGCGCTCGCCGGCCAGGTGCAGCCCGGCGATGACGATGCCCACCGACAACACCAGCGGCAGCAGCACGCCGACCAGCCGGCGCGGCGAGCGCAAGGTGAGCGCGAGCAGCGCGACGATGGCGACGAAACCGGCGGTCGACAAACCGACCGCTTCATCGAGGTAGTCGCCGTAGAGCCTGTCGAATTCGCCCTTCATGTCCACGAACAAGGCGCCGCTGCCGGCCAGCGCGGCGCGCACGGTCGCCACCGGGATGTCCAGCCCCTGTTCGCCGCCTGCCGGGCGCAGCGGGAGCAGCACGCTCCAGCCGCCCGGCCCGTGCAGCAGCAGCGAGTCGACCGCCAGCGCCAGGGCGCTGCCGTCGAGATCCTGCCGGCCGAGAGGGGGCTGCCGGCGTGCGGCTTCGACGTCGGCGAGGAAAGGCTCGAGCTTGGCGGCGGACAGCGGCGACTCCGCGAGTGCCGCCTGCAGGCGGGGGCGGAGCGTCGCCGCCGAGGGCAGGCTGGCGAGGCGGTCGGCCTGCGTCCTGGCGCTGGGGAGGAAGCGGACCGGACTGTCGTAGCCGCCGATCACGCCGTCGTCGACCAGCCGGTCGAGCCGGCGCCCCGCCCGTTCGGCTGCCTGCAGCGCGGCTTCGCGGTCGGGGGCGGTGACCACGGCCATGTAGCGTGCGTCGGGAGCGCCGAGGTCGGCGCGCAGGCGGGCGTCGAGCGCGGCATCCGCTTCGCTGACCGTGGACAGGGCCGACAGGTTGGGTAGCCACAGCGGCTCGCGCTGGGCGGCGAGATAGGCGGCGGCGGCCAGCGCCAGGCCGATGAGCGGCCACAGCAACGCCCGCGCGCGGCGCAGGGCGGCGTGCAGCGCGGCGTCGGCGCGCCGCGGCAGGGGGACATGGACATCCGGCCCGGTGAGTGGCGGCAGCACGAAACGCGTGACGAGGGCGGCGGTCAGCACGCCGGCCAGCGAATAAAGGCCGAGCTGCGCCAGGCCGGGAAAGCCCGAAAAGAGCAGCGCGCCGAAGCCGAACACGGACGTCAGCACGCCGATCCGGATGGTCGGCCAGAAGCGTCGCCGCCATTCGACCGGGCCGAGCCGGCCGGACTGCACGAAATAATAGATCGCATAGTCGACCGCCTCGCCGATCAGCGCCGCCCCGAAACCGACGGTGATGCCGTAGACCGTGCCGTAGGCCAGGCTGACGGCGACGATGCCGGCCAGGGTGCCGCTGGCGACCGGCAACAGGTTGAGGAGCATCAGGCGCGGCGATCGATAGACAAAGAACAGCACGGCGGCGATGGCGGTGAGGCTGATCAGCGACAGGCGCGAGACCTCGCTCTTGATCGTCTCGCGCGCCTTGACGGCGAACAGGCCGGGGCCGGACAGCTGCAGCGAGATGGCGTTCAGGCCGGGGTGCCGGGTCATGGCGGCGAAGTGTTCGTGGATCAGTGCGATGGCCTGTGCCTGGCCGTCGGTATCGGAGCCGAGCGCACGGGTCTGGACGAGCAGCAGGGCGCGCTGGCCGTCGGGCGACGACCAGACGCCGTCGCGGATGGCGGGCTGCGCGCCGGCGTTGAGGGTGTCGATCAGTTCGATCAGTTCGCCGGTCGGGTCGCGGGTCAGGTAGGGCTTGAGCAGCAGGCCGGCCGGCGAGGCAAGCAGGTCGATGCTGTTCGAGATGGCCGCCTGCAGGCCCGCGGTCGTGAAACGTTCCGGCGTCACCGCCGGGCTGAGCGCATAGCGATGCCTGAGCAGGAAGTCGCGCTCGGCGTCCTGGCTGCCGGCGTCGCCGTTCTGTGCCGAGACGAATTCGGGCAGGGCGGCGAGCCGGTCGCGCAGCGCGCGCGACAGCTCGGCGCGTTGCGCGGCATTCCCGCCTTCGAGGGCGAGCATCAGCAGGCGGGAGACGGCGCCTTCCTTCAACTGGTCGACCAGGACCTGCTGCTCCGCGCTCGGTCGAGCCGGCAGGAAGAAGGAGATGTCGGCCGAAAAGCGGCTGTTCCAGACGATGGCCGCCCCGGCCAGCATGGCGAGCAACCACAGCAGGAAGGTGCGCGCGGCGGTTCGGCTCATGGCTGTTCGAGGGGTTCGATGAAGAGTTCCGAGCGGTCGCCGTCGGCGAGCAGGTATTCGATATTGCGGATCCGGTTCTTGCTGCCGCTGATCGTGATGCGCTGCAGCAGCGCCGCGATCTTCTGCTCGCGCGGCGACAGCGTGAGCACCCAATTGTCGGAACTGCCGCTCAGTTGCAGCGCGTAGCTCCGTTCCAGCGCCTCGCGGTTGCCCGCCAGCGTGCTGCGGATGCTGTCGACGAAGGCCAGCGCCTCCGGCCGGCTGGCCAGGTTGATCGACAGTTTGCGCTTGTCGCGCTCGATGCTGAGGAGATCCTTGTCGAGCAGGAGGGTTTCAGGCTTGGGCGTCAGGGTGCGCTTTTCCAGGCGGTCGGGCGCGGTGTAGGTCATCTCGCCGGTGGCGGTCAACGGCCGGTCGAGCACGGCGAGGTAGCGCTTTTCGACGAACTTCGCGCGGCCGCCCTTGTGCTCGGCGAGACCGGCCATCAGCTGCTCGACGTCGAAGGCGGCGTGAGCGGTCGCCGCCAGGCAGGCGAGGACGAGGGCGGAAAACAGGTGACGGATCATTTTTTCTGCCAGAAATCAAAAAAGTTGAACCAGTTGTAGGGCGCCAGCCGGCAGACATGCGTCAGGCAGTCGGCGTAGTGCTGCATCGCGGCCGCCATGGCGGCGTCGCGTTCGCTCCGGGGCGTCGCGGAGAAATCGGCCAGCGGCACGAAGTGGAGCTGGTAGCGGTTGCCGCCCAGGTAAAGCCCGGTCATGAAGAACACGGGGCGGCGCAGCATCGCCGCCAGCCGCCACGGTCCGACCGGAAACGGGGCCGCTTCTCCAAGAAACGGACACTCCATCGTGTCGTCGCTGCCGAGCGAGCGGTCGGCCAGCATCCCGACAAGATAGCCCGCTTCCAGCCTGTCGCGGGCTTCGAGCATCGAGTCCATGCGCCCGAGCGGGATGATGTCCTGGGTGGCCCTGGGGTTGATGGCTTCGAGCGTGGCGTTGATCTTGCGGGCGTTTTCCTCGTACATCAGCATCGCCACCTTGAGCCCCGCCTGGCCGCGTCCCACCGCGCGCAGCACCTCGAAGCTGCCGAGGTGCGCGCCGATCAGCAGGGCGCCCGGTTGCCGGGCGAGCGCAGCGTGCAGCGCCTCGGCGCCCACGACTTCGATGTCGAACAGGTCGAAGCGTTCGTTGAGCAGGTAGATGCGGTCGTGGATGGTGGTCGCGAAGCTGAATACATGGCGATAGCCGTCCGCCCATTCCGCCCAGCGCCCGAGCGCCCGCTTCAGGTAGGCGCGGCTGGCGCGGCGGGCCCGCGGAGCGAACAAGGTGAAATACAGTGCGATGCCGGCGAGCACGACGCGACCGGCGGCACGGCCGAAGGCCAGCGAAATCCACACCATCAGCTTGAGGATGGCGAGGTTGCTGCGTTCCTGCTGGCGCATCCAGCCTGGCGTCGTCTGTCCGATCATGGCGCGGACGGGGTCAGGCTGCCGGACGCGACGTCGCGGTCGCCGGACTTCACCGTGAAGGCGATGGCGCCGCGCGGTGTGGGCTGCAGGGAAAAAACCAGGGTTTCGGCCGGCCCGACCGGGCTGAGGAACTTGGCGTTTCCGATCTGCCAGCGTTCGGCGCGCATCCCGAGCATCTTCTCCGCGAACAGGATGGCCTGGTCGAGCAGCACCACGCCCGGCACGATCGGGCGGCCGGGAAAATGGCCGGGGAAGGCCGGGTGATCGGGCGGAACGGCCCAGGCGAATTCAGCGGCCGCCATGCTGGACCTTTTGTGCATACAGCGCCTGCAGCCCGCTGCGCGGCAGCTTGCCGGTGCTGTTGCGCGGGAGAGCGTCGACGAAGATCGCCGGGCGCGGCAGGAAGAGCGGGTCGATGCGCTGGCGCAGCGCGGCGAGCAGCCGCCGGCTGTCGAGCGTGGGCGCGACGACGAAGGCGGTCAGACGCGTGATGCCGTCGGGCGCCTCGTCGTCCGGCAGGAAGAAGGCGGCGTCGACGACGCCGGGTACGGCAGCGATCTGGTGGTTCAGGTAGGCGAGCGAGGTGCGCTTGCCGGCGATGTTGATCAGGTCGGTGTGGCGGCCGTGCAGCAGGAAACGCTGGTCCGGCAGCAGCTCGATGCGGTCGGACAGGGGGACGCGGCCTTCGACGTGGCCGCCGCAGGCCCAGGTGCGGTCAGCGTCCTGTTCCAGGCGGATGCCTGGCAGCAACGTCCATTCCGCCCCGGCGGTGGTGCGCCGGTGAGCCAGCTGGCCGCTCTCGGTCGAGCCGTAGATTTCGTCGAGCGGCGCGCCGCTGCGCGCTTCCGCCTCGGCGGCGAGCGTGCTCGACAAGGGAGCGGTGGCGGAAAGCAGCTGGTCGATGGCAGGCAGTTCGATGCCGGACGCCAGCAGCGTCGACAGGTGGAAGGGCGTGGTCACCAGGAGGCGCGGTCGCGGCACCGCATCGAGCGCGGCGGCGATGTCCTGCGGGTAGAAGGGCTTGCCCGCCCAGAAGGCGCAGCGGCCGTGCAGGGCGAGCAGGAAGGTCGATTCGAAGCCGAAGCTGTGCTGCACCGGCACGGTGCCGACGAGGACGTGCGGTGTCCGGTCGAGGCCGAGCGCCGCTGCCTCGGCACGGCCGTTGGCGACCAGCCTGCCCCAGGTCTTGCGATGCGGCTGCGGCAGGCCGGTCGAGCCGGAGGTGAACAGGATGGCGGCCACCCGGTCGCTGGAAATCCGCGGAATGTCGGCGACCTGGCCCGGGTCGGCTGCGGACAGATCGGGGAAGTCGCAGCGCGGCAGGTCCTGGGTGTCGAAGTCGCCGTCGCACAGGCAGACGACATCCGGAAAGTCGTCGCCGATCCGCCGCAGTGTCTCGGCCGACTGCGACGCGGGTTGCAGGCTGACCTTGCCGGCGAGCAGCCCGGCCGCGAAACCGACCGCGAAGCGGTAGCGGTCGTGGCAGAGGTTGAGCAGCGCGCCGCCGGCCGGCAGTCGTTCGGCCAGCGCCCGGGCGTCGGCCAGGAAATCGCGCACGCGGCGCGGCCCGGTCGGCAGCCACGCGAACGTGCCGTCGAGGTCAAGCCCGGAAATCAGCGGCAGCGCGTTCATGAACCCTTGGCCGTGGCACGCTGGCGCCAGGCATGGGCGACCTGGGCGAGGCTGGGACGTTCTTCGGGCGGCAGCGCGCGCATGCGCCACAGGTGTTCGGCGGCGAACATCAGACCGATCAGCGGCGCGGTCAGCAGGCTGGCGTAGAACGACCAGACAGCAGGCGGCGCCAGTGCATAGAGCAGCGCCGACAGCGTGGCGTTGGCAAGGAAGAAGAGGGTCCACGCCAGCGTGGCCCGGCGGGTGTAGCGGAGCTGGCGTCCGGACAGCACGCCGTTGTTGACGATCCGCGCGAAATGGGTGATCAGCGGCTCGCCGGGGCCGAACAGGGTCTTGCCGAACAGCGCAGCAAACGCCAGGTTGGTGCCGAGGTGTTCGATGAAATAGAGCAGGCCGACGTTCTGGCGCAGCGACGGCCACAGCCAGGCCAGCGCAGCGACCACGAGCACGCTGCCAGCGGCCATCCCCAACGGGTGCCGTACCCGCCAGAGCAGCATGGCGAGGACGGCGACGAAAGGGGCTGCGCCGACGGCCGTGTTGAAATCGGGTCGGCCCTGCCCGGTGCTGCCGAAAAATGCGGCAATGGCCCAGGTGGCCATCAGGGCGACCAGGGCCAGGCTGCGCAGCACCTGGGTCGCGCTCATGGTCATTTTGTCCGCTGGCTGGCGATGTAGGCGGTCAGTGCGCGCAGGGAGGCAAAGATCCGCACGTTGTCGGCGTTGTCCGAACGCAACTGGAAGCCGTATTGCTTGGAAATGACCAGCGCGATTTCCAGCACGTCGATCGAATCCAGCCCGAGGCCTTCGCCGAATAGCGGCGCGTCGGGGGCGATTTCTTCCGGGGCCATTTCGAGGTTCAGCGCTTCGACGATCAGGGCGGCGACTTCCGGCAGCAGGGCGTCAACGGTTTCCGGGGCGGGGGCTTGGGACATGGCGAACTTTCCGTGGATTTACTGGGCGACGGCGCGAAACGCGAGCACCGCGTTGCTGCCGCCGAAGGCGAAGGAATTGGACAGCGCGGCGCGCAAGGGCACGCCGTGCCGGCTGCTGAAGACGTGGTCGATGCCGCTGCAAGCCGGGTCGAGATTGTCCGGGTTCAGCTGGGCGGTCGGCGGGATGGCCTGCTCGCGCAGGGCGAGCACGGTGGCGATGGCCTCGATGGCCCCGGCCGCGCCGAGCAGGTGGCCGTGCATGGACTTGGTGGCGCTGACCGGAAGCCGCGTGGCGCGCTCGCCGAAAACGCTCTTCAGCGCGGCGATCTCGACCGGGTCGCCCTCGGCGGTCGCCGTGCCGTGGGCGTTGATGTAATCGATGTCGCCGGCGGCCAGGCCGGCATCGGCCAGCGTTGCGTGCAAGGCGCGGACCTGGCCGGCGGTTTCCGGGCGGACCAGATGGCTGTGGTCGCAATTCGTGCCGTAGCCGACGATTTCGCCGTGGATGCGGGCGCCGCGTGCGACGGCACGGTCCCAGTCCTCCAGCACCAGCGCCGCGCCGCCTTCGCCCAACACCAGGCCGCGCCGGTCCGCGGCGAAGGGGCGGCAAGCGGACGCGGCGCTGTCGGCATCGGCGGGCGCCATCACCCGCAGGGCCTCCCACGCGCGGGCGACACCATAGGCCTGGGGCGCGTCGGAGCCGCCGGTGAGCATCACCGGCGCCTCGCCGCTGCGCACGCGGCGGAAGGCTTCGCCGATCGCGATGGCCGACGAGGCGCAGGCCACCGTGTGGCTCATGCTCACGCCACCGAGGCCGAGCTGGATCGAGATGTGGGCGTTGGCCGCGTTGTTCATGCCGAGGACGACGGTGAGCGGCGACAGGCGGTCGCGGCCCTTTTGCCATAGATCCCGGTAGCCCTTTTCGTAGGCCAGCGTACCGCCCAGCGCGGTGCCCCAGGAGACCCCCCAGTCATCGCGCGACTCGCCGCCGGCGGCGCGTGGCAGGCCGGCATCGTCCCAGGCTGCGAAGGCTGCGGCCATGCCAAGCTGGGCGAAGCGGTCCATCATCGAAGCAAGCGGCTTGCCGAGCGCCGCATCGGGATCGAAAGCCGGGCAGTCGACAAAGGGGATGGAAAGCGGGCGCGGCCGGTCGTCGGTCAGCAAATGGCGAACGGCGGATTCTCCGGCGGCCAGGCGGACGAAAAAGTCGGTAAGATCACCCCCGTAGGGGCTGACCAGACCGAGGCCGGTGATTGCCACGCGCCGCGGGTTCATGGTTCAGCTCTTCTGGCTGGCGATCAGCCCGTCCATCAGCGTGACCATTTCGCCGACGGTCTGCGGGCTCTTCAGGTCCTCGGGAAGCTTGAGGTCGAACTTGTCCTCGAATTCGAAGATCAGCTCGAGCATCATCAGCGAGTCGACGCCGAGATCGGCCAACAACGCTTCAGGAACAATCTTTGCCGGCTCGATGCCTTGTCGGGCATTGAGAAAATTGCGTATCAGTTCAATGGATTTCATACCGCGCGGATTTTAGCCGATCACCCCCCCAGCCCCAAGGCTTTCCCCCGTCCCGCTCATCCAATCCGGTCTCGTTCCTCCAAGACAACTCAAGCTAATACATGGCGTCTCCACTCACCCCCCCTTGGCACCGCCAGATGGCGCAGCGCCTGGTCATCATGTGGCCTCTCAAGGCCTTGGGCACCATGACGTTCATGGTCCTTTTCTTCTGGGGCTATTTCACCGTTCTTCGCAATCCGCTCACGCCGCCCGTCGTCATGCCGGTGACCTGGCTCGATACCTGGATCGGATTTTCGCCTGCCGCCTTGCCGGCCTACATTTCGCTGTGGTTCTATGTCTCGCTGCCGCCGGCCTTGCTCGGCAATCTGCGAGCCCTGCTCAGGTTCGGCCTGTGGATCGGCTGGCTCTGCCTGTTCTGCCTGGCGATCTTCTGGCTATTCCCGACGAGTACCCCTCCGGCCGGCATCGACTGGAAGGCCTACCCCGAGTTTGCCCTCATCAAGGGCATCGATGCGGCAGGCAACGCCTTCCCCTCGCTGCATGTCGCATCCGCCGTTTTTTCCGCTTTCTGGCTGAACCGTCTGTTCGTCCAGATGGACGCACCGAAAATCCTGCCGCTGCTGAGCGCGCTGCACTGTTCGGTTATTATTTGGTCGACCATTGCAACCCGCCAACATGTCGTCCTGGATGCAATAGGCGGCGTGGTCGTGGGCGCCGTATTCGCCGCATTGTCTTTTCGCCAAACGCGAGGCGTGTGCTGATCGTCCGGGCCGCCGCTTGCATGCCTGCACCCCGTCCGGGTCTGTCGATCGGGCAGGTGCTCCAGGAACGACGAGGAAGAATAGACATGCGCTACTGGCTGATGAAATCCGAACCGAGCGACGTCAGCATCGACGATCTCGCTACCATGCCCAAGCAGAGCGTCGCCTGGTACGGCGTGCGCAATTACCAGGCGCGCAATTTCATGCGCGATCAGATGAAGCCCGGCGACAAGGTGCTGTTCTACCATTCGTCGTGTGCCGAGCCTGGCATCGCCGGACTGGCCGAGGTCAGCGTGCTGGCCTACCCGGATGCCACCCAGTTCGATCCGAAGAACAAGTACTTCGACCCCAAGGCCACGCCGGAGAATCCGCGCTGGTTCAACGTCGACGTGAAACTGGTGAAGAAGACGCGGCTGATGCCGCTGGCTGAAATCCGCGGCTATCCCGAGCTCGCCAACATGCGCATCCTGCAGAAGGGCAACCGCCTGTCGATCACCCCGGTCGATCCGGCCGAGTACGCCTTCATCGTCAAGCATCTCTGATGTCCGGGCTGGCCCCCGCGTTGCTGGCGGCCTATGTCGGCCTCGGCCTGGCGGTCGGCTTCGTCGCCGGCCTGCTCGGTGTCGGCGGCGGCCTCATCATCGTGCCGGCGCTGATCATGCTGCTGCACGCGCAGGGTCTGGCCGCCGGCATGGAACCCCAGCTGGCGCTCGGCACCTCGCTCGCGTCCATCCTCTTCACCTCGCTGTCCAGCGTGCGCGCGCACCATCGACACGGCGCGGTCGAGTGGTCCTTGGTACGGCGCATCGCGCCCGGCATCCTCGCCGGCACCCTGGCCGGCGCGCTGCTGGCGGCGCAGGTCCCGGCCTTCGTGCTGAAGCTGTTCTTCGTCGCCTTCCTGTTCTATGCCGCGTTCCAGATGTGGCTGGATTTCAGGCCGGCGCCGCATCGCGGGCTGCCGGGACGTGCCGGGACGACGCTGGCGGGCGGTGTGATCGGCGCGGTGTCGAGTTGGGTCGGCATCGGCGGCGGCACCCTGTCGGTGCCCTTCATGCTGTGGCACAACGTGCCGTTGCATCGCGCGATCGCCACCTCGGCGGCGATCGGCTTCCCGATCGCCATGGCCGGTGCGCTGGGCTACGTGCTGGGGGGGTGGTCCACGCCCGGCCTGCCCGCCGGCAGCGTCGGCTTCGTCTACCTGCCGGCGTTCGCCGGCATCGTGCTTGGCAGCGTGCTCACCGCACCGCTCGGTGCCCTCACCGCGCACCGCCTGCCGGTCCGTCCGCTGAAGCGGATTTTTGCCCTGCTGCTGCTGGTGCTGGCGCTGCGCATGGTATGGACGTTCTAGGCAAGACGGGGTTGAACCATGATTTAGGGTTTCCCTGTGTGTAGCTCCACCAGATGTTGAAATCCGCGGTGTGTAATGATTTCGCGCTTGAGCCGCCCCACCGCCCGAGTTAGTCTTCCCTTACGTGCCGAAATCTCGGCACCTATGTCGATCAACAACGTACGTGGAGATATTCATGGCACACCTGCAAGCTGTCCGTTCCACGCTGCAACCGCAGCATACTTCCTACACCCAACTCACCACGTATTTCGATCCGCATAGCCAGGTCGCATGGGGTTACATGCACAGTGAGCCGCGCCCCTGCTTTACCCCGACCCTTTTGCAGGAATTGTTGAATTGGTGTCATGCCGTTGCCGGGCAGATTGACGATCCCGAGCAGCCCGACGTGCGCTATATGGTCACGGCATCGTCCCATCCCGGCGTATTCAACTATGGCGGGGATCTGAATCGTTTTGCGGAGTTGATCGCTTCAGGCGACCGTGACCGCCTGGCTCAATATGCCAAGGCGTGCATTGAACCGCTCTATCTGAATGCCGTGAACCTCAACCGGCCGGGCTTGAAGTCGATCGCCCTGGTTCAGGGCGACGCGCTGGGGGGCGGATTCGAGTGCGCGCTGTCCGGCAATGTGTTGATCGCGGAACGCGGGACCAAACTCGGATTTCCTGAAATCCTCTTCAATCTGTTCCCGGGGATGGGGGCGCTGAGCCTGCTGGGTCGCCGGGTGGGCTATCAAAAGGCGGAACAGATGATTCTGAGTGGCCGGCTTTTTCTCGCGGAAGAGCTGCATGCCCTGGGTGTGGTGGACGTGCTGGCCGAGCCGGGAGAAGGTGAAATGGCGGTGCACGAATACATTCGACGCGAAGCGCGCTCCCGCAACGGCGCGCTCGCCTTGCGCTGCGTCCGCAGTGAAATTCAGCCTATCGCGTATGCCGAGTTGATGCGTGTGGCCGACATCTGGGTGGATGCAGCCTTGCGTCTTGAAGCCAAGGATCTGCGCATGATGGAGCGTCTGGTCAGCCGTCAGACAGGGAAAACCGATACCCCGGCAACGGCGCCAGCAGAAGCATCACAGGCGTTCAGCGCGTAATTTGCTCGCCTGATACGCGGCAAGGGCGGTCTGGGTGTGGGCCAGTGCGGTTCGCACCTCGTCCAGTCGGGTCTGTGCCAGGCTGGTTGCGAGTTCGAACGGCTTGACGCGCTCGGCTTCGGCGCAGCGCTGCGCCAGCAGATTGGCGCCGACGTCGCTGGCACCGCCTTTCAGCATGTGCAGCTGGTCGTGCCACTGGCCATACTCCTGGGCGGCCAGCGCGCGCTCGATGTCGCGCAATGCGCGTTCGCTGTCTTCCCCGAAGCTGGCCACCAGGTCCTCCACGAAAGCAACGCCGCCCAGCTTGGCCAGTTCGTCCAGCACCGATTCATCCAGTTCCTCGATGGCTTGTGTGGCCGTGGCTGCGCTGGCAACGGTGGGTTGCGCCTGCTGTCCGGCCAGTCGGGCGATGATGTCGAGCAGTTCGCGGCCGTTGACCGGCTTGGTGAGGAAGGTGTCGGCCCCGGCGTCCTCACAGGCGGCCTGGGCTTCGGCGCGCGCGTCGGCGGTCAGCATGATGACCGGCAAGTGGCCCCTCTCCATGAAGCGCCAGCGCTGCACCACCTCGGGCCCGGACAGCTGCGGCATGTGCATGTCGATGATGGCGAGGTCGAACGCCTGTTCGTCGGCCTCGAGCATGGCCAAGGCTTCCTCGCCGTCGTGCGCGAGATAGGTCTTGTGTCCGGCGTGTTCCAGCAGGCCGCGGATCACGCGCTGGTTGACCGGGTTGTCTTCCGCCACCAGGATGTGCAGCGCCGGCGCGTGCCCGGCCTGGGACTGGAAGCGGTTGGCCAGCGACACCACGTTCGCCGGCATGTCGTGGCTGACGGCGGCGTGGATGGCGTTGAACAGCAGGGTGGTGTTGACCGGCGTGCGCAGCACCGAGGCGTAGCCTTCGCGCACCCAATGGGTGTCGTGCGATACGGATGTGCTGGCGTCGGACTCGATGAGGATGACGGGCAGGGCGGACAGGCTGGGATCGTCGTGCAGCAGGCGCAGGAAGGCGGCCGGGTCGCCCGGTAGGGCGCTGCGCTCGACCACCACTGCGCCTAGCAGCGTGCCGCCGGTCAGATAGGCGGACAGCTCGGCGGCGAGGCGGGCGGTATTGTCCACGGCCACGGTGTCGGCACCCCAGGCACGTATCACGGTCTGGAGGCGGGCCGCCAGTTCGCCTCCCGCCAGGATCGCCACCCGCATCGGTCCATCGAAGTGTTCGTCGGTTGCCATGTTTTGGGCGGGCTGCAGGGTGAACGGCAGCTCGAACCAGAACGTCGTGCCTTCGCCTTCGCGGCTGTGCAGGCCGATCTGGCCGCCGAGCGTCTCCACCAGCTGCTTGGCGATCGTCGTGCCCAGCCCGGTGCCGCCGAAGCGGCGCGTGATGGAGGGGTCAGCCTGGGTGAAACTGTCGAAAATGCGCGCTTGCGCGGCTTCGGCAATGCCGATGCCGGTGTCCACGACCTCGAAGCGCAGGCGCTGCGGGCTGCCTTGCCCGACCGGCCGGATGTAGACGTCGACCCGGCCGTGCTCGGTGAATTTGATGGCGTTGCCGATCAGGTTGATCAGGATCTGGCGCAGGTGGCGTGCGTCGCCGTGGAGATGGAACGGCGTCTGCGGCGCGATATGCGCACCCAGCACCAGTCCCTTGGCCTGGGCCTGCGTTTCCATCATGGCGACGGTGCCGTTGACCATGCGGTGCAGGTCGAAATCCTCGCCGTGTGTGGCGATGTGGCCAGATTCGATGCGCGAGATGTCGAGCACGTTGTCGATCAGCTCGAGCAGGGTATCGGCCGACGCGCGGATGATCTGGGCGAATTCCTTTTGTTCCTTGTCGAGCTTCGTTTCCGCCAGCAGATCGGCGACGCCGATGACGCCATTGAGCGGGGTCCGCAGTTCGTGGCTCATGTTGGCGAGGAAGTTCGACTTGGCCAGGCTGGCCTCATTGGCGCGATTGACTGCCGCATGCAGCTGGCGCGTCAACGAGGCGGCATACAACGGCACGATCACCATGGTGAACAGGATGCCGATTCCCAGTGCAAGGTGTGAGTGCCAGAAAGGATTGAAGGCCAGCACCGAGCCGAAACCGATCGCAGCCAGAACCGTCGAGAAATACAGGTACGGCACGCCGTACCGGAAACCGTTGCCCAGCGCGACCCACAGATAAACGCCCACCAGCGGAGCCGAGGTTTCGCCGCCAATCAGCAGCAGGAACGAGGCGGTCGAGAAATCCACGACTGCCCCAAACAACCGCCGTTTGGGGGAAATCTGCGGATTGCTCAGGGTACCGACCAGGATCAGCGCGGAAGTCGATATGAAAAACAGCGCGACGAAATGGATGCTCGAGTAGATGTATTCAGGATGGTCGACCCAGCCGGAACTGAAATAAAAATAGGAAATGACACCGATGGCGAAGCGGATCGCCGCTTGTTGGAACTCGGTATCCGGGCGCGCCCGGATCCTTTCCTGCAGGCGTCTGGCGAAGATAGGCAGCGGCAGCTTGGACATGGGGCGGCGCTTCAGTCCAACGCGTCGCCGAGGTCGCGCATGATCGCCGCCACGGCGTCGATGCGCAGTTCGAAGGCCCGTACGCATGCCGGGTCGAAGTGACGTCCGCTTTCGGTCTGGACGAATTTCAGCGCATCCTGGAACGACCAGGCGCGCTTGTAGGGGCGATGGGAAGTGAGCGCGTCGAAAACGTCGGCGACGGCCACGATGCGCGCGGGGAGGGGGATGTCTTCGCCCGCCAGGCCCTGCGGGTAGCCGCTGCCGTCGAACTTCTCGTGGTGGCCGAGCGCGATCACCGCGCCCATCTGCAGGTAGCGCGACGGACTGTCGGCGAGGATCTCGTGGCCGATCAGCGGATGGCGGCGCATGATTTCCTGCTCCTCCGGGGTATGGCGGCCGGGCTTGAGCAGAATCACGTCGGGAATGCCGATCTTGCCGATGTCGTGCATCGGTGCGGCGGCCTCGATCTCGTCGCACTCCATCGCTGTCAGCTTCAGTTCCTCGGCGATCAGGCGGGCATATTTCGCCATGCGGAAGATGTGGTTGCCGGTTTCCTCGTCGCGGTATTCGCCCGCCTTGGCCAGCTTCAGCAGGGTTTCGCGTTCGCGCGTGCGCACTTCGCGGGTCGCCTGCATCACCTGTTCTTCCAGCCATAGCGCGCGGTCGGTCACCATTTTCTGGCTGCGCCGCAGCGCCAGCAGGTTGAGGCAGCGGGCGCGGCATTCCTGCGGATCGATCGGGCGGGTGAGGAAATCGGTGGCGCCGTTTTCCAGCGCTTGATAACGGATCTGGCGGTCCTCGACCACGGTGACGATGATGATCGGCACGTCGGCGAGGCGGCGCTCGGAGCGGATGCGGCGGGTGAATTCGATGCCGTCCATGCCGGGCATGCGGTAATCGGTGATGATGAGGTCGGGCGTAGAGAGTTGCATCTGCGCCAGCGCGTCCTGCGGATCGGCGTAGCTTTCCACGATCACGCCCGGTTCGAGCGTCCGTGCCAGGCCTTCGAGCAGGCTGCGTGCGGTGCCGCGGTCGTCGACGATGACCACGCGCGCGCTACCGCGCGAACGCGCGTCGCGTTGCGGGGAGGAGGTCGCGGCAGATGGTACGACGCGCAGTGGATGGGCAGTCACTTTTTGCTACCTTGAATGGTTGATCTAACCACGGTTTCGTTGAATTATCGGGTTGGCGGATGTTGAACTTTAACGCTCCGGAGGATGGACATGAAGAAAAACATGCTGTTAGGGCTGCTTGCTGCATGGACTGCGCTGGTTTCACTGGGTGCGCTCGCCGGCGGGGGCGCCGATTACGCCCGCGAGAAGAAATGGGCCGACGAGGTCCTTCCGGGCCTGGTGGTGGGCGATCCGGTCTACCTGCAAACCCCGCGTGGCCACCATAAATTCCTCACGCTATACACGCCGGCCGACACCGGCAAGGCCGCCATCGTCGTCCACGGCATGGGCATCCACCCCGACTGGGGCATGGTCGGCACCCTGCGTACCGAGCTCGCCGACCGCGGTTTCGCCACCCTGTCGATCCAGATGCCGATCCTCGCCGCCGATGCCAAGAGCGAGGCCTATCCGCCGACCTTCCCCGAAGCGGCCGAGCGCATCGCCGAGGCGGTCGAATTCCTCAAGGCCAAGGGCTACGGCCAGCTGGCGGTCGTCTCGCACAGCATGGGCTCGCGCATGAGCCTGGTGTATTTCGCCGGCAAGTCCGATCCCGCCGTGAAATCCTGGGCGAGCCTCGGGCCCTCCTTCGAGGGTTACGGTGCGGTCAAGCTGCCTATCCTCGATCTCTACGGCGCCAACGACCTGCCGCCGGTACTGGCGAACGCCGCCAAGCGCAAGCAAAGCCTGGCCAGCCCGGATTCGAAGCAGGTGGTGGTGGCGCGCACCGACCATTTCTTCAGCGGGCACGAGGCCGAGATGGTGGCGGCCGTGGCGGATTTCCTGAACGCGACGCTGAAGTAAGACAGCCCCGGAAGGGCACGAAGCATACGAAGGAATCGTGCTTCGCATGAGGCGACTCGCTGTTTCCTGCACGGAGGAACGGGTCTAGGCCAGCAGCCGCGCCATCGCCTCGCGGTATTTCTCGCTGGTCTTGGCCACGATCTCGGCCGGCAGTTCCGGTCCCGGCGCCTGCTTGTTCCAGCCGCTGGCTTCCAGCCAGTCGCGCACGAACTGCTTGTCGAAGCTGGGCGGATTGCTGCCCGGGCGGTATTGGTCGGCCGGCCAGAAGCGCGACGAATCCGGGGTCAGCGCCTCGTCGATCCACACCAGCCTGCCGGCTTCGTCCAGCCCGAATTCGAATTTGGTATCGGCGATGATGATGCCGCGTGTGAGCGCGTACTCCGCGGCAGATTGATACAGGGCAAGGCTGACGTCGCGCACCTGCTTCGCCAGGTCGGCGCCGGTCAGCTGGGCCATCTGTTCGAATGCGATGTTTTCGTCGTGCGCGCCGACCGCAGCCTTGGTCGACGGGGTGAAGATCGGCGCGGGCAGGCGGTCGGCCTGTTTCAGCCCGGCGGGCAGCGCAATGCCGCACACCGACTGGCTCACCTGGTATTCCTTCCAGCCCGATCCGACCAGATAGCCGCGCACGATGGCTTCGACCGGCAGCGCCTTGAGCTTTCTCACCACGATGGCGCGACCCGCGACCTGGTCGCGCTCGGATTCGTGGACGACCGATTCCGGCGCGATGTCGAGCGCCTGGCTCGGCACGATGGATTTCAGCTTGTCGAACCAGAAGGCCGACACCTTGGTCAGCACCTCGCCCTTGCCGGGGATCGGGGTGGGCATCACGACGTCGAAAGCGGACAACCGGTCGGTGGTGACGATCAGGAGCTTGTCGTCGCCGACGGCATAGATGTCGCGGACCTTGCCGCGATGGACCAGCGGAAGCGAAGCGATGCACGATTCGAACAGGGGGCGGCCGGGGCGCGGTGCGGACATGGCGGGTAGAGCTGAATCGGAAGAGCCGGCATTATAGCCGCCGCGATAGAAGGCGCTGGCCTCGTAGGCTCCGCGCAACTCGCGCAGGGCCACCAGCAGCACCGCTGCCAAAGGCACCGCCAACAGCACGCCGACGAAGCCGAACAACTGGCCGAACGCCGCCAGAGCGAAGATCACCGCCACCGGATGCAGGCCGACGCGCTCGCCGACCAGGCGCGGCGTGACGACATAGCTTTCCAGCACCTGCCCGGCGAGATAGATGCCGGCCACCCAGGCCACCCCGGTCCAGTCGGCAAACTGCAGCAGCGCGACCAATAGGGCCAGGATCATGCCGAGGCCGAAGCCGAGGAAAGGCACGAAGGACAGCACGCCGGTGAGGAGGCCGATCGGCAGGGCGTAATCCAGCCCCACCGCCCAGAGTGCCAGGGTGTAATACAGCGACAACGCGGCCATCACCGCCACCTGGCCGCGCAGGAATTCGCCGACCACCGCGTCCATCGCCCGCGCGACGCGGGTGACGCGGCCCATCCAGGCGCGCGGGGTGAGTGCGGCGACGCGTCCGACCATCACGTCCCAGTCCTTCAGCAGATAGAACATCACCACCGGGATCAGCAGCAGGTTGGCCAGCACGCCCACGATGGCGAGCGCGCCGGTCTGCAGCGTCGGCAGCCAGGCGGCGCCGTTCTGCGTGGCCTTCTCGGTCAGCCAGGTTTTCAGTGCGGAGAGGTTGGGGTCGATGGCGAGGCCGAAGATCTGTTCCAGCCACGGCAGCAAGCGGGTCTGCAGGAGATCGAGCGCAGCCGGCACGCGCTGCGAGAGTTCGGTGAACTGCCCCTGGAACAGCGGCAGCGCCACCAGCAACAGCGTGAACACGCCCAGTCCGGCGAGCACGATGACGATCAGCGTGCCGGTCGTGCGCGACAGCCCGCGCGCCTGCAGGCGGTCGACCAGCGGGTCGAAGATGTAGGCGAGCAGCGCACCGGCGAGGAAGGGGGTGAGGATGGGCCCCAGCAAGTAGACCAGCCAGCCGAACGCCAGCAGGCTGGCCAGCGCGAACCACGGCAGGGCGAACGGGCGGGGAGTCGACATAGGCGGTAAAATACCGCACTTTTTGATTCTGGAGCCGGGCGTGTCTTCCATTTCCTACAAAGATGCCGGGGTCGATATCGACGCCGGCGATGCACTGGTCGAACGCATCAAGCCGCTGGCGAGGCGCACCATGCGCCCCGAAGTGCTGGCCGGAATCGGCGGTTTCGGCGCGCTGATCGAGATTTCCAAGAAATACCAGGAACCGGTGCTGGTGTCCGGCACCGACGGCGTCGGCACCAAGCTCAAGCTGGCCTTCGAGCTCAACCGCCATGACACCGTCGGCATCGACCTCGTTGCGATGAGCGTCAACGACATCCTGGTGCAGGGCGCGGAACCCTTGTTCTTCCTCGACTATTTCGCCTGCGGCAAGCTCACGCTCGACACCGCCGAGGCGGTCATCGCCGGCATCGCCACCGGCTGCGAACAGGCCGGCTGCGCGCTGATCGGCGGCGAAACCGCCGAGATGCCCGGCATGTACCCCGATGGCGAATACGACCTCGCCGGCTTCGCGGTCGGGGTGGTGGAAAAGAGCAAGGTCATCGGTGGGCAGTCCATCGTGCCGGGAGACGTGGTACTGGGGCTGGCCTCGTCCGGCGCGCATTCCAACGGCTATTCGCTGATCCGCAAGCTGATCGACTTGAGCCACATCGGCCTCAAGTCCGACTTCCACGGCCGTCCCTTCGCCGACGCGGTGATGGCGCCGACGCGCATCTACGTCAAACCGCTCCTGGCGCTGATGGAAGCGCTCAGCGTCAAGGGCATGGCCCACATCACCGGCGGCGGCATCACCGGCAACCTGCCGCGCTGCCTGCCCGACAGCGTCGCTGCGCGCGTCGATCAAGGCGCGTGGACGCGCCCCCCCCTGTTCGACTGGCTGCAGCAGGCCGGCAACGTCGAGCCGACGGAAATGCTGCGCACCTTCAACTGCGGCATCGGCATGTGCGTGGTCGTTGCGGCAAGTGATGCCGCGGCGGCGAAGGCGCACCTCGAGGCAAGCGGCGAGACCGTGTGGCAGATCGGCGAGATCGTCGCCCGTCCCGAGGGCGCGGAGCAGGTGATTTATCTGTGACCTGCCGCGCCGTCGTGCTGCTGTCCGGGCGCGGCAGCAATTTCCGCGCGATCGTCGAGGCGCGGTTGCCGATCGAGATCGCTGCGGTCATCAGCAACCGGCCGCAGGCGGCGGGGCTGGATTACGCGCGTGAGCATGGCATTGCCGCGATCGCGCTCGACCACACCCAGCACCCCGACCGCGAAGCCTTCGATGCGCTGCTGGCCGACGAAATCGAGTGCCACCGGCCCGACCTTGTCGTGCTCGCCGGCTACATGCGCATCCTCAGTCCGGCCTTCATCGCGCGCTTCGAGGGGCGGCTCCTCAACATCCATCCCTCGCTGTTGCCGATGTTTCCGGGCCTGAAAACCCACGAGCGCGCGCTCGCCGAAGGGGTGAAGATCCACGGCTGCACCGTGCATTTCGTCACCGCCGACCTCGATCATGGGCCCATCGTCATCCAGGCCGCGGTGCCGGTGCGCGCGGACGACAGCCCGGAGACGCTGGCGGCGCGCGTATTGCAGCAGGAACACCGCGTCTATCCGCAGGCGATCCGCTGGTTCGCCGAAGGACGGCTGGCCATTTGCGACGGCCGGGTAAACTTGAAGGACGATTGGGCGTCACAGTCTGTGTTTCCCAACGGAATGTGACCATGCTCAAATCCCTTTTCCTGGCCGCCAGCCTGTTTGCCGCCGCCGCCGAAGCGGCGGTGCCGCAGCAGATGAACCTGGTGTACGACCTGTATCGCAACGGCCACAAGCTCGGTCAGGTCACCGATACCTTCACCCGCACCGGCAGCCGCTATACGCTGACCAGCGAGACGCGCGCGAGCGGTCCGCTGAAGATGCTGTGGCCGGGCACCATCCGCCTCGAAAGCACCGGTGTGGTGACGCCGCAGGGCCTGCGCCCCACGCAATTCCAGCACGCCCGCAGCGATGCGCCGCACAAGCTGGCGACCGCGCGCCTCGACTGGAAGCAGCGCAGTATCGCCTGGCAGTACAAAGGCCAGGCGTGGCAAATGAACGGCCTGCAGACCGGTGCCCAGGACCAGCTGTCGCAGCTCTACCAGTTCATGTTCGCACCGCGCCTGCCCGCCGATTACGGCCTGCAGGTGATCAGCGGACGCGACCTCAACGACTACCGCTATGCGAAGAGCGACGGTGGCGCCATCCAGACGCCGCTGGGAGAACTGGCCACCCAGCAGTACCAGCGCATCACCGACAAGCCGGACCAGAAAGCCGTCACCGTGTGGGTCGCCCCCGCACGCAACAACCTGCCGGTGCAAATCCGCGTCAGCGAAGACGGCGTCACCCTCGAGCAGCGCCTGGTGAGCGCCCACGTCAAAGGCTAGGCGTGACGGGGCGCAGCGCTCGCCCGTGGCTCGCCCTGGCGGTATCGCTGCTGCTGCATGGCAGCCTGCTCGGCGGCCTCGTCCGGATGCTGCCGCAATGGGATGCACCGCCCCCGGCGCCCGTGTTCGAGGCGCGGCTTGTGCCGCTGCCGCCCGCGCCGGCGATTCCACCCCCTTCCCCTGTCCGGCGCACGCTTCCGCAGCAGGTGCCGCCTCCCCGGTTGCCGGCCCCGACCGCAGCACCGACGCCTCAGGCGCAACCCGACGAGGTCGTTGCGCCTGCAGTCCTCGACGAGGCCGGGTTGGATGGCATCGCAGCCGCACCCGCCGGGGAAGCGGCAACGCCCGAGCCCGTGCCGGACGAAGCTGCATCCGCAGAAATCGCCCCGCCCCCGCTGAACGCCTTGCCGCCGCGCCTCGACCTGCGCTATCAGGTGCGCTACGGGCTGGTATCGGGCGAGCAGGTCCTGCAGTGGGTGAACGAAGGCGAGCGCTATACGCTGTCCAGCGTGGCCAGCGCCACCGGGTTGGCGGGGGTGTTCTATCGCGGGCGCTTCGTGCAGACGAGCCGTGGCCGCATCACCCCGCAAGGCCTGCAGCCGGAGGAATTCTGGGACCAGCGCGGAGACAGGCACAGCAGCGCCCGATTCGACGCGGCCGCGGGCCGGATCACGCTGATGCCGGCGAAGGGGGCGCCGCGCCACTTCGGCTACGCGGGCGAAGTGCAGGATGCGCTCAGCCTGTTCTTCCAGCTGGCGTTGACGGCGCCGCCGCCGGCCGGCCGCTTTACCTACGCTGTGTTCAACGGCAAGAAGCTGCGCGATTACAGCTACGAAGTGCTCGGCGAGGAAACCCTGGAGACGGCACTCGGTGCATTGCGCACGCTGCATCTAGCGCGGACGGCCGACGCCGACGGGCGCTTCGAGGCCTGGCTGGCGGTCGACCGGCATTACCTGCCGGTGCGTGTGCTGAAGAGCGACGACACGGGCAATGCGATGGAACTGCGGATACAGTCGATCGCGCCCTGAACCTCAGCGCGGCAGGCCCCCGACCTGCATGCGGGGGGCGATGCCGCGGCGCTGGAATTCGCCTTGCCGGACTTCCAGCGCGTAGCGGATGTCGGTTGCGGGGCAGTGCTGCACCTCGCTGCGCGGCTGCATGTCGGCGAGGCCGGCGATGCGGCCGGCTTCGTCGATGAAGGCGATCGAGAGCGGCAGCGGCGTGTCGCGCATCCAGAAGCAGTGCCGGCCCGGCTCCTCGAACACGAACAGCATGCCGCCGTCGGCGGCGAGGTGGGTGCGGCCCATCAGGCCGCGCTGGCGTTGCAGCGGGGTGGCTGCCAGCTCCACCTGGAAAGCGTGCGGGCCGATGTGCAGCGGCAGTCCTGCGCCGGCGGCGCTCGACGTGCCGTACAGCGCAAGCAAGCCGGCGAATGCGCGCCAGTGCCGGCCTAGAACGGATGCGCCAGAACGGCTGGCTTGAAGTGGGTTAGAGCGCATCGCGCATCTGTTCGGCGAGCAGCAGCGCGGCGGCCGGGTCGGCGTCGAGCACGTTGAAGTGCCCCATCTTGCGTCCCGGCCGTGCGGCTTCCTTGCCGTACAGGTGCAGCTTGATGGCGGGGTGGGCGAGCAATGCATCCCAGTGCGGGCCGCCGTCGTGCCAGCGGTCGCCGAGAATGTTGACCATCACCACCGGCGACATCAGGCGGGTATCGCCGAGCGGCAGGCCGCACAAGGCGCGCACCTGTTGCTCGAACTGGTCGGTGACGCAGGCGTCGAGCGTGTAGTGGCCGGAGTTGTGCGGGCGCGGCGCGATCTCGTTGACCATCAGCTGGCCGCCGGCGACGAAGAACTCGACCGCCATGACGCCGACGTAGCCGAGCTTGTCGGCGACCGCGCGCGCCATCGAGCGTGCCTGCCCGGCGAGGGATTCCGGCACGCGGGCCGGGACGATGGAGACGTCGAGGATGCCGTTGTCGTGGCGGTTCTCGGCGACCGGGAACAGCCTGCATTCGCCGGCGTCGCTGCGCGCGAGCACGACCGATACTTCGCTTTCCAGCTTGACGAAACCCTCCAGCACGCAGGGCTGGTCGCCGAATTCGCCGAATGCGGCACGCGCCTCCTCGCGCGTGTTGACGCGCGCCTGCCCCTTACCGTCGTAGCCGAAACGCGCCACCTTCAGCAGCGCCGGCGTGCCGGTCTCCGCCAGTGCCTCGTCGAGGTCGCCCTCGCCGTAGACCAGCGCGAACGGCGCGGTGGCGAAGCCGTTCTGCGCGAGCCAGGATTTTTCGTGGCTGCGGTCCTGCACGATGGCGACCGCCTCCGCCCCGGGCGACACCCGGCAATACTTCGCCAGCGCGATCAGGCTGGCGGCAGGGACGTTCTCGAATTCGGTGGTGACGGCGGCGCACGCGCCACCGAGCTGCTGCAGCGCGGCCTCGTCGGCGTAGTTCGCCTTGAGGTGGACGTCGGCCATCTGGCCGGCGGGGCTGGACGCATCGGGATCGAGCACCATGACCTTGTAACCCATGGTGCGCGCTGCGATGGTGAACATGCGACCGAGCTGGCCGCCGCCGAGGATGCCCAGGGTCGCACCGGGCAGGATGGGCAGCGACTTACTCGACATCGGGCAGCTCCATCGCCAGCACCGAGTCGGACTGGCCACGGCGGAAGTCGTTGAGCTG
Source organism: Pseudomonadota bacterium (assembly GCA_021811235.1). Lineage (GTDB taxonomy): Bacteria > Pseudomonadota > Gammaproteobacteria > Burkholderiales > Thiobacillaceae > Thiobacillus. The sequence continues at coordinate 24,631 of JAJZPG010000006.1, read as the reverse complement.
CTGGGCGAGCCCGACGTCGTAGCGCGCGATCAGCGCGGCGGCGAACAGCGCGGCGTTGGCGGCGCCGGCTTCGCCGATGGCGAAGGTCGCGACCGGGATGCCCTTCGGCATCTGCACGATCGACAGCAGCGAGTCCATGCCCTTGAGGTATTTCGACGGCACCGGCACGCCGAGCACCGGCACGATGGTCTTCGACGCGATCATGCCCGGCAGGTGCGCGGCGCCGCCGGCGCCGGCGATGATCGCCTTGATGCCGCGCGCTTCCGCGGTCGAGGCGTATTCGTACAGCAGATCCGGCGTGCGGTGGGCGGAGACGACCTTGGTCTCGAAATGGATGCCGAGCTGCTTCAGCAGCATCGCCGCGTGCTTCATCACCTCCCAGTCGCTGGAAGATCCCATCACCACCCCTACCTGAGGCGCGTTCATCATGCCGTTCCCTGCAGTGCGAAAGGCGGCATTTTACCGCGCGCAGACCCTACAATGGCGCGCGATATCGGAGACGACCATGCCCGCTTCCCTGCAGACCCTGATCCTGCTCACCCTGTCCAACGTGTTCATGACCTTCGCCTGGTATGCGCATCTCAAGGACATGAACAACCAGCCGTGGATCGTCGCCGCCTTCGCCAGCTGGGGCATCGCGCTGTTCGAGTACCTGCTGCAGGTACCGGCCAACCGCATCGGCTACACCGTGATGAGCCTGCCGCAGCTGAAGATCATGCAGGAAGTCATCGCGCTGTCGGTATTTATCCCGTTCGCCGTGCTCTACATGAAGGTCGAGCTGAAGTGGGATTTCCTGTGGGCGTCGCTGTGCCTGGTGGGCGCGGTGTATTTCATGTTCCGCGGGGCGCAGTAGGGCGGATTGTCGTCTAAGGTGGTAGCTGCCGGGCGCCCGTCCGGCGCAGTCCTGAACCACCAGGAGATGCCATGGCCACCCCGATCAGAATCCGCCGTTTGACCCGCAGCGCGGCCTTGTCGGCGCTGCTGTTCGCCGGCCTGCCTGCCGCGGCCTGCGCCCAGGAACCTCCGCTTTCGCGCAGCGCCGGCGAAGCATCGCTCAAGTGGGGCGGCTGCCCCGATTTCATGCCCCGGGGCTGCGAGATCGCGGTGCTCCACGGCGACCCCGCCGGAAACAATGCCGATGTCTTCTTCAAGGTGCCCGCGAATGCAGTGATTCCGCGCCACTGGCACAGCTCGGCGGAGCGCATGGTGCTGGTGGCCGGCACGCTCACGGTGACGTACGACGGACATCCGCCCGTCACCTTGCAAGCGGGCAGCTACGCCTATGGTCCGGCGCGCCAGCCTCACCACGCGACCTGTGGCGGTAGCGGACCTTGCGTGCTGTTCATCGCGTTCGAGTCGCCCGTCGATGCGATCGCCGGGGCGCCGGACTAGTCTGGCCTCGCCAAAAAACAAAGCCCCGCAGGTGCGGGGCTCTGGCTGAAGCGGCGGCGGCTCAAACGCAGCCGGTCGGCTTCGGGGTGCCGGCGTAGCGGCCGGCCTGCTTGGCAGGGCCGAACGGGAACAGGTCGAACAGGAATTTCTTGTCGCCCCATTCGTCGCCGAATTCTTCCTTCAGGCCCTTCTGCAGGAAGCGCAGGTTGGGGGCGGTGCCGTTCTGGGCGAACTGGTCGCGCATGTAGTGGATGACCTTCCAGTGGTTCTCTTGCAGTTCCAGCTTGTCTTCCTTGGCCAGTTCGATGGCCAGTTCCTCGGACCAGTCTTCCAGATTGACCAGGTAGCCTTCGGGGTCGGTTTCGACGATTTTTCCGTTGATTTCACGTTCCATGATGCAGTCCTTGCGTTCAATAAAAATTGCGATGACGAACCATAGAATAACCAAGTAATTTAGTCAACCACTCCCGATGGGTAGGGGTGGAATTATTTGGCTGCGAGTTTTCCACCCGCCGCCTTGTACGCCTCGAGCCCGCCTTCGATGAAGCGCGCTTTCACGCCTGCGGCCTGCAGGCGGTCGACCACGTTGTTCGACACCGCGCCGCCGCGCACGCAGTAGACCACCACGTCGAGCGTGCGCGGCACCGCCCCGATCCAGGCGTCGATCTTGTCCGGGTTCTTCCACATCGCGCCGGGGATGATTTCGTCGGACGCGGTGTAATCCGCTTCGCGCCGCACGTCGAACACCAGGGTGCGGTCGGGGTCGAGCTTGGCGGGCTGGATGGTGCGCGCCAGTTCCTCGCACTTCTCGGATGGCGTGCCGCAGCCGCAGCGCTTCATGGGTTGGGAGACGGGTTCCATATGATCCTCAGCTAAAGAACGAACAAGCCAGCCCCAGCAGGGCGCACACGCCGATCACCTTCATGATGTCCGCCTGGTACTTCCACGGCGCGACGAAGGCGGCGACGGCGACGATGAGCGGAAACCGCTCGAAGTCCCCGGCGAACGGTGCCATCGCTGTGCCCTGCGGCCAGAAGGTGTGCCAGGCGAAGAATACCGCCAGATTGAGCACCACGCCCACCACCTCAGCGGTGATGCCGGTGGGCGGTGCGGCGAATCTGGGTTCGCCGCGCGTGGCCTCGACCCGCAGCGTGCAGAGTCTTTCCTGCGGCCTGATCCATTCACCATGATTTATTGTTCCCATAAAAAATTAAGACTGTTGTGAATGGATCGACGATTCTAGGATTGTGCCTGTCATCGCCTGGATGGTGGCTTGGTACGTCTGTATCGACCTCAATGGCCGCCATCACGCGATAAGAATCCGATTTGTCATCAGGGTCTTTGTTGTGCTGGCGGTTTATGGGTTATCCCGCCGTTTCTCGAGCACGCGCGCAGTCGCCGCGCTGCGCAGTCGGCAGTCCCTGCGGGCTGCCCAACGAAGACGACGCTTAACCAGGGGGAACTGACGCGGTGGACAAACTCACGGTTCTGCTTCCGGCCATGCCCTTGCTTTCGGCCTTGCTGATCGCGCTGCTTGCGGATCGGCCGCGGCGCAGCATCGCGCGCCTGAGCGTCGCTGTCGCCGTGCTCACCTTCCTGCTCGCCGCAGCCTCGCTCGCGTTCTATCTGGCCGAGGGTCGGCCGCACTGGGTGTCGCTCGGCCAGGGCTGGGGCAGCCTCTATCTCGATCCGCTGGCCAGCCTGATGGCCCTGATGGTCGCCGGCATCAGCCTGGTGGTCCACGTCTACGCGGTGCGCTACATGGCAGAGGAGCCGGGCTATGCGCGCTTCTACATCCTGCTCGATCTGATGGTCGCGGCGATCCTGCTGATGGTGGCCGCGGGCGATCTCGTCACCTTGCTGGTGGCGTGGCACCTGATCGGGGTGCTGCTCTACTTCCTGCTCGGCCACGACGCCGCGCGGCCCGCTGCGCAGCGCTATGCCTTCTGGACATTCTTCACCTATCGCCTCGGCGACCTGCCGCTGATCCTGGCCGCAGTTCTGCTTTATCAGGCCTACGGGACGACGTCGCTTCCGGCGTTGTTCCAGCAGATCGCTGCCGATCCCGGCGCGCACAACATCCTTGGCCTGCCGTTGACGACGGTGGTCGCGTTACTGGTCGCGCTCGCCGCCTTTGCGCGCTCGGCGCAGTTTCCGCTGCACACCTGGCTGCCCTACACCATGGAGGGGCCGACGCCAGTGTCGGCGCTGATGCACGCCGGCATCGTCAATGCCGGCGGGTTCATCCTCAACCGCTTCGCCCCGGTGTTCGTGCACGCCGGCGAAGTGCTGCACCTGGTGTTCGTGGTCGGTCTCGTCACGGCCATACTCGGCTCGGTGCTGATGCTGATGCAGAACGACATCAAGAAGTCGCTCGGCTATTCGACCATGGGGCAGATGGGCTTCATGTTCGTCGAAGCCGGCGTCGGCGCGTTCTCGCTGGCGATCTATCACCTCATTGCGCACGGCCTGTTCAAGGGCACGCTGTTCCTCGGCGCAGGCAGCGTGATCAACAACGCGCGCAAGCACGACGGCGTGCCGCACGACGACGTCTACACCTTCGTGGTCGAGCGCAAGCCGGTTGCCTACCGCCTGCCCTGGGTCGTCGCCGCGGCGCTCACCGTGGTCGTGCCTTTCGTCATCCTCGGCCTGTCGCACTGGCTGGTCGACGACGATTTCGTCGGGCGCCAGGGCGCGATCATCCTGCTGTTCTTCGGCTGGGTCACCGGCGCACAGCTCTTGTTCGTGACCTACCGCCTGCGCGCCGGCAGCCCGTGGCGGCTGATGGCGATGATCATCCTGTCGCTGGTCATCGTCGTCGCCGGCTACACCTGGATCGGCCACGCGTTCGACCTCTTCCTCTATCCGGACCGCGCGTTCAGCGACCGCCTATACGCGGCGGCGAGCATCCCGCTCGGGACCTTCGAGGCGCTCGCAGCCATCCTCACGGTCGCAGTCGTCGGCGGCTGGCTGGCCACCTATTACGCCACCGCCAACGGCGGCTCGCGCAGCGGCGCGGCCTCGCCGCTGCGGCTGGCGCTCTATTCGCTGCTGTCGCGCGAGTTCTACGTCGCCGACGTCTATACCTGGCTGACGCAGGCCGTGCTGGGGCTGTCGCGGCGGCTCAACGTCTGGCTGCGGTGGGTATGACATGACGACGCTGCTGATCATTGCACTTTTCCTGCCGCTGTTCCCGCTGAGCGTCGTGCTCAACGGCGCCCTCGCGCAGCTGCGCGAGCCGGTCGCGCGCTGCGTGCTGCTGCTCGCGTGGCCGCAGCTCGGCGTGGCGCTGCTGCAGCTCGCGCCTCACGCGGTACCGCACTACGTCGTGCCGTGGGCGCTGGCGACGGCCGGGTTCTACGCCCTGCGCCTGCTTACCGTGCGCGACATGGGCCAGTGGGCCGGCTTTCTCGCCACCTCCGCGCTCGCGCTGACCTGGGCGCTCGCCGCCGGCGGCGCCGATCGCGCGGAACTGCATGCGTTTGCCTTCTGGTTCAGCCTGCCCGCGGCGCTGGTGGCCCTGCTCGCGCGTCCGCTGGCACGCCGCTTTGGCGCCGCCTACGCGGGACTGCAGGGCGGGCTCATCGGCAGCCTGCCGCGCCTGTCAGGGATGCTGGCGCTGACGGTGCTGGCGGCCGTCGCCACGCCGCCTTTCCCGGGTTTCTTCGCGCTGCTGAATCTGTTGCACAGGCTCGACTGGAGCGGCGCGCTGGGCGTGCTGGCGATCTGGCTGGTGTGGGGCTGGGCCGCGACGAAGCTGCTGCAGGGCTTCATCTTCGGCGCCGAGGCCGCCATGCCCTCCGGCGACATCGGGCGCACCCCGAGCCTGGCCTACGCCGGCGTGCTGGGCGCTTTCGTGATCGCCGGTCTTTATCTGACAGGAGGCGGCCTATGAACCTGGCGCTCGGTCGGCGTCTCAAGATCCGCGCCATCGTCCACGTGGCCGGGGAGCCTATCCCCTATTTCTGGCCGATGCGTACCTTCATTCATCACAACCCGCTCTACGGGCTGGAACACCTGCCGTTCGAGCAGGCCGTAGCCGCGGGCGAACGCCTGTTCCGTGCGCGCGGCTACCTGCCGCGCGCGCTGCAGCAGCGCCAGTTGGCCGCGGGCAAGGTGGACTGCGCCGTGCTGGCGGACCAGGTGACGCGCTTCCTCGCCGGGCAGCCGGACATTCCAGGACTCGATCGGAAACGGCTGCTGATGACGTTGCTGACCGGGATCGAGGCGCCGATCGGCGCGCCGCCTGCACTCGCCCACGCGGACGACATCCACGCCGTGCTGGCCGGCCATGCGCTGCCGCCGCGCGAGATCGGCGGCGCGGCGCTGGCGGCGCAGGTCGGCGCCGACATGCCGCCAGGGCGGCCGCTCTATGCCATCGTCGACATGCTGTTTGGCACCGAGATCGGCGCGACGCTCGACGAGCTGGTGATCAAGAGCTGCCTCGATTTCTTCGACGAGGGGCAGTCGGTGTGGCAGATGCCGGGCCGCGAAAAGGGCCTGTTCGCGGCCTGGAGCGCGGTGGCGCGGCGCAACCTGCGCCTGTTCATCCGCGGCCTGCACATCAAGCGCATCCTCGCCGTCGACGACACCCCGGAAGGCATCATCAGCCACGTCATGGACGAGCTCGGCGTGCCCGAAGACGACTGGATGAACCATTTCACCTGCGAGCTGACGCGGCTGCACGGCTGGGCCGGCTTCATCCGCTGGCGCGCGGGGGCCAAGCACTATCACTGGGCCCGCCACTATCCCGCCGACCTGGTCGACTATCTCGCGATCCGCCTCGTGCTGGGCCTTGCGCTGCTGCGCGAACACGCCGAGCGCAAGGGCACGCCGGCGAATCTTGCGGACCTCGCGCGCTTCGTCGAGTCGCATCCGGCGGAAGCGTATCTGCGGCGCGAGTTCCACGGCGGCCACGTGCTGCCGGAGATGGCGCACGCGGTCGAGGACGCCATCGCCGCGCGGCGCCCGGCGCGCATTGCCCGCCTGCTGCCGCAGTACCTCGCGCGCAAGCGCGATCACGAAGCGCGGCGCCACGCTGCCGCGCTGCGCCGGCTCGCGACCTGCGCCGGCATGGCCGACGCCCTGCCGCGTCTGGCGCCCGACGATGTCGCCCGGCTCACAGCTCTGCTCGCCCGCTTCGAGCAGCAGGAGGGAGGCATGTGGCTGGGCGCGCTGGAGGCGCACTACATGAACCGGCTGCTGAGCGGCCTCGACCTGGCCCGGACGGCGCCACGCGGGAAGCGGCCGTTCGCGCAGGTGATGTTCTGCATCGACGTGCGCTCGGAACGCATCCGGCGCCATCTGGAGAAGGTTGGCGACTACCAGACCTTCGGCATCGCCGGCTTCTTCGGCGTGCCGGTCAGTTTCATCGGCCTGGAGAAGGGCAGCGAGACCCATCTTTGCCCGGTGGTGGCGAGCCCGAAGAACGTGGTGCTGGAACTCGCGATCGCGCGCAGCACCGACGACGAGGCCTTCGTCTCGACGCTGGAACAGGTATTCCACGAGCTCAAGGCTTCGGTGCTGTCGCCCTTCATCACGGTGGAGGCGATCGGGCTGCTGTTCGGCCTCGACATGTTCGGCAAGAGTCTCGCGCCGCTCGCCTACGCCCGCTGGCGCCAGCGGCTGCATCCGGACAAGCCGGACAGCCGCCTGCTGCTCGACAAGCTGTCGCGCGAGCAGGCCGAATCGATCATCCGCTCGCTGCAGCGCGCCCTGATCGTCAAGGCGGTGGGGCGCGAGCTTGGCGTCCAGCGCGAGGCGATCACCGACGAGATGATCCGTGAACTGCGCGAGACGGCGCTCGGCAACCACGCCGGGGCCACCGGCTTCGCGCGTGCATTCAAGCTCGACGCCGAGGCCGAGGCGCGCTTCGTCGAACGCCTGCAGACCGTCTACCGCATCAACCGCGGCTATGCGCAGATCCAGCTCGAACGCCTCGGGCGCATCGGCTTCACGCTCGACGAGCAGGTGCATTTCGTCGGCCAGGCGCTGCGCTCGATCGGCCTCGTCGAAGGTTTCTCGCGCTTCGTGCTGCTGGCCGGCCACGGCAGCACCTCCGAGAACAATCCCTACGAATCCGCGCTCGACTGCGGCGCCTGCGGCGGCAACCACGGCATCACCAACGCCCGCGTACTGGCGCAGATCGCCAACAAGACGGCGGTGCGCGCGCGCCTGCGCGAGCAGGGCGTCGCGATCCCCGACGACACCTGGTTCGTCCCGGCCTTCCACAACACCACTACCGACGAGCTGCGCCTGTACGACCTCGACCTGTTGCCGCCGAGCCATCTTGTCTACACCGAACGCCTGAGCAACGGCTTGCAGGCGGCCTCGCGCCTGTGTGCGGCCGAACGCATGGCTACGCTCGAGGGCGAGGCCGCCGTAACGGGCGGGGGCGGCGATCCGGCGAGCGCCTACCGGCTGGCGCGGCGCAACGCCATGGACTGGTCGCAAGTACGCCCGGAGTGGGGGCTGGCGCGCAACGCGGCCTTCGTCATCGGCCGCCGACATGTCACCGGCCAGCTCGACCTCGAGGGCCGCGTGTTCCTGCACTCCTACGACTACCGCTGCGACCCCAGGGGGCGGCTGCTGGAGAACATCCTCGCCGGTCCGCTCGTGGTGGGACAGTGGATCAACATGGAGCACTACTTCTCGGCGGTGGACAACGCCCACTACGGCAGCGGCAGCAAGGTCTATCACAACATCGCCGGCCGCTTCGGCGTCATGACCGGCAACCTCTCCGACCTGCGCACCGGGCTGCCGGCGCAGACCGTGCTCAAGGACGGCGCGCCCTACCACGAACCGCTGCGCCTGCTCACGGTGATCGAGGCGCCGTTCGCGCATGCGCGGGCGGCGATCGAAGGCGTGGTCAAGGTCAGGAACCTCGTGCACAACGGCTGGCTGCGCATGGCCGTGGTGGACCCCGAAACCCACGCCGCCCATGTATTCGAGGACGGGGCCTGGCAGCAGCGTCCGCTGCACGCCGCCGGCGGCGCCGTCGAAGAAAAGGAGCTCGCGCTATGAACCACCTCAACCTCAGTCCCGTGAAAAAGATCGAGATCATCCTCGAGGGTGCGCACCAGGAATTCGCCACCGACCTGCTCGACCGCGCCGGCGTAACCGGCTACACCCTCGTCGGCAACCTCTCGGGCAAGGGCCGCCACGGCTTCCACGAAGGCCACCTGATGTTCAACGAGGATGCCGTGCTGATCATGATCATCGTCGCCGTGCCGACCGAGCTGGTCGAGCCGATCCTCGAGGGCTTCTCGCCCTTCTTCAGCAGCCACACCGGCGTGGTGTTCATCTCCGACATCCAGGTGAGCCGCCTGGTGAAGTTCAAGAGTTAAGCATCCGGCGCGGGATACCGCGGCTAGGAGCGCGTCACGCGCCGGCGCGAGCGCGTCACCGGTTTGGGCTGCGGCAGCTTCATGATGCGGTCCGCCTCGTTCAGCACGAATTCGTGGAAGGCCTGCGCGATCGGCGACATGCGCTTGCCGCTGCGGTGGACCATGTACCACTCCTTCATGATCGGGAAGCCCTCGACGCTGAGGATGGCGACGCGGCCCAGCGCCAGCTCGAACTCCAGCGTGTGCAGCGAGACGATGCCCAGCCCCAGCCCGGCCATCACCGCGTGCTTGATCGCCTCGTTGCGGCTCATCTCCATCGAGGTGTTGAGCTTGACGCCGCGCTGCTGGAAGAAGCGCTCGACCGCGTTGCGCGTGCCGGAACCGCGCTCGCGCAGGATGAAGTTCTCTTCCACCAGGCGGGCGAGCGGCACTCGGGCGGCGCCGACGAGCGGGTGGTCCGGCGGGGCGATGATCACCAGCGGGTTCTGCATGAAGGCCTGGTACTGCAGTTCGATGTTGTCGGGCGGCGTGCCCATGATCGCCATGTCCGGCGTGTTGTCCTGCAGCTGTTGCACGACTTCCTCGCGGTTGGTGACCTCGAGATGCACCTGGGTGCCGGGGTGGCGCTTGAGGAAGGCCGCCAGCAGGTAGGGCGCGAAGTACTTGCCGGTGCTGGTGACGGTGAGCGCGAGCGTGCCGCGCTTCACGCCCTTCATGTCGTCGAGCACGGATTCGATGTCGCGGAACTGCTGGGCGATGGTGCGGCTGAAGGCATAGACCTCCTTGCCCGCCTCGGTGAGGAAGATCTTCTTGCCCATCTGCTCGAACAGCGGCATGCCGACCTCCTCCTCGAGCTGCTTGATCTGGGTCGAGACCGCGGGCTGGGTCAGATGCAGCTCCTCGGAGGCCCGGGTGAAGCTGGAATGGCGCGCCACCGCTTCCAGCAGGCGCAATTGGCGAAACGTGACGTTCATGCCGCTCCCTTTCTGAAGGTTTAACCATTCACCATAGTGAATGATAACAATAAATATTATTCATTTTTTATTATGCAATCGCCTCTTTATAGTTCGCAACAAGGGCAATAGGCACGGCTGCCCGACGCCAGACCCTAATGATCAACGGCTGAAGCATAAGGAAACCAGATTATGAGTGAAGCGACAGCAACCGCCACGGCCGAACGCCTCAGCGGCCGGGAAGCGGCCATCGCCCGCCGCCAGGCGCTCTCCCTCCACGGGAAGGGTGCGCTCAAGGCCGGCCAGGCCGCCGCGCCCAGGAGCGCGACCGAAGCCCGCATGGCTGCGCACACCAGCGCACCCGCTCCAACCGCCGCCGCGACGCCTGCGGCACCCGCGGAAACACCGAGCTGCGGCTGCCAGCACGGCGAGACCTTTTCCGCGCGCATCGAGGAAGCGCGTCCGGCTACGCCCGTGGAACTGGCGCCGATCTCCGCCGTTCGCCAGCGCCGCATCGAGCAGTCGCTGCGCGGCCGTGGCGACGCGCCGCCCTGCCGCCCCTGCGGCCGCATCAAGCCCGAGCCGCCGAAGGTGGAAATCGGCACGACGCTCGCCGGCAGCACCGTGACCGGCAACCAGGTCGAGCGCACCGCGCGCGTGACCGGCAACGAGGCGGGCACCTGCCGCACCGTGACCGGCACCGAATACGTCGGTGCCGAGCAGTTCGGCGAATTCTGCGGCACGCTGCCCGAGCCGGCGCCGGCCAAGGTCGGCCTGACCAGCACCAGCGGCGGCCGCCGCGTGACCGGCACCGAAGTCGGCCGCAGCACCCGCGTGACCGGTGACGAGACCGGCACCTGCAAGCGCGTGACCGGCACCGAATATCTGGCCGCCGAGCAGGCCGGCGAGTTCTGCGGCACGGCGCCCGAGCCGCGCCCGGAAAAGGCGGTGATGGGCATGACGGCGGCACGCAATGCCGTGTCCGGCAGCGACCTCGCCCGCGCCGTCAAGGTGACCGGCGGCGAGTCCGGCGCGGCCCGCAACATCACCGGCAGCGCCTACGCCGACGCGTTGGCGCGCCCCGCCACGGAGGGCAATGCCCCAAAAAAGGTGGAAACCCGTCGCACGAGCGCTGGCGCAACGGTGAGCGGCACCCTACCGGGTCGCTCGTCGAAACTTTCCGGCGATGAGCCGGGCGCCTGCGCGCGCGTGACGGGTTCCGACTACGTCAACACCGAAGAATTCAAGTCTTACTGCCGCACCGAACCCTATCAGTCGCCGGCCAAGGTGGGCGTGTCGCGCACACTCAAGGGCCTGGATGTATCGGGCAGCCAGGTCGGCCGTTCGTCCCGTGTGACCGGCGACGAGCATGGCACCTGCAAGCCGGTGACCGGAACGTCCTACATCGGCGCCGACCAGTACGCCGAGTTCTGCGCGGCGCGTACCGCGGCGGAAGCGATCAACCGTGCCCGCCTCGGCCGCAGCGCCGACCTCACCGGCATCCAGCCAGGCCCGGACGACAAGATGACCGGTAACGAGCGCGGCGCCTGCCAGCCGGTGAGCGGCACCCCCTACCAGGGCGAGGGCCAGACCGCCGCCGTGTGCGGCCGTGCGCCGATGGCGCAGGCTTTCCGCAGCCGCGGTCCTGAGGGCTCGCAGGCCCCGGCCGCGATCACCGGCAACGCGATGGACGCCGGCCAGGGCGGCAACCGCACCGGCGACTTTTCCGTGGTGTCGCCGGCCCGCGCTGCGCAGTCGAGCGAGACCCGTCGCATCACCGGCAGCGCCTACGGCGTCGGCGGCCGCGTCACCGGTCCGCTGGCGCGCGCCACCGGCCTGGTGTCGGGCACGCCCGAATTCCGCTACCGCGACGAGACCGGCGCCGTTCCGGCCGCCCCCCAGCCGGAAGCTGAAGCCGCGCCCGAGCGCATCACCGGCGAAGGGCGCGAGCGCCGCATCACCGGCGACGCCTGGGACCGCGGCGACCGCGTGACCGGCACCGAAGGCCCGGCGACCCGCCGCAACCCGACCCTGCGTGGCGATGCGCGCGGCAACGGGATGAGCGCACGTGCCTTTCGCGACGTCGAGACGCCGGCGCCGACCGCCAGCCGCATCACCGGCAGCAGCGGCAATTCCAGCGCGGGCGCGACGATCACCGTGTCCGGCGGCGCCCGGGGCTGAAGCGGCGTAGCGAGGACGAACCGGCATGAATACCCGTCAACGTCTCGATGCGATGCGCGCGCGCCAACCCGCCCCGGCGGGCATGGCGATGCGCACCGCACCGGCCTCGAGCAGCCTGCCGAACTGGCCGCAGCGCGTGAGCTTCTGTCCGCCCGGCATGCAGGAACGGGGCGGCGAGTGCGTGAGCGGCGTGTGTGCGCCGCGTGTCCATCCGCTGATCGACGCCGCGCGCAATGCGGAACTGGCCGAGTACGAGCGCACGGTGCGCCAGCGTTTCGACGCCATCGTGCCTGCGCTCAGGGAGATCGCCGCGCAGCAGCATGAAGCCGGCTTCGAGCAGCGGGCGCAGCAGATTGCGCGCGAACGGCTCGGCTTCGAGCTGCCGCAGGACGTGCTCGCCGACGCCTGGGTGACCACCCTCGACATGCGCACGCTTTACGGTCACAGCGTGCTGCAGACCTATCACGCGCTGGCGCGCGACTTCACCGCGCGCTGGAACGGACATGCCGAGGCGGAAGCGATGCATCGCTTCTTCATCGAGTGCGGCTTCCACGAAATCGACATCAGCCCCTGTGCCGACGGTCGCCTCAAGGGCCTGCTGCAGTTCGTGCTGCGCCTGCCGTACCAGGCGGTGCGCCGCCGCAAGTCCTACGCCGGCGCGATGTTCGACGTCGAACTCAACGTGCGGCAGTGGACCGAGACCGAGCTGCGCCGCTTCCGTGAAGGCCTGCCGACGCTGTCGGACGCCGGCACGCGCTACCTCAAGATCGCGGTCTACCACTTCAGCAGTTCCGATCCGCATCACGAGGGCTGCGCGGCCCACGGCAGCGACGACCGGAAGGCCGCCCAGGCCGCGATCGACCGCCTGGCCGCGTTCCGCACCGCGATCGAGAACGGTTTCTGCTGCGGCGCTTCGGTGGCGACGCTGCTGATCGGCGTCGACACCGACAATGACGCGATCAAGGTCCACGTGCCGGACGCCAGCGGCGAAATGAGCACGGAATGCTTCGTCGACAACCTCGCCGTGTACCACCAGACCACCGGCATGGCGGCCTCGGAAGCACGCTGGCGCCTCGGCGCGGCGATCGACGAAGCGGTGCGCGAGCAGGGCCGCAGCGCGCCCGAGGCGGGCATGCGCCGCCTGATCGAGCGCCTGCTGACGAACAACCTGTCGCAGATCGACTACGTGTGCGCCCAGCACAACGGACGCTACGCCGACATCGGCCACGCCGAGCGCTTTATCAACATCGGCGACGGCTTCGACGAAGTGCATCTGCGCAACCTCGCCTACTTCGGCCATCTGTACACGATCGAGGAAGGCGCGGCGGACATGGACGTCGGCATCAAGATCTTCAGCGGGCTCAACGTGGCGCGCGGCCTGCCGATCCCGATCGCGATTCACTACCGCTACGACGAGCAGGTGCCCGGTTCACGCGAGCGTGCGGTGGCGCGCTGCCGCCGGATCAAGGCGGCGATCGCGGCGCGTTACCCGACGCTGGCGAAGGATGGTCTGCTGTTCTGCGGCATGACGGTGCAGGGCAAGGCCCCCGGCAGTGCGCAGGAAGAAGTTTCGGACATCGATACCAACTCGCATGGGCATTGAGGTGAAGGCATGAAGATCATGCAAGTGGAGAAAACCCTGGTCTCGACCAACCGCGTGCGCGAAATGGGCCACCGCCCGCTGCTGGTGGTGCGCGAGAAAACCGGCGGCGCGCGCAGCGTGGCGGTCGATGCGGTGGGCTGCATCCCGGGCGACTGGGTGATCTGCGTCGGCAGTTCGGCGGCGCGCGAGGCAGCGGGCGCGAAGGACTTCCCGAGCGACCTGACCATCATCGGCATCATCGATCACTGGCAGGAGCACTGACATGGAAGTCATGCGCGTGGTGTCGGATCTGGTGTGCACCCGCCGCATTCCCGGCCTGTTCAACGCGTCGCTGCGCGTGCTGGCCGACGACAAGGGCAAGCTTTCCGTGGCGGTCGACCCGGTGGGCGTGCCCGAAGGGAAATGGGTATTCACCGCCGGCGGCTCGGCCGCCCGCTACGGCGCCGGCGATTACAGGATTCTTACCGATTTGACGATCCTCGGGATCATCGATCAGTGGGATGTGGTGGATGAGCACCACGAGGCAGGCAAGGCATTTTCATTAACCGTGTAAAGGAGAAACATCATGGCAAACGCAATGACGGGCATCGCCCTTGGAATGATTGAAACGCGTGGTCTGGTGCCGGCGATCGAAGCTGCCGACGCGATGACCAAGGCCGCCGAGGTGCGCCTGATCGGCCGCCAGTTCGTCGGCGGCGGCTATGTGACCGTGCTGGTGCGCGGCGAGACCGGTGCGGTCAACGCGGCGGTGCGTGCCGGCGCGGATGCGTGCGAGCGCGTGGGTGACGGCCTGGTTGCCGCCCACATCATCGCCCGCGTGCACAACGAGGTGGAGAACATCCTCCCCACCGCCGCCGCCGCCTGATTTGATTGAACACAACTTTGTCTTAAGGAGATTGAAATGGCTACTGGTATGACTGGCATTGCCCTGGGCATGATCGAAACCCGCGGCCTGGTTCCCGCGATCGAAGCGGCGGACGCGATGACCAAGGCGGCGGAAGTGCGCCTGATCGGCCGTCAGTTCGTCGGCGGTGGCTACGTCACCGTGCTCGTTCGCGGCGAGACCGGTGCGGTCAACGCGGCGGTGCGCGCCGGTGCGGATGCGTGCGAGCGCGTGGGTGACGGCCTGGTCGCCGCCCACATCATCGCCCGCGTCCACAACGAAGTCGAAAACATCCTGCCGACCGCGGCCGCGGCCTGATCGGGGTGCGCCATGGACATGGCAGTTGAAACGAAGCGTTCGGTCATGACGGGCACGGCCACCGGCATCGCGCTCGGCATGATCGAAACGCGCGGTCTGGTTCCCGCGATCGAGGCGGCGGACGCGATGACCAAGGCGGCGGAAGTGCGGCTGATCGGCCGCCAGTTCGTCGGCGGCGGTTACGTCACCGTGCTCGTCCGCGGCGAAACCGGCGCGGTCAACGCGGCGGTGCGTGCCGGTGCGGATGCGTGCGAGCGTGTGGGCGACGGCCTGGTCGCCGCCCACATCATCGCCCGCGTCCACAACGAAGTCGAAGGCATCCTGCCGACCGAGGCGGATGCCGGCGGCGGCGGGCGCGACGGCGAGGTGGCCTGCGTCAACTTCTGAGCGGGTGAGCGAGGATACGGCGATGGATCCACGACTACTGGGATATCTCAACCGGGCATTGGGGCATGAAATGGCTGCAGTGCAGCAATACATGGCCCAGTCCAGGCTGTGCGACCTGTGGCAGCTGGCGGATTACTGCAGCCACTTCCATCAGGACGTCATCGAGGAACTCGGCCACGTCGCGAGCCTGACCGATGCGTTGCTGAAGCTCGGCGCGGCGCCCAACGCCACGCAGCTGCCGCCGGTCCGGCTGGGCCGCTCGCTGGAGGAGATGCTCGCGATCGACCGTGTGCTCGAGGTCGAGGCGGTGCGCCTCTACGAGGAAGCCGCCGCCTACTGCGCGCGGGTGCGCGATGCCGCCCACCACGGGCTGTTCCAGATGATCCTGCACGACGAGCTGGAACATCTGCAGGAACTCGACCGGATGGAAGCCGACCTGCGATCGAAGGAGAAACGTTATGCCTGAGGACAACAATCCGATCCCGCACTGGCAGCGGCAGGATCTGCCGCCGATGCTGAGCCGGCGCTACGAGTTCGAGACCTACGCCGAGACCCGGCGTTTCCTCGACGGCGTGGCGAAAGTCGCCGAAGCGGCGCAGCACTACCCGAACCTCAGCTTCGGCAAGACCTACGTCAGCGTCACGCTCGACGCCGACGGCAAGAAGGTCGGACCCGATCTCGTCGCGCTGGCGCAGCAGATCGACGCGCTCGCCCCGGGCGCGGCCTGAAGCGATGGCCGCCTTGCGCATCGCGCTGGCGAACCAGAAGGGCGGAACCGGCAAGACCACGCTGGCGGTGAATCTCGCCGCCGGCCTGCACCGGCGCGGCGCGACCACCCTGCTCGACGCCGATCCGCAAGGCTCGGCCGGCCACTGGGCGCGGGTGGGCAGCGAATCCGGCGATCTGCCGCCGGTACGCCGGCTCGGCGAGGGCGCAGTCGACGCCGCGATCCGCGACGCGGCTCGCAAGCATCGCTACGTGCTGGTCGACTGCCCGCCGCACCTGCAGTCGGGCGCGCTGCAGCAGGTGATGCAGGCGGTCGACGTGGTGCTGATCCCGGTGCAACCGTCGCCGTTGGACCTGTGGGCGAGCGTCGACATGGCCGAGGCGGTGCGCGAGACGCAGCGGCGCAACCGGCAGCTGCGCGCGTATCTGGTGGTGAACCAGCTCGACCGCCGCAATGCGCTGTCGGGCGCGATGCGGCAGGCGCTGGTCGAATTCGGCCTGCCGGCGCTGGCGAGCGGACTGACGCGGCGCGCAGCCTTCCGCAGCGCCGCGCTGGAAGGCGGCAGTGTGTATGCGCTGGGCAGCCGCGGCGCGGCGGCGGTCGAGGACGTCGAAGCAATCATCAAGGAGGTATTGAGTTCATGAACAAGGCATCAGGCAAGCTCGCCGCGGGCGTGCGCAAGGTGAAGATCCAGCAGAAGGCGCCGGCCGCCGTCGACAAGGCGGCGCCATCTGCGCCGAAGCGCGAGGCTGCCACGCCTCCGACCGCTGCGGCGACTTTACATCCGGCCCGCGTCTGGCCGGATTGACCGTGTACGTCGCAGGCGTGTGCCGCAGCGCCGGGTCACCCCCAGCGGCCGCGGGGACGCGGCACCCGCCTGCCGGCGTGCACACCGTGCGGTGATTCGCGTCGCCGCTGCGGCCGGGTCGCGGCGGCCCGGATGAGTGCGCCGGACTGAAGCCCGGCAATGGATGAGCGCCACGACCTCGCTTGCAAGTTTGAAGGAGAGAACGATGTTGACGCGCCCGAATCCTGTACTGACGCGCCTGCTGCCCTTCCTGGCATGGTTTCCCATGACGCGCGAGAGCGTGCGTGCGGACCTGCTCGCCGGCATCACCGTCGCCCTCATCCTGGTGCCGCAGGGCATGGCCTACGCCCAGCTCGCCGGCCTGCCGGTGGTGTACGGCCTCTACGCCGGCTTCCTGCCGGTGATCGTCGCCTCGCTGTGGGGCTCGCTGCGCCAGCTGCACACGGGCCCGACCGCGATGCTGTCGCTGATGTCGGCGGCGGCGCTGATCCCCTATGCCGCGGCCGGCAGCGAGACCTTCATCGCGCTGTCGGTGATGCTCGCGCTGATGGTCGGCATCCTGCGCCTGGCACTCGGCCTGTTCCGGCTCGGCGTGCTGGTGAATTTCCTGTCTCACCCGGTCGTCATCGGCTTCACCAATGCCGCCGCTCTCATCATTGGCCTGTCCCAGCTCAACAAGCTGATCAACGTGCCGATGCCGCGCAGCGACTGGTTCCTCGCCGATCTCTCGGTGGTGCTGCAGCAGCTCGGCAGTACCCACTGGCCGACGCTGCTGTTCGGCCTCGGCGCGTTCGGCCTCATTCTCCTGCTGCAGAAGCGCCTTCCGCGCCTGCCGGGCGTGCTGATCGCGATCGTCGTCACCACGCTCGTCAGCTACGCGGTCGGCTTCGAGCGCACGGCGAAGGCAGGGATCGAGGCCATCCAGGACGACGCGGTACGCGCGCTGGTGATGCGGTTCGACCAGACTGCCGTCGGACTCAAGCGCAACGGCGAGGCCACCGCGCGCCTGCAGGCCGAGCTGGCGCAGGCCGAGGCGGGCGGCGCGAACCTCGACGCGCAGTTCGACCTGAAGACCGGGATCGCGCGCAATCAGGCCGCTGCCGAGGCGCTCGGCGAACAGATGATGCGGCTGCGCATCCAGCTGCACCAGATCGACTTCACCCGCCAGACCGGCCCGAATGGCGAGCCGCAGTTCGTCGTCGCCGGCGAGATGCCCGAAGGCGAGCCGCTCGGCATGGGGCACTGGCGCTTCGGCGGCGTTGCCGGCGGGCAGGTGACGTTCACCGGCGGCGGCGAGGTGGTCGGCGCGATCCCGGCCGGCGTGCCCGGCTTCCAGGTACCGCACGTCGACTGGGCGCTGGTGTTGCCGCTGCTGCCGGCCGCCCTGGTCATGGCCCTGCTCGGCTTCATGGAGGCCACGTCGATCTCCAAGGCGATCAGCGCCAAGACCGGGCAGCGCATCGACACCAATCGCGAACTGGTGGGGCAGGGGCTGGCCAACATCGTCGGCAGCTTCTTCCATGCCTACGTGGTGAGCGGCTCGTTCTCGCGTTCCGCGGTGGCGGCGCGCGAGGGCGCGCGCACCGGGCTGTTCGCCATCGTCAGCGCGCTCGGGGTACTCGCGGTGATGCTGTTCCTCACCCCGTTGCTCTACCACCTGCCGCAAGCGGTGCTGGCGGCCGTCATCATGCTCGCGGTGTTCGGCCTGGTGCGTGTCGCGCCGCTGGTGCATGCGTGGAAGGTCAACCGTCCCGACGCGGTGATCGGCATCGCCACCTTCGTCGCCACGCTCGCGATGGCGCCTGCCCTCGCCAATGGCATCCTGCTCGGCGTCGGGCTCACGGTTGCGCTCTACCTGTTCCGCAACATGCGGCCGCGCGCCGAGATACTCGGCCGCCACCCGGACGGCGTGCTCGGCGGCATCGATACCCACAAGCTGCCGGCGATCAGCGAGCACTACGTGGTGCTGCGCTTCGACGGCTCGCTCAATTTCGTCAATGTCGCCCACTTCGAGGACGTGGTGCTGCAGGCGCTGGAGCGTTTCCCGCAGGCGCAGGCGGTGCTGGTCATCGGCAGCGGCATCAACGACCTCGATGTGTCGGGCGAGGAGAAACTGCGCGCGCTGGTCGAGCAGCTGCGCGAACGCAAGGTGAGCCTCTATTTCAGCAGCCTCAAGCGTCAGGTGCTGGCCGCGTTCGAACGGGGCGGGCTGTCGAGCGTGATTCCCGGCGGCCACATTTTCAAGACCAAGGAAATCGCGCTGAAGACGCTCGACGCCTGCTACGGCGGGCACCGCGGCGGGCCCGCGCTGTCGGCCTAGCTGCGCCGCGCCGGCTTCGTGCCGGCGTCGGCCAGCACGAACTGCTTGAACGCCTGCGCCACCGGCGACAGCCGCTTGTCGGCGCGGTGCACTAAGTACCAGTGGCGCATGATGGGAAAGCCCTCGACGTTCAGCACCGAAAGCCGCTTCAAGGCCAATTCCATTTCCAGCGTCTGCAGCGACAGGATGCCGAGCCCCAACCCGGCCTGCACGGCCTGGCGGATCGCCTCGTTGCTGCTCATTTCCATGCTGCTGCGGATGTCCAGTCCGCGTGCGGCGAAGAAGCGTTCCATCGCGCCGCGCGTACCGGAGCCGGCTTCCCGCACCAGGAAGGATTCGGCGGCGAGCGCCTCGACCGACACCTTGCGCCGGCCCGCCAGTGGATGGTCGGGCGGCGCGATCACCACCAGCGGGTTGTCCATGAAGCGTGTCGCTTCCAGCCCGAGGCTCTCCGGCACCTGGCCCATGATTGCGAGATCGATGCGGTTGCTCGCCAGCAGTTCCAGCACCGTCGCGCGATTGGATACGTCGAGGTGGACGGCCACGCCCGGGTAACTGCCGCGGAAACGCACCAGGATGCCGGTGGCGACGGCGTTGACCGTCGACGTCACCGCGAGCCTCAGGCTGCCGCTTGAGACGCCCTTGAGCTGCGCGAGGTTGTGCTGCAGGTCGTCCAGCCGTGCGGTGATTGCCTGGCTGGCGTGCAGCACCTCGCGCCCGGCATCGGTGAGATAGATCCGCTTGCCCAGCTGCTCGGTGAGCGGCATGCCCAGAATCACTTCGATCCCGCGTACCTGCATCGAGACCGCCGGCTGCGACAGGTGCAGCTCCTCGGCCGCGCGCGAGAACGACAGGTTGCGGGCGACGGCCTCGAAGACCCGGAATTGGCGGAGCGTCAGTCGGCGCATGACTCGATCAACATATAAGGCAATTTATATAGTTTTTATCATAACAATTGAATATTCATTATATAAGCACGCCCGTATAGTCCGCCCCAGTCGTTTTCGGGGGCCTCGCTCCTGAAGCTTTTTTCACTCGCAGGAGTCATGCAATGGATCAATCCGCACGTTACGCCGACCTCTCCCTGAAAGAGGAAGACCTGATCAAGGGTGGCAAGCACATCCTCGTCGCCTACAAGATGAAGCCCAAGGCGGGCCACGGCTACCTGGAAGCCGCCGCGCATTTTGCTGCGGAATCCTCGACCGGCACCAACGTCGAAGTGTCGACCACCGACGAGTTCACCAAGGGCGTCGACGCGCTGGTGTACCTGATCGACGAAGCCACCGAAGACATGCGGATCGCCTATCCGCTCGACCTGTTCGACCGCAACGTCACCGACGGCCGCATGATGATCGTCTCCTTCCTGACGCTTGCCATCGGCAACAACCAGGGCATGGGCGACATCGAGCACGCCAAGATGATCGACATCTATTTCCCGGAGCGCGCGATCCAGCTGTTCGACGGTCCCTCCAAGGACATCTCCGACCTGTGGCGCATCCTCGGCCGCCCGGTCAAGGACGGCGGCTACATCGCCGGCACCATCATCAAGCCGAAGCTGGGCCTGCGTCCCGAGCCCTTCGCCAATGCGGCCTACCAGTTCTGGCTGGGCGGCGACTTCATCAAGAACGACGAACCCCAGGGCAACCAGGTGTTCTCGCCGCTGAAGAAGACCATTCCCCTCGTCTATGACGCGATGAAGCGCGCCCAGGACGAAACCGGCCAGGCCAAGCTGTTCTCGATGAACATCACCGCCGACGACCACTACGAAATGTGCGCCCGCGCCGACTTCGCGCTGGAAACCTTCGGCCCCGACGCCGACAAGCTGGCCTTCCTGGTCGACGGTTTCGTCGGCGGCCCCGGCATGATCACCACCGCCCGTCGTCAGTACCCCAACCAGTACCTGCACTACCACCGTGCCGGCCACGGCATGATCACCTCGCCGTCCGCCAAGCGCGGCTACACCGCGTTCGTGCTGGCCAAGATCTCGCGTCTCCAGGGTGCGTCCGGCATCCACGTCGGCACCATGGGCTACGGCAAGATGGAAGGCGAAGCCTCCGACAAGGGCATCGCCTACATGATCGAGCGCGACGAGTGCCAGGGCCCGGTCTACTTCCAGAAGTGGTACGGCATGAAGCCCACCACCCCGATCATCTCCGGCGGCATGAACGCGCTGCGCCTGCCCGGCTTCTTCGAGAACCTCGGCCACGGCAACGTCATCAACACCTCCGGCGGCGGCTCCTACGGCCACATCGACAGCCCGGCGGCCGGTGCGATCTCGCTGCGCCAGTCGTACGAGTGCTGGAAGTCGGGCGCCGACCCGATCGAGTTTGCCAAGGAGCACAAGGAATTTGCCCGCGCGTTCGAATCCTTCCCGGGCGACGCCGACAAGCTGTATCCGGGCTGGCGTGAAAAGCTGGGCGTGCACAAATAAGCAAGCGGGGATGGAACCTCATCCCCACGCGGGACCCGTTTGAAGCGATCTCCTAGCCGTCGAAAACCGTCCCGTGCTCCACGCCCCCGGCTTCCCGGGGGCGTTTTTTCTTCCGTCGTGAGGAATCAAGATGACCAACAAAGACCAGTACAAGATTGAGCAGGAGCCGTTCTACCAGCAGCAGAAGAACGAGGTCGCGCTGTACGAGGCCGCCTACCGCAACCGCCTGCCGGTGATGGTGAAGGGCCCCACCGGCTGCGGCAAGTCGCGCTTCGTCGAATACATGGCGTGGAAGCTCGGCAAGCCGCTCATCACCGTGGCCTGCAACGAGGACATGACGGCGTCGGACCTGGTCGGGCGTTATCTCCTGGAAGCCAACGGCACCCGCTGGCTCGACGGCCCGCTCACCACCGCCGCGCGCATCGGCGCGATCTGCTATCTCGACGAAATCGTCGAGGCGCGCCAGGACACCACCGTGGTGATCCACCCGCTGACCGACCACCGCCGCACCCTGCCGCTGGACAAGAAGGGCGAACTGATCCATGCGCATCCCGATTTCCAGCTGGTGATCTCCTACAACCCCGGCTACCAGACGCTGATGAAGGACCTGAAGCAGTCGACCAAGCAGCGCTTCACCGCGTTCGACTTCGACTACCCCGATGCCGCACTGGAAGCGCAGATCGTGGCGAAGGAAACCGGCATGGACGAAGCCGTCGCCGCGCAACTGGTGAAGATCGGCGGCGTCGCGCGCAGCCTGAAAGGGCACGGGCTGGACGAAGGCATCTCCACCCGCCTGCTGGTGTACGCGGCGACGCTGATCAAGGACGGCGTGGCCCCGACGGATGCCTGCCGCATGGCGCTGGTGCGACCGATCACCGACGACGCCGACATCCGCGAAACGCTCGACCACGCGATTGACGCCACGTTTGCCTGAGTCCGGAACGTGAGCCCCACGACCGCATACCAGCACCCGCTGATGGCCGCCTACTGGAAGCAGCTAGACACCCGCTTCCCGCAGGTCGAAGAGGTGTTCGACGACGTCATGGCGGAAGCGCTGGCGGTGCTGACGCGCGACGGCATCGACGCCTACCTCGAAGCCGCGCGCGTGATCGGCAAGCTGGGACGCGGCGTCGAACCGATGCTGGCGTTCATGGAAGAGTGGCCGTCCACCGCCAGGGCCGTCGGCGAATCCGCCTTGCCCGCCGTGATGGCGCTGATCCAGCGCCTGCAGAAGTCGCCCAACGGGAAGGCCATCACCCCATTCCTGCAGACCTTGGCGCCGGTTGCGCGCCGGCTGCAGTCGCAGGAACTGTTGCAGCACTACCTCGACATCACGCTGGACCTGAAGGCGCGCACCACCGGCTCCATCCACGGCCACCACACCACCTTCCCCAGCCCCGGCCTGCCGGAGTTTCTCGCGCAGGCGCCCAACCTGCTCAGCCAGCTCACGCTCGCTGGCCTGAAGAACTGGGTCGAATACGGCATCCGCAACTACCGCAGCCACCCCGAGCGGCAGAAGGATTACTTCAGCCTGCAGTCGGCCGACGCCCGCGCGGTGCTGCAGCGCGAGCGCCACGGGACCTTGCTGGTCGACGTCGAGCGCAAGCTCGATCTGTACCTGCGCGGGCTGTGGCAGGACCATGACCACCTGGTGCCGTATTCCACCGCGTTCGACGAAATCCGCAAGCCGGTTCCCTATTACGACAAGCTCGGCATCCGCCTGCCCGACGTGTACGACGATGCAGGGGACATCAGCGGCCTTGACCGCTACCGCGCTGCGCTCGCCCACGTGGTCGGCCACCGCCGCTGGTCCGAGGCGCAGGTCGCCGACAACTGGAGCCCGTTCCAGCGCATGGCGGTGGAGTCTTTCGAGGACTGCCGCATCGAGACGCTGCTGATCCGCGAATACCCCGGTTTGCGGCGCCTGTTCCTCGCGCTGCATCCGAAACCTTTGGCGACCGCCTGCGATCCCGAAACCACGTCCTGCCTGCGCCACCGCATGGCGATGCTGTCGCGCGCGCTGCTCGATCCGGAGCACGGCTATCTGGATGCCGACCTGCTGGATTACGTGCAGCGTTTCCGCTCGATCATGGAAACAGGCGAATCCTCTACGCGCGAAATCGCCGCGCTGGCGCTTTCCTACGTCGCGAAGACGCGCCGCCAGAGCGACCAGTTCGCCCGCGTGCACTTCGACGACACCGTGGTCGACTACCGCGACGACAACCGTCAGTTGTGGAAATTCATCGAGGAAGGCGACGAGGAAGAAGCCTTCGACGAGAAGCGCAAGATCGAGCCGGGCGAAGAAATTCGGGGCCTGCCGCCGCGCCACTATCCCGAGTGGGACTACGCGAGCCAGACCTATCGCCCCGACTGGGCCAGCGTGTACGAGGCGCTGCACCCGAGCGGCAACGCCGCCGACATCGACCGTCTGCTCGCCAAGCACAGCGCGCTCGCCAAGCGGCTGAAGAAAATGCTCGACCTCTTGAAGCCGCAGGACAAGGTGCGCATCCGCTATCAGGAAGAGGGCAGCGAACTCGACCTCGACGTCGCCATCCGCTCGCTGATCGACTTCAAGGGCGGCGCAACCCCCGACCCGCGCATCAACATGAGCCACAAGACCGCCGGCCGCGACATCGCGGTGATGCTGCTGCTGGATTTGTCCGAGTCGCTGAACGAAAAGGCGGGCGGGTCCGACCAGACCATCCTCGAACTCTCCCAGGAAGCGGTGTCGCTGCTGGCCTGGTCGATCGAGAAGCTGGGCGACCCGTTCGCCATCGCGGGCTTCCACTCCAATACCCGCCACGACGTGCGCTACCTGCACATCAAGGGCTACGGCGAGCACTTCAACGACGACGTCAAGGCGCGCCTGGCCGCGATGGAAGCGGGCTACTCCACCCGCATGGGCGCGGCGATGCGCCACGCCGCGCACTATCTCGGCGCGCGTCCGGCCGACAAGAAGCTCATGCTCATCCTCACCGACGGCCGCCCGTCCGACATCGACACCCACGATGAGCGCCTGCTGATCGAGGACGCCCGCCAGGCCGTCAAGGAACTCGACCAGCAGGGCATCTTCCCCTACTGCATCAGCCTCGACCCCAAGGCTGACGAATACGTCGGCGACATCTTCGGCCGCCAGTTCACCGTCATCGACCACATCGAGCGGCTGCCGGAGCGGCTGCCGCAGCTGTTCATGGCGTTGACGAAATAGGCGGGCTGGCGCGCGTCGCCTTACGCGGCCGACGCCTTGGCCTCGCGGAAGGTGTGCTTGCCTTCCCGTTTCGC
>JAJZPG010000026.1 GCA_021811235.1 Pseudomonadota bacterium | reverse complement strand
AGCTGGCACGCTCCGAGGCGATCAAGCGCGGCGTGCGCGTCACCGTCTGCAAATCGGGCGGCAGCGCGACGGCCTGTGATGCCGCGGCGGACTGGCAAGCGGGCTGGCTGGTGTTCGTCGACGGTGGGACCCGGGGTGTGGTCGATGGAAATGACGCTCTCCTGTGGGTCCAGGACCGCAGATCGGTGGGAGTCAGCATCACCAGCAGCGGAACCAACTTCAGTCGTTACATCAGCTATCAGCCTGACGGTCGCAGCCAGGGTTCGAACAATATCGCCAACGGTAAGCTTTCCATCTGCGTATCGGGGAGCCGGCGTGACATAGTCGTCAATCGGGCTGGGCGGCCCAGGCTCGAAACCGATATCTGCTGACCCGACAGACTCAAGTTGGCCTCAACTGAGACGTTAACCCACAATGGATCCTGATAATCCGGCAGAGTTGGGCCGTTCATGTATCCAAATCCGCCATTCGTCTCCTGGCATTGGACATTTCCGCTCCGTTTTTCTTAATGTGGCATTGTGAAAACGAGAACTTGAACATCATGGTCGAAGCGCCGGCCTCATTGCGAGGCTTCACTCTTATCGAACTGTTGGTCACGATTGCAGTGGCGGCCATTTTGCTTGCCGTTGCCGTGCCGTCATTTCAATCGTTCTTGATGAACAACCGCATGGCGTCGCAGGCCAACGATTTGATCACAGCCCTTAATCTCGCACGTAGCGAGGCGGTCAGGCGCGCAGCCAATGTGACTGTATGCGCTAGCAGCGACGGTGCAACCTGCACGGGCGGCTGGGAGCAGGGGTGGATCGTGCGGGATCCCGCGGGCAATCCAATTCGGGTGCAAGGAGCTTTGAGCGGAGCGAGTGCCCTGTCGGGTGGCACAGATGTGGCGAGCACGATTACGTTTACCTCCAGCGGCCGTACGACCATCGCGGCCACGGCAACAACGGCCAGCACCACCCTGACGCTTTGCCCCCCAGGGACAACCAGTGTTCAAGGGCGAGCCATCCAGATCGAACGAACCGGGAGGACGCGCGTTTCCGCGGTTGCCTGTCCATGAGATTGCCGATGAAACAATCAGGATTCACCTTGCTTGAAGTGCTGGTTGCCATGCTGGTACTGTCGATCGGCCTGCTCGGCCTTGCGGGCTTGATGGCGGCCAGCATGAGAAACAATGAAAGCGCCTATCACAGTACCCAGGCAACCTGGCTTGCGTACGACATCCTCGATCGTGTCCGGGCCAATCGTACAGGCGCGCAGGCGGGTGCCTACAATGGTGCAACCTTGGGCAGTCCGGCCACCTGCTCGACGACCGCTGCCACCGGATCGATCGCTGCACAGGATATCGGCAACTGGAAAAACGCGATTGCTTGCACTTTGCCCGCGGGCGACGGCGCGATTGCTGTCACCACGTCCGGTACGAACCAGGACCGGATCCGGGTTACCGTTCAGTGGGACGACTCACGTGCCACCAGTGGGTCTGCCGCCCAGCAACTCATTGTCGAAAGCCAGCTATGAACATGGCAAATCAGAAAAGGGCACCCCTTCAAGTGACAGGAAAGTCCAGGGGCTTCGGCCTGGTCGAACTGATGGTGGCGATCACGATCGGCTTGATCATGCTGGGCGGCATTGGCTACGTCTATCTGGGTAGCCGGCAGACATTCCGTACCCAAGATGATTTCTCGCGTATCCAGGAAAACGTGCGATACGCGTTGGATCAGGTGGGGATGGACGTTCGCATGGCTGGGTATTCTGGATGTGTGAACTTGTCCTCGATCGATCCCAAGAACCCGGCGGCCATGCCGATCACCGTAATCGCTAATGGTGCCCCGACGGTTGGGCTGGCTGAAGGCATGCACGGTTACGCCAGCGCAACATGGAGCGCCCCGGGTACGGTTCCGGCCAATTGGTTTGCCAACACAGGCGTGTTTCATGTAACCCGTGCATCATCCGAGGGCGTGAATCTGATCGGCAACATGACCGCGGTCAACGCGAACATTCAGATCAACGGCAATCCAACCGGCATCGTCGCCGAGCAGGCTCTGCTGATCTCCGATTGCGCCAGTGCAGACCTGTTCAGGGCGACCAACGTTGCCTCGGGCACCGTGACGATCGCACATACCACAAGCAATTGTGCCATTCTGGGCGGTACGGCCTGCAACACGACCAACAATCTGTCCAAGGCGTACGGCTCGGATGCCGAGATCTATTCGATCCTGAGCACGACCTATTTCATCGGTACTAACCCGGCTGGCAACCCCGCGCTTTACCGACGGCAGCAGATGGGCGCGCAAACCGATCCGGCAGAAGAACTGGTCGAGAATGTCGAGAACATCGTGATGCGCTTCGGCATCGACACCAACATGGACTTTGTCGTTGACAACTATGTCGAACCGGACGATGTCACCAATTGGCGCCAAGTTCTCACTGCCCGGATCAGTCTGGTGTTCCGCAGCAATTCGAACAATGTCGCGACTCAGACCCAGCCCTATGTGGTCGAAGGGGCGACCCTCACGCCCGCCACCACCGATCGACGTCTGCGCCGGGTGGCCACCGCCACTTTCGGCCTGCGCAATCGTTTGCCTTGAACATGACCATGAAATCATTCGATACCGTGCTTCCACCTCCCAGGCGGCGCCAGACCGGCATGGCGCTGATCACCGGACTCATCTTCATGGTTGTACTGACGCTCATCGCCATGGCCGCCATGCGGACTACCATGCTCGAGGAGCGCATGTCCGGGAACGCGCGAGATCGTGACATGGCCTTTCAGGCAGCCGAGGCCGCCCTGCGCGCTGGCGAGCAGGTCCTGAGAGGGGCGACCCTGCCTGCATTTGCTTCAGGTACTGCATACACGCCGCGCATTGCACAAGGCACGCTGACAACTTATTGGATCAGCACCCATCCCTGGTCAACCCAATCCGTAGCAGCCTGGCAACCTGCGGGCACCAATGCTGTGCCACGATTCGTGATCGAGGAAATGCCCGCCAAGACGGGCGGCGGCGGCGGGCTGGGTATCGGAGCCATTCCGGATTCCGGGGTATATCGCGTAACGGCCCGGGGCGTGGGCCGTAGCACGGACACCATCGTCATTTTGCAGGCAGTTTACGAACGCTAGGTTCGAAGGGGTTGAAGATGTTGCTACCGACACGTTATTCCTGGCCGTTCGCACTGTTCATCTTGACAGGCGGACTGACTGCAGCAACCGCCCCGGCGCAGGCTGCAACCGAACTTGAGGGTTTCGTGCCCGAGATCACGGCCGAGAAATTGTTTTTCGACGGCAAGTATTACCCGTTGGTAAAGGGGACTGCTGTAACCAATACGGTCAGGTGGCCGCAGGCGACCGAATGCCATATGAATATGGAAAGGGCTGCGGGCTACCAAGTTACGTGCGGCACTCTGGCTCAGGTCGGATACATAGACAAGGCAAGGTTGCGCATCGAAAACGGCAAGGTGATGCGCGTCGAAGTGCTTGAACTGATGCAATAGGGGATGCGAGATGAACATGATCACACTTAAAAGGGGCATCCTGGCGATCGGCTTTGCCTGGCTGCTGCCGCTTGGCAGCGCGTCGGCCTACACGATCAGCGACATCCCGCTGTTCCTGGACAACAGTGTGGTGCCCAACGTCCTACTGAACATGTCGGTCGAAACCCCGATGGGGGGGGCGGCCTACGCAGACCAGCCAGGCAACCCCGCAGGCTGCGGGACGGGGAGTTACGCCACGCCCCGCCCCAACGTGGGCGGCGGTCCGGTAGGCATCTGCTACATTCCGACACACGAATACCTCGGGTATTTCGACGCCAACAAGTGCTACACCTACAGTTCTGGTTCTGGCCGTTTTGAACCCAGCAGCGCCACGGGCAGCAACCATACGTGTTCGTCCAAGTGGAGCGGCAATTTCCTCAACTGGGCGACTATGACCGCGATCGACATGTTCACCTGGACGATGACGGGCGGCAACCGGGTGGTTGATACCACAACCGAGACGGTGATCCGGCGCGCTAGAAAACAAAACAACGACAGTTGGTTCCCGCATAAATTGCTGAATGCCACATACAACGTGGCCCCTTCGAGCGTGACGCCGTATAGCGATTCGTCCATTTATATCGAGAATACGGCTTGGGGGGTGGAAATCGGCACTTCACGCGGCGGCACCCAGAAAGGTACATTCAACGTCCAGGTCAAGGTATGCGACTCGACCAAGGGACTGGAGGGCAACTGCAAGGCCTATGGCAGCAATTACAAGCCGGAGGGTCTTGTCCAGAAAAATGCCGACAAGATGCGTTTTGCCGTGACTAGCTACTTGAACGACGCTTCGCAAAGCCGCGATGGCGGGGTGCTGCGCTCGAAGATGAAGCATGTCGGCCCGACCTACGCAACCACCACGGGGGCGGTGAACAACACGCTTAAGGAATTCGACGCAACCAACGGCCTGCTGGTCAATAACCCCGATGGGGCTTCCGGCTACAACAGTGGGGTAATCAATTACATCAACAAGTTCAGCGATGTCGGTTACAAGAGCTATGATCCTATCGGGGAACTGTTCTACGAGAGCATCCGCTACTTCAAGAATCTCGGGCCGACGCCGGAGTACCACAACAACTGGTCGAGCTATGCGGGCGGTTTCAACGTTGTTACGACCTGGGATGACCCGATTCAGTACAGCTGCCAGAAGAATTTCATCGTCGGCATCAATGACGCGAATCCCTGGCTGGACAAGCGGTTGCCTGGCACCTATTTCACATGTAGCAAGGCCGGCGCTACCGGTTTGCCGGCCATTTTCACCGCAAGCGACTGTGATCCGCCGAGCAACGCGGATGGTGACATCGATGTCACCGCGCTGACCAACACGGTCGGTGCGCTCGAAGGACTGAATGGGGCTTCATGGACCGATACAGGGACCTGGACCAGCGGGACCGCCTCCGGCACGAACGACTCGGTCGGCTGGGTCCCGGGTGTGGCCGCCAACGCTGGCTCCTGCACGACCAAGACCATCACCAGCTTGGGCGAAGTGATGGGGACGTGCCCGGCTACCCAGAAGCATAATTCCTACTACATCGCCGGCTTGGCCTATTATGCGAATACTCAGGATCTGCGCAGCGACCTGGCGGGAACGCAGACCGTATCGACCTTCATCATCGATACTCAGGAGTATGCGTCCAACCCGCTGGACGGGCCGAAGAACATGCTCTGGCTGGCGGGCAAATACGGCGGTTTCAAGGACAGTAACGGTGACGGCAACCCGAATGTCTCCACCACTACGTCGACGGCGGAGTGGGACGCGGATGCAGACGGAATTCCCGACAACTATGTACTGGCCAGCGACCCGCAGAAACTGGTGGATGCGCTGACTCGCTCTTTCAACGATATTTTCGAGCGTACCTCGTCTGCGGCCGCAGTGGCGTCCAACTCCACCCGTGTGGTCACGACGGCACATCTCTATCAGGCGTTGTTCAACAGCGCCGACTGGAGTGGACAGCTCAAGGCGTTTCCGCTCGACGCGAACGGAAGCATCGGCACCATGGTATGGGATGCCTCCCAGCAGATTCCTGCGCATGGCTCGCGCAACATCAAGACCTGGGATGGGTCGGCCGGCACGGACTTCAGTGGGACCACGATCGAAACGGCGGTCGGCGGCGCATCGAGCCTGGCCTACCTGCGCGGCGATGACACCAACGAACAGAAGAACGGCGGCACGTTCCGCAACCGCAGCAGCAAACTGGGCGATATCGTCAATGCCGATCCGCACTACGTGAAGGACGAGAACTTTGGCTACAACGTGTGGGCCACGACCGAAGGTACCGACTACGCGACCTTCCTGGCCAACAAGGTCAATCGCACGGCAGTGGTCTATGCTGCGGCGAACGACGGCATGCTGCATGCCTTCCGGGCCTCGGACGGCGTGGAACTGTTCGCCTACGTGCCCAAGACCGTCATTCCCAACCTTCACCTGCTGACGGCCCCGGCCTATTCCGCACCCAATCCGCCTGGGCACAGGTATTTCGTCGACGGTTCGCCGACGGCCTGGGACGCCTATTGGGGAGGAACACCGAGCTGGAAGACCGTTCTCGCCGGCAGTCTGGGCGCTGGTGGTAAAGCTGTCTACGCACTGAACGTGACGAACCCTGATTCATTTGGAAATTCGAGCGTGTTGTGGGAATTTTTAGGTACTAATGCTGGAGATGAGACTGATCAAGGGAACATGGGTTACATCCTGGGGGCCGTGACTGTGGCGCGTTTTCCGGATGGAAACTACTGGGCTGTGTTTGGCAACGGAATTAATAGCGCCAACGGTAAAGCTGTGCTTTTCATGGTTCGTGTAGATGATCACACCCAGGTCAAGGCGTTCGATGTGGGTGGTGCACCGAACAATGGCCTGTCGACCCCGGTTCTGGTGGACAAGGACGGCGACCGCATCATTGATCAGGTCTATGCAGGTGACATGAAGGGCAATCTCTGGAAATTCAAGTTCCCTTCCAACAGCAGCCAATGGGACGTGGCATTCAAGACTGGCACGACACCCATCCCCCTGTTCCAGGCAAAGGATGTATCGGGCAACCCGCAGCCGATCACGGCCCCAGTGGAAGTCGGTTTGGCTCCTTCAGGGGCGACAGGCCTGATGATCTATTTCGGCACCGGACAGTATTTTGCTGTGGGTGACAACACAAATATCAGCACGCAGTCGATGTATGGAGTGGTGGATGAAGATACGTCGTCCGCGGCGTACTCAGGCTCTAATCACCGCACCCAATTGAATGCACAAACCATCGTCTATGAAGCGACGCGACTTGAGGATCCGACACAGCCGCAAAGCGCCACCAACGAAGAGATTCGCGTGCGTGTTCTCGGTACCAGCGCACCCGATTATGCGACGCAAAAGGGATGGGTTCTTGACCTGATTTCACCAATTGCAGGTGCGGAAGGTGAGCGCGTAGTGAGTGCACCTTACCTGTTCGACGGCACCCTGATTTACCAGACCATTACCCCGGTCAACATCCCGTGCCAGTATGGAGGACGGAGCATAATGATGCAGGTCAATCCTTCAACAGGCGGTGCGCTAACGATACCGGCCTTCGATGTCAACGGAGATGGCTATTTCAACACCAATGACATGGTCGATATCGGTGGCGGCGTGATGGCGCAGGTCAGCGGTGTGGACAGTGGCGTGGGCATCAGCGGCGGTTTCGGCAAGCCGATCCAAGCCGGGGACCGCGCTTACATCCCTCTGAGCGGCTCGTCCGGCAAGCTGGGTGCGCCCCCGATCAACTCAGGTACGCTCAAATCTCGTGCTTCGTGGCGGCAGATTCAATAAGGGAGGCTGTATGCGTACTCAAAGTGGATTTACCTTGATCGAGCTGATGGTCGCGGTAGCGATCGTCGGGATACTGGCAGCAATCGCCTACCCGTCGTATCAGCAATATGTGCTGCGGGCGAACCGTGCCGAAGCCCAGTCGATCATGATGGAAACGGCGCAGTTCATGGAGCGTCGTTTCACGACCTGCGGGACGTATGGGACAAACGCGACGTGCGCCACCGCTGCCGCTCCGACGTCTGCGGTTTCACCCGCGGGGTCGACCGGAGGGGCGCGTCGCTACACCATCGGTTTTACCACAGCCACGGCGACAACCTTTAACTTAAAGGCGACGCGTGTGAATTCCCAGACAAACGACAGCTGTGCCGACCTGACGCTGACGCATACCGGGGTGCAAGGCCCTGCCGGGTGCTGGTGAAAATGGCATTGTCCGTTTGAGCAGTCAGGTTTGGAAAGTCAATCCAGGCCTTTTGGCAACGGGAACCCGACTTTCTCCTGCACGCCCTCAAGATCGGTGACGTTGCCCACCCCCAGTTGGTTAAGCCGTTGGATTACGGCGCGAACCAGAATCTCCGGCGCCGAGGCACCGGCCGTTACACCTACCCTTTTCTTGCCCGAGATCCATTGCGGATTGATCTCGCCTGCGTTGTCCACCATATAAGCCTGCACGCCGAGATTCTCCGCAACCTCCCTTAACCGGTTCGAGTTGGAACTGGTCGGCGACCCCACCACTATCACCACATCGCACTGCGGGGCCAGCGCCTTGACGGCGTCCTGTCGGTTCTGCGTCGCGTAGCAGATATCGTCCTTCTTCGGCCCCGCGATATTGGGAAAACGTGCGCGCAGCGCATCGACCACCCGCGCGGCGTCGTCGACCGATAGCGTGGTCTGGGTGACGTAGGCGAGCTTGTCGGGATTGGTGACCTGCAGCCGGGCGACGTCTTCCGGCGTCTCGACCAGGTACATGCCGCCATTCGACTGGCCCAGAGTGCCCTCAACCTCGGGGTGGCCCTTGTGGCCGATCATCACGATTTCGTAGCCCTTGTCGCGCATCTTGCTGACTTCGACGTGTACCTTGGTGACGAGCGGGCAGGTGGCGTCGAACACGTTCAGTCCGCGCGCCTCGGCTTCGGCGCGCACGGCCTGCGACACCCCGTGGGCGCTGAAGATGACGGTGGCACCGGCCGGCACCTCCGCGAGTTCCTCGACGAAGATTGCGCCCTTGGCCTTGAGGTCGTTGACGACGAAGGTGTTGTGGACGACTTCGTGCCGCACATAGATCGGCGCGCCGAATTTCTCCAGCGCGCGCTCGACGATGGCGATGGCGCGGTCGACGCCGGCACAGAAGCCGCGCGGGTTGGCAAGCAGGATGGTGGACGTCATGGGAATTCCAGTCTCAGAGGATGCGGACGATTTCGTTAATCGGTCTGGGCATCAGGTTTGCCTCCTCTCCCGCTTACGGGAGAGGGTTGGGGATAACCATCGACTTGCCCGCATGCGGACTTAGTCGAATGGCTAGAGGCTTCACCAGAGGGCAGAATGCGCACGATCTCAACCTCGAACTCAACCGATAAGTCGGCGAGCGGGTGGTTGAAGTCTACCTTCACCGCGTCGTCGCCGACTTCCAGGATGTGTCCGGCAACAGTCTGGCCATTGGGCATCGCAAATTCGACCAGCTGGTCGACCACGAATTCCATGCCGGCCGGCAGATCGGTTTTCGGCAGCGTCTGGACCAGCTCGGGCTGGCTCTCGCCGAAGGCCTGCCAGGGGTCGAGCAGGAACACGTGGCGTTCGCCGGCAGGCAGGTCGAACAGCCACTGCTCCAACATCGGCGCCAGAGTGCCGTCTCCGAGCGTCACGGTCTCCGGTTCGGCGTCGTCGAAGTTGGAGACGATGTCGTCTCCGCCGCGCGGACGCAGCGCGTAGCGCAACTGCAGCGTGTCGCCGGGGGCAACGGTGCGCGCACTCATGACTGGCCTGCTGCAGTGCGTTTGCCGCGCACGCTGTCCCAGATGAGAAGGGCGGCACCCACGGTGATGGCGGAATCGGCGACGTTGAACGCCGGCCACGAAAAAGTGCGGTAGTGGAAGTAGAGGAAATCGACCACGTGGCCCAGCGCCACGCGGTCGATCACGTTGCCGAGCGCGCCGCCAAGCACCAGTGCCAGCGGCAGGGCCAGGTGAGGCTCATGGCCGTGGCGCCTCAAGAGACGCACGATGACCACGGTGGCGACGATGCCGACGGCGATGAAGAACCAGCGCTGCCAGCCACCGGCGTCGGCGAGGAAGCTGAACGCCGCGCCGGTGTTGTGCACCCGCACCAGAGAAAAGAAAGGCAGCACCGGGATCGCTTCCTGGTAGTCGAGCGTCGACGACACCCAGAACTTCGTCAGGTGGTC
Organism: Pseudomonadota bacterium; assembly: GCA_021811235.1. GTDB lineage: Bacteria > Pseudomonadota > Gammaproteobacteria > Burkholderiales > Thiobacillaceae > Thiobacillus. Next base: position 30,750 of record JAJZPG010000026.1, on the reverse strand, counting down.
GGCGACGATGACGGCGAAAGCCACGCCCAGCCATCTGCGCATCGCCGGGTTCAGGAATTCACGCATGGTTGCGCGCCTCGCCTGCGCCATACAGGTTGGTGACGCAGCGCCCGCACAGGCCGGGATGCTCGGGATGGGCGTCGACGTCGGCGCGGTAATGCCAGCAGCGGTCGCATTTCTTCGCTGTGCTCGGCGTCACTTCGGCGCGATCGATCTCAGCCGCGACGACGCGTGCCTGCGAGGTGATCAGGACAAAGCGCAGATCGTCGCCCAGCGGCGCCAGCAGGGTCTGGGTGCCGGGGCTGGCGTGCAGTGTGACCTCGGCCTGCAGCGAGGAACCGATGCCGCCGGCGACGCGTACGGTCTCGAGTTCCTTCGAAACCATGGCGCGCACCGCGCGGACGCGGGTCCAGCGATCGAGCAGATCGGCCTCGCCGGCCTGTTCCGGGAGCGCGTGCCAGGTGTGCAGGAACACGGAATCGTTTTCGCCTGCCAGCTGCGCCCATACTTCCTCGCCGGTGAACGACAGGATCGGTGCCATCCAGCGCGTGAGGGCATGGGTCAGGTGATGGAGCGCATTCTGCGCAGCACGCCGTGCATGGCTGTCGGCGCCGCTGGTATAGAGGCGGTCCTTCAGGATGTCGAGATAGAAGCCACCGAGGTCCTCCGAGCAGAAGGTCTGCAGCTTCTGCACGATGAAGTGGAATTCGTAGGCGTCGTAGTGCGCCTGCAGTTCGCCCTGCAGCTGACGCGTCAGCGCCAGCGCGTAGCGGTCGATCTCCAGCCAGTCGTCGACCGGCAGCGCGTGCGCCGCGGGATCGAAGTCGGACAGATTGGCGAGCAGGAATTTCAGCGTGTTGCGGATACGGCGGTAGCTCTCGACCACGCGCTTCAGGATCTCGTCCGAGATCGACAGTTCGCCGGAATAGTCGGTGGTCGCCACCCACAGGCGCAGGATGTCGGCACCGTACTGGTCCATCACCTTCTGTGGCGCGATGACGTTCCCCTTCGACTTGCTCATCTTGTGGCCACGGCCGTCGACGACGAAGCCGTGGGTGAGGAGCGCATCGTAGGGCGCGCGGCCGTCGGTGGCGCAGCCGGTGAGCAAGGACGACTGGAACCAGCCGCGATGCTGGTCGGAGCCTTCCAGATAGAGATCGGCCGGGTGCGCGAGTTCGGGGCGGCGCTTGAGCACGCAGGCGTGGGTGACGCCGGAATCGAACCAGACGTCGAGCGTGTGACCGGTCTTGTCGTAGTGCGCGGCGTCCGTGCCCAGCAGTTCGGCCGGGTCGAGCGCGAACCAGGCCTCGATGCCGGCTTGCTCGACGCGTTTCGCGACGATCTCGAGCAGTTCGGGCGTCTTCGGATGCAGCTCGCCGGTTTCCTTGTGGGTGAAGAAAGGCATCGGCACGCCCCAGCTGCGCTGGCGCGAGACGCACCAGTCGGGGCGGTTTCGGATCATCGCCTCCAGCCGCGCGCGGCCCCAGGCGGGGAAGAACTGCGTCGCATCGACCGCCGCCATCGCCTGCTCGCGCAACGTTTCACCCTGATCCCTGACCCCTGAATCCTGGCCCCTGGAATCCATCCCGATGAACCACTGCCGTGTCGCGCGGAAGATGATCGGGGTCTTGTGGCGCCAGCAGTGCGGATAGCTGTGCAAGAGCTTCTCATGCGCCAGCAGTGCGCCGCGGGCTTCCAGCGTTTCCACGATCAGCGGATTCGCCTGCCAGATGCTCATGCCACCGACCAGCGGCACGCTGGCGTAGAAGCGGCCGTCGTCGCCCACCGGGTTGTCGACTTTCAAACCGTAGCGGCTGCCGACCACGTAGTCGTCGAGGCCGTGTCCGGGCGCGGTATGCACGGCGCCGGTGCCGGCGTCCGCGGTGACATGGTCGCCGACGATGACCGGTACCTGGCGCTCCTGGAAGGGGTGCCACAGCAGCACGCCTTCGAGCGCCTGGCCGGTGGTGTGCGCGATGACCTCGGCGCCTTCACTCAAGCCGTAACGCGTCAGCGCGGCATCGCGCAGGCTGTCGGCGAGGATCAGCAGGCCTTTGGCCGTGCGCACCAGCGCGTACTGGAATTCGGGGTGCAGCGCCACCGCCTGGTTGGCCGGCAAGGTCCACGGCGTAGTGGTCCAGATGACGATCTGGATAGTCTCGTCGATCGCCGCGATGTCGAAGCGCTTGGCGAGGTCGGCGTGGTCGGCCACGGCGAAGCCGACGTCGATCGCCGGCGAGGTCTTGTCCTCGTATTCGACCTCGGCTTCGGCCAGCGCCGAGCCGCAATCGACGCACCAGTGCACCGGCTTGGCGCCCTGATACAGATAACCCGCCTGCTGGATCTGTCCCAGCACGCGCAGCGTGTCGGCCTCGAACTGGAAGTCCATGGTGCGGTAGGGATGGTCCCAATCACCCAGCACGCCGAGGCGGATGAAGTCGGCTTTCTGGCGCTCGATCTGTTCGGCGGCGTAGGCGCGGCACAGCTCGCGGAATTTCGCGGCATCGATATTTTTGCCGTGGGTCTTCTCGACCTGCAGCTCGATCGGCAGGCCGTGGCAGTCCCAGCCCGGCACGTAGGGCGCATCGAAACCCGAAAGCGTCTTCGCCTTGACGATGATGTCCTTGAGGATCTTGTTGACGGCGTGGCCGATGTGGATGTCGCCGTTGGCGTAGGGCGGGCCGTCGTGCAGGATGAACTTCGGCCGCCCGGCCGCGGCCTTGCGGATGGCTTCGTAGCGCTGCTTCTCCTGCCAGCTTTTGACCCAGCCGGGTTCGCGCTTGGCGAGGTCGCCGCGCATCGGGAAGGGGGTGTCGGGCAGGTTGAGCGTGTTCTTGTAGTCAGGCATGGCGTCCGGGTTTATTTAATCGTGGCCAGGAAGTGTTTTGCGTTGTCGACGTCGCGGCGGATCTGCGCGACGAGGCTGTCGAGGTCGGGGTATTTTTCTTCGTCGCGCAGCTTGTGCAGGAAGTCCACGCGCACGCGGCGACCGTAGATGTCGGCGTTGAAATCGAACAGGTGCACTTCGAGCACCGGCACGGCATCCGCGCCCTTCACGGTGGGGCGCTTGCCCAGGCTCGCCACGCCGGGCAAAGGTTCGCCGTTGAGGCCGCACAACTCGACCGCGAAGATGCCCATCAACGGTGGGCGGTTGTGTTTGAGCTGGATGTTGGCGGTGGGAAAGCCGATGTCGCGTCCCAGCTTGTCGCCGTGCACCACGCGCCCCGAGATGCTGTACGGCCGGCCCAGCAGGCGCGCCGCATGTTCGAGTTCGCCGGCGGCGAGCGCCTGCCGGACCGCAGTCGACGAGGCGCGCTCGCCGGAGACTTCCACCGTGGGCAGGAATTCGGCGTCGAAGCCGAGCGTCGCACCGGCCTGTTTCAGGAGGGCGAAATCGCCCGCGCGCTTGGCCCCGTAGCGGAAATCGTCGCCGACGAGGACATATTTCGCCTGCAGGGTGCGGCCGAGAACCTGTTCGATGAAGGCCTCGGCGGTCAGCGACGAGAACGCACGGTCGAAGCGGAAGACATGGAAGCGGTCGATCCCCAGGCGCCGCAGGCATTCGGCTTTCTCGCGCAGGCTGGACAGCCGCGCTGGCGCCTGCTCGGGCGCGAAGAACTCGCGTGGATGCGGCTCGAAGCTCAGTACGCAGCTCGGCAGGCCGCGCGACCGCGCCACGTCTTGCAGGCGGACGAGCATGGTCTGGTGCCCGAGGTGCAGGCCGTCGAAGTTGCCGATGGTGACCGCATGGGGCGTGCCGATGGGACGAAAACCGTGGGTGATGCGCATGGAGTGCAACGAAAGGGAACCGGCGCGAAAAGGACTAATTCTAGCCGATTCAGCGACTTATTCGGCGGCCCGGCGGGCGAACTGGCGCGGGCGGAAGCCCATCAGGCCGAGTGCGGCGAAATACAGCGCGATGCCGCCGCCGACCAGCAGCGACAGCCGGGTCAGGCGGTCGAGGAAGCCCGCCGCCAGCCACCATTGCGCCTCGCCCATGGCGTAGTAGAGCATCGCTGCCATCAGCGCGACGGCCAGCGACACGCGCAGGAAATAGCCGGTCCAGCCTGGCTGGGGCTGGTAGATCCGGTGCTTTTTCAGCAGATGCAGCAGCAACGTGGCGTTGAGGCAGGCGCCCAGCCCGATCGCCAGGGCCAGGCCGGCATGGCCGAGGGGAAAGATGAAGGCGAGGTTCATCAGTTGGGTGGCGACGAGGGTGAGGATCGCCACCTTCACCGGCGTCCTGATGTTCTGCCGCGCATAGAAACCGGGCGCCAGCACCTTGATCAGGATCAGCCCGACCAGCCCCAGGCTGTAGGCGGTCAGCGCGCGCTGCGTCATGGTGACGTCGTGGGCGGTGAAGGCCCCGTAGTGGAACAGCGTGGTGATGAGCGGCACCGCCAGCACGGCCAGCGCGGCCGCGGCGGGCAGCGCGAGCAGCAGGGTCAGGCGCAGGCCCCAGTCGAGCAGCCGCGAATATTCGGTAGGCGAATCGTCTGCGTAATGCTTGGCCAGGCTGGGCAGCAGGATGGTGCCCAGCGCCACGCCCAGCATGCCGGTGGGGAATTCCATCAGGCGGTCGGCGTAGTACAGCCACGACACGCTGCCGGTGGCGAGGAAAGACGCGAAGATGGTGTTGATCAGGAGGCTGATCTGCGCCACCGAGACGCCCAGCGTGGCGGGCGCCATCAGCTTGAGAATGCGCCGGACGCCGGGGTCGTCAAAGTGCCGGGTGGGCCGTGGCAGCATGCCGATCTTCGTCAGATGCGGCAGCATCCACGCCAGTTGCAGCACGCCGCCGAGCGCCACTCCCCAGCCGAGCGCCAGCACCGGCGGGTCGAAGTAGGGTGCCAGCCACAGCGCGGCGGCGATCATGGCGACGTTGAGCAGCACCGGTGCGAATGCCGGCACCGAGAACTTGCTCCAGGTGTTGAGGATGCCGGCCGCCAGCGCGACCAGCGAAATGAAGATGATGTAGGGGAAGGTGATGCGCAGGAGCATCACCGTCAGCTCGAACTTCTCCGGATCGGCACGGAAGCCAGGAGCGCTGACATAGGCCACCCAGGGTGCCCCGAGGATGCCCAGGAAGGCGACCACGACCAGCACCAGCGTCAGCGCGGTGCCGACCTGGCTGACCAGTGCCAGGGTGGCGTCGTGCCCCTTGCGATTCTTGTATTCGGCGAGGATGGGCACGAAGGCCTGGGAAAATGCGCCCTCGGCGAACAGCCGCCGCAAGAGGTTGGGGATCTTGAAGGCGACGAAGAAGGCGTCGGTCAGCATGCCGGCGCCGAACACGCGGGCGATGATGGTGTCGCGCGCGAATCCCAGGATGCGGGAGAGCAGGGTCATGCTGCTGACCGCAGCGAGGGCTTTGAGAAGGTTCATGGAGGGCGGTGTTTTGCGCGCATTGTGCGGGCCGGGCGCGCCAACTGCAACCGCACGCAAAAGCTGCTTGATTTTTGGCGGGGTTTTCTCGTACAATCGCCGGCTTTGGTGAATCAGCCCCGTCCCGACGGGGTGCCGACTAGATCAATTCCCCCTGCCCCATGCGCGCAGGGGCTACAGGAGCAGAAACATGGCGAACACCGCCCAGGCCCGCAAACGTGCCCGTCAAGCGTCCGCACAGCGCGACCACAACATGAGCCAGCGCTCGGAGCTGCGTACCGCTATCAAGAAAGTGCGCAAGGCGATCGAGGCCGGCGACAAGGCTGCCGCCCAGGCCGTCTTCCAGTCGTCCGTGAGCGTGATCGACAGCATCGCCGACAAGCAGATCATCCACAAGAACAAGGCTGCCCGCCACAAGAGCCGTCTGTCGCAAGCCGTCAAGGGCATGGCTTGAGCCCGGCCTGCTGACGCAGCTTCGATCTGCACAATAAAAAACGCCGCTGAATGCGGCGTTTTTTATTTCCGGCGAGGGGGCTCAGTCGGCGTTCTCGGTCAGCAGCTCGTTGGTTTGCGCAAAGCTCTTCAGGAAACGCCAGGCGTTGGGGTCGGAGGCCTTGAGCTGTCTGTCCACCACCACGCAGCGGATGCCGTCCAGCGTTTTCGGCTGCACGTAGGGCGAGTAGTTGGTCCGGTGGTTGGGGTCGATCACCGCGAACGCGCCTGCCAGGCGGTCGGCCCAGTCGCTCGGCCGGAACCGGGTACCCTTGGTGGTGATGCCGCGAATGATGAAAGGGGCGTTTGCGGATGCGTCATCCATGAGAGGCAGCGACGGAAGGTGTTGCGGGATTCTAGCATGTGCCCCGCGCGGCGCAGGCGCTTGCGCGATCGTGACATTTTGAAGATACTGGGCCCGGTTTACCCGACAAAAACGCTCAACAATTCGCCCGACAAAACCACAAGGAGAGGAGAAAACCATGAAAAACCCGCTGGATTCGCTGTGGGGTACCGTCATTTCCGGTGTCGTGCTCACTGCCGTGTTGTATGTCTTTGCCAGAAACTTTCTGGGCTGAGGGGGGGGATAGATGATGGAAAACGTCGATATCGTCGCGGCGCTGTCCCGCTGGATCCATTTCATGGCCGGCGTGATGTGGATCGGGCTGTTGTACTACTTCAACTTCGTGCAGGTGGCTGCGCTGAAAAACGCCGGCGCCGACGGCACGGCCGCGGGCATTACCAAGCATGTCGCTCCCCGTGCGCTGCTGTTCTTCCGCTGGGCGGCCGTGGTGACCTGGCTGGCCGGCGCCGCGCTCCTGGGCCCGCTCTTCATGGACGCCTTCCTGCTGCGTAACGGCATGGGCCCGATCGGCATCGGTGCCTGGCTCGGTACCATCATGCTGTTCAACGTGTGGGTGCTGATCTGGCCGAACCAGAAGAAGATCCTGGGTCTGACGCCCGCGTCGGACGACGAGAAGAACAAGGCGCGACGGGTTGCCTTCCTGGCTTCGCGAACCAACACCATGCTGTCGGTCCCCATGCTGTTCTTCATGGCTGGCGGGTGGTCGCATCGGGCGCTTTTCGGCCTATAATTCAAGGCGCTGCATGACAAGCACGGCGGCTTAGGCCGCCGTTTTCTATTTCGCTGTTTTGACCCAAGACCAGCAGCCAATTTCGGGACAGCCTCAAAAGGACTGCCATGACGACACATTTGATGAACACCTATGCGCGCCAGCCGGTCGCCTTCGTGCGCGGCGAAGGCGCCTATCTGTGGGACGAAGCCGGCAAACGCTACCTCGACGCCGTCGCCGGCGTGGCCGTGAACGGGCTGGGGCACGCCCATCCCAAACTGGTGAAGGCGATCAGCGAGCAGGCCGCATCGCTGATCCATTCGTCCAACCTGTATCGCGTGCTGCGCCAGGAAGAGCTCGCCGACAAGCTGTGCGAGCTCTCGGGCATGGACAAGGCGTTCTTCTGCAATTCGGGCTGCGAGGCCAACGAAGCGGCGATCAAGCTGGCGCGCCTGTATGGCCACAACAAGGGGATCGAGGTGCCGACCATCATCGTGATGGAAAAGGCCTTCCACGGCCGCACCATGGCGACGCTGACCGCGACCGGCAGCCGCAAGATCCAGGCGGGGTTCGAGCCGCTGTTGTCGGGCTTTGCGCGGGTGCCGTTCAATGACCTGGAAGCGATCCGCCATGTGGCCGAACACAACAAGAGCGTGGTTGCGGTGCTGGCCGAGGTGGTGCAGGGCGAGGGCGGCATCAACGTGATGCCGGCGGATGTCCTCGCCGGGCTGCGGAAGATCTGCGACGAACACGGCTGGCTGTTGATGCTGGACGAGGTGCAGACCGGCATCGGCCGCACCGGCACCTGGTTCGGCTTCCAGCATTCCGGCGTGATGCCGGACGTGATGGCGCTGGCCAAGGGCCTCGGTTCGGGCGTGCCGATCGGTGCGTGCCTCGCGCGCGGTGCGGCAGCCGACGTGTTCCAGCCGGGCAATCACGGCTCCACCTTCGGCGGCAACCCGCTCGCGTGCGCCGCGGCGCTGGCAACGCTCGCGGCGATCGAGGAAGAACACCTGCTGGATAACGCGAAGCTGCGCGGCGACGCGATCCGCGCCGGCCTGCGCGAGGCGCTCGCCGGCGTGCACGGCGTGGTCGACATCCGCGGCGAGGGCATGATGATCGGCATCGAACTCGATCGCCCGTGCGGCGAGCTGGTGGCCGTGGCGCGCGACGCCGGCGTGCTGATCAACGTCACCTCCGACACGGTGATCCGCCTGGTGCCGCCGCTGATCTACGGCACGGCCGAAGTGGACGCGCTGGTCGCAGCGGTGTCCGGCATCGTCAGGAACTACCTGCAGCAGGCGGCGTGATGCTCAAGCACTTTCTGCAATTCAAGGACCTCGCGCGCGACGAACATCTCTACCTGTTCGAGCGCGCGCGGCTGATCAAGTCGCGCTTCAAGCGCTACCAGCCCTACCACCCGCTGGTCGACCGCACGCTGGCGATGATCTTCGAGAAGAGCTCGACGCGGACGCGCCTGAGCTTCGAGGCCGGCATGCACCAACTCGGCGGCTCGGCGATCTACCTCAACACGCGCGACACCCAGCTGGGGCGAGGCGAGCCGGTGGAGGACGCGGGCGAGGTGATTTCGCGCATGGTCGACATCGTGATGATCCGCACCTTCGAGCAGGAGATCATCGAGCGCTTCGCCTCGCACTCGCGCGTGCCGGTGATCAACGGGCTGACCAACGAATACCACCCGTGCCAGATCCTCGCCGACATCTTCACCTTCATCGAGCATCGCGGCTCGATCCAGGGCAAGACCGTGGCGTGGATCGGCGACTCCAACAACATGTGCAACACCTGGCTGCAGGCCGCCGAGGTGCTTGGCTTCAACGTCCACGTGTCGACCCCGCCCGGCTACGAAGTCGAGCCCGAGCGCGCCAACCTCTACGGCACCGACCATTTCGAGAGCTTTGCCGATCCGATGGACGCCTGCCGCGGCGCCGACCTGGTGACGACCGATGTGTGGACCAGCATGGGTTGGGAAGCGGAGAACGACGAGCGCCTGAAAGCCTTCGCCGACTGGCAGGTCGACGCCGACATGATGGCGGTGGCGAAATCCGACGCCGTGTTCATGCACTGCCTGCCGGCACATCGCGGCGAGGAGGTCACCGCCGAGGTGATCGACGGTCCGCAGTCGGTGGTGTGGGACGAGGCGGAGAATCGCCTGCATGTGCAGAAAGCCCTGATGGAATACCTCTTACTCGGAAAAGTGGAAACTGAACAATGAACATCGCCTATTTCAAGGACATGGATTCGCTCTATGTCGAGATCAGTCCTGAGAACCCCGCACAGGCGTGGGAAGCGCACGAGGGCATTGTGCTCAACCTGTCGGAGGATGGCCGCGTAGTCGGCATCGAGATCGAGAAGGCGAGCCTTGCGACCAACCTCGACATCCTGAAGATCGGCGGTTTCCCCGGCCAGGTCGAGATCATCGACAAGAACCAATCCGGCTCCACCCACTAATTCATCGAATCAACATGAGCGACATCAAGAAAGTTGTGCTGGCCTATTCCGGCGGCCTCGACACCTCGGTCATCCTGAAATGGCTGCAGGACACCTACCAATGTGAAGTCGTCACCTTCACCGCCGACCTCGGCCAGGGCGAAGAGTTGGAACCGGCACGCCAGAAGGCGCTGAAATTCGGCATCAAGCCCGAGCAGATCTATATCGACGACCTGCGCGAAGAGTTCGTGCGCGACTTCGTCTTCCCGATGTTCCGCGCCAACACGGTATACGAAGGCGAATACCTGCTCGGCACCTCGATCGCCCGCCCGCTGATCGCCAAGCGCCTGATCGAGATCGTCAACGAAACCGGCGCCGACGCGATCTGTCACGGCGCCACCGGCAAGGGCAACGACCAGGTGCGCTTCGAGCTCGGTGCCTACGCGCTGAAGCCCGACGTCAAGGTGATCGCGCCGTGGCGCGAGTGGGACCTGCTGTCGCGCGAAAAGCTGCTGAACTACGCCGAGACGCACGGCATCCCCATCGACATGAAGCACCGCCAGGGCGGCTCGCCGTATTCGATGGACGCGAACCTGCTGCACATCTCCTACGAAGGCCGCCATCTGGAAGATCCCAATGCGGAAGCCGAGGAAGACATGTGGCGCTGGACCGTGTCGCCCGAGAAGGCGCCCGATGCGGCCGAGTACATCGAGCTGACCTACGCCAAGGGCGACGTCGTCGCGATCAACGGCCAGGCGATGAAGGCGCACGAGGTGCTGGCGAAGCTCAACGAACTCGGCGGCAAGCACGGCATCGGCCGGCTCGATCTCGTCGAGAACCGCTACGTCGGCATGAAGTCGCGCGGCTGCTACGAAACGCCCGGCGGCACCATCCTGCTGAAGGCGCACCGCGCGATCGAGTCGATCACGCTCGACCGCGAGGTCGCGCATTTGAAAGATGATCTGATGCCGCGCTACGCCAGCCTGATCTATAACGGCTACTGGTGGGCGCCCGAGCGGAAAGCGCTGCAGGTACTGATCGACCACACCCAGCAGCACGTCAACGGCACGGTGCGGCTGAAGCTCTACAAGGGCAATGTCATTGTCGTCGGCCGCGACTCGAAGAGTGACTCGCTGTTCGACTCGACCATCGCCACCTTCGAGGACGACGCCGGCGCCTACGACCAGAAGGACGCGGGCGGTTTCATCAAACTCAACGCGCTGCGCATGCGCATCGCGGCCAAACTCGACGCCAAGAGGAAGAAATAAGCATGTCCCAGTTCGACAATGTATCGGTTGTTTCCAAGGCCAACGTCTATTTCGACGGCAAGTGCGTGTCGCACAGCATCACGCTGGCCGACGGCACCAAGAAGTCGGTCGGCGTGATCCTGCCGGCCACGCTCACCTTCAACACCGGCGCGCCGGAAATCATGGAAACCGTGGCGGGCGCCTGTCGCGTCAAGCTGGCCGGCGAGAGCGAGTGGAAGACCTACGGCGCCGGCGAGTCGTTCAAGGTGCCGGGCAATTCCAGCTTCGACATCGAAGTGTCGGGCGAGCCCTACCACTACGTCTGCCACTTCGGCTGAGCCGAGCCATGACCACCGTCACCGTCGTCAGGAAGGAAGGGCGTATCGCGATCGCGGCCGACACGCTGACGAAGTGGGGCGGCGGCAAGGAGTCCGCCGACTATGTGGCCAACCACGAGAAGATCATCCGCGTCGGCGACAGCTACATCGCGATCACCGGTTCGGCGACCTTCAAGCTGATCCTGGCAGACTACTTCGCGTCGCTGGAAGAACCGCCGCCGCTCGATTCGGTGGCGAGCATTTTCAGCGTGTGGAACACGCTGCACGGCGCGCTGAAGGAGCAGTACTACCTGCAGACCGGCGAGGACAAGGAGGAGGATCTCGAGTCTTCCCGCATGGACGTGCTGATCGCCAATCCGAACGGGATCTTCGGCGTGGCGGCACACCGCACGGTGCAGGAGTTCTCGAAGTTCTACGCCTACGGCAGCGGCAGCCCATATGCCCTGGGCGCGATGTATGCGGCCTACCGGGCACCCTCGCTCGACGCCGAGGCGGTGGCGCGGCTGGGCGTGATGGCGGCGGCCGAATTCCACGACGAGTCGGGGTTGCCGGTGCAATCGTTTAGTTTCGATGTCGCGTAGCGACACGTTCTCTCCCTCTCCCGCAAGCGGGAGAGGGTTGGGGAGAGGGCGTTTAGGAGGAGATTTACGTTATGCCGAGTTTTGACATCGTGTCCGAGGTCGACAAGCAGGAAGTGCGCAACGCGGTCGACCAGGTCAACAAGGAAGTCTCCACCCGCTTCGATTTCAAGGGCTCCGACGCCCGCGTCGAGCAGGCCGAGTACGTGCTGACGGTCTACGCCGATACCGAATTCCAGCTCGACCAGGTGCAGGACATCCTGGCGCAGAAACTTGCCAAGCGCAGCATCGACGTGAAATGCCTCGACGTCGGCAACGTCGAAAAGGTGTCGGGAAACAAGGTCAAGCGCAGCGTCACGGTGAAGACCGGCGTCGAGACCGAATTGGCGAAGAAGATCGTCAAGCTCATCAAGGACAGCAAGCTCAAGGTGCAGGCCAGCATCCAGGGCGACAGCGTGCGCGTCTCGGGCGCCAAGCGCGACGTGCTGCAGGAGACCATCGCGCTGGTGCGGAAGGGCATCACCGATTTCCCGCTGCAGTACCAGAATTTCCGCGACTGACCCAGTCGCGCATTCCCAAACGGAACGCGAGGAGTCGAGTATGGCCAAGGTCCTGGTTCCCCTGGCGGATGGCTGCGAGGAGCTCGAAGCCGTCACGATCATCGATCTGCTGCGCCGCGCCGGCGTCGAGGTGACGACGGCCGGCCTGAAGCCCGGCATCGTCAAGGCCAGCCGCGGCGTGCAGTTGGTGCCCGACGTCACGCTCGATGCGGCGCTGCAGGACGACTACGACATGGTGGTGCTGCCGGGCGGCATGCCGGGAGCCAAACTCCTGAAGGAAGACGCACGCATCCTCGACCTGCTGAAAAAGATGGCAGCGGCCGGCAAGTACACGGCCGCCATCTGCGCCGCACCGATGGTGCTGGCCGAGGCCGGCGTGCTCGCGGGCAAACAGGCGACCAGTTATCCCGGCTTCCTCGACGGACTGCCCGGGGTGAGCGTGCGCGCCGAAGCGGTGGTGCAGGACGGCACGGTTCTGACTTCGCGCGGCCCGGGAACGGCGATGGATTTCGCGCTGGCCCTGATCGAGACGCTGGCCGGCCGCGAAAAGCGTGACCAGGTGGAAACCGGACTGGTCAGGCCCTAGCCTGCCGCGCAGCATCGTTGGTTGGTATTATTCTCCCCATACGAGCACACCGGACCGGAGACCACCATGCAGATTCGCGAAATCCTCACCCTCAAGAGCGACACCATCTATAGCATCGCGCCGACCGATTCGGTCGCCAGCGCCGTAGCCAAACTGGTCGAACTCGGCGTGGGCTCGCTGGTGGTGATGAAAAACGGCGAGATGGTCGGGCTGCTGACCGAGCGCGACGTCGTGCACGGCATGGTCAAGCAGGGGTGCGACCTCAAGGACGCCGAGGTCAGCACCATCATGGTGACCGAGCCGGTGGTCGCCAACGCCGACGATTCGGTGGACTACGCGCGCGACGTGATGACCAAGTCGCATATCGGGCACCTGCCGATCCTCGACGGCAACTCGCTGCTTGGCATCATCTCCTTCCACGACGTGGCGCGCGCCTGCCTCAAGGAAGCCAACTTCGAGAACAGCCTGCTGAAGCGCTACATCAAGCACTGGCCGGAATAAGGGCTGGCTGGGCTGCGGCCTGCCCAAACCGCCCTCTCCCCAACCCTCTCCCGTTCACGGGAGAGGGGGCAAGCGATAGGGCCCGCGGCCCTGCCCAGACCGATCAACGGATCGACTCGATGTCGAACCGCTTGTCCATGATGTGCGGCACGATCAGTGCATAGCCCTGCTGCTGCCAGTGCGCCAGTTCGGTGATGGCATTGGGCACCACCTCGACGAAATCCTGGAAGTCCGTGACCGCATAGCCGAAATCCTCGGCGGCCTGGCCGCACACCTTGAACGCCACGCCCAGATCGGCGTAATAGCGCATGCGGTCGACCGCCTCCCGGTACTTCGCCTCGTTCCTTTTCGCCAGCGTCACGATTTCGGTGCCGTGGATCACCACCACAACCTTGAGGTCCTCGGGCGAATAGCCGTAGGGCGCCTCCATCAGCGGATTCATCAGAGAACGTACCCAGTACAGCGCGCTGCCGACCTTCTGCGGATCGTCCAGATAGAACTCGAACAAGACCTTGGCCGGCGCATAGGACGTCTGCACCCATTTGCCCGCAGCCTGGGCCGGCGAGGCCAGTCCCAGGCATAGCCAGACCAAGACAACCACAAGCGATTTCATGGCTGCTCTCCTCGTGTGATGCCGAAGACTCTGTTTATAGGCGCTGGGCGGCGTTTTGCTGAAGCCGGCGCAGGGTCTGGAACAGCTGCAGACGCGCGGGGGCGATGTCGCCGACGGCGGCAGCTTCCTGCAGACGGCAGCCCGGCTCGGTCTCGTGGCGGCAGTCGCGGAAGCGGCACTGCCCCAGGAAGGGGCGGAATTCGACGAAGGCATGCGCCAGTGCGTTGGCGTCGATGTGTTGCAGGGCGAATTCCTGCAGGCCGGGCGAGTCGATCACCGCCGACTCGGCGTCGAGCCGGTGCAGGCGGGTATGGGTGGTGGTGTGGCGGCCGCTGTCGAGCGCCTCGGAATACTCGGCGGTCTCGGCTTTCGCCTCCGGAAACAGTGCATTGATGAGGGTCGACTTGCCCATCCCGGATTGTCCGATCAGCAGCGTGGTGTGGCCATGGAGGGCAGGGCGCAGCGGCGCGATATCGGTCAGCGCCGACAGCATGACGAGTGGATAGCCGATGCGGGTGAGGGGTTCCAGCCGTTCGCGCGCGGCCGGGGTTTCCGGCAGATCGGCCTTGTTGAGGATGAGCAGGCTGGCGATGCCCTGGTCCTCGGCGGCAAGGAGGCAGCGCTGCACCAGCTCCAGCGAGAAGCTCGGCCGCGCCGCCACGACCACCGCAAGCTGGGTAACGTTGGCGGCGATGGCTTTGGTCTTGAAGGCATCGGAACGATAGAGCAGGCTGGCGCGCGGCAGCACCGCCTCGATCACGCCGGTGTCGCCGTCGCGCCGGATCTCGACGCGGTCGCCGCACACCACCCGCAGGTGGCGGCCCTTGACCTGGCAGGGCAGGACGCCCGCCGCCGTTTCGACGAGGAAACGGCGGCTGAAGGCGGCGACGACCTGTCCGGTCAGGGTGTTCAGAATCGTGGAATTCCTTCGGCGGCCGATTTGACCTGCTGGGACAGACCGATCAGTCGGTGCTTGAGTTTTTCCGAGAGCTTGGAATAGTCGTCCTGCAGCAGCTTTTCGGCTTCCGACGTGTTTCCGGCCAGGTGGAGCCGGACCACGTCTGCCGCGTATTGGTGGAACTGGGCGTGCAGGCCGCGCACTTCCTCATAGCGCGGCAGATGGGCCATGGACTGGCCGTCGCCGTAAATCCACTTGCCCAGCGCGCAACGGTCATCGTGCCGGATGGACTCCGGATCGAGTTGTTCAGTGCTGTTGCCCGCCAGAAAAGCGGTCAGTCGCTGTTTCCACATGACGTGGGCGCCGATGATTTCCATCCAGTTCATGTTCTAGCCGCCTTCGGTCAGCAAATAACTGACGGATAAACGGCTGAAACACCAGGCGACTTGAGATTCAGATCTCGAGCAGGGAATCAACCTTGGCCGCGCAGATGAAATCGTTTTCGGACAAGCCGCCGATCGCGTGGGTCCAGAACTCGACCTTGACCGTGTTGTAGCCGACGATCAGGTAGGGATGGTGGTCTTCGCGGTGCGACACCCACATGACGGCGTTGGTGAAGGCCTGTGCCTGATAGTGGTCCTTGAACTTGTATTCCTTGGCGATCTTGATGCCGTCGCGCTGCCAGCCGGACAGGCCTTTCAGCATGGGGGCGATCTGGGCATCGGTGAGCGGAGCGACGCCGCCCTCGCAGGGTGCGCATTTCTTGCGGACGAGTTCTTCGACGATGGTGGTCATGGCATGTCCTTGTTTGAGTGAGCCTTACTTGAATTTGTAATACTGCTGGTTGAGGTAGGCGCCGACGTGGGCTTCATCCTCGGGAAACCAGCCGGCGCCGGTGTTGGCATTGCAACCGGCGATGCGGGCAGCCAGCTGCTGGGCGGTCTTGGTCTTGCGGTCGGGGCGCGTATACATCTTGCTGCCGTCTCCGCCGAACATGCCGACATGGCAACTGGTACAGGATTTGTCGTGCAATACCTTGCCCGCCTTGGGGTCGCCCTTGGCAAAGGGGGCCGCCTGTGCGGCCGTGGCAAGCGTTGCTGCAGCAAACAGTAGCGTCAGGATTTTCATGGCCGGGACTCCTGGAACGAGAGTCTGGATTATGGCCGCAAGCGCAGCCTTCTGCCACCCCGCGGCGCGCAGGGTTAACAGGCAGGTGAGAAACTCCATGGCTCCCGGAGAGTTTCTCACCAGCCTGTTAGGGGGTCTGTGAGAAAATGCGCGTTCATCAATTCAGGACATCCTCATGGCGCTCAATCCCACGCATCTGCTCTGGCTCGACATGGAAATGACCGGCCTGTCGCCCGACACCGATCGCATCATCGAACTCGCCATCGTCGTCACCGATGCCGATCTCAACACCGTGGCCGAGGGCCCGGTGCTGGTGGTGCACCAGCCCGACGACGTGATGAATGCGATGGACAACTGGAACAAGGGCACCCACGGCAAGTCGGGCCTGATCGACCGCGTCAAGGCCTCGCAGCTGAACGAGGCCGAAGCCGAGGCGCAGATGCTGGAATTCGTGAAGCAGCACGTTCCCGCCCGCACTTCGCCGATGTGCGGCAACTCGATCTGCCAGGATCGCCGCTTCCTCGCGCGCCACATGCCGCAGTTGGAAGCCTTCTTCCATTACCGCAACCTCGACGTCAGCACCTTGAAGGAACTGGCCAAGCGGTGGCGGCCGGGACTGTCGGAGGAATTCAAGAAGTCCAACAAGCACGAAGCGCTGGCCGACATCTACGAATCCATCGACGAGCTCAAGCACTACCGCGAGCACTTCATCCGCACGGCCTGAAAAAAATGGCGGCCCAAGGCCGCCCAGGAGGAGACAGGTCGAACCCGTCAGAAGAACCAGGTCAACTGCAGGCTGGCGCGATCACCCAGGTTGTCGGCGATGAGTTGTGCGTTGGTGCGCTGGGCGCCGGCAGGAAGGGCCGACAGATTGGGCACGTCCAGGTCGCGCCATTCGTAGTTC
The DNA here is from genome assembly GCA_021811235.1 of Pseudomonadota bacterium. Lineage (GTDB taxonomy): Bacteria > Pseudomonadota > Gammaproteobacteria > Burkholderiales > Thiobacillaceae > Thiobacillus. The sequence goes on along the minus strand of JAJZPG010000026.1, from coordinate 13,999 downwards.
AGTGTCAGTCGCGTATTCTTGTAGACGTACCAGTTCGCTCCCAGCGTCGTGGTAGTGAACTGGCGCTCCAGGGACGCGGTTTCGGTCATGCGGTTGAACACGTCGTAACGCAGATTGGCCTCCCAGTTCTTGTGGAAGCGCCACCCGCCCTCGAGATACCAGCCGTCGGCCTTTTCGTTGGCTCCGATCTGAACGGGCTGCCCCGGGAAAGGCGGATTGGGGCCGCCTACGATCATGCCTTCGCCGCGCAGGAATTCGGCGGTGGCGCGCCACGGGCCCTTCTGATAACGCGCGCCGATGCCTTCGCGGATGCGGTCGAAATCCTGCCCACCGAATTCGCGCTCGCCGTCCTGGTGCCAGAGCCATACCGAGGCGTCTTCGCGGTTGGGCCCCTTGCTCTTGCCGAACACATACGAGGCCTGCAGGCGGCCGGTGATGTCCTTGTTGCCGTCGTTGTCGGAAAATTCCTCGATCTCGTTGCCGTTGGAAACCATCAGCGCATAGGAAAATTCCCACGGACCTGTATTGAACCAGTCGTAGACCTGTATTCCCCAGTCGCGGAAGCCCGAACCTCCGCTGACCGTCGAGCCGTTCGATGCGCCTGTCGTGCCGACCACGCCCGTCGATTTGACCTGGTTTTCGACCAGCAGGTTGGTGGCGGCATTGCTGAAATAAACATAGGGATAAGCCAGATGCACGGCCACCAGCGCTTCCTCGCTGGTGGGCAGTTTGAACAGGCCGGCGCGAATGCGCGCACCAGGAATGTAGTTGAAGGTGACCGATGCATCGGTCATCATCAATTCGCGTTGCGAGGTGATGGCGTTCTTGCCGGCCTCGGCAAGCAGGAAGTAATTGATCTTGCCGGGAAGGAGGTTGCCGCGGGCACCGAGACGCGCGCGGAAGAACTGCAATTGCTCCTTGTCCTCAAGATCGGGGCCGACCCGGTTGGGCAGGGTGAGCTGGCCATTGAATGGGGCGGCTGCACCCAGCAATCCCTGAATCGGATCGGCATCGATGTAGGTGTAGGTGGGCTGCAGGAAACCGAACAGCTTGAAGCGGCCGCTGTTGGGGGGCTCGTTGCCCTGTATTTGCAGCCAGTTGGCGGCTTGGGCGGACAAGGGCAGACAGGCCGCCAGCAGAATGGCAATTTTCCTCGTGTTCATGGTTGCTCCTCCCTGAGCGTGTGCATTTTTTTGGCGTAAAGAAGCCCCCGACTGCGGCGGCTGGCCGCAATTCCGGATGGGCAACGGGTAAGGGAAACCCGGGACCGCAAGGGGCCCGGGCGGCAGGGGCTTAGGGCTTCAGATAGACGTAGCCTTCCTGGGACTGGAGCTTGCCGATTTCGGCAACGCCGGACGGCACCACCCTGGCCTCCATGATGACTGCGGAGTCATCCAGCTTGCGGCTCTTGAGGGTGTTGCGGCAGACGCGGAAATCGACGCCCTTTTCTTTCAGGGCGGCCACCTGGGGGGCAAATTCGCCCTTGTCGTCCTTGGCGTCGTTGAGCAGGAAATCGATGCCCTTGCCGTGGGTCACCACGACGATCTTGGCGTTCGGGCTGGCGCTCAGGTGGTTGTTCACGTTGTTCATGGCGACGCGGGCGACCGAGGCGTCGTTGATGTGGTAAACCACTTTTTCTTCCGCGGCGGCCGCAGGGGCAGCGGCCTCGGCCGGCTGGGCGGCGTGGGTCAGGGGGGCAGCGGTCGCCAGCAGCAGGGCGGCGAGCAGCGGAGCGAGGGTGCGATTCATGTTTGGGTCTCCTGGATGGTGTGGTTATGGATAAAACGGCTTGATCGAAATGAAGCCTATGGATAAGACGTATCATCTGGGACGCTTATTCCATTCCGCCCGGCGGATTTTTCTGGAATAAATGAACCAGTGCCCCCGTCCTAAGAACATGAACATGATCAGCCGACTCCTGTTTGGCCCGTTCCGTCCGGGAATCGAAGCGCAGCGCCCGGTTCTCTACCGCATTGCCTATGCCTGGTGCCACGATGCCACGCTGGCCGACGATCTGGTGCAGGAGGCCCTGTCCAAGGCCTGGACGCGGCGGAGCCAGCTGCGCGACGAGACCGCGCTCAAGGCCTGGCTGGTATCGATCATGAACCACTGCTGGCTGGATCATCTGCGCAGCCGGCGCGATTTCGACGACGTCGAGGACTGGCAGGACGAACTCGAGTCCGGCGGCGAGTCCCCGGAGGCATGTTGCGACCGCGAACGGGTGATCGCCTGCGTGCGGGCAGCCGTGGCGCGCCTGCCGCTGGCGCAGCGCCAGGTGCTGACCCTGGTCGACCTGGAGGAATTCGGCTACGCCGAAGTCGCGGATATCCTGAACATTCCGGTCGGCACCGTGATGAGCCGCCTGTCGCGGGCCCGTGCAAGCCTGAAGAATCTGCTGGAACCCGCAACGCAGCGGGATGCGGCCCAGCCGCAGCTGAGGAGAGTGAAATGAAACCGATCGTGTCGGACGAAACCCTGCATGCCTTTGTCGACGGCGAGCTAGCTGTCGCCGAGAGCGAAGCTCTCATCGCGCGGATGCGCGAGGACAGCGAACTGGCACAGCGCGTCTGCAGCCTGCGCAGCCTGCGCAGCATGGTGCAGCTGGCGTACGCCCAACCCCCTGTCGCGGCGAACCGCGCACGCCCGGCTCCGCGCCGGCAGTTCATGCAGCGTTGCGCCTTCGGTTGCCTGGTGGTGTTGGCGGGGGCGGGCGGTTGGGCATTGCGCGGTATCGAATCCGGGGCGGTCGCCGCGGCCGGGCCGGCTGTGGCGACCGAGGGTTACCAGGCCGTCAGCCTGGCGCGTGAAGCCGATCCCAACCGGGTTCTGCTGCATCTCGACAGCGCCGCGCCGGACAAGATGCAGGCGGTGCTCGATCGCGCCGAACGCCTGCTCGACGAGGCCGAGCGCCAGGGGAGAGCGATGCAGCTCGAGGTCGTCGCCAACAGCCGCGGCATCGACTTGCTGCGTGCCGGCCACAGCCCGCATGCCGACCGCATGGCACGCATGAAGCAGCGCCATGCCAATCTGCAGTGGGTGGCATGCGGCCAATCGATCGCCCGTTTCACCAGCGAGGGCCAGAAGGTGGAACTGCTGCCTGCCACCCGCACTGCGCCCACCGCCATCGGCGAAATCGTCACCCGGCTCCAGCAAGGCTGGACCTATGTCCGCGTTTGAGCGCGGGATCGGGTTTGCCGTACTGCTGCTGACGCTGCTGCCCGCGACCGCGGGCGCGGCGGCTCCGTCCAACCGCCTCGCCGGCCATCCCTCGCCGTATCTGGCCCTGCACGGCAGCGACCCGGTGGCCTGGCAGGAATGGAATGCCGCCACCGTCGCCCGCGCCAGGCGCGAAAACAAGCTGCTGTTCGTCTCGGTGGGCTACTTCGCCTGCCACTGGTGCCATGTCATGCAGCGCGAAAGCTACAAGAACGCGCAGACCGCCGCGCTGCTCAACCGCGACTTCATTCCGGTCAAGGTCGACCGCGAACTCAACAGCGGGCTGGACGACGCGCTGCAGACCTTTTCCAGCCGCCTGGCCGGCGTCGCCGGCTGGCCGTTGAATGCCTTCGTCACGCCCGAGGGCTACCCGGCGTATGTCGTGTTGTATGCGCCGCCGGACGATTTCCGCACGCTGCTGGGTCAGCTGTCCGGGCGCTGGTCCGCCGATGCGGACGGCATCCGGCGCCTCGCACGGCAGGCAGCGCCGCCGCCCGCGTTGCGTCCGGCATCCATGCCAGTGACGGCGGCGCACAGTGCGCGTGCCTGGGAACGCTTCGTCGGCGCCGCGTGGCAGGAAGCCGATACCCTGCATGGCGGCTTTGGCCAGGTCAGCAAGTTCCCCATGGCGCCGCAACTGCACGCCCTGCTGGAACGGCAGGCGCGGCAGCCTGAGACGAGCTTGGCCGATTTCCTGCGCCTCACCTTCGACCAGATGGCGGCGCGTGGCCTGCATGACCCCATCGGCGGCGGATTCTTCCGCTACACCGTCGATCCCGGCTGGGATACGCCGCACTTCGAGAAAATGCTCTACGACAATGCACATCTGGCGATGCTCTATCAGCGCGCGGCCGCTGTGCTGGGCGAGCCGCGCTACCGCGAGATCGCGCGCGGCGCGCTCGACTTCATGCGCGACGTCCTGCTCGACCCGAGCGGCGGCCTGGCCAGCAGCACCTCGGCGGTCGATGCGTCCGGCCGCGAGGGCGCGGCCTATCTGTGGGAGCCCGACGAACTGAAGCGGCTTCTGCCTGCTGCGAGTTATGCAGCGGCTCGGCGGGTATGGCGGCTCGACGCCGCACGCAGTTTTGACGGCGGCTATCTGCCGGCGGAGTACCGCACGCCGACGGCAGCCGAGCGGCGCCTGCTGGCCGATGCCGCGCGTATCCTGTACCCCGTGAGGCGCACCCGCAGCCTGCCCCGGGACGACAAGCTGAACGCCGGCCTCAACGGGCTGGCGCTGTCGGCGTACAGCCAGGCGATCCAACTCGACCCGGCGTACCGCAAGCAGGCCGATGCCGTGCAGCGTTTCCTGCTGACGCAACTGCTGCGGGAGGGGCGCCTGTTGAAGTCGAGGGCGCGCGGCAGGTTGCTGGAGGGGGCCGAACTGGAGGATTACGCTTACGTGGTGCAGGGGCTGCTCGATCATGCCGATGCCACCGGCAACCGGCAGTCGCGCACCCAGGCGCAGCGACTGGCACGCGCCGCGTGGCGGACGTTCTGGAGCGAGAAGGGGTGGCGGCACGAGGCGCAGCCCCTGCTGGCGACGCTGCAGCCGGCACCGGCGCTGGAAGACGGCGCGCTGTACGCGCCGTCCGAGGTGTTGATCCTGGCGAGCCTGAGGCTGTCCGACCCAACATTGCAGCGCCAGGCACGCATGGCCGCCGGCTGGAGCGTGCCTGCGATGGAGCGGGATGCCTACGTTTATCCCACCCGCGTGCGGGTGCTGGCGGCGGCGTCCTAGTTGACGTCCGGCTCGGCCTCCTGCATGCGCTGCATGGGGCGGCGCCCGATCTGGATCTTGAGGTCAAGCGCTTGCTGCTTGCGTGCCACCGTCAGGCGCGCGGCCTCGCCCGGTTTGAGGGCGGCGATCAAGTTGAGCAGCGAAGCCGAATCGGTCACCTTGCTGCCGTTGACCGCCAGCAGGATGTCGCCCGGACGGATGCCGCCGGAGTCGGCCGGACCGCCTTTCAGCACACCGGCGATCAGTGCGCCCTCGGTGTTTTTCAGGCTGAACGATTCGGCCAGTTCGGGCGTCAGGTCCTGCACTTCGACGCCCACCCAGCCGCGCGTCACGCTTCCCGATTTGATGATCTGTTCCATCACCTGGCGCGCGATGCTGACGGGGATCGCGAAGCCGATGCCTTGCGATCCGCCGGTGCGCGAGTAGATCGCACTGTTCACGCCGACCAGGTTGCCGGCCGCGTCGACCAGGGCGCCGCCCGAGTTGCCCGGATTGATTGCGGCGTCGGTCTGGATGAAATTCTCGAAGGTGTTGATGCCCAGATGGGTGCGGCCGAGCGCGCTGACGATGCCGGCGGTGACGGTCTGGCCGACGCCGAACGGATTGCCCACCGCCAGCACCCAGTCGCCGACCTTGAGGCTGTCGGACTGCGCGAAGGTGATGGCAGGCAGCTTGTCGGCGTCGATCTTCAGCACCGCCAGATCGGTCTCCGGGTCGGCGCCGATCACGCGCGCGGGCAAGGTCTGGCCGTCCGCCAGCGCCACCTGGATCTCGTCGGCGGCGTCGACCACATGATGGTTGGTGAGGATATAGCCGTTGGCGCTGACGATCACGCCCGAGCCCAGGTTGGACACCTCGCGCGGACGGGAATCGAGGCGGTCGCCGAAGAAATAGCGGAAGATCGGATCCTCCAGTGCCGGATGCGTCGGCGTGCGCACCTTTTGCTGGGTGAAGACGTTGACCACCGCCGGAATGACCTTCTGCGCGGCCGGCGCAAACGACTCGGCGGGTGCCAGTACCGCCGGCGCAGACTGCGTGGCCTGCTGGATGGTCAGGCTGTGTGGTTGCGCCTGCCAGCGCAGCAGGTCGGGCTTGAAAAGTGCAACGACGAAGAGCACGCCCAGCGCCACCGTGGTGGATTGGGCGAAGAGCAACCAGTATTTGCGCATATCGATTAAATTCAGAGACTTGGCGTGGTTTTGCAGCTTGGCGATTATAGCCCAGGCCGGGTGGCGCATTGTGCCCTTGCATTGACGGGCTTCCGGTGGAGGCGGCAATTTGGTTAGAATGCCGGTTTTATCGCAACACGTTCAGGTCAGGTAAACATGAGCCAGGAAGTCGATGGGCAAAAAGTGGACACAAGCAAACGAAAATTCCTGATCGCTGCGACCAGCGCCGTCGGCGGCGTCGCAGCGGCAGGCGTGGCCGTTCCGCTGGTGATGAGCATGATGCCGAGCGCGCGCGCCAAGGCGGCGGGTGCCCCGGTGGAAGTGGATATCAGCAAGGTCGAGCCGGGCATGCTGCTGACGGTCGAGTGGCGCGGCAAGCCGGTGTGGATCGTGAACCGCACCCAGGAAATGCTCGACATGCTGGCCAAGCATGACGACAAGCTGGCCGATCCCAAGAGCGAGATGCCGCAGCAGCCCGACTACTGCAAGAACGCCAACCGTTCGATCAAGCCCGAATTCCTGGTGGCGGTCGGCATCTGCACCCACCTCGGCTGTTCGCCCACCTATCGCAAGGAAGTCGGCGCGGCCGACCTCGGCGCCGACTGGCCGGGCGGCTTCTTCTGCCCCTGCCACGGTTCGCGTTTCGACCTCGCCGCCCGCGTGTTCAAGGGCGTGCCGGCGCCGACCAATCTGGTCATCCCGCCCCATCAATATGTCAGCGACGCCAAGTTGCTGATCGGTGTGGACGCAAAAGGAGCTTAATTAGAATGTCTGCCATGCAAAAGCTGATGGGCTGGGTCGACGACCGTTTCCCGCTCACCGCAACCTACAAGGCGCACCTGTCCGAGTACTACGCGCCCAAGAACTTCAACTTCTGGTACTTCTTCGGCTCGCTGGCGCTGCTCGTGCTGGTGCTGCAGATCGTCACCGGCATCTTCCTCACCATGAACTACAAGCCGGATTCGGAGCTCGCCTTCGCGTCCGTCGAGTACATCATGCGCGACGTCGACTGGGGCTGGCTGATCCGCTACATGCACTCCACCGGCGCGTCGATGTTCTTCGTCGTCGTCTACCTGCACATGTTCCGCGGCCTGATGTACGGTTCCTACCGCAAGCCGCGCGAGCTGATCTGGATCTTCGGCGTGCTGATCTACCTCATGCTGATGGCCGAAGCCTTCCTCGGCTACCTGCTGCCGTGGGGCCAGATGTCCTACTGGGGCGCCCAGGTGATCGTCAACCTGTTCGCCGCCGTGCCCTTCATCGGCGAAGACCTGTCGATCTGGATTCGCGGCGACTACGTGATCTCCGACGCCACCCTGAACCGCTTCTTCGCCTTCCACGTCATCGCCCTGCCGCTGGTGCTGATCGCCCTGGTCGCGGTGCACCTGGTCGCGCTGCACGAAGTCGGCTCCAACAACCCCGACGGCGTCGAGATCAAGAAGAAGAAGGATGCCAACGGCATTCCGCTCGACGGCATTCCCTTCCACCCGTACTACACGGTGAAGGACATCGTCGGCGTCATCGTCTTCCTGATGGTGTTCTCCGCGATCGTGTTCTTTGCCCCGACCATGGGCGGCTATTTCCTCGAGGCCAACAACTTCATCCCGGCCGACCCGCTGAAGACCCCGCCGCACATCGCGCCGCTGTGGTACTTCACCCCGTTCTACGCGATCCTGCGTGCGGTGCCGCCGATGTTCGGCTCGCAGTTCCCCGGCGTCGTGGCGATGGGCCTGTCGATCGTGCTGCTGTTCTTCCTGCCCTGGCTCGACCGCAGCAAGGTGAAGTCGATCCGCTATCGCGGTCCGATCTACAAGATCGCACTGGCACTGTTCATCGTGTCCTTCGTCGGCCTCGGCTACCTCGGCCTGCTGCCGGCGACCCCGATCGCGACGCTCTTCGCCCAGGTGTTCTCGGTGATCTACTTCCTGTTTTTCCTGTTGATGCCCTGGTATACCTCGATTGACAAAACCAAACCGGAACCGGAAAGGGTGACTGGCTAAATGAAACGCTTGAAGAATTTTCTTTTCCTGCTGGTGGCTGCGCCCGTCGTGGCCCTCGCATCCGAAGCCGGCGTTCACCTGGACAAGGCGCCCGTCAACCTGGCGGACCAGGAATCGCTGCAGCGCGGCGCCCGCATGTTCGTGAACTACTGTCTCAACTGCCACAGCGCCAGTTCCATGCGCTATATCCGCATGCAGGATATCGGCCTGAGCGAGGACCTGATCAAGGAGAACCTGATGTTCGCGGCCGAGAAGCCGGGCGAGCTGATGAAGGTCGGCATGACCAAGGCGGACGGCAAGACCTGGTTCGGCGCCACCCCGCCCGACCTCAGCGTGATCGCCCGTTCGCGCGGCGCCGACTGGCTGTACACCTACCTGCGCAGCTTCTACCGTGACGAGACCCGCCCCACCGGCTGGAACAACGTCGTGTTCGACAAGGTCGGCATGCCGCACGTGATGTGGAGCCTGCAGGGCGAGATGGCCCCGGTCATGAAGAAGGAGGGCGAGCACGAAGTGATCGAGCGCCTCGAGCTGGTCAAGCCCGGCAGCGTCACGCTGGCCGAGTACGACGCCATGGTCGGCGACCTCGTCAACTACCTGGTGTGGATGGGCGAACCTGCCCAGGTCCAGCGCAAGCAGCTCGGCATCATCGTATTGGCTTTCCTGGCAATCTTCTTCGTGGTGGCCTATTACCTGAAGAAAGAGTTCTGGAAAGACATTCACTGAATCCGGCCCATGCCGTTCGCCAACAGCCGGACAATGTCCGGCTGTTGGCGTTTTAAGCTTTTAGCCAAAGCACTACACGCAACACGATAGGGAGCCCCCGCCATGATGACCCTGTATTCCGGCAGTACCGACCCGTACAGCCATCGCTGCCGCATCGTCCTTTTCGAGAAGGACATGGACTTCGAGATCATCGACGTCGACATGCACAACAAGCCGGAAGAAATCGCCAGCATCAGCCCCAGCGGCAAGATGCCGGTTCTGGTCGAACGCGACCTGGTTCTCACCGAGTCCAACATCATCAACGAATACATCGACGAGCGCTTTCCGCACCCGCAGCTGATGCCGCCGGATCCCGTGATGCGCGCGCGCGCGCGCCTGGTGCTGTTCAATTTCGAGCACGACCTGTTTTCCCACGTCAACACGCTGGAGCACAGCCTCGGCAAGTCGTCTGACAAGGCGCGCCAGGAAATCCGCGACAGCCTGTCGCAGCTGACGCCCATCCTCACCAAGCAGAAATACCTGATGAACGACGAGTTCTCCATGCTCGACGTGGCGATCGCGCCGCTGCTGTGGCGCCTCGAGCATTACGGCATCGAGCTGCCCAAGGTGGCCGCGCCGGTGCTGAAGTACCGCGAGCGCCTGTTCAGCCGCCCCGCGTTCATCAATGCGCTGACGCCCACCGAAAAGGCGCTGCGCAAGTAAGCGGCAAAGGGAACCGGGACAGCGCGCAGATGGCCGAGATCTCGACCAAGCCGTACCTGATCCGCGCCATCTACGAATGGTGCGCGGATTCGGGCCACACGCCGCAGCTGCTGGTGGCGGTCGACGCCCGCACGCGGGTGCCGCCCGGCTTCGTCAAGGACGGCCAGATCGTGCTCAACGTCAGTGCATCTGCCACCCGCAACCTCACCATCGACAACGACTGGATCCAGTTTTCCGCACGCTTCGGCGGCGTTTCTCACGAGATATCCATTCCGGTCGATCGTGTTGCCGCGATCTTCGCGCGCGAGAACGGACAGGGCCTGCACTTCGAGCCGGTCGACGCGGCCGAGTCGGCCGGTGCGGCGCAGCCTGCCTCTCCGGATGAGCCGCCGGTGCCGCCCAAGGGCCGGCCCACGCTCAAGGTCGTCAAGTAAACCGTCAACCGTCGTGCGGCATCGCTATAATGTCGCCCGTCGCCGCTTTAGCTCAGTTGGTAGAGCAACCGCCTTGTAAGCGGTAGGTCGTCAGTTCGATTCCGACAAGCGGCACCACGCACACGCAAAAAAACCCGCCACGGCGGGTTTTTTTGCGTGTGCGAATTGAGCAGGACGGGCTTATTCGATCCCCAGCCGCTCCAGCCGGTAGCGCAGGCTGCGGAAAGTGACGCCCAGCAGGCGCGCGGCGGCGGTCTTGTTGTAGCGCGTCTGCTCGAGCGCTTCGAGGATGGCGGCACGTTCCATCTGGTCGAGGTAGTCCTGCAGCGGGTATTTGCTGCCGGGCGCGGCGTCGGCGGCGGCAGGCAGGGCGGGGGCGAGGTTGAGGTCGGCCGCTCGGATGTGCTGGTCTTCGCATAGTGCCAGCGCGCGTTCCAGCGTGTTTTCCAGTTCGCGTACGTTGCCGGGAAAGGCGTAGGCACGCAGCGCCTTCTCGGCGTCACGATCGATCTTGACGTCGCCGCCGCCCAGCTTGTCGAGCAGCGCGCGCGCCAGTTCGGGGATGTCCTCGATGCGGTCGCGCAGGCTCGGCATGACCAGCTCGATGACGTTCAGCCGGTAATACAGGTCCTGGCGGAAGCGTCCGGCTTCGACCAGGGTGGCCAGGTTCTGGTGGGTGGCGCTGACGATGCGCACGTCGACCGGCTCTTCCGTGGTGGCGCCGACCTTGCGCACCTTTTTTTCCTGCAGCACGCGCAGCAGCTTCACCTGCATCGACAGCGGCAGATCGGCGACTTCGTCGAGAAACAGCGTGCCGCCGTTGGCGGCCTGGAAGAAGCCGTCGCGGTCGGCGTCGGCGCCGGTGAACGCGCCCTTGCGGTAGCCGAAGAACTCGCTTTCCATCAGCGTCTCCGGTATCGCGCCGCAGTTGACCGCGACGAAGGGTTTGTCGGCGCGGTTGCCGAGCCGATGGATGAGCCGCGCCGCGAGTTCCTTGCCGCTGCCCGATTCGCCCGCGATGTGCACAGGTGCCTGGGTGCGCGCGAGTTTGGCGATGCGTGCGCGGATCTCCTGCATGGCGCCGGACTGGCCGATCAGGTCGCGGGCGGGCGTGTCGGCGGGCGCCGTCTCGGGAATCTTCAGCGCGGATTTCACCAGGGCGCGCAGCTGGTCGAGCGCCACCGGCTTGGCCAGGTAGTCGAAGGCGCCGGCCTTCAGCGCGGCCACCGCGTTGCCGGCATTGCCGAAGGCGGTGATGACCGCGACCGGCACGGGCAGCGGCAGCGCGCTGGCCGCTGCGATCACGTCCAGCCCTTCGCCGTCGCCCAGGCGCATGTCGGTGAGGCAGAGGTCGTAGTGCGTTTTCGCCAGCTTGCCTTGGGCTTCCGCCACGCTGGCGGCGCGGTCGGTCTCCAGTCCCATCTTGACCAGGGTCAGCTCCATCAGGTGGAGCAGGTCGGGCTCGTCGTCCACCAGCAGGATGCGCGGGCTGGTCGCCATGTCATTCGCTCCCGCGCAGGGCGAGGCGGAAACGGGCGCCGCCTGCGCCCGGCACGTAGGCCAGCGTCGCCCGGTTGGCCTCGGCCAGTTCGCGCGCGAGGAACAGGCCGAGGCCGGTGCCTTGAGCGTCGGTGGTGAAGAAGGGTTCGAACAGCTTGCCCTGGTGCTCCGGCGCGAGTCCGGGGCCGTCGTCCTCGATGTCGAGCTGGATGCCGTCGCCTGTTTCCCGTGCGGCGATGCGGATGCTGCCCGCCTGCTTGCGGCTGTAGCGCCAGGCGTTGCGCAGCAGGTTCCACACGATCTGGCGCAGGTGATCGGGGTCGAACTGGAAATGCAGGGTGTCGGGCATGCTGACTATGACGGCGCCGGCCGGAATTTCTTCAGTCTGGCGCAGTTCGTCGATCAGGGTCCCGAGCGCGGCCGCATCGAAGTGCGCCGGGTTGAGGCGGTCGCGCCGGTTGAGCGTCAGCACCTCTTCCACCAGGCGGTCGAGCCGTTGCGCGTTGTTTTCGATGATGCCAGCCAGCCGGGCCTGCGCGGGATCCGGCGTATCCTCGCGCAGCAGCTGCGCCGCGTGGCTGATCGCCGACAGCGGATTGCGGATCTCGTGCGCGATGTTGGCGGTGAGGCGGCCGAGCGCCGCCAGCTTCACGCGCTGGGCTTCCTGCTCGGCCTGGCTCAGGTCTTCCAGCACCAGAACGCGGCTGTCGTCCGGCGTCGCCAGCGGGATGCAGCGCACCCGCAGCTGCGCGGCGGAGGTGCTGAGTATGGGCGACGCACCTGGGCGGATGCGTTGCGCCAGCCTCGCCAGCTCGGGGCAGCAGTCTTCCAGGCGGGTGGCACCCGGCTTCACTCGCTGCGCGACGCCGAGCAGCGTCAGTGCCCGTGGGCTGGCGTGGCGCACCACGCCGTCGCCGCGCACCGCCAGCAGCCCGTCCGGCGAGTTCTCGATCGCCAGCGCGTTGATGCGGTTGAGCAGCGCCAGTTCGTCGGCCTGCTGCTGCGCCAGCGTTTCCGAACGCAAGGCGCGCTGGGTCAGTGCATGCGCCAGCAGGCCGATGGCGAAGTAGCCGGCGCACAACAGCCCGATCTGGAAAAAGCCGTCCAGTCCCCGGTCGCTGCCCAGGACGCTGAACGCGTGCTGCAGCAGGACGGCGATCGATGCCATCGCGGCATACAGCAGCGTCAGCCGTCCGCTGCCGACCAGTCCGCCGGAAGCGATCGAGATCACCAGCAGGAGGCCCATGCCGCCCGCCAGGCGCTCGCTGGTCGACATCATCAGCATCACCAGCACGATATCGGCGGTGATGTGCGCGGTGAGCTGGATCTGGAAGCTGGGCCAGCGCGCGCGGATGCCCAGCACGAACAAGGCCGCGATGACCAGATAGGCGTAGGCGAAGCCCTGGAAGCGCTCGCTTGCGCCGGCACGAAAGAGGTCGGAGCCGCCGAACAACAGGCTGCTGAACACCAGCGCCACGGCGAGCGTCAGGCGATAGAGATTGAAGTAGTCGAGACTGCGCCAATGCGACGCGAAATAGCCCGGCGTAGGCGGGCGCGGCATCGAGGTTGCCGCCGTGTTCATTTCCGGCCGCGTTGCTGGTGCTCGGGGGTGCAGTAGAAATCGCCGCCGGAATAGATGGCCTCGCTGCGCGGCAGGTTGACCCCGCAATGCGCGCATTTCACCATGTCCTCGACCGTTTCTTCGCGTGCCGGCGCGGGTGGTTTGCCGAGTGAGCGCTGATAGGCACGGAACAACGCCAGCACCACAAACCCAATCGCGATCAGCAGCAGAATCTTGAACACGCCATGTCCCCCAAATGGCGTTCAGCATAGCACGGCCGCCCGCGCGGCCAGCGGGAAGCAAGGCGGCGCGCAAGCAGGCAGCGCATGTCTGGTGCCGATCTTGCTGGTTCTCCGGCATCTTCGCTGTCGGGGGTTTTTACAGGCACGCCGCCGCGTCGACAGGCCTGGACAGATGACAGGAAAAAAACAGCAAGCAAACAAGGGGATGTCGCATATATCTGGGGTGCGGCATGCATATTGCTTTGCCCGCTCGGGCTAAGCGGATGTTTTCTGAACATTTTTTCTGCGAGGCGCAGGGCAGCGCAACAGCTTGTGGGTTGCAATGCCAACTGGGCATACTGTCAAAAAACATCAACAAAAAAGGCGCACTGTCTCGGAGTCATGGCCAAGCGAACAGGGAGCCAGGGGATTTTTTCAGGATTGGTTTGGAGGTATTGAAATGAAGAAGTACATCAAACAAACGGCTGCCGCACTTGGCCTGTCAGCCGTCATGCTGAGTGGCCACGCGCTGGCCATTCCGGTCACTGTGGCAGGCACCACGGTCAGTTTCACCTTCGACAGCGCCCTCAGCGGGCTGTTCGGTGCGCCCACGGTGGTGGGGGACGCGCTGTTTTTCACGCCCACCGCCTACAAGGCGCAGTCCTTCAACGGCACAGGCTTTGCCGCGACGAGCCAGACCTTCAACATCACGGTCAACGCCAATGCCGG
>JAJZPG010000046.1 GCA_021811235.1 Pseudomonadota bacterium | reverse complement strand
GGCGCCGCCGAGATCGACAAGCCGGTGGTGCCGGTGCGCTGCGAAGGCTTCCGCGGCGTGTCGCAGTCGCTCGGCCACCACATCGCCAACGACGCCATCCGCGACTGGGTGTTCTCGCGCGACGGCAAGGACGTCAAGCAGGAATTCGTTCCCGGCCCCTACGACGTCTCCATCATCGGCGACTACAACATCGGCGGCGACGCCTGGTCCTCGCGCATCCTGCTCGAGGAAATGGGCCTGCGCGTGGTCGCCCAGTGGTCTGGCGACGGCACCCTGGCCGAGATCGAGCTCACCCCGAAAGTGAAGCTCAACCTCATCCACTGCTACCGCTCGATGAACTACATCGCGCGCCACATGGAAGAGAAGTACAGCATCCCCTGGATCGAGTACAACTTCTTCGGCCCGACCAAGATCGCCGAGTCGCTGCGTGCCATCGCCGCGCACTTCGACGACCACATCAAGGCCAAGGCGGAAGAAGTGATCGCCAAGTACCAGCCCATGGTCGACGCCGTCATCGCCAAGTACCGCACCCGCCTCGAAGGCAAGCGCGTGATGCTGTACGTCGGCGGCCTGCGCCCGCGCCACGTCATCGGCTCGTACGAGGACCTCGGCATGGAAGTGGTCGGCACCGGCTACGAGTTCGGCCACAACGACGACTACGACCGCACCATCAAGGAGATGGGCAACGCGACGCTCTTGTACGACGACGTCACCGGCTTCGAGTTCGAGGAGTTCGTGAAGAAGGTCAAGCCCGACCTGATCGGCTCCGGCATCAAGGAAAAGTACATCTTCCAGAAGATGGGTGTGCCGTTCCGCCAGATGCACTCGTGGGACTACTCCGGCCCGTACCACGGCTACGACGGTTTCGCCATTTTCGCCCGCGACATGGACATGACCATCAACAACCCGTGCTGGAAGAGCCTCACTCCGCCCTGGCAGAAGCAGCCGGAAGCGGAAGAGGTCGCCAAGGCCGCGTGATGTAAGCCCCTCCCCCGCTTGCGGGGGAGGGGAGGAAAACCGATCAACCCATGCCCGTGTCCGCAGATTGGCGGCTCGGGCCAGGAGATGAACATGCAAGTCGTTGAAGACATCAAACCGTCGTATCCCTTGTTCCGCAATGACGAATACAAGGAGATGATCAAGAACAAGCAGGTTGCGTTCGAAGAGCGCGCCGAGCAGGGCAAGATCGACGAAACCTTCCAGTGGACCACCACCCTGGAATACCAGGAACTCAACTTCAAGCGCGAGGCGCTGACCGTCAACCCGGCCAAGGCTTGCCAGCCGCTCGGCGCGGTGCTGTGCGCGCTCGGCTTCGAGAAGACCATGCCCTACGTGCACGGTTCGCAGGGCTGCGTCGCCTACTTCCGCACCTACTTCAACCGCCACTTCAAGGAACCGATCGCCTGCGTGTCCGATTCGATGACCGAAGACGCGGCGGTGTTCGGCGGCCAGAAGAACATGTTCGACGGCCTGGAAAACGCCAAGGCACTGTACAAGCCCGACATGATCGCGGTGTCGACCACCTGCATGGCGGAAGTGATCGGCGACGACCTCAACGCCTTCATCAACAACAGCAAGAAGGAAGGGCACATCCCGCAGGACTACCCGGTGCCCTTCGCCCACACCCCGAGCTTCGTCGGCAGCCACGTCACCGGCTGGGACAACATGTTCGAGGGCATCGCGCGCTACTTCACGCTCAACCACATGGAAGGCAAGGTCGCGGGCAGCAACGGCAAGATCAACATCGTGCCGGGCTTCGAGACCTACCTCGGCAACTTCCGCGTGATCCATCGCATGCTCGATGAAATGGGCGTCGCCCACACCATGCTGTCCGACCCGACCGAAGTGCTCGACACCCCGGCCGACGGCTCCTTCCGCATGTACTCCGGCGGCACCACGCAGGACGAGGTGAAGGATGCGCCCAACGCCATCAACACCTTCCTGCTGCAGCCGATGCAGATGGAAAAGACCAAGAAATTCGTCGAGAACACCTGGAACCACGACGTGCCCAAGCTCGACATCCCGATGGGCCTGGAGTGGACCGACGAATGGCTGATGAAGGTCAGCGAAGTCACCGGCAAGCCGATTCCCGAGTCGCTGGTGAAGGAACGCGGCCGCCTGGTCGACATGATGACCGACAGCCACACCTGGCTGCACGGCAAGCGCTTCGCCCTCTACGGCGATCCCGACTTCGTCATGGGCATGGTCAAGTTCCTGCTGGAGCTGGGCGCCGAGCCGGTGCACATCGTATGCAACAACGGTTCCAAGAAGTGGGACAAGGCGATGAAGAAGATTCTCGAAGCCTCGCCCTACGGCGTGAACTGCAAGACCTACCCCGGCGCCGACCTGTGGCACCTGCGCTCGCTGGTGTTCACCGACAAGCCCGACTTCATCATCGGCAACAGCTACGGCAAGTTCATCCAGCGCGACACCCTGCACAAGGGCAAGGAGTTCGAGGTCCCGCTGATCCGCATGGGCTTCCCGATCTTCGACCGCCACCATCTGCATCGCATGACCACGATGGGGTACGAGGGCGCGATGTACATGCTCACCACCCTGGTGAACGCCGTGCTCGAGCGTCTCGACGAAGAGACCCGCGGCATGGGGACGACGGACTACAACTACGACCTGATCCGCTGACGCGGAGAGGTTCAAGAGACAAGGTGCAAGGGTCAAGGAAGTTTCTTGAATCTTGCATCTTGAACCTTGAGTCTGGAGAACCCGAAATGGCCAACATCATGATCCGACGCGGTGCCGCAGGCGAGTACGTGTTCTACCTGCCCAAGCGCGACCTGGAGGACACCATCACCTCGATGGAGTTCGACCAGGCCGACAAGTGGGGCGGGGAGATCAAGCTCAACAACGGCGGTGCCTACTACGTCGACCCGTTGCCCGCGCCGCCCAGGCTGCCGATCTCCGTGCGCGCCCGGCGCATGGACGCAGCCGAATGAACTGAAAGGAAACCATCATGGCACTCAAAATCGTTGCCGATCTCTGCACCGCCTGCGGTGACTGCGAACCGGATTGCCCCACCGCATCGATCCGCACCAAGAAGGGCGTGTACGCCATCAACGCCGACACCTGCACCGAATGCGACGGAGACTACGACTCGCCGAAATGCGTCCAGCTCTGTCCCATCGACAACTGCATCGTGCCGCTGGTGGCTTGATGCATTTACCCCCTCTCCCGCAAGCGGGAGATAACCAGCGACTTGCCCGCTTGCGGGCTTAGTCGAATGGCTAGGGGTTTTATCAGGACTGGGGAGAGGGCGACTTTCCCCGCTTGAACAGGAGCGCGTGACATGACCACCATCACCCAGGGCGCAGCATTGCGCATCGCACTCGCCGCCCGTGTCCTCGAAGGCGTCGACACCAAGGCGTTCACCCAGTGGGTCGTGAAGAAGGTCGGCCTGCCGGTGAACGAGAACAAGCTGTCCGGCCTCACCGTCACCGATCTCAAGCAGGCGCTGTCGGCCGAGGAGACGGTGGAAACCTCGATCGAGACCGACGTCGACATGGAAGCCCTGAAGCTCGCCGTGCGCTACCTGTGGGGCGAGGACGTCGACCAGGACGACGACCTGCCGGCCGTCGAAGCCTATGCCGAGGGCGACATGCCAGGCAGCCTGCGCGTCGCCGTGGCGTCCAATACCGACGAGAACCTGGACGGCCATTTCGGCTCCGCCCTGCGTTTTCTGATCTATCAACTGAGCAAGGACGCAATCCGCCTGGTGGCGGTGCGCCCCACGCTGGAAGCCGACCTCGCCGAAGACAAGAACGCGGCCCGTTCCGCCCTCATCAACGACTGCCAGATCGTCTACGTGCAGTCGGTCGGCGGACCCGCCGCCGCCAAGATCGTGCGTGCCGGCGTGCACCCGATGAAGTATCCGCAGACCGGCCCGGCGCGCGAAGTCATCGCCCGCCTGCAGCCCATCCTCGACGCGCCGCCGCCGTGGCTGGCGAAAATCCTCGGCGTCGAGGCGCAAAGCCTCGCCAAGTTCGCCGAGGAGGAAGAGGAAGCCGACGCATGATCCCGCGCGAAACCCTCAGCCACATCGCCGACGCCGCGGCGGAATTCCAGTTCCTCGACGACACCACGCTGGACTTCCTACGCGGCCGCTGGCCCGGCCTGCACTTCACCCTGTGCGGCGACGACGACGTGCCGGCCCGCCTGTCGCCGGTGCTGGAGCGGCCCGGCTTCAACGTCTATCTGGTCAACGGCAGCGAACACTGCCTGACGCTGACCAACGACCCCGAGTTGGCGATCGGCGTGGTGTTGGCGTGGATGGACGAGGAATGAGCGACTCGCCAGAGCGCATTTTTTTGGCTATCGTTATGTCGTTTAAGGTAATAACGAATTGAACGCAAGGAGACTCCGATGGGCGCGCTTGCCACCCCCGTGAAACTGGCGGAATTCCCGATATCGCGCGGTCGTCGCTGGGACCACCTGGAACTGCTGGAGCGCATCGACGCGTCCGGCTCGATCTCGGCCGCGGCCAACGCCATGGGCATGAGCTACAAGGCGGCTTGGCAGGCAGTGGAGGCGATGAACAACCTGTCCGAACAACCCGTGGTGGCGCGCCAGACCGGCGGCAAGCACGGCGGCGGCACCACGCTCACCGACTACGGTCGCCGGGTGGTGGCCGCCTATCGGCGCCTCGAGAAGGAGCGGGAACGCGTGATGTCCCAGCTCAACCGGATCATGGGCGACTTCGACCAGTACTACCAGCTCATCAGGAGATTCGACATGCAGACCAGCGCAAGAAATCAGTTCCTCGGCAAGGTGACGGCCGTGAAGAAAGGGGCAGTCAACGCCGAAGTGATCCTCGATATCGGCGGCGGCGACCAGCTTGCCGCCATCATCACCAACGACAGCGTCGATCACCTTGCGCTCGAACCGGGCATGGAGGCCTACGCGCTGGTGAAGGCGCCCTGGGTCATCCTCACCACCGACGACAGCCTGAAAACCAGTGCCCGCAATCGCCTGTGCGGGACGGTGGTGCGCTGCCAGGAAGGCGCGGTCAACGGCGAGGTCATCGTCGAACTGCCAGGTGGCAAGACCGTCGCCGCCATCATTACAAATGACAGCATCGAATCCCTTGGCCTCAAGGTTGGCGTGCGTGCCTGCGCGTTGATCAAGGCCTCGCACATCATCCTGGCGGTTGCCGCCTGATCCTTTTTCCTTCACGCTGGAGTCCATCATGAAAACACGCCTTGCCCCCCTTTTCGCCGGCCTCGCCGCCCTGGGCCTGGCTGCCCCGCTGCACGCGGCCGAAGTCCAGGTCGCCGTCGCCGCCAACTTCACCGCGCCGATGCAGAAGATCGCCGCCGACTTCGAGAAGGCCACTGGCCACAAGGCGCAGCTCGCCTTCGGCGCCACCGGCAAGTTCTACGCCCAGATCAAAAACGGCGCGCCCTTCGAGGTGCTGCTGGCGGCCGACGACGAAACCCCGGCCAGGCTGGAAAAGGAAGGCATGGCCGTGGCCGGCAGCCGCTTCACCTATTCGATCGGCCAGCTCGCACTGTGGTCGGCCAAGCCCGGCTACGTGGACGACAAGGGCGAGGTGCTGAAGAAGGGCGCGTTCAAACACCTGGCGCTGGCCAACCCCAAGCTCGCGCCATACGGCGCCGCGGCGGTCGAGACCCTGACCAGGCTGGGCCTGCTCGCCAGCATCGAGCCCAGGTTCGTGCAGGGCGAGAACATCGCGCAGACCTTCCAGTTCATCAGCACCGGCAATGCCGAGCTCGGCTTCGTCGCCCTGTCGCAGGTTTATGAAGGCGGCAAGCTCAAGAGCGGTTCGGCGTGGATCGTGCCGGCCAGCCTGCATGCGCCGATCCGCCAGGATGCGGTGGTGCTGGCCAAGGGCAAGGACAATCCCGCCGCTGCCGCGCTGGTCAAATTCCTCAAGGCCGACCCGGCGCGCGCGGTGATCAAGTCCTACGGTTACGCGCTGTAAACGGGGCAAGGGCATGCTGAGCGATACCGACTGGAGCGCGATCCGGCTGACCTTCGAACTGGCGAGCGTCACCACGGCGCTGCTGCTCGTCATCGGCACCCCCATCGCCTGGTGGCTGGCGCGCACCCGCTCGGTCTGGAAGGGCGCGATCGGTGCGGTGGTGGCGCTGCCCATCGTGCTGCCGCCGACGGTGATCGGCTTCTATCTGCTGGTGATGATGGGGCCCGAAGGCCCGGTCGGCCGGCTCACGCAGGCACTGGGGCTGGGCGTGCTGCCCTTCACCTTCGCCGGGCTGGTGGTGGCGTCGGTGTTCTATTCGCTGCCCTTCGTGGTGCAGCCGCTGCAGAACGCCTTCGAGGCCATCGGCGAACGCCCGCTGGAAGCGGCAGCCACCCTGCGCGCCTCCCCCGTCGACAGCTTCTTCAGCGTGGTGCTGCCGCTGGCGCGGCCCGGCTACCTCACCGCCACCGTGCTCGGCTTCGCCCACACCGTCGGCGAGTTCGGCGTGGTGCTGATGATAGGCGGCAACATCCCCGACAAGACGCGCGTGGTGTCGGTGCAGATCTACGACCACGTCGAGGCGCTGGAATACGCGCAGGCGCACTGGCTGGCGGCGGGCATGGTGGCCTTC
Source organism: Pseudomonadota bacterium (assembly GCA_021811235.1). GTDB lineage: Bacteria > Pseudomonadota > Gammaproteobacteria > Burkholderiales > Thiobacillaceae > Thiobacillus. The sequence continues at coordinate 1,226 of JAJZPG010000046.1, read as the reverse complement.
TCCTTCGTCGTGCTGCTGCTCCTGTACACCCTGAACCCGAGCGGGCGGCGCGCATGAACGCGGGCACCGGCATCCAGGCCCGCTTCAGGCTCGACTATTCCGGCTTCTCGCTCGACGTCGACCTCGACCTGCCCGGCCGCGGCGTCACCGCCCTGTTCGGCCATTCCGGTTCCGGCAAGACCACGCTGCTGCGCGCCATCGCCGGGCTCGAGCGCGTGGCCGGCGGCCGGCTCACGGTCAACGGCGAAACCTGGCAGGACGCCGCCGTGTTCCGGCCCACCCATCGGAGACCCTTGGGCTACGTGTTCCAGGAAGCCAGCCTGTTCCCGCATCTCAGCGTGCAGGCCAACCTGGAATACGGGCAGAAGCGCGTGGACGAATCCCTGCGCCGCGTCTCGCTGGCCCAGGCGGTGGACATGCTCAACATCGGCCACCTGCTCACCCGCAAGCCGGCGCGGTTGTCCGGCGGCGAACGCCAGCGCGTCGGCATCGCCCGCGCGCTCGCCACCAGCCCGCGCCTGCTGCTGATGGACGAGCCGCTCGCCGCGCTCGACCACGCGCTCAAGCAGGAAATCCTGCCCTACCTCGAACGCCTGCACGACGAGCTCGACATCCCGGTGCTCTACGTCAGCCACGCCCCCGACGAAGTCGCGCGCCTGGCCGACCACATCGTGGTGATGGAAGGCGGCAAGGCCGTCGCCGCCGGCCCGCTCACCGACACCCTCGCCCGCCTCGACCTCCCCATCAAGCTGGGCGAAGACGCCGGCGTGGTGCTCGACGCCGTCGTCGCCGCGCGCGACGAGGAATGGCATCTGGCCCACATGGAATTCGCCGGCGGCCGCCTGTGGGTGCGCGACCACGGCCTGCCCGTCGGCCATGCCGCGCGCGTGCGCATCCTCGCCCGCGACGTCAGCCTCGCCCGCGCCCCGATGACCGGCACCAGCATCCTCAACACGCTCCCTGCAATCGTGGTGGACAGCGTCGAAGACGCCCATCCTGCGCTCACCCTGGTCAAGCTGCGCGTCGGCGAATCGCCGCTCTTGGCACGCCTCACCCGGCGTTCAGCACACGCGCTGGAGATCGCGCCGGGGCAACTGCTTTATGCGCAGATCAAGGCGGTGGCGTTGATCGGGTGAGGGTGGTGCAGGGGCGAATGCGGGGGGTGCAGTTGCTTCAGGCCTGAACTGCAGGGCGGAGATGGAAACGTGAGCGACTGTTGATCGGCC
>JAJZPG010000025.1 GCA_021811235.1 Pseudomonadota bacterium | reverse complement strand
AACTTCGAGACCCGTCCGAATTCCGCCAGATAGATGCCGGCCAGGATGCCGATCGGCGTCGAGATCAGCATGGAAAACAGCAGGATGAGGCCGCTGCCGACGATGGCGTTGCGCAGCCCGCCGCCTTCCGAACCCGGTGCTGGCGTGTCCTGGGTGAACATATCCCAGTTCAGCGCAGCGAAACCCTTGGAAAACAGCGTCCACAGAATCCACAACAGCGCGATCAGGCCCAGGCTCATCGCGAGCATCGACAGCGTGATGCCGATGCGGTTCATCCAGATGCGGCGGTTATACAGACTCAGCATGTCATAGCCCCTCGGAACCCATGCTGCGACTGATCAGCCAGCGCGAAATCGCCAGCACCACAAAGGTGATGATGAACAACACCAGGCCCAGCGCGAACAGCGAGGCGATATGCAGCCCCGGGTCGGCTTCGCCGAATTCGTTGGCCAGGGTCGACGCGATCGAGGTACCGGGCGCAAACAGGCTGCCGTTGATGCGGTTGGCATTGCCGATCACGAAGGTGACCGCCATGGTCTCGCCCAGCGCGCGCCCCAGGCCGAGCATGATGCCGCCGATCACGCCGACGCGCGTATAGGGCAGCACGATGTTGCGCACCACTTCCCATGTCGTGCAGCCCATGCCGTAGGCCGACTCCTTCAGCACGTGCGGCACGGTCTCGAACACGTCGCGCATGACCGACGCAATGAAGGGAATCACCATCAGGGCCAGCACGATGCTGGCGGTGAGTATGCCCACGCCGATGGGGGGACCGGAAAACCAGCTCCCGATGACCGGCACGTCCCCCAGCCACGCCTGAAGAGGCGGCTGGATGTGCTCGGAAAACAAGGGCGCGAACACGAACAGGCCCCAGATGCCATAGACGATGGAAGGAATCCCTGCCAGCAGTTCGATCGCGGTACCCAGCGGGCGGCGCAGCCACACCGGGCAGGTCTCGGTCAGGAACAGGGCGATCCCGAAGCTGATCGGCACCGCAATCAGCAGCGCCAGCACGGAAGTCGTTACCGTGCCGTAAATGGCGGCCAGCGCGCCGTACCGGTCGTCCGGCACGCTCCAGATATTGGTCCACAAGAAGGACGGCCCGAATTCCTTGAGGCTAGGCCAGGCTTCAAGACTCAGCGATACCAGAATCCCCACCAACGCCGCCAGGACGACGAACGCAAACAACTGGGTGGTGTGATGGAAAAACTTGTCCTGCAGCCGGAATTTCCTGACCTGCCGGGCATGCAGGTCGGCTGCGGCGGATGCGCTGGGCTCACTCACGGTGGGGTGCCTATCGATTCGATCTTTTTATCTGTGAAAGCAGCCGCCTCATGGCAGCTGCTTTCACAGAAAGCCTGGGGCAGCAAGCTGCCCCAGGCTTCATCAAGCAAGTCCGAGAAGCGACTTTACTTGATGTTCTTCATTTCCGCTTCGACCATCTTCACGACGTTGGGCGGGAGTGCCACGAAACCCAGGTCGGCGGCCATTTTCTGACCGTTGTTCAGGGACCAGGTGAAGAAGTCGACCACGCCCTTCTGCTTGGTGGCGTCGGAGCCCTTCTCGTAGGCCAGAACGTAGGTGGCCGTCGTGATGGGCCATGCGTTCTTGTGCGACTGGTCCAGCAGATCGGGAGCCATGCCCTTGACCTTGAAGTTGGCGCCGGCCGCCGCGTCGGCAACCGACTGCTGGCTCGGAACGATGTAGTTGCCGGCCTTGTTCTTCAGCGCGACGAAGTCCATGTTGTTCTTCATGGCATCGGCGATATCCACATAACCGATTGCGCCCTTGATCTTCTGCACGTTGGCAGCGACACCCGGGTTGCCCTTGCCGCCGACTGCATTCGAGGGCCAGTTCACGGTGTTGCCTGCGCCGACGTCACGCTTGAACGCCATGGACTGCTTGGCCAGATAGTGGGTGAAGGTATAGGTGGTACCCGAACCGTCGGAGCGGTGCGACACGGTGATCGCCAGATCCGGCAGTTTGACGCCGGGGTTCAGCTTGGCGATGGCCGGGTCGTTCCACTTGGTGATGGCGCCGCGGAAGATGTTGGCGGCGGTGGCGCCGTCCAGCTTCAGCTTGCCGGAATCCATACCGGGAACGTTCATGACGATGGTCACGCCGCCCATGACGGTCGGGACCTGAACCAGCTTGTTGGCATCCAGATCGGCTTCCGGAACCGGCGCGTCGCTGCCGGCGAAATCGACCGTCTTGGCCTTGATCTGCTTGACGCCGCCCGACGAACCGATGCCCTGGTAGTTGACCTTGTTGCCGGTTGCCGTCTGGTAGGCTTCGGCCCACTTGGTGTAAACAGCGTAGGGGAAGGTTGCGCCCGCGCCCGTGATGTCAGCGGCCAGCGCGCTCACCGAGAAAGCCAGACCCATGGCAGCGGCGAGAGCGCCCTGAGCCAGTTTGTTGAGTGTACGCATGTATATATCTCCGATAGTTGTAGACGTTGCCGCCAGGGCGACGTCGCCATACTAACGGGCGAATATTACAGATATATTTCAGGGTGGGAAATCACCCGCCTGCAGCCGCCGCCTTCACTGCAGCGGCAATTGTTTCAGCTGTGTGTCGAACCAGGTCGGCATCCCGCCCTTCTACCATGACGCGAATCAGCGGCTCGGTGCCCGAGGCACGCAGGACGATCCGGCCGCTGCCGTTGAGCGCCGCCTCAGCTTCGGCGACCGAAGCATTGACCTGCGGCGCAGCATCCAGCTTGAAGCTCTTGGCGACCGGCACGTTGATCATCACCTGCGGATACGTTTCCAGATCGGCGGTGAAGGCGTCCAGCGTCTCGCCCGTCTCGCGCAAGGCACGCAGCACCTGCAGGGCCGAGACGATGCCGTCGCCCGTCGTGTGCTTGTCGAGGCAGAGAATATGGCCCGAGGTTTCGCCGCCCAGCGTCCAGCCGTTGGCATGCAGGCGCTCCAGCACGTAGCGGTCGCCCACCTTGGCCCGCTCGAACGGGACATGGATGCGGGCGAGCGCATGCTCGGTCCCGAGGTTGGTCATCAGCGTGCCGACCACGCCCCCTTTCATATAGCCGGTCTGGATGCGGTGGCGGGCGATGACGTAGACCAGCTGGTCGCCGTCGTAGATCCTGCCCTTGGCGTCGGCCATCATCAGGCGGTCCCCATCCCCGTCGAGCGCGATGCCGAGATCCGCCCGATGCGACCGCACCGCGTCGGACAGCGCCTTGGTGTGCGTGGCGCCGCAGTGGTCGTTGATGTTGAAGCCGTTCGGTTCCTTGCCGATGGCGATCACCTCGGCGCCTAGCTCGTGCAGCACGTGCGGCGCGACGTGATAGGTCGCGCCGTGCGCGCAGTCGACCACGATGCGCAGTCCGCGCAAGTCGAGATTGTTGGGAAAGGTGCTTTTGCAGAATTCGATGTAGCGCGCCGCGGCATCCTCGATGCGGCGGGCGCGGCCGAGCTGGCGCGCCTCGACCGTGACGATCGGATGGTCCAGCCGGGCCTCGATGGCCTCCTCCACGCTGTCGGGCAGCTTCTGCCCGCTGGCCGAGAAGAACTTGATGCCGTTGTCCTCGAACGGGTTGTGCGACGCCGAGATCACCACACCCGCCTGCAGGCGCAGCGCACGCGTCAGGTAGGCCACGGCCGGCGTCGGCATCGGTCCGGTCATCAGCACATTCACGCCGGCAGCGGTGAAACCGGCTTCCAGCGCAGCTTCCAGCATGTAGCCGGAGATGCGGGTGTCCTTGCCGATCAGCACGGTCGGGTGCTGGTCCGGCGGCAGGCTGCCGCGATCGGCCACCAGCACCTGGCCGGCGGCATAGCCCAGACGCATCACGAATTCGGGCGTGATCGGCGACTCGCCCACCCTGCCCCGCACGCCGTCGGTACCAAAATACTTACGTCCCATCCTGTTGTTCCTCCACTGCATTCCACACCGCCAGCGCATCGCGCATGGCCGCAACATTATGTACGCGCACGAGCCGCGCACCGCGCGTCACCGCCGCCAGGTGTGCCGCCACGCCAGCATATTCGCGCTGATCGACCGGGCGTCCGGTCAGCATGCCCAGCATCGACTTGCGCGACAGACCTGCCAGCACCGGCACGCCGAGTTCGCCCAGGCGGCCCAGATGCCGCAGCAGCGCCAGATTGTGCTCGAGCGTCTTGCCGAAGCCGAAGCCGGGATCGATCACCATCCGCTCTCGCCCGATGCCCGCTGCCGCGCACGCCGCCAGCCGGCCCTGCAAGTAGCCTTTCACGTCTTCGACCACGTCGCCATATGCCGGCGCCTGCTGCATGGTTTGCGGATCGCCGCGCATGTGCATCAGGCACACCGCCGCGCCGGTCGCGGCCACCGCCTCCAGCGCGCCAGGAGCCTGCAGGGCCATGACGTCGTTCACCATCGCCGCGCCAGCGTCGAGCGCAGCCCGCATGACCTCGGTTTTCTTCGTGTCGACCGACACGACGCAACCCTGGCTTGCCAGCACCTCAATCACCGGCAGTACGCGGCGGATTTCCTCGCCAACCGGTACCGGCGTCGATCCCGGCCGGGTGGATTCCCCACCGACGTCGAGGATATCGGCTCCCTCTTCCTGCAGCTTGAGCGCATGGTCGATCGCCTCCTGGGCGCTGGCCAGCCGGCCGCCGTCCGAGAACGAATCCGGCGTGACGTTTACGACGCCCATGATGAGGGGCTTTGCGAGGGAAAGCCGGTGCGAACCGGCGTGGAGAAGCGACATAAAAAAACGGAGGGGCGAAAGCCCCTCCATTGTAGTGGGTGATGCGGCTTCTCGGCTCAGGTTTCCTGCGCCGGCTGGCCGGTCGGTGCCGGGGCGCTCGGCTTGTCGCCACCGCTGGCGGGCGGCTGCGGGGTGGCCGACGGCTTGGGTGGACGGACCGGACGGCCGGCCATGATGTCGGCGATCTGCTCCGCATCGATGGTTTCGTATTCGAGCAGCGCGGCGGTCATCGCCTCGACCTTGTCGCGGTTGTCGGTGAGGATCTTCTTCGCCAGCGCATACTGTTCGTCGAGGATGCGGCGAATTTCAGCGTCGACCTTCTGCATGGTGGCCTCGCTCATGTTCTTGTGCGTGGTCACCGAACGGCCGAGGAAGACCTCGCCCTCGTTCTCGCCGTACACCATGGGACCGAGCGCCTCGGACATGCCGTAGCGGGTCACCATGTCGCGGGCGATGCTGGTGGCGCGCTCGAAGTCGTTGGACGCGCCGGTCGAGATGCTGCCGACGAAGATTTCCTCCGCCACCCGGCCGCCGAACAGCATGCTGATCTGCGCCAGCATCTGGTCCTTGTACAGGCTGAAGCGGTCGATTTCCGGCAACGACATGGTCACGCCCAGCGCGCGTCCGCGCGGGATCACCGTCACCTTGTGCACCGGATCGCAGCCCGGCAGCGACATGCCGATCACCGCATGGCCGGACTCGTGGTAGGCGGTCTTCTTCTTGTCCTCGGGCGTGATCACCATGGACTTGCGCTCGGCCCCCATCAGGATCTTGTCCTTGGCCTGCTCGAAGTCGTCCATGTCGACCAGGCGCTTGTTGCCGCGCGCGGCGAACAGGGCGGCCTCGTTGACCAGGTTGGCGAGGTCGGCGCCGGACATGCCCGGGGTGCCGCGCGCCAGGATGTCGGCGCGCACGTCGGGCGCCACCGGCACCTTGCGCATGTGCACCAAGAGGATCTGCTCGCGGCCGCGGATGTCGGGCAAGCCGACCACCACCTGGCGGTCGAAACGGCCGGGGCGCAACAGCGCCGGGTCGAGCACGTCGGGACGGTTGGTCGCCGCGATCACGATCACGCCGGCGTTCGCTTCGAAGCCGTCCATCTCGACCAGCAGCTGGTTGAGCGTCTGCTCGCGCTCGTCGTTGCCGCCGCCGAGGCCGGCGCCGCGCTGGCGGCCGACCGCGTCGATCTCGTCGATGAAGATGATGCAGGGCGAGTTCTTCTTCGCCTGCTCGAACATGTCACGCACGCGCGCGGCGCCGACGCCGACGAACATCTCGACGAAGTCGGAGCCCGAGATGCTGAAGAACGGCACCTTGGCCTCGCCCGCGATCGAGCGCGCCAGCAGGGTTTTACCCGTGCCCGGGGGGCCCACCATCAGCACGCCGCGCGGGATGCGCCCGCCCAGCTTCTGGAACTTGGACGGGTCCTTGAGGAATTCGACCAGTTCGGCGACGTCTTCCTTGGCTTCGTCACAGCCCGCGACGTCGGCGAAGGTCACCGGGTTGGCGTTCTCGTCAAGCAGGCGCGCGCGGCTCTTGCCGAACGAGAACGCACCGCCGCGGCCGCCGCCCTGCATCTGGCGCATGAAGAAGATCCACACGCCGATCAGCAGCAGCATCGGGAACCACGAAATGAACAGGCTCATCAGGAAGGACGGCTGCTCCTCCGGCTTGGCTTCGACCATGACGCCGTTCTTCAGCAGGTCGGACACCATCCAGGGGTCGCTCGGCGCATAGCTGGTGAAGCGCTGGCCATCACTGCGCTCGCCTTTCAGCACGTTGCCCTCGATCACCACCTTGGCGATCTGCTGCTGGCGCACCTCCTCGATGAACTGCGAGTACGGCATCTGCGACTGCGCGGTGCGCTGCGCGCCGAACTGGTTGAACACCGTCATCAGGATGACAGCGATGATCAGCCAGATGGCGATATTCTTGGACAGGTTGTTCACATTTACTCCTCGGTGCCGGTCACGGCACGTTTAGACTCATTCTAAACCCACTCTCATGGGCTTGTCACCGCAAGTTTTACGTCCCATCATCGCGGCGTGCGACAGGACGGCGCCCTAGTAGATAAACCTCGGCGCTGCGGTCGCGCGAGGCGTCGGGTTTGCGGATCAGCACCTGCTCGAAGGCCTGCCGCATGAGCGCCCGGAAGTCTTCGAAGCCGACGCCTTGGAACACTTTGACGAGAAATGCCCCGTCGGGTTTCAGCCATTTCACCGCAAAATCGAGCGCCAGCTCGCACAATTCGTAATGTCGTGCCTGGTCTCGCAGCATGACCCCACTGATATTGGGGGCCATATCGCTTAATACAAGATCAACCCGGCCCGATTGCAAGCGTTCCTCCAGCCAGTCGAGCGCGGCCTGCTCGGTGAAGTCGCCCTCCAGGGTTTCGACCCCCGGCATCGGCGCCACCGGCAGCAGATCGATCGCCAGCACCCTGCCCTGGCTTTTCATCCGCTGCACCGCCACCTGGCACCAGCTGCCGGGTGCGGCGCCCAGATCCACCACCGTCATGCCGGGCCGCAACAGGTGGTCGCGCTTGTCGATTTCCAGCAGCTTGTAGGCGGCGCGCGAACGGTAGCCGTCCTGCTGCGCCTTTTTGACGTAGGGATCCGTCACGTGCTCATGCATCCAGGCCCGGCCCGATTTGGTTCGCTTCGCTTTCTGCACCATTGCTATCGGCTACAATCCGCCCTCAATTGAAGGAAACCGCATGAAATCACTCACCCCCGCCCAGCGGCAATACCTCAAGGGACTGGCGCACAGCCGCCAGCCGGTAGCCATGATCGGAAGCAACGGGCTGACCCCCGCCGTGCTGAAGGAAGTCGAACGCGGCCTGGCCGCCCACGAACTGATCAAGATCAAGGCCGCCAGCGACGAGGTGGAGACCCGCCGCGCCTGGATGGAGGAAATCTGCGCCGCCACCGGTGCGGCGCCGGTGCAGCAGATCGGCAAGGTGCTGGTGATTTACCGCGCGGCCGACAAACCGGTGATCGCCCTGCCGGGCTGAGTGCCGAGAAAAGACGTCTATCGCGCCAACCCCAAGCGCCAGACCAGCAGAAGCCCCAGCGCGCTCTGGATCAGGTAAAGGATACTCGACACCCCGTGCCAATGCCGGAAACGGTCGGCAAACACGCTCTGCATCACCGCCTGCGGCATGGCCTGGTCCTTCAGGCTCTGCAGGATGGGCTGGACACCGAAGTGCCCCGCCAGGGTCAGCACCAGCATCAGCACGACCATCCAGAAGAACAGGGTTTTCAGGGCCGCGCCCCCGTCGCGGGCGATGCGGTAGACCAGCAGGTACGCGGCGGTGGCGATCCCGATCCAGGCCATCACCTCGAACAGTTCCCCGGCCAGCATGCCGGCCAGCTGCTTGTCGCCCAGGCTGGCGAACAGCACCGGCGCGGCGACGTAGCCGATCGCCCACATGCCGCCGATCCACAGCACCAGCAACGTGCCGGCCAGGCCGTCCCAGAAGCGCTTCATGCCTACTTGTACAGCACGTCCAGCACTTCGTACTGGCGCACGCCGCCCGGCGCCTGCACGTCGACGCTGTCGCCGGCATACTTGCCGATCAGCGCACGGGCGATCGGCGACGACACGGAGATCTTGCCCTGCTTGATGTCGGCCTCGTCGTCGCCGACGATCTGATAGGTCACGCTATCGCCCGACTCGATGTCTTCCAGGTCGACGGTCGCGCCGAAGACGATGCGTCCATCCGCATCGAGCGTCGACGGGTCGATGATCTGCGCGTTGGATAGTTTGCCTTCGAGCTCGGCGATGCGCCCTTCGATGAAGCCCTGCTTTTCCTTGGCGGCGTCGTATTCGGCGTTTTCCGACAGGTCGCCCTGCGCACGCGCCTCGGCGATCGCCTGGATCACGGCGGGACGCTCGATGCTCTTCAGATGTTGCAACTCGGTGCGCAGTTTTTCGGCGCCCACCACGGTGAGGGGGAATTTGTTCACAGCCTAGCCTTTTTCGATCAGTGCAGGCGCTGGTGCAACGCCTGCAGGGAATACACCTCGAGCTCGTTGCCATGCCGCATGCCCATGCAGGCGGCGAGTGCACCGGCCAAGGTCGTGAAGTACACCACGCGGCGCGCCAACGCCTCGGCACGGATGGCGTAGGAGTCCTTGACCGCCTTCTTGTCCTCGACGACGTTGACGATGAAGTCGATGTCGCCGTTCTTGATCATGTCGACGATATGCGGACGGCCTTCCTTGACCTTGTTGACGATCGCCACCGGAATGCCGGCCGATTCGATCGTCTGCGCGGTGCCGCGCGTCGCCACCAGGCTGAAGCCGAGGTCGCGCAGCGCCTGCGCCAGTTCGATCAGCGTGTTGCGGTCGCCTGAGCGCACGCTGACGAAGGCGCGGCCGCCCGGCTTCGGCAATTCGGAACTGGATGCCAGCTGCGACTTCACGAAGGCCTCGCCGAAATTGACGCCCACGCCCATGACTTCGCCGGTCGATTTCATTTCCGGGCCGAGGATGGTGTCGACGCCGGGAAACTTGCGGAACGGGAACACCGCTTCCTTGACCGAGAAGTACGGCGGGATGATCTCCTTCTCGAACGCCTGCGACTTCAGCGAAATGCCGGCCATGGCGCGGGCGGCGATCTTCGCCAGCGGCGCGCCGATCGCCTTGGAGACGTAGGGCACGGTGCGCGACGCGCGCGGGTTCACTTCGAGCACGTAGACGATGTCGCCCTGGATCGCGAACTGCACGTTCATCAGGCCGACCACTTTGAGCGCCTTGGCCATCGCCACGGTCTGACGGCGCAACTCGTCCTGGAGTTCCTGCGACAGGCTATACGGCGGCAACGAGCACGCCGAGTCGCCGGAATGTACGCCGGCCTGCTCGATGTGCTGCATGATGCCGCCGATCACCACCTGGTCGCCGTCGGACAGGGCGTCGACGTCCACTTCGATGGCGTCGTTGAGGAAGCGGTCGAGCAGCACCGGCGACTTGTTCGACACCTTCACCGCCTCGGTCATGTAGCGGATGAGGTCGGCTTCCTCGCGCACGATTTCCATCGCGCGGCCGCCGAGCACGTAGGACGGGCGCACCACCAGCGGGTAGCCGATTTCCGCCGCCATGCGCAGCGCGCTCTCGGGGGTGCGCGCGGTGCGATTGGGCGGCTGCTTCAGCCCCAGATCGTGCAGCATCTGCTGGAAGCGCTCGCGGTCTTCGGCGGCGTCGATCATGTCGGGGCTGGTGCCGATGATGGGCACGCCGTTCCGCTCGAGGTCGCGCGCCAGTTTCAGCGGCGTCTGCCCGCCGTACTGCACGATCACGCCGAAGGGCTTCTCGATGCGCACGATCTCCAGCACGTCCTCCAGCGTCAACGGCTCGAAGTACAGGCGGTCGGAGGTGTCATAGTCGGTCGACACGGTCTCCGGGTTGCAGTTGACCATGATGGTCTCGAAGCCATTCTCGCGCAGCGCCAGCGCGGCGTGCACGCAGCAGTAGTCGAACTCGATGCCCTGGCCGATGCGGTTCGGCCCGCCGCCCAGCACCATGATCTTCTTCGCGTCGGTCGGATGCGCCTCGCACTCTTCCTCGTAGGTCGAGTACATGTAGGCGGTCTGCGTGGCGAACTCGGCCGCGCAGGTGTCGACCCGCTTGTAGACCGGATGCAGCGACAGTTCGTTGCGGCGCGCGCGCACCGCGTGCTGGTCGGTGTTCAACAGCTTCGCCAGGCGGCGGTCCGAGAAGCCGGCGCGTTTCAGCTCGCGCAGCTCGTCGCGGCCGAGGTCGGTCAGCGCACGACCGGCCAGCGAGGTTTCGAGTTCGATCAGGCGCTCGATCTGGTCGAGGAACCACGGGTCGATCTTCGACACCGCATGGATTTCTTCCAGGCTCATGCCGACGCGGAACGCATCGCCCACGTACCAGATGCGCTCGGGGCCGGGCGACATCAGCTCGGCCTCGATCTCCTCGCGGTCGGTGGTCTTGGGGTCGAGCCCGTCGGCGCCGACTTCCAGGCCGCGCAGCGCCTTCTGCAGCGACTCCTGGAAGCTGCGGCCCATCGCCATCACCTCGCCCACCGATTTCATCTGGGTGGTCAGGCGGTCGTCGGCCTGCGGGAATTTCTCGAACGCGAAGCGCGGGATCTTGGTCACCACGTAGTCGATCGACGGTTCGAACGAGGCCGGGGTCGCGCCGCCGGTGATGTCGTTCTGCAGCTCGTCGAGCGTGTAGCCGACCGCCAGCTTGGCCGCCACCTTGGCGATCGGGAAGCCGGTTGCCTTGGACGCCAGCGCCGACGAGCGCGACACGCGCGGGTTCATCTCGATCACCACCATGCGGCCATCGGCCGGATTGATGGAGAACTGCACGTTGGAACCGCCGGTGTCGACGCCGATCTCGCGCAGCACCGCGAGGCTGGCGTTGCGCATGATCTGGTATTCCTTGTCGGTCAGCGTCTGCGCCGGGGCGACGGTGATCGAGTCGCCGGTGTGCACGCCCATCGGGTCGAAGTTCTCGATCGAGCAGACGATGATGCAGTTGTCCTTGCGGTCGCGCACCACCTCCATCTCGTACTCTTTCCAGCCGAGCAGCGATTCCTCGATCAGCAGCTCGTGGGTCGGCGAGGCTTCCAGGCCGCGCTCGCAGATGGCGACGAACTCGTCCTTGTTGTAGGCGATGCCGCCGCCCGATCCGCCCATGGTGAACGAGGGACGGATGATGGTCGGGAAACCGAGCGCCGCCTGCACCTGCAGCGCCTCTTCCATGCTGTGCGCAATCGACGAGCGCGCCGAGCCGAGGCCGAGCCTGGTCATCGCCGCCTTGAACTTCTCGCGGTCCTCGGCCTTGTCGATCGCCTCCTTCGAGGCGCCGATCATCTCGACGCCGTACTTTTCCAGCACGCCGTGCTTGGCGAGGTCGAGCGCGCAGTTCAGCGCGGTCTGCCCGCCCATGGTCGGCAGCAGCGCGTCGGGGCGCTCCTTCTCGATGATCTTCTCGACCACCTGCCAGGAAATCGGCTCGATGTAGGTAACGTCGGCCATGTCCGGATCGGTCATGATCGTCGCCGGGTTGCTGTTGACGAGGATGACCTTGTAGCCCTCCTCGCGCAGCGCCTTGCACGCCTGCGCGCCGGAGTAGTCGAACTCGCACGCCTGCCCGATGACGATGGGGCCGGCGCCGATGATGAGAATGCTGTGTAAATCAGTGCGCTTGGGCATGGTCGGCCATCAGCTGGATGAATCGGTCAAACAAATAACTCACGTCGTGCGGACCCGGGCTGGCTTCCGGATGCCCCTGGAAGCTGAACGCCGGCGCGTCGGTGCGGGCGATGCCCTGCAGCGAACCGTCGAACAGCGAGACGTGGGTGCTGCGGATATTCGCGGGCAGCGTCGCCGCATCCACCGCGAAGCCGTGGTTCTGGCTGGTGATGGCGACGCGTCCGCTGTCGAGATCCTTCACCGGGTGGTTGGCGCCGTGGTGGCCGAACTTCATCTTCACGGTCTTGGCGCCGGAGGCCAGCGCGAGCAACTGGTGGCCGAGACAGATGCCGAAGGTCGGGATCTTCGCCGCCACCAGTTCTTCGATCGCGCGGATCGCGTAGTCGCACGGCTCGGGATCGCCGGGACCGTTGGAGAGGAAAATACCGTCCGGCTTCAACGCCAGCGCCTGCTCGGCGGTGGCGGTCGCGGGCAGCACGGTCAGGCGGCAGCCGCGCTCGGCGAGCATGCGCAGGATATTGCGCTTGACGCCGTAGTCGAAGGCGACCACGTGAAAACGCGGCGCAGTCTGCTGACCGTAGCCGGAGCCGAGCTTCCACTCGGTTTCGCTCCATTCGTACGCCGCCGGCGCCGTCACCACCTTGGCGAGGTCCATGCCGGCGAGGCCGGGGAAGGCACGCGCGGCCTCGAGCGCTTTCGCCTCGTCCACCGCTCCCGCCATGAGACAGCCGCTCTGCGCGCCCTTTTCGCGCAGGATGCGGGTCAGGCGGCGGGTGTCGATGTCGGCGATCGCGACGATGTTCTCGCCCTTGAGGTAATCCGACAGCGACTGGCCGGCGCGGAAATTGGAATGCAGGCGCGGCAGGTCGCGCACCACCAGACCGGCGGCATGGATGCGGTCCGCCTCGACGTCCTCGGCGTTGACGCCGGTGTTGCCGATGTGGGGATAGGTCAGGGTGACGATCTGCCGGGAATACGAAGGGTCGGTGAGGATTTCCTGATACCCGGTGAGCGCGGTATTGAATACCACCTCGCCGGTCGTGATGCCGTCGGCACCGATCGACAGGCCGCGAAACACCGAGCCGTCAGCTAAAACCAGGATGGCAGGTTGGGGTCGAGACAAGGAAGACTCCGCTGGGCAAAAAATCGGGCGTGGCGCAGGTGACAAAATTCAGGCGAGCCGCTCGCGCGAACCCGCCTGAATTTGAATCCCGTCATTGTAGCCGATCCGGGATGCGGCTTCAATGCTTGTGGGCGCTTTCCGCGCCCTGGTCAGGGCTGGAGATGGTCCAGTCCGCCGTCCATGTCGAGTTCGGTCAGTTCGGTGAAACCGCCGATGCATTTGCCCTCGACGACGATCTGCGGCACGGTGCGCGCGCCGTTGGTGACGACGGCGAATTCCTTCATCGCCTCGCGGTCGAGATCGATGCGAACCTCGTCGTAGCCGATGCCGCGCTTGTCGAGAAAGGCCTTGGCCTTGACGCAGATGGGACAGGTGCCGGTGCTGTAGACCTTGACGGCGTTCATGGTGGATTCCTGGTGGATGCGGTTTTCAGATGGCTATTTCAGGCCCAATACGTCGCGCATGTCGTACAGGCCCGGCGCACGGCCCTGCAGCCATTTTGCAGCGCGCAGCGCGCCCTGCGCAAAGGTGGCGCGGCTGCTGGCCTTGTGGGTGAGTTCGACGCGTTCGCCGATGCCGGCGAACAGCAGCGTGTGGTCGCCGACGATGTCGCCGCCGCGCACGGTCGCGAAGCCGATGGTCCTGGGATCGCGTTCGCCGGTGACGCCTTCGCGGCCGTACACGGCGCAGCTGGCAAGGTCGCGGTCGATGGCACGCGCCACGGCCTGTCCCAGGCCCAGTGCGGTGCCGGACGGCGCATCGACCTTGTGGCGATGGTGCGCCTCGATGATCTCGATGTCGTAACCGTCTTCCAGCACCTGCGCCGCGAGTTCGGCCAGCTTCATCAGCAGGTTGACGCCCACGCTCATGTTGGGCGCGAAGACGACGGGGATTTTCCCGGCCGCGTCGGCGATGCGCGCCTTGCCGGCTTCATCGAATCCCGTCGTCCCGATCACCAGCGGCACCTTCGCCGCGACGCAGGCGTCGAGATAGCCGAAGGTCGCCTCGGGGCGGGTGAAATCGATCAGCGCCTGGGCGCCCGCGAGAGCCGCTGCTGGCTGGTCGCTCACGCGTACGCCGCTGGCGTTGCCCCAGGCCGCGCCGGCGTCCTGACCCACCAGCGGGCTGGACGGACGATCGAGCGCCGCGTGCAAGCCGCAGCCGGCATCCGCCGCCACCGCTTCGAGCAGGGCACGTCCCATGCGGCCGGACACGCCGGCAATCGCGACCTTCACGCTCACGGCTGGACTCCGCGCAGGGCCGACACCACTTTCTCCTCGGCGATCAGCCAGCGGCCGTCGCGCTCGACCAGACGCAACTGTTTGACGACGGCGTCGCGGTAGGTATCGGAACGGTAGAACTGGTTGAAGGTGACGATGGCCGAACCATCCGCCGCGCGCTCGATCGTGGGCGCATCGATCCTGACCTCGATGTTGCGGGCCACTTCCAGCAGCAGACGGCGGCGCTTTTCCCAGTCGGCGCGGCTGCCGCCGCCCTGCGGCACGAAATCGGCATCGTAGGCGGCGAGGTAGGCTTCCTCGTCACGGCGCGCCCATGCGTCTGCCCATTCGTTCACCGACTTCAGCACCGGATCGTCACTGCCGCCTGACGCCGGATTAGGCTCGGGAAAGGGGGGAATCACGTCCGGCTGGATCTGCTCGACGTTGGTTTCGGGTGTGAGACTCAGTTCGGCGGGCGGACGGGGGTCGACGTAGGCCGGTGCGTTTTTGGGGCTGGGCAAGGGCGCGACGATGCTGGTTTCAGCTGCAGCGGGCGGCGTTGCCGCTTCGGTCTTCGGAGCAGTCGGCTTGGCGGGCACGCTGGCTGGCGCGACGGCCGCCACGGGGGCAGGCGGAGCCGGCTCGGCGGCGGCCGGCTGCATCTGCGCATCGGCCGTGGGCGCGGATGCGGCTGCAGGCTGCGGAGCCACAGGTGCCACCGATGCAGACTCGGCCTGGGGTTCAGGCCTGGGCTCGGCGGCCAGCGGCAGCGGTTCGGCCGCCCGCGATTCCGGGGCGGGTGGCGCCACGGGCGCTGCCGGGACGGGCTGCGGCTGCGGCCGGGGTTCGGCAGCAGGCGCCACCGGCGCGGCTACCGGTTCCGGCAAATCGCCTTCGATGCGGGCCAGCGTGTCGCCCTCGAAAAACAGCGTGATGCGTTTCTGCTCGGCCAGCTTGCCCGCCTTGTAATAGACGTAGACGTAGTCCCAACGGTCGGTGCGGAAGGGATCGACCACCAGCGGCGTACCGAGCAGGAAACGGACCTGCGAACGATTGAGGCCGGGTTTCAGGCGGGCGACGTTCTCCTGGTCGAGCGCATTGCCCTGCTGCACATCGATGCGGTGGGGGCCGATCTTGACGCTGGAACAACCGGCGACCAGGCCCAGAAGCAGAACGGGAATCAGGAAATGACGCATAGCCGAGAAACCGGGAGGGTTAAGGCAGTTGGAAAAAAACGTATCATAACGTATTCGCGTTTCCATTCTGGAGCCTCGTTTGAGCAATCCGTCCGACCTCAAGAGCATCGGCCTGAAAGCCACCTTGCCGCGCCTGAAAATCCTCGACCTGTTCGAGCAGAGCAGCAAGCGCCACATGACGGCGGAAGAGGTCTATCGCCTGCTGTCCGACGAAGGCCAGGACATCGGACTCGCCACGGTCTACCGCGTACTCACCCAGTTCGAGCAGGCCGGCCTCCTGATCCGCCATCACTTCGACAGCGACAAGGCGGTGTTCGAACTCAACCAGGGCGACCATCACGACCACCTGGTGTGCCTGCAGTGCGGCAAGGTCGAGGAATTCTTCGACAGCGAAATCGAGAAGCGCCAGAACCGCATCGCCAGGGAACGCGGCTTCGCCATCCACGACCACTCGCTGCAGATCTACGCCGACTGCATCAAGGAAAACTGCCCCAACCGCAAGCCGGGCGACGGCCGTCACCGCGCATAAGGCGCCACTGCCGCACACAGCGCCTCGACGCCTTCGATCAGGCGCGGCGTGAGCCGGTGCAGGCGGTCCGCATCCACCTTCACGAACGCATTATTTGCCACCGCCGGCAGGCGCGCGAACGTCTGCCACGGCCGGCGCAGATCGGGAGCATCGCTCCCCCCCACGATCAGCGACGGCGCGCGGCGCAGCACCGCCTCGCGCGACACCGTCGGCGAGAGCGCATGCAGGTCGGCAAACACGTTGCGCGCACCGCACAATGCCAGCGCATCGCTGATCCAGTGGGTGCCGCCCACCGTCATCAGGGGACGGTCCCACACTTGATAGAAAACCGGCACAGGCTTCGCCTGCGCATGCTGCTGCCTGAGGACATCCAGCCGGGCCGAAACCGTCCGCGCCGCCGCCTCCCCCTCTCCCGCATGTCCGCTCGCCTGCCCGATCAGGCGCAACAGGCGCGCCACGTCGTCGAGCCGCGTGGCCTGGGTATGCAGCACGGGCAGGCCCAGCTGCCGCAGACCATGGATGTCCACCGGACGATTGCCGCCCACCCAGACAAGGACCAGGTCCGGCTTCAACGCCAGGATGCGCTCGTAGCTGATGCGGCTGTAGTCGCCGACGCGCGGCAGCATTCTGGCCGCTGCGGGATAATCGCTGGCGCCGTCGACACCGACGAGCTGGCTGCCGGCACCGACGGCGAACAGCAGTTCGGTGAGATGCGGAGTCAATGACACGATGCGCTGCGGCGGGCGGGCGAATTCGAGCGCCTGCCCGCCGTCGTCGATCACGCGGATGGGAGCGGCCTGCCCCGGCAGCACCAGCAGCAGACACATCAAGCAAACGATGCGGCCGATCACCGCTCGAGACGCGGACTGCCGTGGAAGATCAGGCTCGCGTGGTCGCCGTCGAAGCGCAGGCGCGTGAGCGAAGCGGTCGCCACCTCGATCCGGTAGGCATGTTCCAGCGGAATCCGCAGCGCCCACGCAAGCGACATGCGCATCACTCCGGCGTGCCCCACCAGCAGCACGTGCTGGCCCGCATGTCGTTCAAGCAGCGCGTCGAGCGCGGCGGCCACCCGCGCATGGAAATCCGGCAGGGGCTCGGCACCCTGTGGACGCGCATTCACCGGATCGGCCTTGAAGCGCGCCAGCGTGCCGGGCGCCGCCGCCTCGATCTCGGCGGCTGACCTGCCTTCCCACTCGCCGAAGCCGACCTCCTTCAGGCGATCGTCGAATTGCACCGGCAGGCCATGGCGCTCGGCCAGCGTCTCGGCGAAGGCGCGGCAGCGCACCAGCGGCGAGGACACGATCTGCGTCCACGGCACGGCATCGCCCACCGCCCTCTGCATCTGCGCCCAGCCCTTTTCCGACAAGGGGTCGTCGATCTGGCCGCGATACCTGCGCCCGCCGACCGGCTCGCCGTGACGCATCAGGTCGAGCACCGTGGTCACGCCAGCACCACCAAGTTGTCGCGGTGGATCAGTTCCGGCTCGTCCATGTAGCCGAGTTCGGTCTCGATCGCGCTGCTCGGCTTGCCGGCGATGCGGCGCACCTCGCTGGCACTGTAATTGGTCAGGCCGCGCGCGACCTCGCAGCCTTCCATGTCCACCACCGCCACCACTTCGCCGCGCTCGAATTCGCCGGTGACGCCCTTGACGCCGACCGGCAGCAGACTCTTGCCGTCCTCGCGCAGCGCACGCACCGCACCGGCGTCGAGCACCACGCCGCCGCGCAGTTGCAGATGGTCGGCCAGCCACTGGCGGCGCGCGGCGAGCGGCGCCTGGCGCGCCACCAGCTGGCTGCCGATCGCCTCGCCTGCCGCCAGCCGCAGCAGCACGCGTTCCTCGCGCCCGCTGCAGATCACGGTATGGGCACCGCTGCGCGCCGCACGCTTGGCGGCGAGGATCTTGGTCAGCATGCCGCCGGTCCCGACGCTGCTGCCCGCCCCGCCCGCCATGCGCTCGAGCTCGGGATCGCCGGCGTGGGCGTCCATCACCAGGGTGGCATCCGGGTTCTTGCGCGGATCGGCGGTGTAGAGGCCGGGCTGGTCGGTGAGGATGATCAGGCAGTCGGCCTCGATGAGGTTGGTCACCAGGGCCCCCAGGGTGTCGTTGTCGCCGAGGCGGATCTCGTCGGTGGCGACGGTGTCGTTCTCGTTGATGATCGGCACCACGCGCAGTTCCAGCAGCGTGCGCAGGGTCGTGCGAGCATTGAGATAACGCGTGCGGTCGGCGAGATCCTCGTGGGTCAGCAGGACTTGCGCCGCGTGCAGGCCGTGGGTGCGGAAGATCGACTCGTAGGCCTGGACCAGGCCCATTTGGCCGACGGCCGCGGCAGCCTGCAGCTCGTTGACGGCCTTCGGCCGCTTCTTCCAGCCGAGCCGTGCGATGCCTTCGGCGATCGCCCCCGAGGACACCAGCACCACCTCCTTGCCCTGCGCGGTCAACGCCGCGATCTGCTCGGCCCAGCGCGACAACGCGGCATGGTCGAGGCCGCGCCCTTCGGCGGTGACGAGACTGGACCCGACCTTGACGACGATGCGCCGCGCGTGCCTGACGACCGAGTTCATCGCGCTGCCCGCCGCAGGCTCTGCACCGCTTCCTTGCCGTCCTTCACGCGGATGCCGTCGCGGCAGAAATGATCCTCGAACAGGGCCTTGTGGTACGACAGCAGCGAGCGGAATTTGATCGGCTCCCAGCCGGCGTTGCGCGCCTTCGACCAGGTGCCGTCGGCATGGCCATAGGCGTACAGGCGGCGCTCGCCCGATTCGCAGCGCAGGCCTTCGTACGACACGTTCTTCGCGCCGCCCGCCGCTTCGATCAGCACGGTGTAGCGCACCACGTTGTCGGTGCCGACGCTGATCGATTCGGCGTCGACGAAGAATTTGTTGCGCGTCGCCGACGACACGTTGAAGGAAATCAGATTCTCGGCCTTGGGATAGGGGGGCAATTTCGCCGCCACCTCGACCCAGGGTTTGTCCTGGTCGAACTCGTGTTCGAAATCCATCCATTCGGCATGGGCGGCAAGGGGCAGGCACAACAGCAGGGCGGGCAGGATTTTCATGCCCGGCATTTTATTGTGTCGGCCGCGCGCTGTCTGCAGAAAGATGGGCGCACGGGGCGCCCATCTTTCAATGGCCCGTCATCGCGGCGCGGGTTCGCACCAGCTTACCGTCGCGATAGTCGGCGAAGGCCTGTTCGATTTCCTCGCGCGTGTTCATGACGAAGGGGCCGTACTGCACCACCGGCTCGCCGATCGGCCGGCCGGCGACCAGGATGAAGCGGGCGCCCTCGGCACCGGCCTCGATTTCGACCTCGTCGCCCTGCCCCAGCACCGCCAGGGTGTGCTGCGCCAGCGCCTCGCCGGCCAGGCGGGCGCCGCCCTCGAAGACGTAGACGAAAGCGTTGTGCGTGCCGTCCAGCGGTAGGCTGAAACGCGCGCCCGCCTCCAGCGCAACGTCGAGGTAGCGCACGTCGGTCGCCGGATCGTCGATGACGCCGTGCGCACCGTCGAATTCCCCGGCCAGCACGCGCACCCGGGCGCCTTCACGCATCACTTCGGGTATCGCCGCGGCCGAGAACTCCTGGTAGGCCGGATCGGACAGCTTGTCGCGCGCCGGCAGGTTGATCCACAGCTGGAAACCGCGCATGAGGCCGTCGGTCTGCTTGGGCATCTCGGAATGGATGACGCCGCTCGCCGCCTTCATCCACTGCACCCCGCCGGCCATGAGGTCGCCGCGGTTGCCCATGCTGTCGCGGTGCTCCATGTGGCCGTCGAGCATGTAGGTGAAGGTGATGAAGCCGCGATGCGGATGCTCGGGAAAACCGGCAATGTATTCGTCCGGGTTGTCGCTGCCGAAATGGTCGAGCATCAGGAAGGGATCGAGGTTCTTCAGCGCCGGCGTGCCGATGCTGCGGTGGACCGTGACGCCCGCTCCCTCGGTGACTTCGAAGGCGGGGACACGTTGGCGGATGGTTCGCTGGGTCATGGCAGGTTCCTTTCTGGAAAATGGAAAACGCTGGCATTCAGGCGGCGACGCGGGCCGGCCAGTCGCGCTCGAGCAGGGCGTCGACGCGTGAGAGCGCGTGCTGGCGGGCGGCATTGCCGCGCTGCATGCCGCGGTCGGCCGCGATCACCTCGACGTCGGTGACGCCGAGGAAGCCCAGCACGAATTTCAGCCACGGCGTGGCGAAGTCGATCGCGCTGCCGACCTCGGTGCCGCCGGTCGCCGTCAGAATATAGACCTTCTTGTTTGCCAGCAGGCCTTGCGGGCCCTGCTCGGTGTAGCGGAAGGTCGCACGCGCGCGCGCGATCAGGTCGATCCAGGCCTTGAGGCTGGCCGGCACGCCGAAGTTGTAGATGGGGGTGGCGATCACCCAGACGTCGGCTGCCTTCACCTCCTCCACCAGGGCGTCGGACCCAGCCAGCGTCTCGCGCTGCGCCACGCTGCGCGCATCCGGATCGGTGAAGTTGGCGGCGACCCAGTCGGCGTCGACGAAAGGCAGACCCTGCGCCACGTCGCGCCGGATCACCGACACGCCGTCCACGCGCGCCGCGAGGCCCTCGAGCAACCGGTCGGCAAGCTGGCGGGTGATCGAGCCCTCGACGCGGGCGCTGGCGTCGACGCGCAGGACGCGCAAAGGCTGTTCTATGGTTCGGGACGGGGCTGCTTGCATGACATCTCTCCTGTGAGTGCGGCGCCGGGTTGGCGCGGTGATGTCATTATTGGTTTTGCTATTTGTGGAATAAAGATAGAGTTATTGAATTAACTATTGCTATTTAAAGAACAATGGACCGATTCGCCCACATGCAGATCTTCGTCGGCGTGGTCGAGGCCGGCAGCATCAGCGCCGCAGCCGAACGGCTGAACCTCGCCAAGTCCGCCGTCAGTCGCCGGCTGGCCGAACTGGAGGCGCATCTCGGCGTCTCGCTGATCCAGCGCACCACGCGCCGGCTCAACCTCACCGACAGCGGACGCGCCTACTACGCGCGCTGCGTCGCCATCCTCGCCGACGTCGAGGAAGCGGAGTCCGCCGTGTCGCAGGCCCACGGCGCGCTCAAGGGCAGCCTCAAGGTGGCCCTGCCGCTGGCCTTCGGCCTGCTGCACCTGGCGCCGCTGATCCAGGACTTCATGAGGCTGCACCCCGAGGTGCGCTTCGAACTCGACTTCAACGACCGCCAGATCGACCTGATGCAGGAAGGCTTCGACCTCGCCATCCGCATCGCCACGCTGGCCGATTCCAGCCTGATCGCGCGCCGTCTCGCGCCCATTCGCCACATCGTGTGCGCCAGCCCGGGCTATCTCGCGCGCCACGGCACGCCGCGCGTCGCGGCCGACCTGGCCCGGCACGCCTGTCTCGCCTACAGCAACGTGCGCGATCCCGGGCTATGGAGTTGCCGTGCCCCGGACGGCGAAGCCGTGCAGGTGCGGGTGCCGGTGCAGCTCGCCGCCAGCAGTGGCGAATTCCTGATGCAAGCCGCGGTCGCCGACGAAGGCGTCGTGCTGCTGCCCACCTTCTACGTCTGCGACGCCCTGCGCTCGGGGCAGCTGCAGCAGGTGCTGGCGGATCACGTCTGGCCGGAGCTCGCCGTCTATGCGGTGTATCCGCCCACTCGCCATCTCTCCAACCGGGCGCGCGTCCTGATCGATTTTCTGGTGGAGCGGCTGGCAGGCAAGCCGGCGTGGGATCACTGAGTCGCTAATCCAGGGGTTTGCGCAGACGTTCCGGCGCCGCGTGCGCGCAATGGCCCAGCGCGATCACCAGCGCGGGCACTTCGCCCTCGCCAAGCGTGAGTGCTTCGCACAATGCCGCAGCGTCGAAGCCGCCGATCGGGCAACTGCCGAGCCCCAGATGCGCCGCCTGCAGCAGCATGTGCGCCGCCGCGAAGTTGCACTGCCCCTGCGCCCAGGCTGCAATCCCGCCGCCCTCGTGGAACGCACGGTAGGCGGCATGGATCGGCGCGGGATCATGGCCGCGCGCCTCGGCCTCGAAGCGCTCCCGCACGTAGTCCGAGCCCGGATCGAGCGCCTGCACCGGCGTCACGATCACGATGAAGGCGGCGGCGGTCGTCGCGGCAGGCTGGTCGAAGCAGGCGTGGGCGATGCGCGCCCGTCCCGCCGCATCCGCCAAGGTGATGAAACGCCAGGGCTCCAGTCCGAAACCCGACGGCGCCAGCCGCCCCGCCTCGCGCAGCAAGGCCAGTTCGTCCGCCGTCAGCGGCCGGTTCGCAACGAATTCGCGGCAGGCGTAGCGCCGCCGGATGGCATCAAGCAGTTCATGGGCCATCGCATGCACTCCTTCATTCAGGCGCAGCTTCCACCATAGCGCATGCCCTATTTGCGCTCGGTGTAGGTGGGCAGCGTGATGCGGAAGGCCATCGCCGCCAGCCGGATGCCGAGCACGGTCGCCATACCCGCCCCCGCCGCGATCACCGGCGACACCGCCAGCGCCTGCAGTCCCACCAGGGTCAGCGCACCCAGCCACGCGGCCGAGGCGTACAGCTCGCCGCGCACGAATATCAGCGGGACTTCGTTGCACAGCACGTCACGCAGCACACCGCCGACCACGCCGGTGATCATGCCCAGGAGGCTGGCCGCCAGCCAGGGCGCCTGCCATTCCAGCGCGATCTGGGTGCCGACGATGGTGAACAGGGCGAGACCGAAGGCATCGGGCACCAGGAACAGGCGCGGCGGCAGGCGCAGATTGCGCACCGCGAAAAAGACGACGAGCGTGGTCGCCAGGGCGACGATCAGATAGACCTGATCGGCGATCCAGAAGACCGGGCGCTGCAGCAGCACGTCGCGCACGGTGCCGCCGCCCAGCGCGGTGGCCGCGCCCACCATCACCACGCCGATCAGGTCCATCTGCTTGCGCCCGGCATCGAGCACGCCCGTCAGCGCGTTCACCGCAACGGCCGACAGCCCGGCCCAGTACAGCAGGTTTTCCATGGTGTGTTGTCCAGCTCGGCTGGCGCCGCTGCGGCGCGGATGGGAAGGCGCCAAGTATCGCAAGAATCCGGATGCCCGGCACCTGTCGCTGCCTGCCGGGCAGATGCCGGGGCGGGCGTGGCCGGCGATACAATGCGCTCATCCGCACCGCACAGAACCGCATGCCGCCCGCCTCCCTCAAACGCTACGCCTGGCTTTCCATCGCCGCAGCCGTGGCCACCATCCTGCTCAAGGGCTGGGCCTGGTGGCTCACCGGCTCGGTCGGACTGCTGTCCGACGCGCTCGAATCGTTCGTCAACCTGGCGGGTGCCATGATGGCGCTGGCCATGCTGTCGCTGGCAGCGATGCCGGCCGACGCCAACCATGCGCATGGGCACGGCAAGGCGGAATATTTCTCCAGCGCCTTCGAAGGCTTTCTGATCCTGGTCGCCGCCGTCAGCATCGGCTATGCCGCCATCGAACGCCTGCTCAACCCGCAGCCGCTCGAAGCCGTGGGCATCGGCCTGGCCGTGTCGGTGGCTGCCTCGATCATCAACCTGGCCACCTCGCGCATCCTCATGAGGGTGGGGCGCAAGTACCATTCCATCACGCTGGAAGCCGACGCCCACCATCTCCTCACCGATGTCTGGACTTCGGCCGGCGTCATCCTGGGTGTCGGGCTGGTGTGGGCCACCGGCTGGCTCTGGCTCGATCCGGTGCTCGCCCTCGCCGTGGCAGCAAACATCGTGTGGACCGGCTGGAGGCTGCTGCGCCGTTCGACCGCGGGGCTGATGGATGTCTCGCTCGGGCCGCAGGAGCTGGGGGCCATCGAAGGCGTCCTGGAGAGCTATCGCCGGCAGGGTCTGGATTTTCATGCCTTGCGCACGCGCCAGGCCGGCGCTCGCGCGTTCGTCTCGCTGCATGTGCTGGTTCCCGGCGCCTGGACTGTGCAACAGGGGCACGACTGGTCGGAACGCATCGAGGCCGACATCCGGCAGGCCGTCCCCTGCGCCCATGTCACCACGCACCTGGAACCGATCGAGGACCCCGTTTCGCATGCGGACGAAGCGCTGGATCGCGCGACAGAGTGAGCCGTCCGGAATGGCCTAACCAGACGGCTTGCGCCACCACGCCTGGAATGCCCACGCATACGCCACCAGATTCACCGCCAGGACCACCATGCCCAAACCCTGCTGCACCGCCGGCGTGAGCTGCGCGGGATACAGGACAGGCAGCAGGTAACGCTCGACGAAATCGCCGCTGTAGGCGCTGCCGCCGCCGAGCATGCGCAGGTGGTTCTCGAGCGGCGTGAGCGGGCACATCCCCCCGCTGAACTCGATGAATGCGCCCCAAGCCGCTGCGGGCAGATGCAACCACACCAGCCTGGGCCAGCGCACGAGCAGAAAGCCGCCCAGAACGACAAAGGCGACGAAGAGCAGATGGATCAGCACGACTGCGTCGGCAAGGAGCGTGGCCATCGGCATCGTCAGCCGCTTCCCAGGAGGTAGAGGCTCAGCCGTCGCGATAGATGTATTCGCGGCTGAACGGATAGTGGGGCTGGCTGCCGTCGACGCCCTTGCCTGCCAGCACCTGCCACAGTTCCATCCAGCCGTGATCGAAGGCATAGGCGGAACCGGCCATGTAGATGCGCCAGATGCGGTACTTCTGCTCGCCGATCAGGCGGCGCGCCTCGTCGGCGTGCTGCTCCAGCCGGGTGACCCAGTGCCACAGGGTCTTGCCGTAGTGCGGCCGCAGGTTCTCGGCGTCGAGGCATTCGAGCCCGCTGCCCGAGGCGGCGCTCAACACCTCCGAGGCATGCACCAGTTCGCCGCCGGGAAACACGTAGTCGTCGATGAATTCGGAAATGCCGCTGCCGAGCCCGCCGGCCGCAGGCGCGGCGGTGGTGATGCCGTGATTCAGCACGAGGCCGCCCGGCTTCAACAGCGCGGCGATCCTGTCGAAATAGGTGGCGAGATTCGCACGGCCGACGTGTTCGAACATGCCGACGCTGGCGATCTTGTCGTAGGCCTCCTGCCCGGGCACGTCGCGGTAATCCATCCTGCGCACCTCGACCCGGCCGGCGAGCCCGCGCGCGGCGATCTGCTCGCTGACGTACGCATGCTGGTCGTCCGACAGCGTGATGCCGACGGCGCGCACGCCGTAGCGCTCCGCCGCGTGCAGGATCAGCCCGCCCCAGCCGCAGCCGATGTCAAGGAATTGCTCGCCGGGTTTCAAGTCGAGCTTGCGGCAGATGTGGTCGAGCTTGGCCTCCTGCGCGGCGTCGAGGCTCATGTCCGGGTTCTTGAAATAAGCGCAGGAATAGACCCGCCGCGCGTCCAGCCACAGGCCATAGAAATCGTTGGAGACGTCGTAGTGATACTGGATGTTGCGGCGATCCTTGCTGCGCGTGTGACGCCACCATTTCCAGCTATCCGAGCCGGTCTTCGGCTTGCACTCGCCTGCGTTGCACAGGCGGTCGCCGAGCGCGAGGATGTCGCGGACGTCGCCTTCGAGATCGAGATAGCCCTCGACGTAGGCCCGCGCCAGCGCGCCCAGACTGGGATCGGCCATGGCCTTGAGGCTGGCCGCCTGATGCAGCCGCACCCGCACGACGGCAGGCTCCTGCCCCACCTGCTGACCGTTCCACAATTCGATCGCCAGCGGCAGGCCCGATCCTTCCAGCCGCCGCCGCACCTGATGAACCAGCAATTGATCCAGCATCACCCCTCCTCCAGGAAAGGCGGCGCATTGTTATCGTGGTTTTTTACCGCCTGAGATCACTTTAGGCCAAATCCACCACCAGTGCTGCACGGGTATTCTCCGGCAACGTGGTCGCGTCCACCTGATAGGCGGGAAGATCGATACCCATGCGGATGGCGGCGCCCGACTTGGCAGCGGCAATCGAGGTGGGGTCGAGCTCGAAGCGCAGGAAATGCACCGACGAGGTCTTCTCCTCGTTCTCGCGCTCCAGGTCCTCGTCGGCGATGGCAAATACTTTCGCCTGGTCGGCCACCTGCACCCACACCCGGTCCTCGATGCCCTTCAGTTTCGCCAGCGCGATCTTGCGCGCGTCCGGGTCGGAATACTGGATCATCATGGTCGCCTTCCAGTTGGTGCCGTCCGGAACCAGCGGGTTGTAGGCGTCGAGCTCGTCCTGGATGCCGGACTCCTCGAAGGTGCGCTCGGCGCGCAGCATCTCCTGGATCTGGTAGCGCATGGTCTTCTCGTCCTCGAAAATCAGCGTGACGTGGTCGCCCAGCTCGACCATCCGGTTCTTCTTGTGCGCCATGACTTCGGCGCGCATGGTCGGGCGCACCTTGGCATAACCCTCCAGGGTCATCAGGCTGTCACGGGTAATCTGCGGCATAACGTTCTCCTTGCTGACGGTTTATTCCAGGCCATAGGCGATGCGCAACAGCGTGATCGGATGCTGTTTCTGCGCAGTGGAATCGCCCATGCCCTGCAGGATGTGGCGCGCGGCAATCGCGCAATCGGAACTCACATAATCGGGTTGCGGTTCGGCCATCTGGCGGAAGACCGGCTTGCCGATCTTCATCGACTTGTCGAAGAACTCGCTCTTCACGCCCCAGGTGCCGTCGTGGCCGGAGCAGCGCTCGACCAGGGTCACGCTGGCGCCGGCCAACTGCAGCGCGTCGCGCGTCTTGTTGCCGATGTTCTGCACGCGCTGGTGACAGGGCACGTGGTAGGCCACCTTGCCGAGCGGGCTCTTGAAGTCGGTCTTCAGCAGGCCGTCGACGTTGCGCGCCATCAGATACTCGAACGGATCCCACATCGCCTCCTTCACCGCCTGCACGTCGGCGTCGTGCGGAAACATCAGCGGCAGTTCCTGCTTGTACATCAGCGTGCACGAGGGCACCGCAGTCAGGATGGCGTAGCCCTCGCGCGCCAGCTTCGCCAGGTGCGGGATGTTGGTTTCCTTGAGCCTGGCCACCGCGTCGAGGTCGCCCAGTTCCAGCTTGGGCATGCCGCAGCAGGCTTCCTTCTCCACCAGCACGGCGGGAATCTCGTTGTGCGCCAGCAGCTTCAAGAGGTCGTGGCCGATGCCGGGCTCGTTGTAGTTGACGTAACAGGTCGCGTAGATCGCCACCTTGCCGGGCGTTTTCTCGCCGGCCTTCACCGGGAAGTCGCTGCGCGGCTTCGCGGTGGAACGGAATTTCGCGCTGTCGTATTCGGGCAGCTTACGGTCGGGGTGGATGTGCAGCACGCTGTCGACCAGCTTGCGGATCGGCTTGTTCTTCAGGCTGGCATTCACCGCCTGCACCACCACCGGGATCGAGGCGAGCTTGCCCATCGCGTCGGTGCTGGACAACAGCTTGTCGCGGAAGCCCGTCCCGCCCTTCTTGAATTTGATCGCCTTGGCGCGCAGCATGGTGTGCGGGAAGTCGAGGTTCCACGGATGCGGCGGCACGTAGGGACACTTCGTCATGTAGCAGAGATCGCACAGATAGCACTCGTCGACCACCTTCCAGTAGTCGGGCTTGGCCACGCCGTCCACTTCCATCGTTTCGGATTCGTCGATCAGGTCGAACAGCGTCGGGAACGCGGTGCACAGCGACACGCAGCGGCGGCAGCCGTGACAGATGTCGTAGACACGCTCAAGCTCGTGCATGAGCTTGTCTTCGTTGTAGAAATCCGGATTTTTCCAGTCGAGCGGATGACGGGTGGGGGCTTCGAGGCTGCCTTCACGGGTGCTCATGCGAACTCCAGTATTGGTATAGGGATTTGGATCGCGGCGGCCTGTCTGCATCCAGACAAGCACATCCGCTTTTGAAACTTCAAAAAGGCGGGCCGCAACCGGCCCGCCTTCATGCTTGGGCCGGATCAGGCGCCCAGGCTGTCCAGGGTCTTCTGGAACTTGTTGGCGTGCGAACGCTCGGCCTTGGCCAGGGTCTCGAACCAGTCGGCGATCTCGTCGAAGCCTTCCGAACGCGCATCCTTGGCCATGCCGGGATACATGTCGGTGTACTCGTGGGTTTCACCGGCGATCGCGGTCTTCAGGTTGTCGGCGGTGGGGCCGAAAGCCATGCCGGTCGCGGGATCGCCGCACTTTTCCAGGTATTCCAGGTGGCCGTGGGCGTGGCCGGTTTCGCCTTCGGCGGTGGAGCGGAACACGGCGGCAACGTCGTTGTAACCTTCCACGTCAGCCTTGGCTGCGAAGTAGAGGTAGCGGCGGTTGGCCTGGGATTCGCCGGCGAATGCGGCTTTCAGATGTTCTTCGGTTTTCGAGCCTTTGAGTTGCATAACCTATCTCCTTGGTTCAATGAACATGCTTTTCAGCACTGAATGTTCCACCCCTGCCGCCGCGCCATCAGCCTTCCCTTTATAGCAAGCCGGCAGGCGGTGAAATCCGGTTTTTAGACTAAGTCTAATACCTAAACGAAGATTAAACCCGCTAAGATGACGCTGTCAACCTCGGAAAGCAGCGCATGGAGGTGACCTTTATCCGGGGGTGTCCGCGGGACAGCAGCCATGCAGCCACGGCCCGCACCTTGCGAGTACACTCTTCGGAATTCGGAGAACTGCAATGAACTTTGACAAAACCAAAACCGACGCCGAATGGCGCACCATCCTGTCGCCCGAGCAATACCGCATCCTGCGCGAACACGGTACCGAACGGGCATTCACCGGCGCATACTGGGACAACCACGAGACCGGCGAATACCACTGCGCCGCCTGTGGCGCAGCGCTGTTTTCGTCTGCCGCCAAGTTCGACTCCGGCACCGGCTGGCCGAGCTTCTACCAGGCGCTGAACGCCGACGCGGTGGCGGAAAAGACCGATACCAGCCACGGCATGGTGCGCGTCGAGGCCTTGTGCCGCCGCTGCGGCTCCCACCTCGGCCACGTCTTCAACGACGGCCCCGCTCCCACCGGCATGCGCTACTGCATCAACTCGGCCTCGCTGGCTTTCCAGAAAAAACAGGATTGAGCTTGCACATCTTTGACGCGCAGATCGCGGCGATCACGTCTGCCACGCCCAGCATCCGCGTGGTGCGCCTCGCCATCCCGGATGCCGCCTTCCGCTTCCTGCCCGGGCAATGGGTGGACCTCAGCGTCGAACTCGACGGCACAACGCACACCTCCGGCTATTCCATCACCACTTCGCCCGTCCATCAGGGGGAGATCGAGCTGGCGATCAAGGCGAGCACCCGGCATCCGCTGGCGCGCTGGGTGCACGAGCGCGCACAGGTCGGCGATCGCGTGCAGGTCAGCCAGGGCCAGGGACCGTTCGTCTACCTGCCGGAGATGAGCGACAACGTCGTGCTGATCGGCGGCGGAGTCGGCATCACGCCGCTGCTATCCATCTTCCGCCACGTGCGCGACGCACGGCTGCCGACCCGCGTTCACCTGGTCTACAGCGTGTCGGACAGCCGCGAAATCCTGTTCCGCGACGAACTCGACGCGGCCGCCCTCGCGCACGACAACCTGCACGTCAGCATCACCGTCACCCAGCCCGATCCGCTCTGGCGCGGACTCACCGGACGCATCGACCCGGTCAAGCTGCATGCCCTCGACGTGCCCGACGACACCCTGTACTACCTGTGCGGCCCCAAGGGCATGGTCGAGGACATGAGCGCGCTGCTGCACGACCTCGGCGTGCCGATGAGCCGCATCATTTTCGAGAAATGGTGGTAGGTCGATTCGACCATTCAAAAAACCCCCATAGCCTGTATATGTTTGAGACCCGCACCCTACGGAGACAACCCATGCGCATCCTTCCCCTGCTCGCCGCCCTCGCCTTTTCCAGCACCGTGCTGGCCGGCCCCAAGGACATCGTCCGCACCTACCCGGCGCAGAAAGTCCACGCCAACACCTACGTCATTCACGGCCCGCAGGGCGTGCCCTCGGTCGAGAACCAGAGCTTCATGAACAATCCGGCGTGGATCGTCACCGCCGACGGCGTCGTGGTGATCGACCCGGGTTCCAGCGTGCAGGCAGGCCGCATGGTGATGGCGCAGCTGCGCAAGACCACCGACAAACCGGTCACCCACGTGTTCAACACCCACGTGCACGGCGACCACTGGCTGGGCAATCAGGCCGTGCTGGAAGTGTGGCCGAAGGCCACCCTCATCGGCCACCCCGACATGATCCGGCTGGCCAAGGAAAGCGCCGGCGATTTCTGGATCAAGCTGATGTCCGACCTGACCAAGGGCTACACCGACGGCACCCGTGCCGAGATCCCCACGGTCGAGGCGGCCAACGGCCAGGAATTCAAGATCGGCGGCAAGACTTTCCGAATCCACTCGTCGACCGATGCGCACAGCAAGACCGACCTGATGATCGAAATCGTCGAGGACGGCATCCTCTTCACCGGCGACAACGTGCTCTCCCGCCAGGCGATGAACCTGCGCGACGGCACCTTCAAGGGCGTGAGGAAGGAAACCGAGCGCGCGCTGGCACTCAACGCCAAACTCTACGTGCCCGGCCACGGCAAGACAGGCGACCGCAAGCTGGTCGAAGAACAAAAAGCCTGGTTCGACATCCTGATGGCGGAAGTGCGCCGCATGTACGACGAAGGCAAGAGCGATTTCGAGATGAAGCCCGTCATCGCCGAGAAGCTCAAGGCCTACAAGAACTGGGCGGAATTCGAGGCCAATCTCGGCCCGCAGATCAGCCTGGCGATTCTGGAAGTCGAACAGGAATAAGGACAAACCCGCGGGCAGGCTGCGGGTTCAATCCAGTATTGATTGCGTGCCCCGGAAAACACAGCCGGCGTTCCCCATCCCGAACCTCACCGCCACTTCCGGTTGACGGTCTGCACATGACGTGACTGAATCGCCCCGGTTTTCGTGGACGCGTCAGGGGACTGCTTTGGCACTCTACGCAGTCGGCGTTTTCTATGAAATTGAACGGCCGGAGTGGGTCGGTAGCAGTCGTTGAAAAGCCACGGCCCGACCGGCCGCTATGGCCGAACTCCCGCCCGCACTTAAACCAAATGGCCTCCACGAAGCCCGGGGCGATTCGCAAATTCTTACAACGACTGCCTGATGCGAGCTTCCTGTTCGGCGCGATATTCGGCGATCCGGTTCTGGTCGGCTTCGGCGAGTGTGTGCTGGAGGGCAGCGGCGTCAAGATCGTGGCAGTAGGCCGGTGTTCCGGTCTGTTGCCGCCAGGAGTTGTCGAGGTTTCCATCGTCGACTGGATCGAAGCCTAGATCATCGACAAGGCGAAGCACAGTTGCCCTGGCGTCCGGCGAATCGCCGGAGACCGGGAGTGCTATCCGTCCCGGCATTCCCTTCGGAATACCTCTTTCAAGAAGGCTCTTGGCGAAGATGTTGTTGAATGCCTTGATAACGGGATGCCCGATGCGCTGTGCGACCCACTGGCTGTCGAGCATGCCCCGTTCGATTGCGTCGATGCGGCCGTCGCGAAGCTCGGGATGATAGTTGCCGATATCGATGACGACGAGGCTGCTCGGTACGTTGGCAAACAGTCCCTGTGGAAGATCGGCGACGGCCTTCGTCGGGATCGCAAGGATGACGATTTCTGCGGTTTGGACGGCGTCGACAATGGAAACGGGTGCCGCACCGATCCCGGCCGCCAACGTGGTCAGGCTCTCGGGCCCGCGCGAGTTCGCGATCGAAACGTGATGGTCGAGCTTGGCGAGATGGTGCGCAAGTGTGCTGCCCATGCTGCCGGCGCCGATGATCCCGATTCTCATGTGGACTCGCCGCTGCCGCCGCGCCGAGCCGCCTTCTCGGGCTTGGGCTTGCGCACGGCGCGTACCTTGCCGCTCGGTCCGCCGCCGCAATAGAACAGGTCGGCCCCGTCGGACTCAAGCCCGCTGACGCCGGTTCCATGCGGCATCTCCAGTTGATCGAGGACGGCACCGCTTTCCGGATCGATGCGGCGGAGCCCGCTTTCGTCGCCTTCCCAGGTGCCGTGCCACAGTTCGCCGTCGACCCAGGTCACGCCGGTGACGAAGCGATCCGAATCAATCGTGCGGAGGATGGACCCGGTCTCCGGGTCGATCTGGTGGATCTTGCGGGCACGATACTCGCCGACCCATAGCGTTCCCTCGGCCCAAGTCAGACCCGAGTCGCCGCCGTGGCCAGGTGCGGGGATCGACGCCACGACCTTGCCGCTGGCAGGATCGATCTTGTCGATGCGCGCTTCGGCGATCTGGTAGAGATGCGTGCCGTCGAAGGCAGTACCGGCGTCGGCGGGGACGGCGAGTTCGTGCACCAGCGCGCCACTCTCGGGATCGAACGCGGCGATGCTCTCGCCGCGGGCGAACCAGACGTGCGCGCCGTCGAAGGTCACGCCGCCGACCTGGTCCGTGTCGGGATAGGGGCCGTATTCGCGGACGATCTCCGCCTGTCCGGTTCTGGTCTTGTCAGTCTTTGCCATGACAACCCCCTACGCTAGTTCCATTCGTCAATCTTGACGTCGTCGGGGCTAGGGGCCCCTTTCCCCGTTTCCACAAACGATTTCAGGCTCATTAGAAAAATCGCCCACTTGGTGCTGCAATGGTGCATGAACTCCACCGGTTCCCGCCAATCCTGATGCCTGAACAACACGTTGGTGTAGTCGCCCGATTGCCTCAACTCCCAACGGATCGTGGTTCCGATCCATTCTTCGGGACCGTCGACCACCTGCCAGCGTACGAGTTTTGCGGGATCGAGTTCACGTACTCGCATGTCGAAGCCGCCTATCTCACTGCCGTCCGGGCGGTGGAAGCGGAATCTGATTGTTTCACCGATATGGCTGTTGCCCTGGGTGTCGCGTGTCCACCAGGCAGCCAGTCCCTCGGGGGTGGTCAAGGCCTGATACACCTTGTCCGAGGACGATTGAATGCCGATTTGATGCAGTATGTCTGCCATTCCGGGTTCCTCCTGTCGGGTTAAAAAATCTCGCGTCCATCGCAATGACGCAAGATTAGTCAACCGGCAGCGCACCTGGGAGTAACAAGTTTGTCGCGAATCCACTCAGCGTTGGCGCGAGCCATCGGCGCGCGCGACCCTGCCCGATCGCGCGTATCGCGGCCGCCTGCTCGAGTTCGCGCAGCGTGCGCTGGACACTGCGTTGACTTGTACCGAGCGCATGCGCAAGCGCCGATGTCGACCACGACTCGCCTCCTTCCAGCAGGGCGAGAAGGGTGCCGGCGGGGCCGTCGACTGGCGGTGCCAGCAGCACCACAGCCGACGCATCGATCGGCGTGAGCATGAAGCCCTGCCGGGTCGCTTCGATGCGGGCGAGCGGACGCAGCGTGGTGCGCAAGCGACTGAGTTCGACGCGTAGCCGCGCGCGATGCGATTCGTCGGCAACACGCGTGCGGAAGACGCGTTCGATCAGATGGTCGCGCGAAACGTCTGCCGGCCAAGCCTCGGCGAGGGACGCAATCAGGGCAAATAGGACGGGACGTCCCGCGAGCGTCGTGCCATGCAGGGGGCTGCGCACCACGCGCCGGCAGGCATCGACGACGAGACTGTGCGACGCGAACAGCGCTTCTATTTCGTCGAGGCGCACCGGCCGCGCCGTGCCCGCGCTGATCATCCGCGCCGACGGCACCGACAGTACTCGGCGGACGCGACCAACTTCCGCAATCAGGGCTGGAATGCCGGCCTCGACGGCGGCAAGGTGGGCGCGTTCGAGCGCGGCTGCGGCGCTGGCGGCCCGAACGCGGCGGAGTGCGACCTCGGCGCGAGTGATTTCGGTTCGGGCCGCCAAGGCAGGCGGCGTATCGTCGGCCACTTCGATTGCGTCGAGCGCCGCCCCGGCAGCCACAAGATCGCCAACGAGCAAGTGGCGGCGCGCCGCGACCAAGCAGGCGTGGAGCGCGTTGGTGCGATCGCCGAGCGCATCGAGCGCCTGCGCGACAGCGTCAAGCGAGTGCACCGGCTGGCGCAGGTCGCGCGCGGCAAGTGCGACCTCGGCCTCGGCAAGCTGGCAGCGGGCCTGGGCGAGACGCTCGTGAGCGCCGAAGCCGCGCGCGGCGCGGCGCAGAAGCTTGCGCGCCTGTTCGTAGTCGCCGAGTTGGGCCATTGCAATGCCGCGCAGAGCGAGCGCTGGCGGGTCATCGCGCAGCGCAACACGCTTGAGCGCACCGAGCGGATCACCGGCTGCCAGCGCGCGCGCGGCCGAAGCGATGAGGGAGTCCATGGCGGAAGGATAGTACGGAGTTCGTCACAGGCAGCGCGGCAGGCGGTGTGCTTCGCTGGTTGGGTCTCGGCGCGTCGCCGAGCAGCGGATCGAACGGTCCATTTTAAGCATGGTTTGTCCAACCGCTTATCACCGATTGCAGTCATCCATAATCGGCCAACCGTTTGTTCGCTTCGGCCGACTATCAGACGCTCGATGCGCTCAGCCTGAGAGAACCCGCAACGGGCCGAACTGACACAGTGAGGCGTCAGTTCGAATGGAACGCCTGGAAGGGTTTCGGGTGGAGTGGATGCCAGGCTGGCGTGGTATACGCCATCAGTCGTGCAGGCGGGTGACGCTGGCCACCCTGCCCGGCTGCCACTCCCCGTCCAGGCTGACCCATTCGACCCGCTCGCCGAGCATGCGGATCACGCCCGGGCGACGGTTGTCGCCGGTGTCGGAAAACTCGAAATGGAAATCACGCTGGAAAGCGAGCTGGCCGTCGCCGTTGCGTGCCAGGCGAAGCCTGCGCAGCGCCACGCTCTCGTCGAGAAACTGCAGGCCGGAATCGGCACAGCTGCGGCGGCCGACGGCGATGGCCTGCTCGCGCGCGTGCAGGCCGGCGTACCAGTACCAGCCGGCCGCACCGAACAGCACCAGCAGCAGGATTTCCCAGCTCACTGCCCGGCGGAATCGGGTTTGACCGGGCTGCGGAACAAGGCCGCCACCTGCTTCTTCGGCGCCGAGCGCATCAGCGCGGGCGCGCTGTCGTTGCGCGGCGCCTCGCCCGGCACATAGGGGGCATCGAACAGCGCATCGCGCGGCGCGGCGGGTTTGCTGCGCGGGGCACTACGCTCGTGCCGTTCAGGGCGTTCGGAACGCTCGGCATGGCGCGGCGGGCGCGACTGGTAGGCGGGCACGTCGGCCGCGCCGGGCTCGAAACCGGGGACGATCACCGGCTCGAGCGTGCTGCCGATCAGTTTTTCGATGTCCTTGAGGTAGCGCGTTTCGGCCTCGCTCACCAGCGAGATCGCCTCGCCCTTGGCGCCGGCGCGGCCGGTGCGACCGATGCGGTGCACGTAGTCCTCGGCGTTGTGCGGCAGGTCGTAGTTGACGACGAAGGGCAGCGCTTCGATGTCGATGCCGCGCGCGGCGACGTCGGTGGCGACCAGCACGCGGATGGTGCCGGCCTTGAAGGCATCGAGCGCCTTGATGCGTTCCTGCTGCGTCTTGTCGCCGTGGATCGCATCGGCATGGATGCCGGCCTTGTTGAGTTCGTTGGCGAGGCGGTTGCAACCCAGTTTCGTCCCCGTAAACACCAGCACCTGCCGCAGGTCGCGGCTCTTGATCAGGTGCGCCAGCAGTTGCCGCTTGCGCTCGTGGTGCACCGGGTGCATCACCTGGGTGACCGTCACCGCGGTTTCGTTGCGGGCGACCTCGATGAAGGTCGGGTTGTCGAGGATGCTGTCGGCGAGCTTGCGGATTTCCTCCGGGAAGGTGGCCGAGAACATCATGTTCACCCGCTGCGCCGGCAGCAGCGCGACGATGCGCTTGAGGTCGGGCATGAAGCCCATGTCGAGCATGCGGTCGGCCTCGTCGAGCACCAGCGTGTTGACCTGGGTCAGCATCAGCGTCTTGTTCTGCACGTGGTCGAGCAGGCGGCCGGGGGTGGCCACCAGGATTTCGATGCCGGTCTTCAGGATCGGGATCTGCGTGTTGATGTTGACGCCGCCGTACACCACCAGCGAGCGCAGCGGCACGTGCTTGGTGTAGGCCTGGATCGCTTCCTCGACCTGGATCGCCAGTTCGCGCGTGGGCGTGAGGATGAGCGCGCGGATCGGATGCTTGGCCGGCGAAGTGCTGCTGCTGGCGAACGGCAGCAGGCGCTGGATCAGCGGCAGCGCGAACGCCGCGGTCTTGCCGGTACCCGTCTGCGCCGCGCCGAGGATGTCGCCGCCCTGCAGCGCGCGCGGGATCACCTGCTCCTGGATCGGAGTCGGCGAAACGTAGCCCATCTCGTCAAGGGCACGCAGGATGTCGGGGGCAAGCCCGAGTTCAGCAAAAGTCGTCAAAATCCGTCCAATTAAAGTCTGATCCAGTCAAAACCTGCGCTCTGGCAGGCCACGCGCACGTCCCCGTCCGCGCAATCGAGCACCTGCGCCAGCGCGCGCTGCGCCAGGGCCGACGTGTTGTTCTTGCGCGAGACGTGCGCCGCCATCACGCATTGCAGCCTGTCGTGCTTCAGCTTGTCCAGCAAGGCCGCCGACTGGCCGTTTTCCAGATGGCCGAAGCGTCCGCCGACGCGGCGCTTGAGGCTCGCCGGGTAGGGTCCGTTTTCCAGCATGGCCGCGTCGTGGTTGCATTCCAGCACCAGCGCATCGACCCCGGCCAGCATGGCCTCGATGTGCGGCGTGCTGCAGCCGGTGTCGGTCAGCACCCCGAGCCGGCGGTCGCCGTCGCCGAACACGTACTGCACCGGCTCGCGCGCGTCGTGCGGCACCGGATACGGCTGGATTTCCAGCCCGTCCACCGCAAACGCCGCGTGGCTGTCGATCACCTGCACCGCGGCGCCGTCGAGATCCTGCGCCATCGCCAGGGTGCCGGCGGTGAGCCATACCGGCAGCCGGTACTTGCGCGCCAGCCGCCCCACTCCGCCGATATGGTCGCTGTGCTCGTGGGTCACCACGATGCCGGCCAGATCCGAGGGCGCAAGCCCCAGCCGCGCCAGCCGCGCCACGCTGTCCGCGAGCCCGAAGCCGCAATCCATCAGCACCCGGGTCGACCCGGCTTCGACCACCAGGCCGTTGCCCTCGCTGCCGCTTCCGAGGCTGGCGAACCGCATGGGCACCCGTCCCGCCTTACTTCAGTTCCTTGTGCAACAGATTGATGATGCGGGCCTGCGTGTCGGCGTCGGCCGCCTTGCCGTCGGTGCCGCTGACGCTGACGCGGCTCTTCTCGCCCGTCTCGCGGACCACGATCTGCAACTGCGGCGACGCCTGGTCCTTCTTGCCGCGCCAGAAGGCGAGCTTGGCGAACATGCCCTCGTCGCGCTTGCTGGCGTTGTCGATCTCGGGGTCGATGTAGCGCACGAAATAGACGCCCTTGGAGCGGTCGCGGTCTTCCACCGCGAAGCCGACGCGGTCGAGCGCAAGGCCGACGCGGCGCCAGGCGCGGTCGAAGCCCTCGTCCATTTCCAGCACCGGCGCACCGGCATCGCGCACGATGCGCGCCTGCTCCGGCGTCTGCTGCTGGGTCAGCAGGGTCTGGGCACGATTCTCCTCGACACCGAAGCGCAGCATCAGGCGGCGCAGCATCTCG
This sequence comes from Pseudomonadota bacterium, assembly GCA_021811235.1. GTDB lineage: Bacteria > Pseudomonadota > Gammaproteobacteria > Burkholderiales > Thiobacillaceae > Thiobacillus. Next base: position 5,233 of record JAJZPG010000025.1, on the reverse strand, counting down.
GCTTCCAGCTCGGGATCGGCCGCGCGCGGCTGCCACACGGTCTTGTCCTTGCCCTCGGTGGCATAGACTTCCATCATGCCGCGGTGGCTGATGTAGATCTCGGTGCCGCCCTGCCCCTGTTCGACGCGGGTGCGGAACTTGTCGCGCTCGGCGGTCGAATAGAGCCCGTCGATGACCTTGCCGAGCGTGCGGCGGATGACGTCCTGCGGGATCTTGGCGCGGTTTTCCGCCCAGTCGGTCTCGATCACGCCGGTTTCGGGCGACTCGAGGTTGACGATGAAACCGGTTTCCTGCCAGAAGTCCTTGATCACCGGCCACACCTGCTGCGGCGTCGCCTGCACCACCAGCCAGCGCTGGCTGCCGGCACGCTCGATGCGCGCCTTCTCCTGCTGCGGCAGCAGCGTCTGCACGCCGCTCGGCGCGGCCTTGCGTTCCTGGCTGTAGGTCGACAGGGTCGCGCTGCCGCTGCCCTGGGTGTCGGGGATCGCGTAACGGTTGTCGCCGGTCGGCGCGGTGAGATCGGGCGGCACTTCCAGCGTCGGCGCCTTCTCGGCCGACTTGTAATCGATCTTCTTCGAATCGATGATGCCGCAGCCCGACGCGGCCAGCGCAACCATCAAAAACAGGGGCAATAAACGCATGAGATGTCCTAAATCGATGATGGGTTTACATCAGGCCGGCGTGACGCATCGCGTCGCGCAGGGTGTCGTGCAGGCCGGCCGACAGCGGGGTCAGCGGCAAGCGCATGCCGGACGGGATCAGCCCCATTTCGGCACAGGCCCACTTGACCGGAATCGGGTTCGCCTCGACGAACAGCTTGCTGTGCAGCGGCAGCAACAGATTGTTGAGCTCGCGTGCGCGCGCCAGGTTCCCCTCGAACGCCGCCACGCACATCTCGTGCATCAGCTTCGGCGCGACGTTGGCGGTGACCGAGATCACGCCGTGCCCGCCCAGCAGCATGAAGGGCAGCGCCGAGGCATCGTCGCCGGTATACAGCGCAAAATCCTTCGGCGCGCGACGCAACAGGTCGGCCGCGCGCTCCATGTTGCCGGTGGCGTCCTTGATGCCGGCGATGCCGGGCACTTGCGCCAGACGCAGCGCGGTGTCGTTGGACAGATCGGCGACCGTGCGGCCCGGCACGTTGTAGAGGATCAACGGCAGGTCGACCGACTCGGCGATCTTCCTGTAATGCTGGTAGAGGCCTTCCTGGGTCGGCTTGTTGTAGTACGGCACCACCGACAGACCGGCCTGCGCGCCCGCGCGCCTGGCGCATTCGGTGAGCTCGATCGCCTCGGCAGTCGAGTTCGCGCCGGTGCCGGCGATCACCGGCACGCGTCCGGCAACCTGCTCGACCGTGGTGCGGATCAGCAGGCAATGTTCGTCGTAGCTGACCGTCGGCGATTCGCCGGTGGTGCCGACGACGACGATACCGTCCGTCCCTTCTGCGATGTGCCAGTCGACCAGCTTGCGCAGCGCCCCGAGATCGAGCGCGCCGTCGTCCCCCATCGGGGTGACGATCGCAACCAGGCTGCCTCTGGCCCTATTCATTTCTGCCATCTTGTTTCCGCCGCTCTAATGTTTCCGTGCCGCGCCGGGAAGCGGGCGGCATAACGATAAATCGCGTCATTCTAATCCATCTGGCCGCGGCTGGCCTTATCTCGACACGAGCAGGCCGATCCAGTCCGCCAGCTGCTGGATGCCCAGGCCGACGCCCTGCGCGAGCAGCGGCACCGCCCATATCCAGGCGACCATGAGCCCCAGCGCCGCGATGCCGAGGCCGGCCGAGAACATGTCGAGTCCGGGCGTGGTCCGCGCCACGATACCGAACGCCAGCTGCACCAGTAGCGCCAGCGCCAGCAGCGGCAGCGCCAGCTGCACCCCGGTGGCGAACAGCCAGCCGCCCGCTTCCGCCAGCTGGCGCAGGTCGGCCGCAGCCGGCAGCAGCGCGACCGGCATCACGGCCAGGCTGTCGCGCAAGGCGTCGACCACCAGCAGATGTCCGCTTGCGCCCAGGAAAGCCAGCGCCGCCAGCCAGCCGGCCAGCGCGCGCCAGGCGGCGTCGGCCGGCGCCGCCTGCTCGGCGGTCAGCGTCAGGAGGCCGGCGGTCGCGGTGTGGCCGCTCCAGGCCAGTGCCGCCGTCGCCGCGGCGAACACCAGCCACACGCACAGCGCCAGCGCCGCCCCCCACAGGACCTCTAGGCCCAGCGCCAGCAGGCCTGGCACGCTGAAGGGCTGGATCGTCGTCTCGATCGCTGCAGCGGGCGTCAGCACGGCGGCCAGCACGGCGGCCAACATCAGTCGCAGCGACACCGGCAGGCGGCCGGTCAAGGGATCGAACAGGGTCCACCCGGCGAGGCGGGCGAAGACGAACAGCCACGCCCCGACGCTCGCTTCGCTCAGGGGCAGCGCGCTCATTCCAGCAGGCCGGGGAAGTCGGTCAACAGGGAACGGGTGAACTCGACCAGCTGGTCGCCCATCCAGCCACCCAGCAGCACCAGCACCAGCACCACGATCAGGAGCTTGGGCACGAAGGCCAGCGTGGGCTCGAGAATCTGCGTGGCGGCCTGGAACAGGCTGATGGCGAATGCCACCAACAGCCCCGCCAGCAGCATGGGGGCTGCGATCACCACCACCATCCACAGCGCGTCGCGTGCCACACCCTCCATCAGAGAACTCCGCCTTCCATCAGAAGCTGCCTATCAATGATCCGACCAGCAGATGCCAGCCGTCGACGGTGACGAACAGCAGCAGCTTCAGCGGCAAGGACACCAGCTGCGGCGGCAGCATGATCATGCCGAGCGCGGTCAGCACCGCGGCCACCACCAGGTCGATCACCAGGAAGGGCAGCACCACCATGAAGCCGATCTGGAACGCGGTCTTCAGCTCGCTGGTGAGGAAGGCCGGCGCCAGCGCGGCAAGCGGCACCGTCTCGGCACGCCGGGGATCGACGGTCTTGTCCGCGCCGACGAAAAGATCGAGATCCTCGGCGCGCGTCTGCCGCAGCATGAAACTCTTCAGCGGCGCCGCCGCCTTCTGCGCCGCCGCGTTGAAATCCATCGCCCCCGCAAGGTAGGGCTGGTACGCCTCGGCATTGATGAGCTTGATCGCGGGCGACATCACGAAGATCGTCAGCAGCACCGCCAGGCCCATCAGCACCAGATTCGGCGGCGAGGTGTGGCTGCCGAGTCCCTGGCGCAGCAGGAACAGCACCACCGCGATGCGGGTGAAGGCGGTGAACGCCAGCAGCAAGGCCGGCAGGAAGGGAAACAGCAGCAGCCACGGCAGGCTCGCGCCCGGCACGCCGATCACCTGCCCGCCCGCGCCGGGCGTCACCGCAAGCAGCGGCACGCTCGATTCCGCGCCCAGGACGGGCGCGCTCAGGCCCAGTGCGAGCAACAGCAGAATCGCCCTCATCGTGCGGACTCCTGCGCCTGCTCGGGTTTCGGCAGCGTATGCAGCAGCCGCACGTTGCCGCCGCCCACGCCGAGCAGCAGCCAGGTGTTGTCGACCTCGACCACCACCACGCGCTCGCGCGCGCCGACCGCGGTCGCGCCCACCACCTTCACCGCCCCCTGCGCGCCCATGCCGGGCAGATAGCGGCGCGCCAGCCATGCCACCGCGACGAAGCCGCCGAGGATCAGCGCCAGGCTCAGCAGCACGGTGAGCATGCTGCCGGCCGTATCGGGCGCGGCCCACGCCCACGAAGGAATCAACAGCAACGATCCTGCCCGTGCGTATCTAGCCATGCCGGATGATCTCCCGCGCCCAGCGCGTCATGTCGGTGGTGGAAAGCGGCAACTGCAGAACGAGCGTCGCCTGCGTGCGGTCGCACCTCAGATGCCAGGCCAGCGCCGGCGGCAGCGCGGACTGCGCCGGCGCGTCCAGCCAGCACTCGGCCAGCATGGCATCGAGGGTGTGGACCAGGGTGTGCGGCACGCTGGCCGCCACGCCCATCACGTGCCGGCCACCGAGCCGGCGCGTCAGCCACAGGGTGGCGAGTGCGGCATCGGGCTGCCAGGCCGGCGTGGCCGGTGCCTCGACGGGCGCTGCCGCCGCGCGCACCTCTGCCTGAAGCGGCAAGCGCAGGCGCGCGGAGAGCGTCGCGGCGAGCTTGCCGGCCAGGCGCGCTTGCAGTGCGTCCGGGCGCGCGGCCGGCAGGGTGAGAAACGCGATCTCCGCAGGCGTCAGGTCGAGCAGCGGCATCAGCGGCCCCGCCGTCCCGCATCGCGGCGATGCGTCAGTTCGACCAGTTCGTCATGCTGACGCTGCTCGATGCGCTTCTGCTGGATCGCGATCTGCGCCTGGTGGCGCGCTTCCAGCAGGCGCAGCGCCTTCACCCGCTGTTCGACCTGCAGCCATTCGCCCAGCCGCGCCTGCCAGTCGCAGTGCGCCGCGTCGATGGCGTCCTGCGCCGCCTGCATCTCGGCCGCCTGCGCGCGCTGCAGGCGGTTCATCTCCTGCAGCTGCACCGCCGGCACGCCGCCGCGCAGATCGGCCGCCAGCTGCGCGATGTGGGCATTCCGCAGCGCGGTCAACTGCACCTGATGGCCGCGCGCGCGCAGCCAGATGCCGTGCGCGAGCTTGACCGCCCGCGCCAGCGTCTCGCTGCGCCGCTCGGCCAGCTGCAGCACGCGCGCCAGCGCAAACGGCCTCATCCAAGCACCTCATCGAGCGCCGCACGCGCGGCTTCCAGCGGTGCCCGCTCGCGCATGCCCTGCATCAGGTAGGCCTGCATCCGCGGATACAGGCGCACGCCTTCGTCGAGCACCACGTCGGCCCCCGGCACGTAGGCGCCGACCGCAAGCAGGTCGCGGCTGCGCATGTAGCGCGAATACAGATACTTGAAGCGGCGGGTGCGCTCCAGTGCCTCGTCGGACAAGAGGTCGGGCTGCGCGCGGCTGATCGACGCCTCGATGTCGATCGCCGGGTAGTGGCCGGCGTCGGCGAGGTCGCGCGAGAGCACGATGTGGCCGTCGAGGATCGCGCGCGCCGCGTCGGCGATCGGATCCTGCTGGTCGTCGCCCTCCATCAGCACGGTGAAGAAGGCGGTGATCGAGCCGCTGCCGCTGCGGCCGTTGCCGGCGCGCTCGGCGAGCTGCGGCAGCTTGGCGAACACCGACGGCGGATAGCCCTTGGTCGCGGGCGGCTCGCCGATCGCCAGCGCCACCTCGCGCTGCGCCATCGCATAGCGGGTCAGCGAATCCATGATCAGCAACACGTGCTTGCCCTGGTC
>JAJZPG010000005.1 GCA_021811235.1 Pseudomonadota bacterium | reverse complement strand
GCGGCGTGCCCGTGGCTTCACCCGCATCGACACAATCAAAACCGTCATCTTCCTGATCGCCGGCCGTCTCGATTTCCACGCCATTAACCCTCATGCAGAACAACCCACTTGAAATTCAACAGAGCCATTATTTTCTCCCAAAATCCCAGTGGCATCTGACCTTCTTTATTTTTTACGATTGTAGCCGTATCCCAAATAATAATTGAAGGGAAGCAATAGCGCTTCAAGTGGGGGGGAGCTGTGATCAAGATAGATAAAGAGTTGACCCGAAAACTGATCGTCCGACTTTCTCCACAGTATGCGGAGATGCTGCGCGATCTTCAATCTCCCGGCAAATGGGCCAAGCTCACAAGGAAGTATGAAGGGATGTTTCAGGGCCCTGGCTTGGACCGTTACATGGAGCTCCTTGAGGACGAAAGGAGAATCGGCGTTGTGTTAGGGCGATTCCTATGGGGAGAGGAAGGCCATAAGGAACTAGATGAATCCCTTGCGGCGATGTCTCTGGAAGAGCAGCAGGCTTGGCTGAATGAACTTATGTCAGAGGTCGTCGAGAGCGACACATGGTCCTGGATTGAGGCCATGTTTCCAGATACGCCTGAAAAGGAAGCGGCTGTTCGCCGTGCCTTTGAAGAGCTGGATGAAGAGGGGAAGGCAAAGGCGTCCAAGCAGTCCGCATATTTTTGGCTTTTCTTTTTTTCGTCTTTCCACAATTACTTGTCTGTGATGTTGCACGGTCGGAAGCTGACCACTCTGGTTGCACAGGCCAAAGAGGGGGATGAAGACGCGTTCTGCATGGCAGTGCATATTGAGCCACGCTTGCTGCGCCACCACCCAGTTTTTTGTGAGCGGCATCTGGGAGCCAGCGTTAATTTTCTGAAGCGTATCGGCAATCAGTTAGGGAAACCAATCCTTGCGGGCCGAATTCGGTACCCAGGTTTGTACATGATCTTCGCCATGCTCGACGCTGTGGGTTGGCCGGAGGGTGGCTTTACTCATGAGGAGCTTTTGGATATTTGCGATGAGGCTGGGCTGGACCGGTTCCAGAATCGCATCGAGGATACGAATTACCTGACAAAGCGGCTCGGTGAATATCGGAGGTGGCAAAAGGTGAGGGGTTTGTCAATGCAGTGATTTCGATTTTGGTGCATCGAGTTCGCATTTCCTGATCTATTTAATCCGTGGTCATTCCAGAAGCCATCCCGGCAAACTGGTACTTCCAAGAGGAATGACCATGAGATCGCAGGACAACCAAGATACCAATCATCAATCCGACGACGCGTGTCGGGCGGACCGCGCCTGCGCGGCCGACCAACGCGCGGAGTTGGATAAGGATGCGACGCCTACTAACAGAGCATCCAATAACTGCAATTGTGAGGAAATAGGGTTCGTGCCTTTGCGCTGGGGCGTGGACAGTCTCTATCTTTCCTATCCCGGCATGTTGGCCGACTCGGTCACCCGCAAGCTGGAAACCCTCAAGAAAACCGCTCAGTCCGAACACGAATCGGAACAGGCCAAAGCCCAGTATGTCGTCGATGAGCATGTCTTCGAGGTCAAGGACAAAGGCTCGGGAATATTCCCCTTCATTCTGCGGGATAACGCCTTTCGTATCTCGCTCTCGCGTCCAAAGTCGGGCACTCTGCCAATGGCCTATGTCCAGGTATCCAGCGCGATGCTGTCGGCATTTTCGCCCCAGCGTGCAGAAGCCACTCTCAGCGATGTACTGCTCAAAATGGGCGATGTCGAACCGGCCCGGACAAGCCGAATCGACCTCTATGTCGATTTCATGTGCGATATGGATATGGAAAGCTGGTCGCGCCATGCCTGGGTGACGCGTGCTCACAATATCCAGTCCTATTCCTGTCTGGGTCAGTTCTCCGGCTGGTCTATCGGCATGGGCGGGGTGATCGCTGCCCGCCTGTATAACAAGACCCTGGAAATCCAAACCAGCGGCAAGGAATATCTGAAAGAGCTTTGGCTTAAGGCCGGATGGGATGGGGCGCGCCCGATCTGGCGGCTTGAGTTTGAATTCAAACGCGAATTGCTCACACAGAAGGGCTTGTCCACCCTGCATCAAACCTTGCGTCACCTGGGCGGCTTGTGGTCCTACGCCACCGATGAATGGCTGCGCCTTGCTTTGCCTAATGATCAGGATTCGACGCGCTCACGCTGGCCTGTGCATCCTCTATGGGCCTGTTTGGCGTCTATCGACTGGGGGGAGGATGGCGGGCCGTTGCTGGAGCGTTTTACCTCGGTCAGCGCGCCCAGCGAAAAACAGATTCTGTCCCGGATGCTTTCTTCCATGGTGACCTTGATGGCGCTCAATGGTCAGGTTCGGCTAGACGATGCCTGGGATGGCCTGCGCCTCCGTCTGGATAACCATCTGCACACGCTCTGCATGTGGGAGGGTATACACCCTGACCAGTATGTCGAGGAGAAAGTCAGAATCAAGGCGCGGCGCTTCAATTCCATCCTTAACCAGGTGGACGAAGCTCCTGATCTTGAGGAAGAGGCTCGCCAGTATCTCAGGCAGTCGCGAGGCGGCTAATGAAAGAGGAAACCGCCCTGCCCTTGCCCGCTGCGCGTTGCTTGAACAAGGAACAAGCCGGGGAATATCTCGGCATAGGGGTGACCCTGCTCACTGAGCTGGGTGTCCCCTTCATCAAGCTGGGTCGCCGCTGTCTCTATGACAAGCTTGACCTGGATGCCTGGCTGGATGACTATAAATCCCGCGAGCAAGGGCGGGCCGGAAAGGGGAAAACCTTATGGCCCGTGAAACTGGAATCTACCGGAGACCAAACTCTCGTTTCTGGTGGATTGACGCCGTCTTACCAAACGGCGAACGCGTACGCCAAAGCTCTAGGACTGAAGACCGAGGGGCCGCAGAAGCGTATCTCGCGCAGCTAAAGCTCGCGGCATACAACGAAGCGCACTTCGGAATAAAGCCCAAACGTTCTTGGCAAGAAGCGGTAGTACGGTACCTCGCGCTTAAAGCGAACCTTAGAAGCATTGATGATGTTCGGCGGATTTGTCGCAAGCTCGACCCTTACTTGGGTCACCTGAATCTCGATGAGATTTCGGGGGATACCATCTGGACAGTCGTCCAAGGGGAGATGAAAAAGGGCAACATGCCCGCGACGATTAACCGATACCTCGCCACGATTCGTTGCCTGTTACGGATGGCCCGCGATGAATGGCAGTGGATCACCACGTTTCCAAAGATTCGCCTGCTGCCGGGTGAGGTCGAGCGTGATCGTTGGTTAAACAGGGAAGAAGCGGAGCGTCTAATCCGTTCCTGCCCTGAGCACTTAGCCGCGATTGTCCGTTTTGCCCTCGCCACCGGCTGCCGGGCGCGAGAAATTACCAGCTTGGAATGGGATCGGGTGGATTTGCAGCGTAAAACCGCCTGGATCAATCAAACCAAGAATGGAACGCCGCGAGGCGTGCCGTTGAATGCAGATTCGGTCTCCGTACTCAGGGGGCAGATCGGGAAGCATTCTCGCTGTTGTTTTACCTATCAGGGCAGCCCGATACGCTGGGAATTAAGTAACAGCGCGTGGCATACCTCGCTAGAGAAAGCAGGAATCGAGGATTTGCGCTTTCACGATCTGCGCCATACCTGGGCTTCTTGGCACCGTCAGGCAGGTACAAGCTGTGACGAGCTTAAGGAACTTGGGGGATGGAAATCCCGCAGCATGGTGGATCGTTATGCGAAGTATGCAACCGAGCACCTAGCGGTTGCGGCGTCTCGAATCGAGAACGGCCAGGGTGGAAATGTGCTTCAGTTCCCCACATTTTCCCCACATCAGGAATTGAAAAAGGCCTAGCCTCACGGCTAAGCCTTTTAGATACTGGTGGGTCGGGCGAGATTCGAACTCGCGACCAACGGATTAAAAGTCCGCTGCTCTACCGGCTGAGCTACCGACCCGTGGATTGAACTTGAGCCTGCTGGCAGAAGCCCTATCCGCGAAAGCCCGAGATTATAGCCGAAGCTCCGCGGGCGGGTAAAGTGCCGTGACGGTTTTTTGAAACGCCAGGCGGCTTACCCTTCGGCGCGCATCATCAGGTAGTACTGCACCTTCATCGTGGCCGCGCTGCCCAGCACGATGGCGCCGAAGGTGAGGATCGAGCCCAGGGCCAGGGTGGAGAAGCCGGTGATGCCCTGGCCGATGGTGCAGCCCATCGCCAGCACGCCGCCGAATCCCATGAGGATCGCGCCGATCAGGTGATTGACGAAATCGCGGAAGGAGGCGAACCATTCGACGCGGAAGCTGCGCGACATCAGCGACCACAGCAGCGAACCGGCGATCACCCCGGCCAGCGCCATGACGCCGAAGGTGAGCAGGGTGCGGTCAAAGCCGCTGGCGGCGTAGCCGAGCGCCTGCCCCATGGGATTGATGAAGGTGAAGGATTGCGCGGCGAGCGGGCCGGCGGCGGCGGGGCGCACGGCGTCGGCGGGCGCATAGAGGTCCCAGTCCTGCACGTAGGTCTGCAGCGACATCACTTCGCCGTCGGCGTCGACCATGACGTTGCTGGTCACGTACCAGGCGGCCAGCACCACGAGGCCGACGACGAGGCCGCCGAGGACGTTGTCGAAGCTGGAACGGAAGTCGGCCGACATGAAGGCCCAGACCAGCAGCAGGCCGCCGATGACAGCACCCATCACCATGCGCCCGGTGGCGGCGTTGTCCGCGAAGAGCATCGCGCCGAGGTCCTGGTTGGTGGACAGCGAAATGGCAGTCGGATTGGTCCACGAATAGAACAGCGTGGAATACAGCGTCTTGTCGCTGCCCGGGAAGGGGTTGATCATGAAATAGGCGATGACGGCGATGATCAGCAGCACCATGATCGATTTCAGGTTGCCGCCGCCGATACGGATCAGCGTCTTGTTGCCGCAACCGGAAGCGAGCGTCATGCCGATGCCGAACAGCACGCCGCCGAGCACGTTTTCCAGCCAGGGCAAGGTTGTCTGGCGGTAGGGCGGGAAGGTGGTGGAGAGATTCACCAGGCCGGCCGCTTCCAGGCCCATCACCCCCAGCACGCCGACTGCGATGGCGAGCACCCAGGCACGCATGCGTCCGGTGTCGCCCATGTTGACCCAGTCCGACACCGCGCCCATGGTGCAGAAGTTGGTTTTGTTGACCACGGCGCCCAGGATCAGGGCGATTGCGAAGGTCGACCACAGAAAGAACGATTGTGCGCTGGCAAAATCTTCGTAGGTCATGAGTCTGTTTACTCCTCTGGATAAGCGGGGGCTACTGCAGACGCCCGGACAAATAGCGAAATCTTAATGCGTTCTCGCGCCTGGCAGGCTGGCCAATAAATACCATTGAGGCGCCCGCCGCAAAGCGTGGCTCGCAGGAATGTGCCGGGATTCGCGAGGGCATGCCCTCATGCCCTCGCGGCCGCTTAGTCCGTTCCGGAGGCGTACCGCGTCGGATCGGGGATGCCTGCCGCGGGGAATCCCTCGCGCCTCAGGCGGCAGGAATCGCAGCGACCGCAGGCCAGGCCTGCGGCATCGGCCTGGTAGCAGCTCACCGTCTGCGCGTAGTCGACGCCGAGCGCGGCGCCGCGACGGATGATGTCTGCCTTCGACAGGGTTTGCAGCGGCGCATGGATGGCGAGGCGCGCGCCCTCGACCCCTGCCCGGGTCGCCAGATTGGCCATGCGCTCGAACGCCTCGATGAATTCGGGGCGGCAGTCGGGATAGCCCGAATAGTCGATGGCGTTGACGCCGATGAAGATGTCGCGCGCGCCCAGCACCTCGGCCCAGGCGAGCGCCAGCGCCAGCATCACGGTATTGCGCGCAGGCACATACGTGACCGGAATGCCTTCGGTCGGGTGCTCCGGCACGGCGATGGACGCGTCGGTGAGCGCCGAGCCGCCGATGTCGCCGAGCCCCAGGCGGATCACCCGGTGCTCGACCGCGCCCAGGCTCCGGGCCACACGCGCCGCGGCGGCGAGTTCGGCGGAATGGCGCTGGCCGTAATCGAGGCTCAGCGCGTGGCAGGCGTAACCCGCCTCGCGCGCAATCGCGAGCACGGTGGCGGAATCGAGTCCGCCCGACAGGAGAACGACGGCGGGCCTGCTCATCGGCCCTGCGCGTTGCCCCACAGCAGTTTGTGCAGCTGCACCTGCATGCGCACCGGCAAACGGTCGGCGAGAACCCACTCCGCGAGTTGCGCCGGCGCCAGCTCGCCCTGCACCGGCGAGACCAGCACGGGGCAGATGCGATCGAGCTGTTGCGCACGGATCACCTCGCGCGCCCATTCGTAGTCGGCGCGGTTGGCGAGCACGAACTTGATCTCGTCGTGCGGGGTGAGGTGGGCGATGTTCTCCCAGCGGTTGCGCCCCTCCTCACCCGATTCCGGCGGCTTGATGTCGACGATGCGCGACACCCGCGGGTCGACCTTGCCGACGTCGAGCGCGCCGCTGGTTTCCAGCGACACCGAGTAGCCGGCGTCGCACAGCGCGCCCAGCAGCGGCAGGCAGTTCTTCTGTGCCAAGGGCTCGCCGCCGGTGACGCACACGGTCGGCACGCCGAACTCCGCCACCCGAGCCAGGAGCGCAGTCAGGGTGACGGTCTCGCCACCCTGGAAACTGTAGGTCGTGTCGCACCAACGGCAGCGCAAGGGGCAGCCGGCCAGGCGGACGAACACGGTGGGCAGGCCGGTACGGCTGGTCTCGCCCTGCAGCGAGAGGAAGACTTCCGTGATGCGGAGCGTGGTTGTTGACGCTTTAGCGTCATTACAACCACGGCCTACCCCTTGCGGGTGGAGCGTGGCGGTCGCCGGCTTGTCGGCATCGGCAACCGAAGCCACCCCTTGCGGGTCAAGAGCAAGCGATTGCGGCACGGCGTTTACTTGAGTGCGGACAGCCGGCGGGTTGCCAGGGTGGCGGCATGAGTCCCGGGATGTTTCGCCACGATGTCCTCAAGCGTCTTGCGCGCGCCCTTCAGATTGTTGAGTGCAATCTGGCAGGTGGCGATGTTGAGCAGCGCGTCGGGCACCTTGGGACTGGCTGGATAGGCCGCCACCAGTTTTTGCTGGTGCGCCAGTGCGGTTTTGTAATCCTTCAGGGCGTAATACGAATAGCCGATCCAGTATTGCGCGTTGGGCGCCAACTCGCTTTGCGGATAGTCCTTGAGGAATCCCTTGAACGCGGCGATGGCCGCAGGAAACTTGTCCTCGCGGAACTGGGCCAGCGCCGCTTCGTAGCTGCGCGATTCGGCCGGCGACTCGGGCGCCGCCTCTGCAGGCTGTGCAGTTGCGTCCGCGGGCGGGGCCGCTTCGACCGCCGGCGTGGCGGCCTTGGCGAGATCGGCGACGCGCTGGTCGAGGTCTGCGTACAGGTCGTTCTGCCGCTTGCCGAGGGTGTCCAGCTGATGCACCTGCACCTCGGCCTGTCCGCGCAGCCTGGCGATGTCCGCCTTGAGCGTTTCCACCTCTTTCAGCAGGTCCAGCATCTGCTGGTTCTGCTGCAGCGCCGTCTCGATCTTGCCGAGCCGCGTGTCGAGCGCCTCGACCCGCTGCTGCAGCGCCTGGATCTGGCGGGACTGCTCCTCGTCGTTGCCGAACAGCGCCGCTTGCGCCGGCTGGGCCAGCGCAAGCGCGGACACGAGGATCAGGCCGGCGTGTCGCAACGGCCGCTCACTCGTCGCCATACACCACGTCGGCGCGGCGGTTCTCGGCGTAGGCTTCCTCGGTATCGGCCTCGTTACGCGGCTTCTCCTCGCCGAAGCTGATCGCCTCCATCTGCGCCTCGCTCACCCCCAGCACGGCGAGCGCCTTGCGCACCGCTTCGGCACGCTTCTGCCCCAGCGCCAGGTTGTATTCACGGCTGCCACGCTCGTCGGCGTTGCCCTGCAGGATCACGCGGGCGTCGCGCTTCGACATCAGGTAACCGGCATGCGCTTCCAGCATCGGGCGATACTCATCCTTCACCACGAAGCTGTCGAAGTCGAAATGGACGCTGCGCTTGGACAAGGGGCTGGCCGGGTCCTTGCGCGGATCCCCGGCGGCCTGGCTGCCGTCCATCGCGCTGCCGGCAACGCCGGTTCCGGCGACGCCGGTGGTTTCGGTGCCACTGGTGGCAGGTCCGCTGGTGGCGCCATCGCCGGTACGGCTCTCGACGGTCGCCGGCGTGCTGCCGGTGGTGCCGCATGCAGACAGGGTCAAGGCAAGCAGGGCGGGCCAAACAATCTTGTTCATCGGTCTCTCCTCTGGGTGAATGACGTCAATCGTCAAAAAAACAGCACGGCACGCTACCGTAAGCGGAATCACGGAAACGGACAACCCTCACGGCCCCCACGCAGGCTCGCGCGCATCGACGCCCGACTCGGACAGGCGTGCGCGGGTCTTGCCATCGAGGCTCACGGTGCCGAGGATGCCGCGTCCGCCCTGCACAGTAGCATAGAGCACGGCCTGGCCGTTCGGTGCGAAGCTGGGCGACTCGTCGCGCGCCGTATCGGTCAGCACGCGAACCTGGCCGGAGGCCATCTCGTGCAGCACCACGCTGAAGCGGCCGTCCTCGCGGCTGATGTAGGCCAGATAGCGGCCATCCGGGCTGATCGTGGGGGACACGTTGTAGCTGCCGCTGAAGCTGACCCGCCTGGGTTCGCCGCCGCTCGCCGCCACACGATAGATCTGCGGGCTACCGCCGCGATCCGAGGTGAAATAGATCGCTTGTCCATCGGGCGAGAACACCGGCTCGGTGTCGATGTTGCCGCCCTGCGTCAGCCGTTTGAGGCCGCTGCCGTCGGCATTGATCAGATAAATCTGCGACGCGCCGTCGCGCGTCAGCACCACCGCCATGCGCTTGCCATCGGGCGCCCAGGCAGGTGCGGAATTGGACCCTTTGAACGCCGCGACCTTGCGGCGACCGCCGTCTGAGAGCGATTGCACGTACACGATCGGCTTCTTGTCCTCGAACGACACGTAAACGATGCGCGCGCCGTCGGGCGAGAACATCGGCGAAATCAGCGGCTCGAGCGAGCGCACGACGGTGCGCGGATTCTGGCCGTCGGCATCGGCCACGCGCAGCTCGAAGCGCCTGCCCTGTTTCTGCACGTAGGCGATGCGGCTGCTGAAGGCGCCTTTCACGCCGGTGAGCTTCTCGTACACGATGTCGGCGATCTGGTGTGCAGTGGCGCGCCACTGGCCGCGCGCGATGGTGTAGCTGAAGCCCGCGATCTGGGTCCGCTTGACGACGTCGAGCAGGCGAAAGCGGATCTCGAAGCGCCCGCCCGGCAGCGCCACGACCTGTCCGATGACCATCGCCTCCGCCCCCTTGCCGCGCCAGACGGCATAGTCGACCTGCGCGGGTTCGACCGGCTGCGGCGCCCCGCCGCTGGCGACCATGGCGAACTGGCCGCTGCGGCCCAGATCGTCCGCCACGATCTGGGTCAGCGCCGGCGTCGGCTGGCCCGGTGCAGCCTGGAACGGCACGACCGCGATGGCGATCTTGTTGGCCGCGCCGCCGATCACCTGAATCTCCATCTCGGCGTGCGCCGCGAACGACGCGCCCAGCACGCTCAGGAGGAACAGGGGAAACAGCAGGACAGTACGCAAGAAGGAATCAGGCATCTCGTTTGCAAACGCTAGGTTGAGGGGCAGTTTAGCATAGGCCCCACGGCAGGACGGGCGCTGCAGCGCGCCTCGCCGGGCATCGGGCCTACTCTTTGGGGCGATGCACGAAGGAAAGTTCCGGCACGAATGCGGCGCGCGCATCGCGATCGGACGGCAAGGGCAGCGGCGACGACTTTTCGATGGCGCGCACCACGGCATCATCGTACGCCGTGTTCCCGCTCGAGCGCGTCACCCGCACGCTCTGGACCTCGCCGGTGGGCAGCAGTTTCACCAGGCACCGCACCTCGGGATTGCCTTTCAGATTGTCGGGCAGGCGCGTATTGCCCCGCACCTTCGCACTGATCAGGTCGCGATACTGCCCCATCGCGCGCGACACTTCGGTCTGCCGCGCACTGGCCGCGGCACGCGCGGCCGCCTGTTTCATGGCATTCGCCTCGCGGGCGGCCTCTTCGTCGGCGACGCGCCGCAGGTCGTCTTCTTCCATCTGGCGCAGCAGGTCGCGCTTCTTCTGCTCGGCCTGCAGTTTTTCGCGTGCCGCCTTTGCCGCCTCGGCGCGCGCCTTTTCCTCGGCCGCCTCGATCGCCTTCAATTTTTTAAGATGCTCGGCCTCGGCCTTCTTTTTTTCCAGCGCGATATCGGGCGCCTTGGGCGGCGGCGGCTCCTCGGCTTTCGGCGGCGGCGCGGGTTTCGGCGGCGCGAGCTGCGGCCTGGCAGGCTGCGGCTCGGGCAGGTCCTGCCACACATCGACCATCACCGGCGCGGGATGCTGTGTCTGCCACGACACCCCGAACACCAGCAGCAGCACAAAGGCGAGGTGCACCCCGAGCGCGAGGACACCGGCCAGCAGCTTGGGATCGGAACGGGAGACGAAACGCGCGTCTGCCGGAACATTCATGGGGCAGGACGGGCGAGCAGGCCGATGCGGGCAACCTGGGCGCGCTGCAGCAGCGTCATCGTGTTCATCACCTCCTCGTAGCGGACGCTCTTGTCCGCCGCGATGACCACCGATTGCTCCGGCGAAGCGCGGTGCAAAGCGGCGATTTCGGCCGCCAGCGCGGACTTCGCCACCACGCGTTCGGCGCCGCCGGTCGCGCGGTCGCGCAGCAGGTATTCGCCCGATTCCTTGATGACGATTTCGAGCGGCTGCGACGGTGTCTGCGAGGTCTGGCCGACGCTCGGCAGTTCGACCTGGGCGGGGTTGATGAAGGGTGCGGTCACCATGAAGATCACCAGCAGGACCAGCATCACGTCGATCATCGGCACGACGTTGATCTGGGCGACCTGTTTGCGGGTGCGCGCCATGGGCTTAAACCGCCTTGGGCACCTGCCGCTGCAGGATGTTGGAAAACTCCTCCATGAAGCTCTCCATGCGGTTGGCGAGGCGGTCGATGTCGTGGGTGTAGCGGTTGTAGGCGACCACCGCAGGAATCGCGGCGAACAGGCCCATCGCCGTGGCGATCAACGCCTCGGCGATGCCGGGCGCCACCTGCGCCAGCGTCGCCTGCGCCACGCTCGACAAGCCCATGAAGGCGATCATGATGCCCCACACGGTGCCGAACAGGCCGACATAGGGCGACACCGAGCCGACCGTGGCGAGGAAGGACAGATGCGATTCGAGGCCGTCGAGCTCGCGCTGGTAGGTGGCGCGCATCGCACGGCGGGTGCCGTCGATGATGACGTGGACCGACACGCCGGCCTGCTGCCGCAGCTTCATGAATTCGCGGAATCCCGCCTCGAAGATGCGCTCCATCTCGCCCGCCCCGTCGCGCTCCGCAGCCACCCGCTGGTAGAGGGCATTGAGGTCGCCCCCGCCCCAGAATTCGCGCTCGAACGCGTCGGTCACGCGCAGGGCGCGTTTCAATGCGAACAACTTGATGAAGATGAACCACCACGACATCAGCGACGCCCCCAGCAGCAGCAGCATGACGACCTGCACCGGGAACGAGGCGTTGAGGATGAGGTGGAGCAGCGATAGGTCCTGGCTGAGTTCTGGATTCACGGCGTGTGGGTCGTCAATGCTTGAAGAATCATGGGAGGCATTCTAACGGGTTTGAAATTCGCCGCATCGACGCAGGCCAGCGTCACCTCGGCTTTAGCCAGACGCGCGGACCCCCGCACAAGTTCCTGCCGCACCACGAGACTCGCGCGTCCGGCCTCGTACAGGCTGACCGACACGTCGAGCGCATCGTTGAAGCGCGCCGGGGCAAGGTAATCGATTTCCACCCGCCGCACCACGAACACGACGCCCGCCTCGTCGCGCAACTGGTCCTGCTCGAAGCCGAATGCGCGCAGCCATTCGCTGCGCGCGCGTTCCATGAACTTGAGGTAATTGGCGTAGTACACCACGCCGCCGGCATCGGTGTCCTCCCAGTACACGCGCACCGGCCAGACAAACGCCATCAGAACAAATCCGCGTTGGGCTCGCTGGGCGCGGCCAGGCCCAGATGGCGATACGCCAGCGGCGTGGCGATGCGCCCGCGCGGCGTGCGCTGCAGGTAGCCCTGCTGGATGAGGAAGGGTTCGAGCACGTCCTCGATGGTGTCGCGCTCCTCGCCGATGGCGGCCGCCAGATTGTCCAGCCCGACCGGGCCGCCCATGAACTTCTCGACCACCGCCGACAGCAGTTTCCTGTCCATCACGTCGAGACCGGCGCGGTCGACGTCGAGCATCACCAGCGCCGCGTCGGCCACCGCGCCGCTGGCGTGCCCGCCAGCCTTCACCTCGGCGTAATCGCGCACCCGGCGCAGCAGGCGGTTGGCGATGCGTGGGGTGCCGCGCGAGCGGCGGGCGATTTCGAGTGCGCCGGCTTCGTCGAGATTCATCTGCAACAGGCCCGCCGAACGATGCACGATGTAGCCCAGTTCCTCGGCCGAGTAGAACTCCAGCCGCGCGACGATGCCGAAGCGGTCGCGCAGCGGGTTGGTCAGCATGCCCGCGCGGGTGGTGGCGCCGACCAGGGTGAACGGCGGCAGGTCGAGCTTGACCGAGCGCGCCGCCGGGCCCTCTCCGATCATGATGTCGATCTGGAAATCCTCCAGCGCGGGGTAGAGCACTTCCTCGACCACCGGAGAGAGACGGTGGATCTCGTCGATGAACAACACGTCGTGCGGCTCCAGGTTGGTCAGGAGCGCCGCGAGGTCGCCGGCGCGTTCGAGCACCGGACCGGAAGTCTGGCGCAGGTTGACCCCCATCTCGCGCGCGATGATGTGAGCCAGCGTGGTCTTGCCCAGGCCAGGCGGGCCGAACAGCAGCACGTGGTCGAGCGCCTCGCTGCGCTTCCTGGCGGCGTGGATGAAGATTTCGAGCTGCTCGCGCGCCTTGGCCTGACCGACGTATTCGGCCAGCGTGCGCGGGCGCAGCGCGCGCTCGATCTGTTCTTCCTGCGGGCTGGCGGCGGCGGGGGCGATGAGGCGGTCGGTTTCGATCATGGAGCCGGAGGCTGAGGTGCGTGTCGTCCGGATTCTACCCCGCACCGCCGGGACCGGGTTCGACGCCTGGCTCGACGCCTGGCTCGACATACAGGACCATGCGGCCGCGGCCCAGCGCCTTGGCCTGGTAGAGCGCATGGTCGGCGCGCATCAGGGCGTCGTCGATCGAGTCCCGGGATGCGGCGCCCAGCCACGTCTGGCCTGCGCTGAGGCCGGTCTGCAGGTCGAGGCCGAACGCGTTCAGTTCGCTGCGGAAACGGTCGGCCAGACGTTGGTACCAGGCGTTCAGCCCGTCCGCATCGAGATCCGACAGCAGCACGACGAATTCATCGCCCGCCAGCCGCGCCGACAGATCCGCACGCCGGGTCAGGTCTTTCAGCGACTGGGCCAGCGCCAGCAGGACCTGGTCGCCGACGCCGTGTCCGAAGCGATCGTTGACCCCCTTGAAATGGTCGATGTCGAGCAGGGCCAGGGCGACCGGGTGCTGCCGTTCGGCCAGCCCCTGCGCCTGCGGGAAGCGCGTTTCGAACGCGCGCCGGTTGGGCAGGCCCGTCAGCGGATCGGTCAGGCTCAGATGTTCGAGCCGCGCCCGCTGTTCCTGCAGATGCAGGGCGATCAGGTTGATGTCGTGCGCGGCCGCCTCGAATTCGACATAGTGCGGCATGATCGTGGGGACCGGTTCGTCCCGCGCCAAGGCAGTCAGGGCATCGCGGGTCGACACGATGTCGTTCAGCATCGCGCGCCGCACGCGCAGCATGCCCATACCCAGCAGCAGCAGCACCGCCCCCAGCGTCACCAGCCCGGCGAGCACCTGCATTTTGCCGCTGCGGGTCAGCACCTTCACGGGCGACTGGGCGATCAGGGTCCACCCCGTTGCCGGGATGTCCTGCCGCACTTCCTGCCGCGGCCCCTCGATTTCGCCGCGGCGGGCAATGGTGTTTCCGGCGGAATCGAGTACGACCAGGGCGTGCCCCGGGTGCAGCGTGTCGTCGACGATGCGCTGCACCTGGGCCAGCCTCACGCTGACAAAGACCCCCCCGAGGATCTCGCCCCCGGTGTCGCGCACGACCGAGATCAGGTCGAAATGCTCGGCCCCCGCGATCTCGCGATGCAACAGCGGCCGGATGTCCATCAGGGTGCCGGCGCGTTGCATGTCCTGCTGGCAGCGCGGCCCGACGCGCAGCGACAGCGCGTTGCCCAGCACCTCGCCGCGCGGGCCCACCAGCGCGACGCCCAGCAGGTCCGGCAGCAGGCGCTGGCGGGACAAGGCCCACGCCTGCTGCTCCGCGACCGACCCGACGCGCATCAGGTCGATCAGATCGGGATCGCGCGCGGCCTTGTCGAGCATCGTGTGGTAATAGTCCAGCAGCCGGACCACGCTGACGTGGGCCTGGGTGGCTTCGAGCTGCAACAGGTTCTGCTGTTCCTGGCTACCCGCCCGCAGACTGAACCAGATGCTGAGCGCAATCCCGGAAGCGAACATGCCCACCACCCCCAGCAGCTGCCACCAGATATGGCGCTGCAGTGAGGCCGGGGCGTGCATGGGTTGCGGGGATCCGGCCAAGCCCTAGTTCCTCGACAAAGCCCGCAAGGCCTGCCGGATCGCTTCGCCTACCGGCAGGTCGGGCGGCAGCTGGCGCACCGCCTCGGTGGTCTCGCGCTCGTTGTAGCCCAGCGCCAGCAGCGCCTGGCGCACGTCGTCCGATATGCCTGCGGATTCGGTGCTGGCAATCGCGCCGGCAAACACCGGCTTGCCCTTCAGTTCGAGCAGCAGGCGTTCGGCGGTCTTTTTGCCGATGCCGGGCACCTTGACGATGCGGCCGATTTCCTGCGCCGCGATCGCTGCCGACAAGTCGTTGACCGACAGGCCGGACAGCACCGACAGCGCCGTCTTGGCACCGATGCCGGATACCTTCAGCAGTTCGCGGAAGGCCGCCCGCTCGATCTCGCTGCCGAATCCGTACAGCAGATGCGCATCCTCGCGGATCGCCAGATGGGTCAGCAGGCTGATCTTCTCGCCGATCGCAGGCAGGTTGTAGAAGGTGCTCATCGGCACGTCGATCTCGTAGCCGACGCCGTTCACGTCCACCAGGACCTGCGGAGGCTGCTTGGCGGCGAGCATGCCGGTAATGCGTCCAATCATGTTGCGTGACCGATCGTGAAGTTCATGCAGATATAAGACAGGATAGCCGCTGGCGGCAAAGCGTGCGCATGGGCGACAAGCAGCGTTTTCCGGAGGGCGGGCGCAAGGCGCTCGGTCGGCGCGGCGAAACGGATAGGCAGGCGCTCTCGAGTCGGTTCGGCCGGCGCCAGGGCAGGGCTCATACGAGCCGACCGCCCTTGACGCGATAACCCGCGGTCGATTGCGTACCGAGCCGGCAGCCGTGCGCGTGGGTGATCGCGCAGGCAAGCGCGTCGGCGGCGTCGGCCTTCGGCGCCACGGGCAGCGCCAGCAGACGCTTGACCATTTCCTGCACCTGCTCCTTGGCCGCCTTGCCGTGGCCGACCACCGCCTGCTTGATCTGCAGGGCGGTGTATTCGGCGACCATGAGTTCGTTCGACACTGCCGCGCAGATGGCGGCGCCGCGCGCCTGCCCGAGCAGCAGCGTGGACTGCGGATTGACGTTGACGAAGACGATTTCCACCGCGCAGGTGTCGGGCTGGTAGGTGGCGATGACTTCGTTCAGGCCGGCGAACAGCACGCCGAGCCGGGCAGGCAATTCCCCCTCGCCGCTCCTGATGACCCCGCTCGCCACGTAGGCGAGCTTCTGGCCGGTCTGCTCGATCACGCCGAAACCAGTGAGGCGCAGGCCAGGGTCGATGCCAAGAATTCGTGAGGCGTGAGGCGTGAGGCGTGAGGCGTTGGCCGGGCTCGACAGCCGGGATGTCATGATTTGCCTTCGTTCTGGAGCGAATTCAGCAGGCCGCCCTGCAATCCGGAAATCCGGTCGATCAGGCTTTCCAGTTCCGGCTGCGCCGGGGTGAATCCCAACTCCCTGGCCCGCATAAGCTGGGTATCGAGTTCGCTGAGCGAGCCGCGCGCGATCGTCAGAAATTGTGCACATTCCCTACCCGTTTGCCGCGCTGCGCCTTCGGCAATATTGCCGGGCACCGAAACCGCTGCCCGCCGCATCTGCGAAATCAGCCCAGACTTCTCATCTGCAGGAAATATACGCGTGACTTCGTAGACGTGCCTGACCCGTTGCATGGCCTGTTGCCAGGCCATCAGATCATCGTGCTTGCGCGCCTCACGCCTCACGCCTCACGCCTCACTCAGGCAGCACGGCGTTGGTGTAGACCTCCTGCACGTCGTCGAGGCTTTCGAGCGCGTCGAGGATCTTCTGCATCTTCACCGCGTCGTCGCCGTCGAGTTCAGTCTCGGCCTCGGGACGCATGGTGATCTCGGCGACCGCCGGCTTGAAGCCGGCCTTTTCCAGCGCCTCCTTCACCGCCTCGAAGGCCTTGGGGTCGGGCGAGGTCAGCACCTCGATCGAGCCGTCGTCGTTGGGGATGATGTCGTCCGCGCCGGCGTCGAGCGCGGCCTCCATCACCGCCTCCTCGCTCGCACCCGGCTCCAGGATGATCTGGCCGCAGTGCTTGAACTGGAATGCGACGCAGCCGTCGGTGCCCATGTTGCCGCCGTGCTTGACGAAGGCATGGCGCACGTCGGCGACGGTGCGCACCTTGTTGTCGGTCAGGCAGTCGACCATCACTGCGACGCCGCCGATGCCGTAGCCCTCGTAGCGCACTTCCTCGTAGTTGACGCCTTCAAGCTGGCCGGTGCCGCGCTTGATCGCATTTTCAATGTTGTCCTTCGGCAACGACTCGGCCTTGCCCTTCTCGATCGCCAGCCGCAGGCGCGGGTTCATCGCGGGATCGCCGCCGCCCATTTTGGCGGCCACGGTGATTTCCTTGATAAGCTTGGTGAAGATCTTGCCGCGCTTGGCATCCTGGCGACCCTTGCGGTGCTGGATGTTGGCCCATTTCGAATGTCCTGCCATGTCGATTCCAACGCAATTTGAATAGCCGGAGATTTTACACCGTGGCTCCCCCTCTTCGTCTCGGCGTCGACCTCGGCGGCACCAAAATCGAACTCGTCGCGCTCGACGCCGGCGGCCGGGAGGTCCTGCGCCGCCGGGTGCCGACCCCGCAGAACGACTACCTCGCCACCGTGGCTGCCGTCGCCGCGCTGGTGCACCAGGCCGAATTCGAGCTGGGGCAACAGGGCTCGGTCGGCGTCGGCACGCCGGGGGCGATCTCGCCCGCTTCCGGCCGCATGAAGAACTGCAATTCGACCTGTCTCAATGGGAAACCCCTGCAGGAGGACCTCGAACGCGCACTGAACCGGACCCTCCGGCTCGCCAACGACGCCGACTGCTTCGCCCTGTCGGAAGCCGTCGACGGCGCGGCGGCCGGCGCCGACAGCGTATTCGGCGTGATCCTCGGCACCGGCGTCGGCGGCGGCGTGGTGGTGCGCGGCCAACTGCTCCGGGGCGCGAACGCCATCGCCGGCGAGTGGGGGCACTCGCCCCTGCCCTACTTCCAGTTCGCCGCGGCGCCGTCCGACCGCGACGGTACCGGACAGCATCCGGCCACCGGCGAAGCCATCCTGCATCCGTGGCCGAGCCCGCGCGAACTCGACGCCGCCCCCGCCTGCTACTGTGGAAAAAAAGGCTGCGTCGAAACCTGGCTGTCGGGCCCGGCGCTCGCCGCCGACCACGTGCGCTACGGCGGCGAGGAGCTGCCCGCGCACGAGATCGTGCAGCTGGCGAATGCGGGCTACGGCCCCTGCAGCGCCACGCTCGCCCGCTACGAGGAACGCCTGGCGCGTGCGCTGGCCGGCGTGATCAACCTGATCGATCCCGACGTCATCGTCTTGGGCGGCGGGCTCTCCAACATCGCCCGCCTGTACGACACGGTGCCGCGGCTGTGGCCGCGCTACGTGTTTTCCGACCGCGTCGACACCAAGCTGGTGCCGCCGCAGTATGGTGACTCCAGCGGCGTGCGCGGTGCGGCGTGGCTGTGGTGTGATCAGGACAAAAACGTCGGCTAGAAAAAAGCAGGGGGCTACCGCCCCCCAACACCTTCTGAAAGGGTGGAATCACCCGAATAACCGAATCACCCGCGCCGCCACAGGCGCCAGCCGACCAGCCCCAATCCGGCCAGCATCAGCGCATAGGTCTGCGCCTCCGGCACGGCGGCGACATCGCCGGGGCGAACAGCCAACGCATAGAAAACATTTCCCTCGTTGTAGAGGCCCTCTTGGTAGCCGTCGCCGGGTCCGAAGCCCCACGCGGCTCCTGGAAGCGGCGCGTATTCCGTACCGGACCAATAATTCTGATCGGACTGGAAATTGATGAAAGGGCCGACGTTGTCCAAGGTGCTGTAGGGATTGGTGCCGCCTGCAAACGCACCGCTCTCTGCACCCGTTGACGTGTAGTAACTCAGATTCCCGAGCTCGGTAAAGTACAGGTGCGCCATTTCGCTGCTGGCTGGGTCGACGTTGTAACCGCAGTCGGTGCCGCTGTAAGCGAAGTCGCACCCCGACGTGCCGGTGTCGGTGGTGGTCGGCAGGCGCCAGTCGGTGTAAGTGACGTTGCGCAAGGCATCAAAATACGTGAGGTTGGCAGCCCAAGTAGTAGCCACGCTCCAGCTCATGAGGCCATCGGCGTCGTAGCCGCTGGTCTGGGCGTAGTTTGCATCCTGCAGCCAGGTGACGTTGAGGTCGGTGTCGTAGATGAGGCCGCCGCCGCGATCGACGAGGGCGGCCTGCGCGGCGCCGCTCAAGGCGAGGCTGGCGGCCGCGCCGAGCGCGGCCATGCGGATTGTATCGTTCATGTCTTCTCCTCCTGTTTGTGTGTGGTCGGTCGCCTCCGCGGGCCTGGACCCAAGGGTGTTCGATTCGGCAAGGCTTGTCTTCACCCGAACAGGTGAAAGGCTGGGGCGCGTATAGCGGACGGCGACGCGACTTGGAATTCTGACAACACAGCCGAGGCTCGGGGCTGCAGGAAACGTGCCAAAAGCCGGCGATTCGGCTGGACGCCAAAGTTTACAAGGGGGTCTCCGCGGCGGGGATCGACGTCGGACGAAAAGACGTAAATTTTTCCGACAGGCGCCGTGCCGGGCTTGTCACACCCTACCAGCATGATCTCAATGACCGTGACGCTTCTACGAAAGGGCTTGCCATGGTCAACGAAACCAGCGCGGTGGCGGACGCACGCGCCGGGCGCCGAAGCATGCCACCGCACTCATCACCGGCAACAAGGCGTTGCTGGCGCTGGCCGACTGCTAGCCGATCCGCACGCCGGCCGAATTCTGGGCGGCGCACAGCGGACTTTGTCCTTGATCAGTGCAGCTTGATCCGCGCCCGCGTCGGCGTGCTGATGAAGTGCGCGTAGGTGGTGAGCGAAACCTTGAACCAGCCGTGCAGCGCGATCTCGTGCATCTTGTGCAGCGACCAGTACACCAGCCGCGCCATCGCGCCCTCGATCATGATGCTGCCGCCGGTGAGCCCGCCCATCAGATTGCCAACGGTGGAGAAACGTCCGAGCGCGACCAGCGAGCCGTAGTCGCGGTACACGTATTCGGGCAACGGCCTGCCACGGAAGCGGCGACAGATCGACTTCACCAGCATCGAGGCCTGCTGGTGCGCGGCCTGCGCGCGCGGCGGCACGAAGCCCTTGCCGTCCGGCATCGCACAGGCGGCGCAATCGCCGAAGGCGAAAATATTGTCGTCGCGCGTGGTCTGCAACGTGGGGCGCACCACCAGCTGGTTGATGCGATTGGTCTCCAGCCCGTCGATGTCCCTGAGGAAGTCGGGCGCCTTGATGCCGGCCGACCACACCATCATGCTGGCGGGGATGAACCTGCCCTCTGCGGTCAGCATGCCGTCGGCGCGCACCTCGACGATGCGCTCGCCGGTGTGCGTTTCCACCCCGAGTTCGGCCAGGCGTTCGGCCGCGGCGGCCGACAGGCGCGGCGGCAGCCCGGGCAGGATGCGGTCGGACGCCTCGACGATTAGGAGCTTCAGGCTCTTCTCCGGCTCGATGTGGTCCATGCCGTAGTACGACAGCTCGCGCGTGGTGTCGTGCAGCTCGGCGGCTAGCTCGACGCCGGTCGCGCCGGCACCGACGATGCCGATGGTGAGCTGGCCAGGCGCGACGGCCTCGGTCTGGGTGTTGGCGCGCAGGCAGGCGTTGATGTGGCGGCGATGGAATTCGCGCGCCTGCTCGGGGGTGTCGAGCATGATGCAATGTTCCTTCACGCCCGGCACGCCGAAGTCGTTGCCGACCGAACCGACCGCGATGATCAGGGTGTCGTAGTGGAACGTCCGGCGCGGGATGATTTCGCGCCCTTCTTCATCCAGCGTCGGCGCGACGCTGACTTCCTGGCGTGTGCGGTCGAGGCCGTCCATGCGGCCGAGGCGGAAGGTGAAATGGTGCCAGTGCCCCTGCGCCAGATATTCCAGCCGCTCGGCGTAGGAATCGAGACTGCCCGCCGCGACTTCGTACAGCAACGGTTTCCATAGGTGCGACGGCGAGGCGTCGATCAGTGTGATGTTCGCGCGCTTTTTCTTGCCCAGCTTGTCGCCCAGTCGGGTCGCCAGTTCCAGCCCACCCGCGCCGCCACCGACGATGACGATTTCATGCGCCCGTTTTTCCGTTGCCACCGTGTTCCTCCTCGTTTGGTATTGCTTCGATGATACCCGCAATATTAGCGAACACTTCTATACCAAACTTGATATCGGCCGTCCCCCAGACGCTAGAATCCTCGCACCAGCCTTCAGGAGCCGCCATGACCGCCCCTCTGCTCATCGCCAGAAACGCCGCCGCCGACCTGCATCTGCTGCCGCAGATGGCGAACCGCCACGGCCTCATCACCGGCGCCACCGGCACCGGCAAGACCGTCACGCTGCAGACGCTGGCCGAACATTTCTCCAGCATAGGCGTCCCCTGTTTCATGTCGGACGTGAAAGGCGACCTCTCGGGCATCTCGCAGCCGGGCGGAGGCAACGCCAAGGTGGCCGAACGCGTCGAGATGCTGAAGCTCGAAGGCTTCGAACACCAGGGCTACCCGGTCACCCTGTGGGATCCGTTCGGCGAGGCCGGCCACCCGGTGCGCGCCACCGTGTCCGACATGGGGCCGCTCTTGCTGGCGCGCATGCTCGATCTCAACGAAACGCAGAGCGGCGTGCTCAACCTCGTGTTCAAGGTCGCCGACGACAACGGCCTGCTGCTGCTCGACCTGAAAGACCTGCGCACCATGCTCGCCTTCGTCGGCGAGAACGCCAGGCAGTTCACCACCGAATACGGCAACGTCTCGGCCGCGTCGATCGGCGCGATCCAGCGCGGCCTCTTGGCGCTGGAATCGCAGGGCGGCGAACAGATCTTCGGCGAGCCGATGCTCAACATCGCCGACCTGATCCAGACCGACCGCGGGCGCGGCGTCGTCAACATCCTGGCAGCCGACCGGCTGATGCAGTCGCCCAAGATGTATGCGACCTTGCTGCTGTGGCTGCTCGCCGAACTGTTCGAAAACCTGCCCGAGGCCGGCGACCTCGACAAACCCAAACTGGTCTTTTTCTTCGACGAGGCACACCTGCTGTTTTCCGACGCGCCCGACGCGCTGGTGGAAAAAATCGAGCAGGTGGTACGGCTGATCCGCTCCAAGGGCGTGGGCGTCTATTTCGTCACGCAGAACCCGGCCGACGTGCCGGACAAGGTGTTGTCCCAGCTCGGCAACCGCGTGCAGCACGCGCTGCGCGCCTTCTCGGCGCGCGACCAGAAAGCGGTCCGGGCCGCCGCCGAGACCATGCGCGACAACCCGGACCTGGACGAAGCCACTGTCATCACCGAGCTCGGCGTCGGCGAAGCGCTGGTTTCATTCCTCGACGAGAAGGGCCGCCCGGGCATGGTCGAACGCGCCTACATCGTGCCGCCGCAGGGACAGATCGGCCCCATCCCCGACGCGCAGCGCCACCAGCTGATCCAGACCTCGCTGGTCGCCGGTGTCTACGACAAGACCGTCGACCGCGAATCCGCCCATGAAATCCTCAAGGCGCGCGCCGAACAGGCGGCACAGGCAGCCGCCGCGCAGGAACAGGTGGAGCGACAAGCGAAAGCGGCGTCGCAGCAGCCGGCGGCAGGCGGCGTGGGCGGCGTGCTGGGGGACATCCTGGGCGGGCGCGGCGGGCGCCGCGAAGGCGCGGTCGAAGCGATGGCGAAATCCGCCGCCCGCTCCATCGGCAGTCAGGTCGGCCGCGCCATCATCCGTGGCGTACTGGGGAGTATTTTCGGCGGCAAGCGCTGACGCGCAGGCTCAAGTTTCAAGACTCAAGTTGCAAGATTCAAGGAAAACCTTGTCCCTGCACCTTGCACCTTGAATCTCGTCAAGCAAACAGTCTGGCGAGTTCGGTGCCGGGATCGGCGGCGCGCATGAAGGCCTCGCCGACCAGGAAGGCGTTGACCTGGTGGCTGCGCATCTTCGCCACGTCGGCCGGCGCGAGGATACCGGATTCGGTGATGACGATGCGATCGCTGCCGATTTTCGGCAGCAGCGAAAGCGTGGTGTCGAGGCTCACCTCGAAGGTGCGCAGATTGCGGTTGTTGATGCCCTGCAGCGGCGTCTTCAACTGCAACGCAGCGTCGAGTTCATCGGCGTCGTGCGACTCCACCAGCACCGCCATCCCCAGCTCATGCGCCAGCGCTTCCAGCGCCTGCATCGCCGGCAGTTCAAGCGCGGCGACGATCAGCAGGATGCAGTCCGCCCCCATCGCGCGCGCTTCGTAGACTTGGTAGGGATCGACGATGAAATCCTTGCGCAGCACCGGCAGCGCGCACGCTGCACGCGCCGCCTGCAGATACTCGGCGCTGCCCTGGAAGTAGTCGCGGTCGGTGAGTACCGACAGGCAGGCGGCGCCCCCCTGCTCGTAGCTCGCCGCGATGTCGGCGGGACGGAAGTCCGGACGGATCACGCCCTTGGACGGACTGGCCTTCTTGATTTCGGCGATCACCGCGGCCTGGCCGGCGGCAAGCCTGGCGCGCAGGGCGCCGACGAAATCGCGCGGTGCGGGAGCGGCTGCGGCGCGCGCGCGCATCTCCGCGAGCGGCACGCGGGCGAGGCCGGCGGAGATTTCCTCGCGCTTGGTGGCGAGGATCTTTTCGAGGATGTCGCTCATGACTGGCTGAAGCGTCGGTAGTGTTCGAGGACGTCGCGCGCGGCCATGCCGGCAATCGCGCGCTGCGCCTGCGCCACGCCGTCGGCCAGGCTGGCGGCGCGGCCGGCGACGTAGATCGCGGCGCCGGCGTTGAGCGCGACGATGGCGGATGCGCCGGCATGGCGGCCTTCCAGCGCGGCGAGCAGCATCTCGACCGCCTCGTCCCTGCCCTTCACCACCAGGTCGCTCGCCGCCACCTGAGGCAGGCCGAACACGCCGGGTTCGAGCTCGTATTCGCTGACGTGGCCGTCCTTCAATTCGGCGACGAAGGTGGGCGAGGCGAGACTGATCTCGTCGAGCCCCTCCTCGGCGTGCACCACCAGCACGTGGCGGCTGCCCAGCGCCTGCAGCACGCGGGCGAGCTTACCGGTCAATTCGCGGTTGAACACGCCCATCACCTGGTTCGGCGCTCCCGCCGGATTGGTGAGCGGCCCGAGCAGATTGAACAGCGTACGCACGCCGAGCTCGCGCCGCACCGGGGCGGCGTGCTTCATCGCGCTGTGATGGTTGGGCGCGAACATGAAACCGACGCCGATGGTCTTCACCGCCTCGGCGACCTTGTCCGGCGCCAGGTTGACGTTCACTCCCAGCGCCTCCAGCACGTCGGCGCTGCCCGAAGTCGACGACACCGAGCGCCCACCGTGCTTGGCCACGCGCGCACCGCATGCCGCCGCGACGAAGGCCGCGGCGGTGGAAATGTTGAAGGTGTGCGCGCCGTCGCCGCCGGTACCGCAGGTGTCGACCAGATGGTCGACACCGCCGAGCGGCACCTTGACCGACAACTCGCGCATGACGTCGGCGGCCGCCGCGATCTCGGTCACGGTCTCGCCCTTCATGCGCAGCGCGATGAGGAAGCCGGCGATCTGCGCCGGCGTCCACTCGCCGCCCATCAGCGCGCGCATCGCAGCCAGCATGGTGTCGCGCGGCAGGTCGTGGCGCTCGATCAGCAGGGTCAGCAGGTCCTTGGTCTGCATCACGCCTTTTCCTTCAGGAAATTCGCGAGCATCGCGTGGCCGTGCTCGGTGAGGATGGATTCGGGATGGAACTGCACGCCTTCGACCCGCAGCGTCTTGTGACGCACGCCCATGATCTCGCCGTCGTCGGTCCACGCGGTGATTTCCAGGCAGTCGGGCAGCGATTCGCGCTCGATCACCAGCGAGTGGTAGCGGGTGGCGCGGAAGGGATTCGGCAGGCCCTTGAATACCCCCTTGTCGAGGTGGTGGATCATCGAGGTCTTGCCGTGCATCAATTCCTTGGCACGCACGATCCTGCCTCCGAAGGCCTGCCCGATGCTCTGGTGGCCGAGACAGACGCCGAGGATGGGAATCTTGCCGGCAAATTCCCGGATCAGCGGCACCGATACGCCGGCCTCGTTGGGCGTGCAGGGCCCTGGCGAGACGACGATATGGTCCGGCTTCAGCGCGGCGATGCCGGCAAGGTCGATCTCGTCGTTGCGGATCACCTTGACGTCCTCGCCCAGCTCGCCGAAATACTGCACCAGGTTGTAGGTGAAGCTGTCGTAGTTGTCGATCATTAGCAGCATAGTCTGCCCATCAATTTGAATTTCAAGGGATTTTCAGAAAGGCGGCTTACCTGATGCCCCCATTCGTGCCCCCATTCGCACACGCTGGTTTCAAGCCGGCGCTTGTTCTATCAAGCGCCCGATTATCCCCCGAAATCGTAAGCCGCCTCAATAAAGAGCCGCCTGGCTGTGGATTGGGCCTAGACTAAAGCCTCAGAACATATAAGGGCGGCCTGAAAGCCCATGTTGAGTCACAGGGGAGACGTACATGGCACTACTGAGGTTCATTCTGACTGCCATTGGGATCGCCGGTATACCCGCTTCGATGGCGAGTCTTATCGGAACATTCTTCGGGCTGGGGGGATGGGGCTGGATACTGTTTCTGTGGTTCGGCTTCACCGGGATGTTCGCCCTCGGCGCCGTGAAGCCGGGCGAAACGCAGGAAGGCGGTTTCGTTGCCTTTCTGGCCGCCCTGTTCACCTTGGCCTTTGCGGGCGGTGTCGCCTTCGCACTTTCGGACCTGCCTCGGCAGGTATCGCCGCTCTGGATGGTGCTCGCACCGGTGGTCGTCTTACCGCTGATTGCGATCTTCGGGCGTCGGAAGCAGACAAAGCAGGCGACGGATCGGTCAACGCAAGCAAATCGCCGTCAGTAGTGTTTTCACGCCCAGCAGGTACGTCGGCACCTCCGCCCCACTGATCGCCTCACCCTGACGATTCTGGCGGGCGTGCGCCGCATCCAGCCGCGCCACAATCCGCTCCCGCAGCGCCTCGGGATCATCCACCCCGGCGAGTGAGGCATACAGGGCGAAAGTCCCAGAGAACCGCAGCCACTCGTCCGCCTCGTCCTGCGTATCAGCATCACGCCAACGTCCAGCAGGGCGGCAGGCGTCATTGAATGCCTGCACGATCACGGCACGGAACAGCGCCCGCTCGCCCGGCTCGTCGGCCTGGCGCATGGCCCAGAACGCAGCGACATCCTCGTCAACCATGACGGACCTCGTTGCTGAATCGCACGATCGAGACAATCACGGTCCTCTCATCGACCACTAGGTCCGCCGTGACGCGCTCAACGGCCTGCTCGGGCGTCTCCCCATGCTCGGGGACCGCGACCACGAATGTCTCGGCGTCGCCGCTGACAGCTTCGATTTTTCCAACACGGTATGCCAGTGAAGGTTTCATTTTTTCCGGAGCCTTTCTTCAAGTGCCTGCACGCGCTGTTCCAGTTGCGACGTTTCGATCGTCCTGGCGAGTGCAGTCAAGATGTAGGTGAGCTTGGAGCCGACGGCCGGATCGATGTCGGGGCCGGCGTTACGCCGCACTTGCCGGTAGACGCGCCCGAGTTCGACCATCACGCCGTCGACCGAATCCAAGCGCCCTACCCGTACCCCCCCGCCCTTCCCCGCGTCGTCATTGGGCTCGGTGGACGGTGACCCTGCATCCACTGAGGGGCATGCCTCCATATTCGTGTCATCCGCCATCGCTCAGCCCCCTACACGCAACGCCGGCCGCGCGCATGGCCGCCTGCGCGCGCAACAGTTCGAGATCCGCCTCGGCCAAGGCTGTGCGTGCGGTCGCTTTGGCCGCCTGCGCTTCGTCATAGGCTGCCTGTGCTGCATCACGGGTCCGGCGGGCCTCGGCATGGCGTGCACGAGCCGCAGCGAGGACGGCGAGGCGCTCGTCGGCGTTCTGAGGAATCGTCCCGCGCTCGCTCATTTCCGCACACCTCTCCGCACACCTCGGGCTTTCGCAACGAGCGCGATCCTTTCAGCATGCATCCCAAGCTGCGCGACCAAGTTCGGGCTGTTGCCGACGCCCGTAGCGTCGAGCCATGCCGACACAGCGCCACCGTGCTTCGCGTCGAGCTGCGCCACCAAGCCGCGCGCCAGCTTCACAAGTTCAGCGGTGCGCGCTTCCCCGAACGCCCGCTCAAGCGTCGCCAGGGTCTCGCGCTGCTGGAGCTGGTGCTGCTCTTCGGTGAAGCCGGCCACCCGCGAGGCGAAGGCATCGACGTCGCTGGCGATCGCGCTGCCAATGTCGGCGGGCAGCCCGGCGGCGTGCATCCAGGTCCGCAGCGTGGTGTCCTGTTGCTGCTGCTCCGCGTCGAGTTTGGCCCCCTGCTCATAGGGGAACGTGTACGCGCTCGGGTCGGCGGGCGGCTGGATGGAAGATTCCATCAGCCCCAGGAACGCGTCGGCGGTTTCCTCGTCGTGGAAAGGCTCGTCCGCCACTTGCGGCTCGGGCTGCGGCGGTGCAAGCACAGAGGCGGCGGCTCCGGTTTCGGGGGCGGGGGCGGGTGCGGGTACGGTGTTGAATTCATCCATGGTGGTCTCCTGGGTTACGCGGCAACGGGGGCGGCAAGATGGGCGGTCTGGTCGGCGCCGAGCATCTGCTGACCGGAATCGGCAATCGCTGCTGCCACGGTCAATAATTCATCTGACCGTGCCAGCCCAGCCGCGCGCACGAAAAGCGGCCGGGCCCGGAGTGCCAGGTGCACGCTCACAGCGTGTTCCAGGCCAGCAGGCCCCCAGACCAGGGGCGCTTGGTTCGGCTGCACCGGCAGCGCTTCGGCGATCGACTCCTGCAGCGCGCGGATCTCCCCCAGCGCAGAGGCAGCGGCATCGAGCGCGGCCTCCAGACGTTTGCCCGCTTCGTCACGCTGAGCCACCAGAGCGCGCGCCGCATCCCAGCGAGCCCGGAGTGCCTCCGCAGCTCGCCGATGCTCAGCAGCGGCACGGCGGGCGCCTGCAGCAGCGGTGGCAGCTTGGAGCTCGGCCACACGGCGTTCAGCGTCGGAAATCCGGAGGCGCAGGACGTTCATGGATGGCTCATCGCCAGCCGCAAGGGCATCGAGTACCTCGTCGTCTCGACGCGCGAGCAGAGCGTCCAGCTCATCGCGCGCCGTCCGCAGTTCAGCCGCGAGTAACTGCTCGGCCTCGGTCAATCCTTCAGCAGTGGGCGGCTTGCGGCTGGTGCCGATCAGTTTCTTGAGTAGGTCACGCATCGTGTTTCTCCTTCGTCTGTGGGTGGGTTAAATGTGGTCAGGGCGGCCGGACAGCACGGTATTGTTCCGCGGCATCGGCGTCGGCGGCGGCGGTGGGCGCGGGACAAATTTCAGCAAGCCGGCATCGACGAGTTCGGTGCGTCGTGATGCGAGCTCAGTGTCGGCCGCGCGTGGTAGCAGCCCGCAGCAGCCCAGCTCGACCGTGACCAGGTAATGCCCGGGCTTCGCGGACTGAGCGTCGAACAGCGCGATTTGTCCCGGCGAAAGCAACACGCTCCAGGCGGCGCACTTTCGGCCGGCACAGCCGGCGCGCTGGTCTTGTGGTAGTGCGCGCGTCTGAAAACAGCCGAACGCGCCGGCCTTGGATGTTTCGATCAGCATGGGGTGGACTCCTTCTCGGTGATGGGTTCGTAGTTGGCACGCGATGGCACGCAGACCACTCCATTGCGTTCCTTACTCTTGTCTTTCGCATCGTGTGCAATGGTTTCGCTCGCGTTCCAATGCGTGCCAACATCCACCGAAGAGCGAAGGCGAATCCCCTCGTATCGACGCTCTCGGCCGCCGCCGATACGGGGCTGCGTGATGCGGATTTCGGGACATGCCGCGCGCAACTGTCGGCCGAACTGCTGCACCGTACCGGGGTGGTCACGCCCCTGCTCTCGGCACCATTCCCGCCAGGCATCGAACAGCCGGTCGCACGCGACCCAGGTGGTAGGGGACACGATGCAGCGCTCGCGCACGAATTCGCCGATGGGGCTTGTGGACGCTTCGAGTTCGTCGACCAGCTCCTGACCGCTGCGGGGCTGCAGCAGGCGCCCACGCTCGCGCAGACGGTCGAGCCCATCGAGTGCCCACATGAAGATGCCGGGCAGCTCCTGCAGCAGCTTTTCGGTCAGGTGCGGGTCCTCATGCCCAAAGAAGCTGCGTTGCATGCGCAGCACGATGAAGCGCGACGCGAGGGCGGCTGAGGCGTCGCTGAAGCCGGGCAGTTCGTTGGTCGCGAGAATGAAGCGTGTCGTGAGCTGGCCATGCCAGTCGGGGAGAAACTTGCGAGGCACCGAGACCGCATCCTGCCCGGTGATGCGTAGCAGGTTCTCGGCGACGGCCGCCATATCCGCGCGGTGCGAGAGGCGCGCATCACTGACAATCCCGACGCGCCGCCCGATTAGGGACTGCAGGCCGAACGGCAGGCCCAGTGAGGACAGGGTGGGGCTCACAACGTTGGGATGGCCGGCGATCTCGCGCAGCACCCGCAAAATGGTTCCCTTGCCAGACCGCTTGGGTCCGACGATCAGCAAGGCCTTCTGAAAATCAGTGATATCGGTCAGCGCGAGCCCGACCCATTCCGCCAGCGCGTCGATCGATTCCTGATCGTCGGACCAGATGCTGGAGAGGAATTCGATCCAGCGCTCGGGCTTCGGTGCGGATGGGTCAAAGTCGAACCCAACGGCGGCGGTATTGAAGAACAGCGGGGACGGCTCCAGCAGCTCGCGAGTGCGCAAGTTCACCAGCCCGTTCGCGCATGCCAGCAGGTCGTCGGCGGGAACCGCCCCCTCTTCACCCAGCCACCAGGGCGCCCGCGGAATGTCGAGAAAGCACAGCGCCTGCAGTGCGTCGATGACGTCGGTGACGAGCCTGCGGTTCGGGGTGATGCGGGTGCCAGTGGCAAGCTCGCAGCGCTGAATGAAGCCGTACAGGTCGGAGCGAACCGCGTCGTTGCCGAAGCTCACATAGCGAATGCCGTTCCAGCGAAACAGCTCGCCCTGCCAGCAGACATAAGAGCCGCCGTCCAAGCGATAGGCGACCGCGATATCGAGCGGGTCCTTGGCTTGCAGCATGACCGTGGCGGTATTCACGCCCGCCCCTTCCCCTGCTCGCGCTCGTTGGCGCGCTCCAGCAGGAAGGCGTCAAGCTCGCTCTCGAGCCAACGTGAGGCGCGCCCGATTTTGATGGGCTGGGGGAACTGACCCGCCGCCAAAAGGCGGTAAATCAGAGTCTTCTTGAAACCTACTTTGGCTTCGGTCTCGCGCAAGTTAAGTGCTCGCATCGCAGTCCCTCATTGACAAGCAGCAATGAGTTCACGATACGTGGACGGACGCGGATGACGAAGGCAAATAGCCTGACGTGAAATCTGAAAATTTTTGGGTTATCCCAGGATGCTTGGAGGCGGCATGCCTTGAGCGAGAAGCCGGTACACATGTCTTTCGCTGACCGCGAAATTGCTCGCCACAAAGGCCACCTTGGACTCATACCGACACGCGTTTTTTCCTGTCAGGATTGTTCGGGGTCCAAGCAACTCACGCGCCTGGGATGGCGTTATTTTGTAGGGTCCGTGCTGCCCCCTCCTGCGCACTAAACGTTCACGAAGCTCGATCAAGATTCTGAGCAGCGCGACAAAGCCACGCGGGTCATGCCGCGCCAAGTTTTCTGAGCTTGAATCCTGAAAATATCCAAGCAGCCCCGTATACAGTGCGACGACTTGCCATCTAGGAATTCTGACTGTCACCTCATGCATGCCGCCGCGTCTCACCACACGCTTCAGCATGCCCTGAGCGAAACCGCAGTGTCCTAACACTGCCTGTGACAGTAACCACGGGGGCGCCTCAGGGTAGCAGCCCAATGGCAGGTTCAGCAGCCGCGCAACACCCGCGAGAAAGCTGCCCAGGTCATAGCACTGGCACCGCGTCAGCGTGAAATTGATTTCCGCCTTCACGCGACGGCCTTCTGCAGATCAACCACGTTGGTCGTGGAAGCGCCCGGATCAGCCAGCCAGCCAGCCCAAACCTGCAACATGCGGCGACGGCCCTCGATGTAGCGGCTGTGGTTGTAGGCGGCCTCCACGGCACTGCGCGGCCCGTGCGCGAGTTGCACCTCGACCCACTCACCCGGAAAGCCCAGCACCTCCCGCAGCAGCGTCGATGCCGTCGCCCGGAAGTCATGCCCCGAGAACTCTCCCGACCCATACCCCAGGTATTCCAGAGCACGATTGATTGTCGTCGGCGACATGGGCTCGGAAGGACGGCGCATGTTCGGGAACAGGTAACGCGCAGCCCCTGTGATCTTCCGCAGTTCCTGCAACAACGCGACGGCTTGGGTCGGTAGCGGCACCCAATGCTCGCGCCTGCGCTTCATCTTGTCGGCGGGGATGCGCCACATGGGTTCGGGGCCATCGATATCGAACTCGGCCCACTCGGCGCGGCGCACCTCGACCGTTCGGACGAAGAGCAACAGCATCAGATCTAGCGCGATCGCCGTGGTTCGATTCCCGCCGAACCCTTCCAGTCGTTTCACGAAGTCCGCCAGGGCTTGGCGGTCGTGATTCTTCGCGTGTTCGACCGGCTTGCGCTTGATCTTGATTCGCAGGTTCGGCACGTCGGCGATCAGGCCCTCGTCGACGGCGAACAGCAGCACGGCCTGCACCCACTGGCGCACGTTGACTGCCGCTGCGCCCTTCGGCACCCGCTTCTCGATCCGCTGCACGACGTCTTTCACGTGCTCCCGGGTAATGCTATGAACCGGCAGCCGTCCGATATGCGGATAGACGTCCTTCTCCAGATACCGCTCAACCTGCTTGCAGTAGTAGGCGCTCCAGCCCTTTCGATGCTCGACGATCCAGCGCTCGGCAATGGCCTGAAAGGTATTGGCGGCGGCCTGCTGCGTCTTCACCTTCGCCAGTTGCCGCTCGATCACGGGGTCCAGCCCCGCCTTCACCATCGGCTTCCATTTGTCCCGTTCGGCCCGAGCTTCAGCAAGCTTCACCGTGGGATACACGCCGAGAGCGAGCTTTTTCTCCTTGCCCGCCAAGCGGAATTTCAGGCGCCAGTACTTGGTCCCGTTGGGGTTGACCTGGAGGTATAACCCGCCTGTATCAGCCAGCTTGTAGGGCTTGTCTTTCGGGCGCGCATTGCGGACGGCAGTGTCGGTAAGCATGGGGGCACCTCCATGTGATGCCCCCGATGGTGCCCCCACTTTTCGGGGAAGTCAACGGACGAAGAGAAACTTTTAAGGAATAAAAACCGCGTCGCATCAGTATGTTATGCGCGATTCGATGGGGTTAAGTGTGATTCTC
This sequence comes from Pseudomonadota bacterium, assembly GCA_021811235.1. Classification (GTDB taxonomy): domain Bacteria; phylum Pseudomonadota; class Gammaproteobacteria; order Burkholderiales; family Thiobacillaceae; genus Thiobacillus. The sequence continues at coordinate 108,455 of JAJZPG010000005.1, read as the reverse complement.
TTGGACAATGTTGCTTATCGATCATCAATAACATGATTACTCCACCTCCCCGCCAAACCGGGCCTGCGCCAATTCGGCCGCGCGCACCACGGCGCGCGCCTTGTTCAGCGTTTCCATCCACTCGTTGTCGGGCACCGAATCGGCGACGATGCCGGCGCCCGCCTGCGCGTACAGCATGCCGTCCTTGACCACCGCGGTGCGGATGGCGATCGCCAGGTCCATGTCGCCGTTGAAGCCGAGATAGCCGACCGCACCGGCGTAGATGCCGCGCTTGGAAGGCTCGAGTTCGTCGATGATTTCCATCGCCCGCACCTTGGGCGCGCCGGACACGGTGCCGGCGGGGAAGCTGGCGCGCAGCACGTCGAGCGCGGACAGATTCGGCTTCAGCCTGCCCTCGACGTTGGAGACGATGTGCATGACGTGCGAGTAGCGCTCAATCTGCATGTTCTCGGTGACCTTGACGCTGCCGGTGACGGCGACGCGGCCGGTGTCGTTGCGGCCGAGGTCGAGCAGCTGCAGGTGCTCAGCGCATTCCTTGGGATCGGCCAGCAGCTCCTCGGCGAGACGCTGGTCGTCCTCGCGCGTCAGCCCGCGCGGGCGTGTGCCGGCGATCGGCCGCAGGGTGACGGTGTCGCCCTCGAGCCGCACCAGGATCTCCGGCGACGAGCCGACGATATGGAAACCACCGAGGTCATAGAAGAACATGTAGGGCGAGGGGTTGAGGCTGCGCAGCGCGCGGTACAGCGACAGCGGCGAGGCGGCGAACGGCCGCGCCATGCGCTGGCTGAGTACCACCTGCATGATGTCGCCCGCGGCGATGTAATCCTTGGCCTTCTGCACCGCGGCCTTGAACTCGGCCTCGCCGAATTCGGAGCTCGGCTCGGCGGTGTCGACCACCGGTTCGAGCGGAAGATGGACCGGTTCGCGCAGTTTCTCGGCCAGCTCGGCCAGGCGCAAATGGCCCTGCGCGTACGCATTGGGCTGCATCGGGTCGGCGTGGGTGATGAGATAGAGCTTGCCGGCGAGGTTGTCGAACACCGCCAGCTCCTCGGTCAGCATCAGCAGGATGTCCGGCGTGTGCAGCACGTCGTCCTTGCGCGGCCGATTCTTATTGAAGTCTGGCGCCAACCGCTTCTCGATGTAGCGGATGGTGTCGTAGCCGAAATAGCCGGCGAGCCCGCCGGTGAAACGCGGCAGCCCGGCCACCGGCGCCGCCTTGAAGCGCGCCTGGAAGTCGGCGATGAAGGCCAGCGGATCGGACAGGCTGTGCTCCTCGGTCACCTGGCCGTCGGTTTCCACCGTCAGCAGATGGGCGCGTACCCTGAGCACCGTGCGCGCCGGCAGGCCGATGAAGGAATAGCGGCCGAAGCGCTCGCCGCCAACCACCGATTCGAGCAGGTAGGCGTAGGGCGCGTTGGCGAGCTTGAGGTAGACGGAAAGCGGCGTTTCCAGGTCGCCGGGCAGTTCGCGCACCAGCGGAATGCGGTTGTAGCCCTGGCGGGCGAGGTCGAAGAAGTCTTGTTCAGTCATGATTAGGGGCTAGGGGTAGGATTTAGGGGCTAGGGAATGAAGCGACGCACAGCGTCACCATCGCGCGCCGATGGCGCGCGCCCTAGATCCTAGATCCAAGCCCCTAGCCCCTAAGCTCACGCCTTGACCACCATCTTCGCTGCCTCGACCAGGCTCGGCACCACGGCGTCGAGGTCGAGCTCGGCGACCGGGCGGCCGCGGTTGTAGCCGTAGGGCACGCAGAACACCGGGCAGCCGGCGGCGCGCGCGGCCTGGGTGTCGTTGAGCGAATCGCCGATCAGCAGCAGCTCGACCGGCTTCACCTTGAACACCTCGCAGGCGTGCAGGAGCGGCAGCGGGTCGGGTTTGCGCTTGGGCAGGGTGTCGCCGGACAGGATCAGCTCGAAGTAGTCGAACAGCCCGGTGTCCTTCAGCAGCGGATGGGTGAACTGCTCGGCCTTGTTGGTGATGCAGGCGATGTGCACACCCATCGCCTTGAACGCATCGAGGCCGTCGACCACGCCCGGGAAGGGGCGCGAGTGGAGCGACACGTGCTCGCCGTAATGCTTCTGGTACGAAGCGATGGCCTTTTCGAACAGCGCCGCATCGGGCTCGGCGTCCATCTCGCCGGTGAGCACGCGCTTGACCAGGCGCGACACGCCGTTGCCGATATAGGTGGAGATCGTCTCCAGCGACGGGCAGGGGCGGCCGAGGTCGGCCATCATCAGTTCGGCGGCGTGCGCCAGATCGGGCGCGGTATTGAGCAGGGTGCCGTCGAGATCGATGACGACGGCTTTGATCGGGAGGGGAAAGCGTTTCATTTCAGTAGGGGTCAGGATTCAGGGATCAGGATTCAGAGGGAATGCGGCCGGCGGCCACGCATTATTCAAGAGTGCGAAGCACAAGCTTCCCTGCCTCCTGACCCCTGAATCCTGACCCCTGGAAATCAGGCTTTCGCCAGTTCCGCACGCATCGCGGCGATGATGGAGTTGTAGCGCTGCGGGTCGCTGTCCTTGGCGGCGCCGAACACGGCCGAGCCGGCGACGAAGGTGTCGACGCCGGCACGCGCGACTTCGGCGATGTTGGCCGGGCCGACGCCGCCGTCGATCTCGATGTTCACCTTGAGGCCGCGGTCGTCGATCATCTTGCGCACGGCGCGCGCCTTGTCGAGCACGTAGGGGATGAACTTCTGGCCGCCGAAGCCGGGGTTGACGCTCATCAGCAGCACCATGTCGATCTTGTCTAGGGTGTATTCCAGCACGTCCAGCGGGGTGGCGGGGTTGAACACCAGGCCGGGCTTGCAGCCGGAATCGCGGATCAGGCCGATGGTACGGTCGATGTGTTCGCTGGCTTCCGGATGGAAGGTGATGTAGGTCGCGCCCGCCTTGGCGAAGTCGGGGATGATGCGGTCGACCGGCTTGACCATCAGGTGCACGTCGATCGGCGCGGTGACGCCGTGCTTGCGCAGGGCCTCGCACACCAGCGGACCGATGGTGAGGTTGGGCACGTAATGGTTGTCCATCACGTCGAAGTGGACGATGTCGGCGCCGGAGGCGAGCACGTTGTCGACTTCCTCGCCCAGCTTGGCAAAGTTGGCGGACAGGATGGACGGGGCGATGCGGTACGTCATGGGGAGCTCCGGGATTTTTGGAAAAACCCGGCCATTTTAACAGCCCGCCACGCCATTGCGTTACACTCCGCGCATTCCATCCCGTCGAGCAGAACCGTGGCCGAAGGCAAGAAATATCAGATCAGCATCAACGTGGACACGACCTACCTCGCCGACCAGAGCGACCCGTCGTCCGACCGTTATGTGTTCGCCTACACCATCACGATCGCCAACTCCGGCACCGTGGCGGCCCAGTTGATCTCGCGCCACTGGATCATCACCGACGCCGACAACGTCGTCCAGGAAGTCAAAGGCCTCGGCGTGGTCGGCGAGCAGCCGCTGCTGCGGCCGGGCGAGAGCTTCGAATACACCAGCGGCACCGCGATGGCGACGCCGGTCGGCACCATGCGCGGCACCTATCAGATGGTGGCCGAGGACGGCAACAAGTTCGATGCCGAGATTCCCCAGTTCACGCTGGCGATGCCCCGGGTCCTCCATTAAGCCCACGGGTTTTGCGGGAGCAGTGCGGCCTCGCATCCCGCCCCCCTCTGAATCGGGCGCTTATTTTTTCATCGTCCACCACACGATGAACACCAGCAGCCCCAGCGCAATCCCCGCTTCAAGCAGCAGCCAGCCCAATCCCTGGTTCTCCATGCGGACGTTCTCCCCGTTGTTATACTCGGCACGTGTTTCTGCTGTGAGCCATCTTCACCCGTGATGCTGTTACGTGCAAGCCCGTGGCTGTTCGCCCTGCTGCTGTCTGCCTGTGCGGTGCGGCCGCCCGCACCGACCCCGGCACCGCCCCCCGAGCCCGTTCCGCCCGCCCTCCCCGCCCCGGTGCAGGTCTACCCCACGCTCAAGCCCGTGGAATGGTCCAGCGTGGCTTTCTGGCAGGACGACACGGCGAGCGAAGCCTGGCCGGCCTTCCTGCAAAGCTGCGCCACGCTGGTCAAGCGCAGCGCCTGGCAGGCGATTTGCGCCGAGGCGGCCACGATGGCCGCACCCGACGACGACGCCGTGCGCGCCTTCTTCGAGCAGCGTTTCCAGCCCTGGCAGGCCACCCAGGAAGACGGCAGCGCCGAGGGGCTCGTCACCGGCTATTACGAACCCCTGCTCAAGGGCGACCGCGTGCGCACCGAGCGCGCACGCCATCCGCTCTATGCCGTGCCTGACGATCTCGTTACGGTGGATCTGGCGAGCCTCTATCCCGAGCTGAAGAATCTGCGCCTGCGCGGGCGGCTGGCCGGCAACAAGCTGGTGCCCTACCCCAGCCGCAAGGAGATCGAAGCTGCCGCCAATGGCAACGGCAACGGTTTCAAGGGACAGCCGATCGCCTGGGCCGAGGACCCGGTCGACCTCTTCTTCCTGCAGATCCAGGGCTCGGGCCGCATCGAACTGCCCGACGGTTCGCATATGCGCGTCGGCTACGCGGATCAGAACGGCCACCCCTATCAGTCGATCGGCAAGCTGCTGGTCGAACGCGGCGAGCTGAAGCTCGAACAGGCGTCGATGCAGGGCATCAAGGACTGGGGCGCAAAAAACCCCGACAGGCTGCCCGACCTGCTCGCCGCCAATCCGAGCTATGTGTTCTTCCGCGAACTGCCCAACGGCCTCACCGGCCCGCTCGGCGCGCTCGGCGTGCCGCTCACCGGTGGCCGCTCGATCGCCGTCGATCCGCGCTTCATCCCGCTCGGCGCCCCGGTTTTCCTCGCCACCACCCAGCCCAATTCGTCTGAACCGCTGAACCGGCTGGTGATGGCCCAGGACACCGGCGGCGCCATCCGCGGCGGCGTGCGTGCCGATTATTTCTGGGGGTTCGGCAACGAGGCCGGCGAGCTCGCGGGACGCATGAAGCAGCGCGGCCGCATGTGGGTGCTGCTGCCCAGGACCTGGCCGGAGATGGCGGCGACACCCGGCCGGCAGCCCGCGAAAAACTAGCGCGGCTCGACGCCGCAGCGCATTCAGCCCAGCAGGTCCGCCAGTTCGTCGGCGTGCGCTTCTTCCATGGCCAGAATGCCCTCCAGCATGGCGCGCGTGGTGGGGTCGTGCTCGGCGAAATAGCGCACCATTTCGCGATAGCTCTCGATCGCAATCCGTTCGGCCACCAGATTCTCCCGGATCATCGCCTCCAGGGTTTCGCACGCCGCGTATTCGGCGTGCGAACGCTGGCTCAGCCTGTCCGGGTTGAATTCGGGCGTGCCGCCCAGTTGTACGATGCGCTTGGCAAGCAGGTCGGCATGCGCAAGCTCTTCGTTGGAGTGGACCAGGAATTCCTGCGCGATCGGGTCGGAATGGATGCCCCGGGCGACGAAGGCATGCTGGCGATAGCGCAGGGTGCAGACAAGCTCGGTGGCCAGCGCATCGTTCAGCACCTTGACCGCCGCGTGTGCATTGAGGCTGTAGCCCCCGGTCACCGCCCCCTCTTCGATATGCTGACGGGCGCGCGCCCTGAGCGTTGCGACATCGGAGAGAAAGGCGCCGGCATCGGATGCCTCTTCATCGGCGATCGTGCTCACCGCCTGGCGTGACTCTGTGTTCATGACACACTCCCGGGTAAGCGGACAGGACAAGAACCGTTACATCTTTTCCTGGACGTCCTTGGCGGTGTCCTGGACTTTCTCGCCACCCCGTTCGATATCCTTGCCGGCACCCGCCACCGTATTGCAGCCTGCCAGCACGACAAAAACGGAAGACATCAACAATGCAAGAAGCGTTTTCATGGTGTTCTCCTGACGCACAAGAAAGAAATTGAACCGCCCACAATCCGACTGCGGCGGGGCCTGGCCGGCCGATGGAAACATCCTAGCCCGGGGCTTGCCCGCCATCTGTCGGAGGGTACGGATTGACCTGTCGGAAGATTCCTGCAATAACTCGATCTCGACAGTCCGCACCCGATCATGTCCATGCCGACTACGCTCTCTCCCGCGCCGGATCAGCCCTTGCCGAAACGGGGCGACGGGTTGCGCCTCAGCACCCATCTTTACCTGGCCGTCGGCATGGCGCTGCTGATCGGCATGCTGGTGGCCAGCTACATGCAAGCCTCGTCCGGACTCGACGCCATGCGGCAGTTCGGGGACACCACCCGGCGCGCCAACCACCTCGACCGCCTGAACCAGCTCCTGCTCGACGCCCAGGCCGAGACCCGCGGCTTCGCCCTCACCCGCGACCCACTCTACCTCGCCGCTTTCAGGGCCACGGTTCCCCAGATTCACGAGGCCATCCGCGTGATCGAAACGGACCACAAGGACAACACGGAAAGCCACGCCTTGCCCGCGCTCCTCAACCATGCCCATAGCGCGGCTGCCCGCATGGAACTCACCACCCGGCACATCGCGGATGGCGCGCCGCTCCAAAAAAGCTGGTTCGACGAAGGCAACATGGCAATGAGCGCCTATCGTCGCCAGCACGCCCTGATGAAGCTCGCGCTGCTCACGGAAAACCTGCAGAACGTCCGCAGGTCGGTGAACGGTTTCGAGAACGCCCGGATCAGCACCGTGCTGCTGGCCATTGCCTCGCTGCTGCTGCTGGTGCTGGCCATCTCGCAGAAACAGAAGAAGCAGGAACTGCGGGAAAGAATCCAGGACATGCTGCAGGCGGAAAACGAACGCCTCGAACGCGAAGTACGCATCCGTACCGTGGAACTGACGAATCTCGCCACTTATCTGACCGACGTACGTGAGGCGGAGAAACTGCACCTGGCACGCGAGATGCACGACGAGCTCGGCGCACTGCTGACCGCCGCCAAGCTCGACGCCGACTGGATCGAACGCAAACTGCCCCCCGAATCGCGCGAACTGGTGGCGCAGCGGCTGGCGCGACTGCGCCAGAGCCTGACCAGCGGCATCACGCTCAAGCGGCGCATCACCAACGACCTGCGGCCAGCGCTGCTGTATGACCTGGGGCTGATCGAGGCGCTGAAGGCGCTGATCGAGGAATTCCGTCAGGGCGAGGAAACCGAAGTGAAGGTCGACCTGCCGGAGGCCGAGCCGGAGCTCTCCGAAGCGGTCTCGCTCAGCCTGTTCCGGATCGTTCAGGAGGCCTTCACCAATATCCGCAAGTATGCGCATGCCCGCCACGTCAGCGTGTCGTTGCGCGTGACGGGCGCCTCGATCGAACTGACGATCGAGGATGACGGCGTGGGATTCGATCTCGATTCCCCCAAGCTCGCGCGCCATGGCCTCGCCGGGATCAAGCACCGCGTTTTCACCCACGGGGGACAACTCGACATCCGCACTTCGCCCGGCGCCGGCGTCATGATCCGGGCCACCCTGCCGGCCTGAACGCCGCCTCGGGGACGGCTCCGGAATCCGGCCTCAGGACGCGGCTTTCCTGTGCGCCGCATCGACCACGTAGTCGATCAGCTGATTGATGTGCAACGACTTGTCGAAGAAGGCATCCGTCCCGAAACGCTCGCAACGCTGCCGCATGGTGGAATGCGCATAATTCGTCAACACGGCCTTGCGGGGATTCCCGTACAGGCCGGAATCCGTCTGCAGCGCGTCGAGGACGCCGATCCCGCTGCCCTGCTTCAACTCGATGTCGATGATCACGAGATCGACCGGCGCCTGCGCCAGGCGGTGCAAGGCCTCGGTTTCGCCATCCGCGCAACCGCAGAACTCGACGCCGTCCAGCTCGCTCAACATGCCAGAGAGCAGCTCCTGCAGCAGCGCCGAATCCTCGATCAGAAACACTTTCAGCATGGGGGGATGATTGTCCATCCGGCCTGCCCGGCGGGTCGGCGCAGCGGAATTATTGGGTAATGAGCCCGTGTCGTAATGCATAGGTAGCCAATTCGGCATTGCTCGCGACGTTCAGTTTCTCGGTCACCCGCGAGCGGTACGTACTGATGGTCTTGACGCTGAGATGCAGTTGTCCGGCGATGTCCGACACCGACTCGCCTCGCGCCAGCCGCAGGAACACCTGGAGCTCGCGGTCCGACAGGGTCTCGTGCAACACCCCGCAGCGCTCGCCGCTCATTTCGTCTGCGAGCAGTTCCGCCGTGCGTGCCGAGACGTAGCGGCGCCCGAGCGAGACCGTCCGGATGGCCCGCAGCAGCTCGTCCCGATCGCAATCCTTGCAGAGGTAGCCGTTTGCGCCATTCTTGATCATGGCAAGCGCGTAGCTTTCCTCCGGGAATCCGCTCAGGATCAGCACCTTGATGTCGGGATGGCGCTGGCGAACGGCACGCAGCACGTCGACCCCGCTCTTGCCCGGCAACGAAATGTCGAGCAACAGCACGTCGCACGGGGACGTCCGCAGCAGCGCCAGCGCCTCGTCTCCGTTGGCCGCTTCGAAGCTGATGTGGATTCCGGAATCCTCGGCCAGCAATTCGCGAAAGCCGGTTCGAACAATCTGATGATCGTCGACGATGGCAACTTGAATCATGCCTGCTCCCGCTCAATGACCTGCGATCGATTCTAGCATCGCGCCCACCTAGCGGCCGCGCACGAGGTTGACCACGAAAGTGGCGATGGCCATCACCAGAAAAACCACGAAAAGGATCTTGGCGATGCCGGCTGCGCCGGCCGCCAGGCCGGAAAATCCGAACACGGCCGCCACGATGGCGATGATGAAAAATACCAGGGCGTAATAGAGCATGGAGTTCTCCTTGACTGGATCCGCAGCCGCCGCGGGCGGTTTGTGTTTAGCGAGTGTGACAGGTAAGTTCAGCCTAACTTCGTACGATTCCCGCGCCATCGGCTGACGACGATGTTGGTGTCGGACGATTCCTACATTCACCGAATCTACCGGGGTGACTTATCTGGCGGCGCGGATTGCGATCAGGCCGAGGACCAGGAAGATCAGGAACAGCGCAAGGGCTATGTAGAACAAGGTCTTGGCCACGGCAGCCGCGCCTGCTGCAATGCCGGTGAATCCCAGCACACCGGCGGCCAGCGAGATGATGAAAAAAACCAGTGCCCATTTCAGCATGACGACGTCTCCTCAAGAATGGAAATTGGAATGGCGCAGAGCCGACCCTCTCGCCCCTGCAGCCTGCCGCGGCACCGCCACGCCCGGCCGCCCCGGTGTAGCGGGCCGGCGTCCTCCCATGCCGGGTGGCAGGAATCCTTGCTTACGCCGTTCGAAGCATGATGGCCCGTCACCCAGGCCGTATCTGTCGGATAGCGCTGCGATTCGCCTCGGCGGACAGGGCCGTCGCACGTAAGCAACGTCCGACGGGTCTGTCATCCAGACGGATGTCAGATGCGGCCTACATCCGTTCAGAGCATTGGCGGACATGCGGGTGCGCTCTTGTCCCCTGATGCCACGCCGGTCGCCCGCCTAAGCTGGGGTCTGAGCTGGCAGCCCCATGCCGACTCCCTTCAGTTATTTCAATGATCATCCAGGAGAACCCCATGGAATCCACTTCCCTTAGCCCGAAATCCACCAGCAGCGAAATCAGCAACGGTGCAGCGGCCGAGCACGCGCGCCGCTCGCTCGACGAAGCGCGCGCCAGTGCAGAGGAGATCGCCGCTCGTGGCAGCGAAGCGATTCGCAGCGGCACGGCGCGGGCACGCGAGGTGCTCGCCCACACCACCGACCAGGCTGCGCACTATGTGCAGGAACAGCCCCTGAAATCCCTGCTGATGGCCGCCGCCGCCGGTGCAGCCATTGCGCTGCTGGCCGGCGCGATCGGCAGGCATCACAGTCATCACTGATCGCTGCAGTTTGCCGAGGCATCCCAGGCGATGTGGCCCCCGCTGCTCCGGATAATGCTGGACGAGCCCGGCCTGCTGACCGGGTATGTCAGCGCCTACGCCCAACTGCTCAAACAGGACGCAGCCTGGTGGCAGTCGCGGCAGGTGCGGCGGCTGGGCTATCTGCTGCTGCTGGCAAGCGCAGGCTTGCTGGCGCTGCTGTTTGCCGGCGTCGCGCTGATGCTGCATGCGGCCACGGCCAGCGGGCACTGGCTGCTATGGGCCGTCCCGGCAGTGCCGCTCGCCGTGGCGATGCTTGCGGGCTGGGCCTATCGGCGGGCGCCGCCCACGGTGCCCGCCTTCCCGCGCGTGCGCGAGCAGTTAGCCCAGGACATGCAGTTGTTCGGTTTGAAGGATCCCCCATGATGAATCCAGACAATCCAGGCCCGGGCGTGCATGCGCCGGGAGCCCGCACAGAATCGTCCACGCCCGGCGACGCCGAGGCCCGCCTGCGGATGAACCGTGACATCCTGAGCCAGCGTCTGTCCGCAGACACCCACGGGCCACTCGCCTCCCTGGTCGGACTCGCCCAGATGGCCGCACCGCTGGCTCGCGACGTGGTGCGCCAGCATCCCTATGCGAGCTTGTCCGGCGCAGCCTTGGCCGGGGTATGGCTGGTGCGCCGGAAACCCTGGCAGGCGCTCGGCGGTTCGCTGCTCGTCGGGATGCTGGCCCGCCAAGCGATCGCCCTGTCGCTGTCGTCAGGCGGCCAGTTCATCAACAGGCTGGCCGCTGCCGCGGCTCAACGGAAGACAAGCCGCGCCCCCTAGTCGGCCGCGCCCGGGGAGACAACGATGTGCCATCCGCCCGTGCGCCCGCGTACCCCCCCATCCGGCACGCGCATGCAATCCTTTGCCGCATTGTTCCGCCGTGCAGCGGCATGCGGACTCATCATCCTGCTGCCAGCCTGTGCCTCGCTGCCCGAGGCCCGGCATCCCGCGCCGCCCCCGCACCCCAGGCCCGCGGTGGTGTTTGAAACGGCACGCGGTCCGGTTGCGGCCAGCCAGCGCACTGCCATCCTGGACAAGCTCAAGGACGAATCAGGTCGCAGCGACATCCTGCAGAAGCATCTGGCACTGGAGGAAGCGATCAACCGGGACAGCCCGCTGGTCCTCGGCAACCGGCTGACCCTGCTGCAGGACGGGCCGGCGACCTACCGTGCGATGTTCGCTGCGATCCGCGCCGCACGGGACCACATCAATCTCGAAACATACATCTTCGAGGACGGCGAGATCGGCACCGAATTCGCTGCGCTGCTGCTGGAAAAACAGGCGGCGGGCGTGCAGGTCAATGTGATCTACGACAGCGTCGGCAGCATCGATACACCCAGGGCGTTTTTCGCGCGCTTGCGCGCCGGCGGCATCCAGACGCTCGAGTTCAATCCGATCAACCCGGCGAAGGTCAACAACAAGGAATGGCTGCTGAACAACCGCGACCACCGGAAACTGCTGGTCGTCGACGGCAGGACCGCGTTCCTGGGCGGCATCAATATCAGCGAATCCTATTCGAGCGGCTCGTCCGCCCGCCCCCGGAAAAAGCACACCGAACCGGAGCGCGGCTGGCGCGACACCCATCTGCAGATCGATGGCCCGGCCGTCGCCGAGTTCCAGAAATATTTCATGGACACCTGGAACCGGCAGAACGGCCCGCTCCTGGCGGACCGCACCTACTTCCCCGCGCTACGCCCCCAAGGCGATGGGATCGTGCGCGCAATCGGCAGCCGGTCCGACTCTGACGATCGCCCGATCTATCTCACCCTGCTGTCTGCCATCGCCCACGCGGAACGCACGGTGCATCTCACCAACGCCTATTTCGTGCCCGATCCGCAATTGCGCCAGGCCCTGGCCGACGCCGCCCGGCGCGGGGTGGACGTACAGCTTGTCCTCCCCGGGAAAACCGATTCGTGGGCGGTGTTTCACGCCGGCCGCTCGCACTATGTCGAGCTGCTGGACGCAGGCGTGCATATCTACGAACGACGCGACGCCATCCTCCATTCGAAGACGGCATCGATCGACGGAGTGTGGTCCACCATCGGCTCCACCAACCTGGACTGGCGCAGCTTCCTGCACAACGACGAATTGAACGCCGTGGTCCTGGGGGCGGATTTTGCGCGCCAGATGGACAGCATGTTTGCACAGGACCGGGCGGCCTCGGATCCCGTCGATCCCGTGCAATGGCGGCGGCGGTCGATATTCCTGCGGCTGCAGGAGTGGGTGGCGCGGCGGTTCGAATACTGGCTATAGCATGGCGTGCCGCTCCCGCATGTCGGCGGCGGCGCGGCCCGGCCGTCGGATTTCGCCGGCCGGGCCGTAGGCGCAGTCCGCAACTGCGCCCGCCTGGCCGCACGGCGGAACTCGGGTATGGACGCCACAGCCGAAGCAAGCGTGGCGGCGGCGACCACGGCGTGCCGTGCGCCATCCGATGTTGGACTCAAAACGAGGAGGACGTGATGCAAACACTCATAGTCGGCCGTTACAGTCAGCAGAACGAGGCGCAACGCGCGTCGTGGGCATTATTGCGCGCCGGTTTTTCCGCCCGCGAGATGAGCCTGTTCTACGTCAACCCCCAGGGCCAGCACGCCACCTATCCGGTGGGCGGGGACGAAGATGAGTCGCCCGGCACGCACGAAGCCCGTTCCGGCGCCATGCGCGGGGCAGCCGGCGGCGCGGGCGCCGGCACTCTGGTCGGGGTGGCCACGTTGCCGGTGCTGGGCCCAGCCGGGCCCTTGCTGGGCGCCGCAGTGGGCGCCTACGCCGGTTCGCTGGTCGGCGCGCTGAACAACATGGACGAAGCGCCTGCGTCACCCGACGACGCCGTGGACAGCAGCGAAACGGACGCAGAGGCGCAGCCGCGGAAAGCGGGGGTCATGCTGGCCGTCGCGGTGGCAACGCCTGCCGAGCGTGAAACGGCCATCGAGATCCTGGACGAGCGCGCGCAGGAGGTGGAAGAGGCCGAGGGCATCCTGCGCAATGGCGACTGGGTCGACTTCGATCCGCTGGCGCCCTGCAAGGTCATCCGCTGACCCCGATGGACGCAGACGCGCCATCACCGGGCCCCAAGCCAGCGAGCGTTTCGCCTGCTCCGCGCCCGCACGCCTTCGGACGTGTCCTACATTCCGCACGATAACCGGCTGACTGATTTCGGCATCCGGCGGACCTAAGCTCCGGTTTCCAGACCTCGTACTGCCACAGGACAGCGACGTGAAATGTGTTTGCAAGCGGATGATATGAGCACGAACTGCCCGCCCTCCCGCCGCGCCCCTGTCCGCCCCTTCCAAGGCGGAGGGCGCAGCGCATGGCGCGTCCTGATCGCGGCCGCCCTTTTGTTGTCAGCCCCCGCCCGCGCCGACCCGCGAGCCGGCGCGGCCCTCGCCCGGCAAGGCGCGACCGGCGCCCCTGCATGCATGGCCTGTCATGGCGCACGCGGCGAGGGCCAGGCGGCGGCCGGCTTCCCCCGTCTCGCCGGCCAGCCGCAGGCCTATCTGCTCAAGCAGCTGGAGGACTTTGCCAGCGGCCAGCGCAAGAGCCCGCAGATGGAACCGATCGCCCGCGCACTCGGCACCCGGCAGAGGCGCGACGCCGCCGAGTATTACGCCAGCCTGCCGGCCTGGTCAGCGGAAGCCGCACCGGCCGCGCCTCCCTCCCCTGCGGGACTCGGCGCCCGTCTAGCCACCCGGGGAAACTGGGACAAAGGGCTTCCCGCGTGTTTTGCCTGCCATGGCCGCGATGGCACGGGGATCACGCCCCACTTCCCGGCGCTGAGCGGCCAGCCGAGCGCCTATACCCGGGCGCAGCTGAAAGCCTGGCAGGCGGGAACGCGTGGCAACGACCCGCAGGGCCTGATGAAGTCTGTCGCCGACAGGATGACCGATGCCGAAGTCGACGCCGTCAGCCTCTACCTCGAAAACCCAGCATCCGGCGGAAGGAGGCCATGATGTCGAACGGGCTCAGAAACTGGCTGCAAAGCCAGAAGCACACCCGAGGCTTCCACCCTTCCTGGATACTGCTGGTGGTGGCCGCGACACTCGTCGTCGCCGGCCTTGTCTGGATCCCCGCCTCCCTGGTGGCGAAGACGGAATACGACCGCCTGCCTGCCAGCGGCGCAGCAGCCGCCCGCCCTCCTGCGGCGCAGCCAGGCAACATCCCGGCCGTGAACGAGCGGCCCGGCGCCCCTGCCCGCCAGGGCCCGAGAACCCTGCGCGTCGCTTTTTCCCCGCCGCAGGCCGACGCCATTCCCGGCGGCGAATTCGGCGCCGCGGTCCGCCTGGGACGAAACATCTTCAACGACACGCAAACCTATGCACGCGCCTACGTCGGCAACGGCCTCAACTGCGTCAACTGCCACCTGGACGAGGGCCGCAAGGCCGACTCGGCGCCCTTGTGGGCCGCGTTCGGAATGTTTCCCGCCTATCGCGAAAAGAACCACAAGGTGAACAGCTACGAGGAGCGGCTGTCCGGGTGCTTCCGCTTCAGCATGAACGGCAAGGCTCCGCCGCCCGGCAGCAAGGAACTGATGGCATTGATGAGCTACAGCTACTGGATGGCCCAGGGCGCTCCCATCGGCGTCGAACTCGCGGGACGCGGCTATCCGAAACTGAAGGAACCGCCGCAGCCACCCGACGCGCAACGCGGCAAGATCGTATATGAGGCCCAGTGCGCCCTATGTCACGGCGCCGACGGGCAGGGCACCCGGGTGGGCGGGCGCTACGCCTTTCCCCCTCTGTGGGGCAAGGACTCCTTCAACGCCGGCGCCGGCATGACCCGGATCCGCAACGCCGCCGGCTTCATCCACGCGAACATGCCTCTCGGCAAGGGCGGCACCCTGAGCGTGCAACAGGCCTGGGACATTGCCCGATACATGAACAGCCATGCGCGCCCCCCCGATCCGAGAACCGCGCGATCCTAGCCCGCAGGCGGGGCGAAAACATAGGCATCGTCTGACAGCAGGTCGAGACAAACGCCATTGAAGCAAGGCCCGGCCAGCCGTCAAATAAGCAGGCAGCCACGCGGCTTCGCGCCCACCGCTGCGTCCCTTCTTCAAACCTGTTTTCGAAAGGAACAACCATGGCCACTGCAAGACAGAAAGACGCGTGCGACCTGCTTGATGCCGATCACAAGGCCGTCAAGAAAATGTTTGCGGAATACGAGGAACTGACCGAGGCCCGAGGCAATACCCGCGACAAGAAACGTCTGCTGGCCGAGAGGATCTGCCGGGAGCTGACGGTGCATGCCCAGATCGAGGAGGAAATCTTCTACCCGGCGATTCGCAAGGCGATCAACGACGAGCTCATGATGAACGAGGCCGAAGTCGAACACGCGAGCGCCAAGGAACTCATCGCCCAGATCCAGGGCATGGAACCCGGCGATGCGCTTTTCGACGCCAAGGTGATGGTGCTGGGCGAGTACATCGACCATCACGTCAAGGAAGAGCGCAACGAGATGTTCCCGAAGGCACGCGCCAGCAAGGTGGACCTGCTGAAGATGCGGGACGCGCTCCAGGCGCGCAAGGATGAATTGATGGCCGAAGCCGAAGAACTGGCGGCCTGACATCCGTTCAGCGCCATGGGGCGAAGGGACCCGCAGCTGCGCAACGCCTGCGGGTCCCGGCGCCTACCGTGAACCGAGACGTTTTTTCGCGCGTGTCCGCCGCGGCACCACACTGACCCGACCATTCCCTTCCAGATAGCACGCCTTCACCTCCCCCACGCTGCGCAGTCCCTGTTCGCGCAGCTGCCCCAGCAGTTCCTCTTCCTGTATCTCTTCCTGCTCCAGGTTGCGACGCTGCAGGCGCCCGTCCTTGATCAGCAGCAGGGGAGCGGGCCGGAGAAGCCGCCGTACGGCCGGCACCCGGAAGCTGAGCCAGTCCAGAAAATAATCCCAGAAGGCGATCGTGGCGACCAGGATCGCGCCCTCGGTAAGGGAGCGATATGCGCCGGCCATGGCATTCTGCGCGGCATCTGCGATGAGCACGACGACGACCAGATCGGAAATGCCGATGTGCCCGGCTTCGCGCCGCAGGACGCGCAGGAGGAAAAACAGGAAAAGATAGACCGCCGTGCCGCGCAGGATGATCTCGC
The DNA here is from genome assembly GCA_021811235.1 of Pseudomonadota bacterium. Classification (GTDB taxonomy): domain Bacteria; phylum Pseudomonadota; class Gammaproteobacteria; order Burkholderiales; family Thiobacillaceae; genus Thiobacillus. The sequence continues at coordinate 92,563 of JAJZPG010000005.1, read as the reverse complement.
CGATGGACAGCGAAGGCACGAGAAGCGCCTGCCAGTCGATGGGACTACCCATGCGGGAGCGTCTCGGGCAGGGCGTAGGACGGGCGGACAGCCGTCACCGCTACAGGCTGCGCACCACCCGGTAGCTGCGGTCGCGCAACGCGCGCATCGACTCATCGAGCTGGCGCTGCGTCACCGGATGGATAACCACCGCCCAGCGCCCCTGGCGGATGGCCCGCCGCACGGTGGCGATGACGCGGGCGTGATCGGGACGCGCAGTCAGCAAGCCCCCGAACAGCAGGCCTATCAGCCCGCCGAAAAAAACCATCGCCACCAGGCTCATGCCGGGCGTGCTCTTGACGGCGGCACTGTCCGCAAGGACGAAGCCCAGGTAGAGCAGCAAACCTGCGACGACACCGGCGCTGCCGGCGACCACGTGCGCCCGGATCAGGGTGCGCCAGATCCCGGCCTGCTCGGGTTCCAGCTTGCGGGAAAAGGCAGGGCTGTTGGGGGCACTGCCATCCGGCGGACCCACCAGGTACACCTGGGGATCATCCAGGCCCGCCGTCCGCTTCACCTCCTGCGCGACGCCATCCGCCTGATCCCTGCTCATGAAGAGCCCGGCCACTTTGGTTAGCGATCGCTCGCCGAATATAAGACGCTTGATTCTCATATCCACTCCTTTCAGGCCCAGGCCTGCCTCTACTTGGGACGGGGCGGGGGGGACCCCGGCCGGGGGACCTGCAGCTTCCCGCCGCGCATCCCCCGCACCGCCTGCACGACCGCGCGGGCGACGTTGCGGACTTCCTCCTGGATCGCCGCGTCCCGATCCAGCACTTCATGGCTCCGGGCATACGATTCGTAATAACCGATGAAACGGTCGAGACGCGCCTGCGCGCCGGCATCGATCAGCCCCATCCAGTCGAGCCAGTCGGACAGCTCGCGGCGCGAACTCTCGACGCCTGCCACGTCGCCATGCACCACCAGGCCATACACGCGTCCCGCCAGGTGCTTGGGATAGTCCCAGCCGGCCAGTTCGAGCGCCTTGGCCTGCGCGGGATCCTTGCCGGCAGTGCGCGTGGGATCGGGATTGCCGCCGTCCGCACAGACCAGGCGGTCGATCATCAGCTTCAAGGGGCTGGGACTCTGGTACCAGTAGACCGGCGTCACGATGACGATCGCGTGCGCCGCAGTCCAGCGCTCGTAAATCTCGGCCATCCAGTCGTTAGCCTGATTCAGGGCGTAGTTGGGATAACAGGAACACGGCCAGTTGCACAGCGGCATCGCGGTCGACACGCAGCCCTTGCACGGATGGATGCGGCGGCCATACTCGGACGCCAGCAGGCTCAGATCGAGCACGTCGGTCTGGATCTCGGCGTGCTCGAACACCTCGCGCATCAGCCGAAGCAGGCGGAAGCTTTTCGACATCTCGCCCGGGCAGGTTCCGTCGTTGCGTGACGCTCCGCAGATCAGCAAGACCCGTGCGGGGCTGTCGGGCCGGGCCCACGCCGCCTGGGCCTGGAGCAGCCGCTGCCGGGTGGCCAGCCATTCGCTGGACAGCTCGAAATCGGGATCGGCAAACCCCGCGCCCGCCCGCTGGGTGAGCGGGGATTTGCGGCCCCGGGCATACGCCTGCCAAGCCACTTCCTCGATCTGCGCGAGTGCATCCGACACGGCATCGAACATGGGATCGGCATAGGGCGCGCGGAACCGCTCTCCGAACGCCTCCCGCGTCAGCATCGCAGGCGCCTGGCCTGTGCGGACGTCCATCGTCATCGCCTCGTCGGCGTGCCCGGCGCGCAGGGCGGACCGGCGCTGCCCGGATGGGCGGGTTTCACGCCCGGCAACCGGACCGTCCCGCCCCGACGGGGTCAATGGAACCAGTTGTCATCGGCCTTGCTCTGCCAGTCCTTGATCTGCTTCTCGGCCTCGTCCCGCGACACGCCGTAGCGCTCCTGGATTTTCCCGGTGAGCTGATCGCGGCGGCCCTTGATCATGTCGAAGTCGTCGTCGGTGAGCTTGCCCCACTGTTCCTTGAATTTGCCTTTGACCTGCTTCCAGTTGCCTTCGATGATGTCCCAGTTCATGTTTCTCTCCTTTTCAACACAATCAAGCACTACGGGAAAATGGCGCATCCGCCGGGCGGACGCGCCGCGAATCACGGCCGCACGACGATGTCGTTCTTGACGGCCTTCACGTTCGGCACGCTACGGGCGATCGACTCGGCCGTCTTGCGCTCGGTATCGCTCTTGGCGAAGCCGGACAGTTGGACGGTGCCGTGGAAGGTTTCAACGTTGATCGCCATGGCGCTGACGACCGGGCTTTCCGCGAAACGCGCCTTGACCTGGGTGGTGATGGCCGTATCGTCGACGGCCTGGCCGACGGTGGATTGCTCGCGCATCACGGTGCACCCCACCGTTGCGAGCAGGCTGGCAGCCACGAGGGCCGTTCCGAAAAGTTTGGCGGTATTCATGTCGTGTCCTTTCCGATGAAGGGACAGGCCTGCGCGGCCCGTCCCGTTGGCCGAGAGGACAACGCGTCCTCTCGGGGCTTACTTGCCGATGATGCGGCGACGTCCGACCTGCCAGCCGATCAGCCCCAGTCCAGCCAGCATCAGGGCGCTGACTTGCGCCTCGGGAACCGGCGATACCGCGAACGTGGTCGGGGTCAGGCCCACGTATTTCTTGTCCACGAAGGCCAGGGACGTCTGCCCGCTCGTCGATGCAAGCAGGAGGTTCTGGACCGTCACGTTGACCGTCCGGGTATCCTCCCAGGCGGTCAGGTCGGCCGACGTGTCGGCAGTCCAGTTGTGCGTGCCGGGCCCCGTCTGGTCGAGCGCAGCGGTGGCGGCGATGCCGGTGGTCATGTCGGTCAGCGGCCGATCGACGTCGTAGACCCGCACCTGGCCCGCCACGTCCGCCGTGCTGCCGCCCCCCAGCAGGAGGTAATCGCCGCGCTCCACCAGACCGACGGTCGAGAACGACCAGCCGTCATGCGCCGACACCTCGATGTTCATGGTGTTGTTGGTCAGCGAATAGCCTGCACCGTTGAGCGACTCGGCCTGGAAATCCACCGGGGTGAAGGACAGGGTGTCGCCCGACAGGGTGGGCTGGCCGAACAGGCCCAGCAGGGTGTCGTCGAAAGTGAAATCGACGGTGCTTCCGCTCAGGGTGACCGAGGCCGCCAGGGCGGCGCCGGAAAGCGTCTGGCCCAAAAGAAAAACTCCGATGGCCACTTGGTTGAACTTCATCATGGGTTGCTCCTTACAGATTGGCGTGGGATGGAACACAACAACACCCGGAAGAAACGATCCGGGCACATTTGCGGATCCCTCGTCGAGACCCGCAAAACAATTCAGCCAAGTGACGGCCGGCGAAACCGGAAGCCCGCGCCGATCCGCTGCCGGATGCATGCCATGCGTCTGCGCAGGCATCCGTTCGACATGGGCTCACTGTATTGGCGTTGCCGGGCCGCCCCCATAGGAGAGGAGCGCTTTGGGCTGTAGGAATTGACGAAGCGTGCGCGCCAAGAAAATCCGACAGCCGCGACGAAACAGGGCAGGGGCGAACGCCGCCTGAGACAGCCGGTGGACGGCTCACTCGCCCATGAATTCGCCGACCGCCTTGAATTCCTCGACGCGATCGCACACCGACTTGATGGCCATCATGATCGGCATGCCGAGCAACAGCCCCCATGCGCCCCACAGCCATCCCCAGAACAGGATGCCGGCAAAGACGACCACCGCATTCATGCGACTGGCCCGGCCGGTGAGCCAGGGCGTCAGCAGATAGCCTTCCAGCGTATTGATGACCAGCGATATGGCGGCCACCGTCATGGCCATGCCGACGCTGCCGAACTGCAGAAAGCCCACCAGCGCCGTTCCTCCGGTGATGATGATCGCGCCCAGATAGGGGATGAGATTGAGCACCGCGGCCGCCACGCCCCACACGGCCGCGTGCTCCAGCCCTATCCAGAGGAAGGCCACCCAGGTTGCGGCGCCGACGAGCAGGCTGGTCAAGACCTGGACCAGCAGATAGCGCTGAATCTGGGTACCGATCTCGTTCAGCATCTGCACGGTGATTTTTTTCTCGCCGAGCGTGGGGCCGGACAGCCGGACCAGCTTGCGGCGGAAGGTATCGCCCGACGCCAATAGGAAATAGGCCAGGAACAGCACGATCACGGCCAGGCTGATGAAGGACAGCGCGCCGATCGTGCCATTCCACAGATAGTCCCGGATGTCGAGCCGCGGCTCCTCGATTTGCACGCGCGTCACCCCGCGCGGCGCCACCGGGGCAGACGTCTCGCTCGCCGCATGCTCGATCTGGTCCGCCGCCTTCTGCACGTTCTCGATCGCCCCCGTCGAGTCCCCCCATTCCTTGCGCACGGCCTGACGGAATGTCTGTGCCGCCTCGGGCAGGGTTTCGATCATGCTGGCGGCTTCGTCCTGCAGCGAATAGGCCAGCGCGCCCAGCCCGCCCACGATCGCCAGCAACAATGCGGCGGCGCCGATGAAACGGGGAATGCGCCATGCGTGCAGGTGATTGACCAGGGGCGACAGCGCATAACTCACGACCATACCCAGCACCAGCGGGATGAAGACCGTCTGCGCCCAATCCAGGACAAAGACGATCGCGAGCACGGTCAGCACGATCAGCGGGACGTTATGGACTTCGGCAGGGTTGCGGTTGACCGCCGGCATGCCGGCATCGATGGGTGTGTCCGCGCCGCGTCCGCCGGCGTCGATCGTTTCCTTGCTGTTTTCCATCCCTCACCTCGCTGTGCGGCTTCCACGCACGCCCTTGCAGAGCGCGATCATGTCGGCTTCGCTGGCCCAGGCGGGACGGGAGAACGTGACGTCGATGGCGTGGATGCGCGTGCGCGGCCAAGGCAGGCGTGATCGCTGGCCATTGCAGCGGGTGCGACTGCATGGGAGGGGGAACGGACGCATCCGGCGGTCACACGGCGCCGTCGATGAGCGGCGCGCAGGCGGTTCAGAACGCCGTTCCGAATCCCTCGTCCGTCTCCAGCCTCAGCGAGGGCAAGCCGGCGAGTTCGTGGATCGGTGTCAGCACGCCGCGCATGCCCGGAACGGCATCGAACAGCATGTACAGGTATTTTCCGCCGCCCTTGAATTCGAAGGCCTCTTCCAGGAAGCGCATGTGCTCGTGGGCGGCCAGGCAGTCGCGCGTCTTGCAATCCTGCTTGTAGTGCTCGATCAGGGAGTGGATCACGTTCATGTGATCGTCGTTGACGGGGAAGTTCATCGCGGCGGCATTTCTCCTCACCGTCTCCTCCACTTCTTCTTTCGTCATGTGCTTGACTGCGTCGTAAATCGGGATTTCCCCGTCGTGGATCACGCTTTCGCCGTTGTTCATGCTGACTCCTTGCTGGTTGGCTGACGGGATGGATCGCTCAGGCAAGATGGCTGGCCGCGAAATCCCAGTTGAGAAGATGGTCGACCACCCCGGCCACGTGGTCCTTGCGCCGGTTCTGGTAATCGAGGTAATACGCGTGTTCCCACACATCGATGGCGAGCAGCGGAATCGCGGCGCGGGTCAGCGGGTTATCCGCCTCGCCGGTCTTCATCACACGGATTCTTCCGTCTTCCAGAACCAGCCAGGCCCACCCCGTTCCGAACTGGGTGACCGCGGCATCCGTCAACGCCTCCTTGCACGCCGCAACGCTGCCGAAGGACGCCTCGATCATCTGCCGCAACACCGGCGGCGGCTCTCCCCCGCCCGGTGGCCGCAGGCTGTCCCAGTAGAACGCGTGGTTCCAGGCCTGGGCAGCGTTGTTGAAAACCGCCGCGTGGCCCGTCTTCGCGGCCGTCGCCCGGATCAGCGCCCTGAGCGGCATGGCCTCGAACTCGGTATCGTCGATCGCCTGGTTGAGCGCGTCGATATAGGCTTGATGATGCCTGCCGTGATGGAAGCGCAGCGTGTTCTCGGAAATGAACGGACTCAGTTCATCCAGTGCATAGGGCAGCGCCGGGAGCTCATACGGAAAACGCATGTTCTCCAGCATGGCGGTGCTGATCCACGAGGGTGCCAGCGAGACGTCCGAATGGAAATCCCCCGGTTCCGGACAGATCGATCGTTGGATGTGCGGCGAACGCATACCCGTACTCCCTTGATAATGATTGAAGGTGATTGAACGAGGCGACGGCTGGCGCGCATGCGCTTACGCCTGGATGACCGACGCGCGCGTCCACAAGCGCCCCTGCTTGGCGGCCTCGATGTAGGCGAAGGTGCCGTCGCTGGTCTCCATCTCGATGACGCCTTCGTCGAGGCCGACTTCCGCCCTTTCCAGGAGGGCCATCGAGGACGCGGTGTAGCCGATGATCTTCAGGTGCGCATAGGCATCGCGGATGAAATTCATCACCGCCGCCTGCTTGCACAAGGACTCGGCCCCCGCCTCGGACACCGCGAGCACGACCGAATCGAACAGCACGGACGGCGCACCCGCGATCGCATGCCGCGGCACCAGGACGACGTGGCTGTTCGATTTCACCTCGCCGATATGCGGGCCGATGAGTTCGACGGCCGCCCCCTCGGCTTCCGCCGCCGCCTGCAACTGGTCCAGCACGGCCAGGTCGTAGCCCTCGCTGACCAGCACGCCGATCTTGCGACCTTCCAGCGTGGGCTTCGCCTTGCCCAGGAGGCTCAAGGCCGGGGACGGCTCCATGTCGATCGGTTCGACGGCGGGGGGGATGAGGTAGGCCTGGCCTTCCATTCCCAAGGCCTGCTCCACCCGGCCGCATAGTTCGGCATCCACGTTCTTGATGTGGCCGAGCACCCGGCAGCGGATTTCCGGCGTCGCCACCTTGCCCAGTTCGAAGGCGAAGGCGTTGACGATGTGGTCCTGTTCGGGCGGCGTCATCGAGTGGTAGAACAGGCGTGCCTGGCTGTAATGGTCCATGAAGGTTTCCGCGCGCACCCTCAGCTTCTCGCCGACTTGTGCGGCAGGATGCGTGGTGAAGCCGGCGCCGGGATTTTCCCGGGGAGAGTCGGGGTCGAGCGTGTTCGGCTCATAGTTCACGCGGCCCTGTGGCACCTCCATCTGCATGAGGGCGTCGCGCTGGAAGTTGTGCATCGGGCAGCGCGGGCGGTTGACAGGCAGCTGGTGGAAGTTGGGTCCACCGAGGCGCGACAGTTGCGTGTCGGTATAGGAAAACAGCCGCCCCTGCAGCAGGGGGTCGTCGCTGAAGTCGATCCCGGGCACGACGTGCCCGGGGTGGAAGGCGATCTGCTCGGTCTCGGCAAAGAAATTGTCGGGATTGCGATTCAGCACCATTTTTCCGATCGGCTTCAGCGGCACCATTTCTTCCGGGATCAGCTTGGTGGGATCCAGCACGTCGAACGGGAAAGCATCCGCAGTGGCCTGGTCGAACGCCTGGATGGACAACTCCCATTCGGGAAAATCGCCCCGCTCGATGGCCTCGTACAGATCGCGGCGGTGGAAATCGGGGTCGGCGCCGCAGATCTTGACCGCCTCGTCCCACAGCACCGATGCGCTACCGATGCGTGGCCGCCAGTGGAATTTCACGAAGGTCGCCTCGCCTTCCGCGTTGACCAGGCGAAAGGTATGGACGCCGAAGCCTTCCATCATGCGGAGCGAACGCGGAATCGCGCGGTCCGACATGGCCCACAGGATCATGTGCCAGCTTTCGGGCATCAGCGACACGAAATCCCAGAAAGTGTCGTGTGCCGTCGCAGCCTGGGGGTAGCCCCGATCGGGCTCCATCTTCACGGCATGGACAAGATCGGGAAACTTCATCGCGTCCTGGATGAAGAACACCGGGATGTTGTTGCCCACCAGGTCGAAATTGCCTTCCTGGGTGTAGAACTTGACGGCGAATCCCCGCACGTCGCGCGGCAGGTCGACCGACCCGGCCCCGCCCGCCACCGTGGAGAAACGGGCGAATACCGGCGTCTGGAGTTCCGGGTCGCACAGGAATGCCGCCCGGGTGAGGTCGCTCAGATCGCCATACGCCTGGAAATAGCCATGAGCGCCCGATCCCCGCGCATGCACGATGCGCTCGGGAATGCGCTCATGGTCGAAGTGGGTGATCTTTTCCCGCAGGACGAAATCTTCGAGCAGCGTCGGTCCGCGCGGCCCGCTTCTCAGCGAATTCTGGTTATCCGATATCGCAACGCCCTGGTTGGTGGTGAGCGTGGCGCCCCGCTCCCCGGTCGTCTGGTGCAGTTCGCCGGCATTGCCCGCATGGAATGCGCTATCCGCCGGCCGGGCGGTTTTTTTCTTTTGCTTAGCCATGAAATGACCTCTCCTTCATGCCTCGCCATCGTGACCCGACGGCAAAAGACGCAGGATGGAAAAAACTTTCCTGCCGACCATCCGGTCAGGCAAGCCCCGGACCGGCATGACCGCCGGACGGACGATCATCCGCCCGGCAGCATCGTGCTTACTGGTGATATTTCACCTTCGCATCGTTGATGCACGCATCCTTGGCATTGCCGGACAGCTGGTCGCATTTCTCCTTCTCGGCCTTGTAGTAAGCCTTCATCTGGTCCTCGGTCGCTTCGGCCTGCGCCTTGCCGGCCTTCTCCTCGACCTTGGACTGGGACTTGGCCTTGGTGTAGGCCGCCTTGGCGTCCTTCATGCAGACGTCCTTCGCGTTCCCGGACAGGTTCTTGCAGTTTTCCTTGGCGATCTCGTAGTTATGCTTGGCCATATCCTGGGTGGAATCGGCGCGCGCTTCTGCGCGGTCTTTCATGGAATCCTCGAGATCGGCCGCATAGGCGGGACTCAGGGCCGCAAGACCCAGTGCAAAAAACATGGCTGTACGAAGTTTCATGTGTCGCTCCTTGGTTGGACTGAATGGATTGAAAAGTGTCACTACGCTGAAAGATTCAGCATGTGAGCAATCTAGCGCCACGGAATCGGGGCCGATATCCGACGTCACTGAGAAACGTGTAGTCCCTGGGGAGAACGGCTGTAGGCAAACGCTGACGCCGCGGGCCGGCGCCCTGCCGCGTGCGCGGACTAGGCTTTTCCGGACGGCGGAACGGCGTGGACCAGCTTCTTTCCGGGGAGGGCCGGGCGGCTGAGCGCCTGCCCGATCGCGGGCCTGGCGTTCTTCCTCATGCGGGGCAGGGGCACGACGCGCGCGGTGCGGGCCGACTCGCGGAGCGCCTGCAGGATGCGCACGTCGATCAGCCCCTCCTGTCCTGACGGTTCCGGCACCCTGTCCTTCAGGATGCAGTCGGAGAAATAGATCAATTGCGGGGCGAACTGGTCGCGCCGGGGGAATACGCGTTCACGCGACGCACCGTTGACCGTCACATGGTGCCTGAGGTCCTCCGACAGGCCGAACGCCGGCGCGACCCGCAGCGTGCCGCGGGTGCCGATGACCTCGTAGGCGGTCGTGTGGGCCGCACCGAAGCTGCAGGAGAAGGTCGCGAGGCGGTCGCCGGGGAAGCGCATGATCGCGCTTGCCATTTCATCGATGGCGCGGAAGCGCCGTTCGCCGCTGCTGGCCGTGACGGCGAACACGTCGAGCGGCTCGGCGCGGAAAAGCGAGCGGGCGGCATTGAGGCAATAGATCCCGATGTCGTCGAGGACGCCCCCGCCCGTCTCCTCGCGCAGCCGGATATTGTCCGCGTCGCGCACCTGCATGGTGAAAACCGAGTTGAAAATCCGCGGGTCGCCGAGCTTGCCCGAGTTCGCGATTTCCACAGCGGCAAGATTGGCTTTTTCGAAATGCAGCCGGTAGGCGATCATCAGCTTCACTCCCTGCTTCCGGCAGGCCCGGATCATCCGCTCGCATTCCACTACGCTGACCGCCATCGGCTTTTCGCAGAGCACATGGACGCCGGCACGCGCCGCGCGCAGCGTATAGTCCAGATGCAGGTGGTTGGGGAGGGCGATGTAGACCGCGTCGACCTCGCCGCTGGCCATCAATGCATCGTATTCGTCGTAGCTCGCGACCAGGCCGACGCCGTAGCGTCTTGACAGCTTCTTCAGCTTGAGCGGATCGTCCGAAACCAGGGCGACCAGCTCCGAGTTCTTTTCCGCGTGAGAGAAAGCCGGCAGCACGGCACTCTGGGAAATGTAGCCCTGGCCGATCACGGCATAGCGGATTTTTCGTTTGCGGCGAGCCGCCCGGGCAGATTCGGCTGCCGGTTTGTGCGTGCGCGTCGGCGATTGTCTGGCCGCGGCCATCTTGCTTCTCCTGGAGATCGATCACGAAAAAAGGGCGCACGCCCGCCGGCTCACGCCCCCGCCTTCCTGTTTGCCGCGTTGCGGGCCCGGGTTTGCGCCGCTTTTTTCGCCGACGCGCTGCGTTCGGCTGCGGTGCGCGCGGCCGAGGCGGCGCCGCCTGCCCTGCCGCCCTTGCGGGCGGGTTCCTTGTTTACCTGCTTGCCGCGCCCCGAGCCGCTTTTCTTGCCGCCGCCCGACATCTTGTTGACGGTGGCCCACGCGCGCGCCTCGGCTTCTTCCTCGGGCACACCCCGGTCGATATAGCCTTCCTCGATATGTTGTGCCTGGCGTTTCTGCTTGTCCGTGTAGGCCGACTTGTCTCCTCTTGGCATGCTGACTCTCCTTCTCTAAGGCAATCACAATCCGCCGTGTCGAAATGGCCTGCAAAATCCCGCCGGCCGTCAAAGCTGGCGCATGAAAGCCACCAGATCCTGCTTCTCCGCTGCGGTCAGTTTGGTTTCCAGCACCAGGTTGAAGAACTCGACCGTATCCTCCAGCGTCAGCAGCCGGCCATCGTGCAGATAGGGCGGAGAGTCCTTGATCCCGCGCAGGGTGAAGGTCTTGATCGGGCCGTCCATGTTCGCCATGCGTCCATTCACCCTCTGCGGCTTGAAAAAGCGCTCGGTCCTGAGGTTGTGCATCAGGTTGTCGGTGTAGTACGGCGCGGTGTGGCAGCTCGCGCATTTCGCCTTGCCGAAGAACAGGTCCTGGCCGCGCATCTCGGACGCCGTCGCCTTGCGCGGGTCGAGCTTGCCGTCGACGCCCAGCTTGGGCGCGGGCGGAAAGTCCAGGATCTCCTGGAATTCGGCCATCGCGTGGACCTGGCTGCCGCGTTCGAGTGGATTGGCGCCTTTCTTGGTGGCAATCACCGGATCGCCGTCGAAATAGGCGGCGCGCTGCTCGAACTCGGTGAAATCCTCGACCGTCTTCAGCGCGCGCTGCGAGCCGAACAGGCGCTGGACGTTCACGCCCCGCAGCGACGGCGTATCGATCCGGTGGCGGAATTCCTGCGGCCGGATGTCGCCCACCAGGTGGGTCGAAGCATTCGAATGGCCATTGGCGTGGCAATCGAAACAGGCCACGCCGCGGCTCGGACGCTCCGAGCGGCGATCCTCGGTCTGGTTGAATTGCTGCTGCGGGAATGGCGTCACCAGCAATCGCACCCCTTCGATCTGCTTGGGATTGAGGACGCCGTTGAACAGTTCGTAGAAGTTGTCGATCGTCACCAGCTTGCCTTTCGACACGTCGCCCAGGTCGGGCCGGGTCGTCAGAAAGATAGGCGCGGGAAATTCGGGCAGGAAGTGATCGGGCAGGTCGAAATCGAGATCGAAGCGCGTCAGGTCGCGGCCCTCCTGCTTCTTGACCTCCTTGATATGGAACTCGGGAAACACCATGCCACCTTCGGCGTGCTTGGGATGCGGCAGCGGCAGGAACGCCGCCGGGAAGAGCGCCTTTTCGCGTATCTCCTCAGGCGTCATCCGAGCGAGCGCGTCCCAATTCATGCCCGCGGGCAATTTGGCGCGGACGCCCTGCTGGACAGGCTTGCCGCCGGACATCGTGACGCCCTCGGCAGGCTTGTCGGACAGGTCGTAGCGCGCTTCGAGCAAGGCCTTCTGGCGTCGCATGACAGCCGCTTTCTCGCCTTTCAAGCGCGCCATGGTGGAAGGAAAGTCTTCCGTGATCGCGACCGGCGCATAGCTCGATTTCTTCTCCGCGGCGGCGGTCGCAACCGCCGTCACACTCGCCAGGGCGGCCGCCGCCAGGGTCACGCTGCCTGCAATCTTTCCTGTCGTTTTGCGTTTCATTCCAGACCTCCTCAGTTGACCTGTCCGCTTCGTCGATGAAAAAAACGCCAGGCTGAGCCTGCGGTTCGTGTGAACCATCCTGGTCCCATGACGCGGTCCGCTGCAGCCGGCTAGCGCGTGTCGCCCGACTGCATGGCAGGCAGGCAATAAATCAGCGCGCTATACGGCGCGATCGCCACGCTGGCGCGCGCCGCCAGCCCGTCCCTGGGATCGCCGCGCGCCACCACGTCGGCACTCGGGTAATTGCCGAAATCGTCGCTGTACGAACTGGCGTCGCTGTTGAAACGCAGGCGCCAGTGGCCTGCGGCCGGCATGCCGATCTCGTAGTCTTTCCAGTCTTGATGGCCGAAATTGAGCACGACCACGACGTCGTCGCCGGGGCCATGCCGGTCCCAGCGCTGGAACGCCAGCACGTTGTCCTGGTCGTTGACGTGAAAGATGTTGATGAACTGGCCGCACAGCCCACGGGTTTCGCCGGTGCGGTTGAGCCGCAGGGCAATCAGATCGCGGTACAGGCGCACGATGCCGCGATAGGTGTCGTTGTTGTCCCAGTCGAGCGGCACGTCGTCGCGGAACCATTCGCCCTGCAGGAATTCCTGCCCCTGGAACAGCATCGGAATACCCGGAGCGGTGAACACCAGGCAGGCCGCCAGGGTGGAACGCTTCTGCGCATGCCAGCCCTCGGGGTCGCCCGGGTTCACTTCGTGCGGCACGCGCGCCTTGCCGTTGGTGACCTCGTCGTGCGATTCGCTGTACACCACGCGGCGGAACGCGTCGCCGTCGTAGTTGAACGCGAGCGCCTGGCGCACCGCCTCCATCGAGCGATGCGCGTCGTCGGCCGCGATCACCGCCGCACGCACCGGGTGCACGAAATTGGCATCCCATTGCGCGTGATAGCCCGCCCCGCCCTCGTCGGGCGGTTTGGTCAGCCAGGCGTTGTCGCGCAAGTCCTCGGCGATCGAGATGCGCCCCGGGAAGCGGGTGCGGAGGTCGCGGTTGATCCACTGGGCGAGGCTCCAGCCGTCCGGCAGGTCGTCGCCTCCATGGCCATGCACGCTGCGCATGTACAAGGTCATGTCGAAACGCAGGCCGTCGACGTGATAGTCCTCGAGCCACATCATCGCGTTGTCGTGGATGAACTGCCGCACCTCGCCCCTGCCGTAGTCGGGACGCGTGTCCCCCCACGGCGTTTCGGCGCGCCAGTCGTTATAGAAGTAGATGCCGCCGAGGCCGTTTTCCTGCCAGCCGTCGAACTGCCACAGATGCAGGTCGCTCGGCCCGAAATGGTTGTAGACGACGTCGAGGATGACGGCGATGCCGTTGCGGTGGGCCTCGCGGATGAAGCTCTTGAATGCCGCCGGCCCGCCATAGGCGCTTTCGACGGCGAAGATGATCGCCGGGTTGTAGCCCCATGAATAGTCGCCGGCGAACTCGGCGACCGGCATCACCTGGACGGCGTTGACGCCCAGGCGCTTCAGATAGCCGAGCTTCTCGGTGGCGTCGCCGAAATCGCCGGGCTGGTCGCCGTTCTCCGGATTGAATGAGCCGACGTGCATCTCGTAGATCACCAGCTCGTTGTGGGGAGGCAGCGCAAAATCGTCGCCGTCCCAGTCGAAGGACGGGGTGTGGATGACCCCGCAGTCCGACGAATGGGTCACTTCGCGCGCATACGGATCGATCCGCTCCAGTGCTGCGTCGGACGTGACGAGGCGGAATGTGTAGCCCTGGCCGGGACGTGCCCCGGCCACGTCGGCGTACCAGTAGCCGTTGCCTTCCTGCTGCAGCGGATGGGCCGTATCCGACCAGCCGTTGAAGTCGCCTTTGACGAATACCTGCCGGGCATGCGGGGCCCACAGCCGGAAGGCGGTGCCGTCGGCATGCGGCAGCGCGCCCATGCCAGGGTGAGGCGTTGCGCTGGATAGCTCCCCCTTTTCCATGATGTGCCCGACGCCGCTTCAGATCAGCGCACCGGCCTGGCCGTGGGTGGACATTCCCCCGAACCCGCCGCACGCGCCGGCACGCCCTCGCGAAAAAGGCCGCACCCGCTGCCGCCGGATACGCGCAACAGATAGGGCTGGAGGCTTTGCTCGATGCACAGCCCATGCGTGGCAAGGCCGAGTTCGGCTTCCGGCTCGAGCTGCCACCATTTGCACTTGAGGCACAGACCCCAGTTCGTGGTTTCCACCATCGCAATCCTCCTTGTTCGGGTGCAGTTCTGCTCGGGCGCAGCTTTCTTGAAACCGCCCCTGCCGAGGCGTTGCCGGGCAATGCCTCAGCCCGGCCGCATCGATGCGAATGAGGCGAGTGCCAACGTGGCCAGCCAATATAGGTGTAGCGCATGGCGGGCACCGTGTCTCTCCCCGATATTCAAGGCCCGACATCCCCCCGCGGGGCGGGGACGCTCATTTCCAGTATGGACGCACGCCGTAGTGGGCGTGCACATGGCTGCCCCAGTCGCGGTCGGCAAAATTCGGCCAGTTGTCCTTGTCGAACCCGGGCGCGTTCTCGAGGGCTTCCTTGCTCTGGTCGAAGATGAAGCGGTGGTTCGCGGTGTCGACTTCCATCGCCGAAAGCGGCACTGCGAACAACTTGCTGCCGAGACCGAACACGCCGCCGAATTCGAGCACCGCATACGCGACGCGGCCGTTGTCGACGTCGATCATCAGGTCCTTGATATCGCCCAGGTCTTCCCCCTGGCGGTTGACGACCTTGTCGCCGGAAATGGTGCTGGAGGAAAGGATGGGGGTGGAGGAAACGTGGTTCATGGCAATCTCCTGTCTAATCGTTGAAATTTGGTTGAAATTTGAATGCAGCGGGCGTGCGAACGCACGGTCACTGCTCAGCGGCCGGGAAGCTTTTCCGGGTCGGGATTGCGGCCTTGTGGATGCTTGCCGGGGGCCTGCTTGGCCGGCTTCTGACGGCCGGGCGTGCCCTGATCGGCCGCGGCATGGGAACGGCCCTTGGCATGCGAGCGCCCTTCGGCCTCGGCCTTGAGCATGTCTTCCTGTTCGCGCGCATTGTGCGGGGCCGCTGCCTTGGCAGCCTGCTCGACCTTGCCGGCCTGGACGAAGGCGCGCGCATGTTCGTTGTATTTCTTGGCCGAGTCGTAATCACCCTCGCCCTGGATATGGGATTTGGAATGTCCGGATTTCATCTGACTCTTCTCCTGTCACTCTACGATGCACACGAGACGGATGCCTTGCGTGGCAGGCTCGGCGTCGTGTCGGGCGAAGTGTCGTCAACCGGAGGCCGGGCCTGTGAGAAGCATTGTGGGCAAGCGGCAGGCGCGCTACAGTCGGAAGCGGTTGCAGACCGGCGTAGGAATAATCCGAAAAGGCGGAAAGGGCTGTGTCCGGAGGGTCAGGGTTCCCGGTCGAGCGTCGGCAGCAGATCGGCGAGCAAGGCGACGGCCTGCGGACCGCGTGCCTGTCCGAGGCGATCCAGGCTGTCGTCGTAGCACAGGGCGTAGACGAGGCTGCACCCGCCAAAGAGCGGCGGGCCGCTAAGCACGCCCTGGTGCAGCAGCGTGAAATCGGCATGCCGGCGATCCGCACGGATGCGCCCGGCCAGGTCCAGGACCGCCGCGGCTTCGCCTTCCAGGTACTGGCAGAAATGTCCGCCGTTGAACACGAGCACGCTGCCGATCCCAAGCGCCTGATTGCGCTGGCGCGCCGAACGGACAATTTCGGCCACGCAGGACGGTGACGCCTCCGTGGCAAGACGGCTCAGGTAGATCAACTGGTAGCGTTCCGGCACGACAGGGGGCCACTCGATAAGGTGCGCCACCATAATAGGCAGCCAACCCGTCTGCAATGTAAAAAGACATACTGGACGTTTCTCTCATGACGCCGTCGACCCGCCTCGCCCTGACATGATTGTGCAAACACCTTGCAGGCTCTGCCCCTTACGCGACAGCGGTGCCTTTTCGCCCAACACCGACGCAGAAATCGAATTCATCCAGGCGATGCTCACGCGTCAGGTGAAGGTCAAGGCCGGCAGCCCCATCCTGCACGAAGGCCACGACAGCAAGGAGCTCTACACCTTGCTGTCGGGCTGGGTGTTCCGCTACGGGTCGCTGTACGACGGCCGGCGCCAGATTTTCAATTTCCTGCTGCCGGGCGATTTCATCGGCCTGCAGCATCAGCTGGGACAGGCCGCGCCCCACGGGGTCGACGCGCTGACCGACGTGACGCTGTGCGTGTTTCCGCGGGAGCGGATGTGGGACTTGTACCGCAATCACCCCGCCCTGGGCTACGACATCACCTGGCTATGCGCCCACGAGGAATGGATGGTCGACGAAAACCTGCTCTCGGTGGGCCGGCGTTCGGCGGCCGAGCGCATCGCGATGCTGTTGATCCATCTCTACAAGCGCGCCGAGCGGATCGGGCTGGTCGGCCCGGAAGGCCTGCCTTTTCCGCTGACCCAGCAGCACCTGGCCGACGCGCTCGGCCTCTCCCTGGTGCATACCAACAAGACGCTGAAACGTCTGCAGGCGGCGGGGCTCTATAGCCTCATCGAAGGCCGGCTGAAACTCCTCAATCCGGCCGCGTTGGCCAGGCTGGCCGACTACTACGCGCGGCCGCTGCGCGCCCGGCCGCTGATTTGAGCCGAGGCGCTTGACCTTGCCACGATGGCAAGGTTTATGGTGCACCCATCCGCATCGATCAGGAGCTCCAACATGAACGCCCCTCTTTCCGTAGGCATCCAGGGCATGACCTGCGCCAGCTGCGCGGCGCGGGTCGAGAAAGTGCTGAAACAGGTGCCAGGCGTGACCGACGCCACGGTCAACCTGGCGACCGAGACCGCAAGGGTGTCGGGCGAGACCGACCTCGCGGCCGTCAAGCAGGCCATCGAAAAGGCCGGCTTCAGCGTGCCGACCGAATCCCTGACGCTCGCCATCGGCGGCATGACCTGCGCCAGCTGTTCGGCGCGCGTGGAAAAGGCGCTCGCGAAGGTGCCGGGCGTGCTCGACGCCAGCGTGAATCTCGCCACCGAACAGGCCACGATCCAGGTGGCGCAGGGCACCTCGCCCGCGGCGCTGATCGCCGCGGTGGAGCGCGCCGGCTACAGCGCGCAACTGCCCGCTCCGTCAGGCGAGGTTCCCACCGTGCCGGCGCGCACGTTGCCCGACTGGTGGCCGGTCGCGCTGGCGATGGCGCTGTCGCTGCCGCTGATCGCCCCCATGCTCGCCAGCCTCGCCGGCGCGCACTGGATGCTGCCGGGCTGGCTGCAGCTCACGCTGGCGACACCCGTGCAGTTCTGGCTCGGCGCGCGCTTCTATCGCGCCGGCTGGAAGGCCTTGCGCGCCGGCAGCGGCAACATGGATCTGCTGGTGGCGGTCGGCACCAGCGCGGCCTACGGTCTCTCCGTCTACCTGCTGCTGACGCGCGCCGATCCCATGCACCTGTATTTCGAGGCAGCGGCGGTGGTGATCAGCCTGGTGCTGCTCGGCAAGTGGCTGGAAGCGCGTGCCAAGCGCCAGACGACGGCTGCGATCCGCGCGCTGCAGGCGCTGCGCCCCGCCACCGCCCGCGTGCGCCACGACGGCGTCGACCGCGATCTGCCGATCGACGCCGTGCGCGTCGGCGACGTGGTGGTGATCCGCCCCGGCGAACGCGTGCCGGTGGACGCGCTCGTGATCGAGGGCAACAGTCAGGTCGACGAATCGATGCTCACCGGCGAATCGCTGCCGGTCGACAAGCAGCCGGGCGACGCCCTGACCGGCGGCGCGATCAACGCGCACGGCGTGCTGCTCGCGCGCACCACCGCGGTGGGCACGGAAACCACGCTGGCGCGCATCATCCGCATGGTGGAGAACGCCCAGGCCGCCAAAGCACCCATACAAAGGCTGGTGGACAAGGTGAGCGCGGTGTTCGTGCCGGTGGTGATGGGCATCGCACTCCTCACCTTCGTCGGCTGGTGGGCGGCGAGCGGGAACGCCGAACAGGCCATCCTCAACGCCGTCGCGGTGCTGGTGATCGCCTGCCCGTGCGCGCTCGGGCTCGCCACCCCCACCGCGATCATGGCGGGAACGGGTGTCGCCGCACGCCACGGCATCCTGATCAAGGACGCCGAAGCGCTGGAGCTGGCGCACAAGGTCGATCTCGTGGTGTTCGACAAGACCGGCACGCTGACCGACGGCACCCCGCATGTCGCCGCCTGCGTGGCCTTCCGGGACGCCGATCCGTCAGGGGCTGGCGCCCCGGGGGAATCGCATGCGGCGGACGGCGGCGGGCGGAACGAAGTATTGGCCATCGCTGCAGGCTTGCAGGCGGGCAGCGAGCATCCGCTGGCGCGCGCGGTGCTGGCCGAGGCCACGGCAGCGTCCGTCTCGCCGCGGCCTGCACGGGAGCAGCAGGCGCTCCCGGGACGCGGCCTCTCCGGCAAGGTGGGCGGCGACACGCTGTGGCTGGGCAATCGCCGGCTGATGGACGAGAACGGCGTCGATACCGCGCCCCTCGATGCCGCAGCCGCCGAACTGGAAGCCGCCGGCCGCACCGTGTCGTGGCTGGCGCGCGCCAGCGACCGCCGCGCGCTCGGGCTGCTGGCCTTCGGCGACGCGGTCAAGGCCGGCGCAGCCGCAGGCGTGGCCCGCCTGAAGACAAAAGGCATCCGCACCGTGATGCTCACCGGAGACAACCGCGGCGCGGCGCAGACGGCCGCGGCGGCGCTCGGCATCGACAGCGTGCTGGCCGAGGTGCTGCCCGCCGACAAGGCCACCCACGTGGCACAGCTGAAGGCGGAAGGGATCACGGTCGCGATGGTCGGCGACGGCATCAACGACGCCCCCGCGCTCGCCGCCGCCGACGTCGGCATCGCCATGTCCTCCGGCAGCGACGTCGCCATGCACACCGCCGGCATCACGCTGATGCGCGGCGACCCGGCGCTGGTGGCCGACGCCATCGACATCTCCAGACGCACCTACGCCAAGATCCGGCAGAACCTGTTCTGGGCCTTCATCTACAACGTGGTCGGGATTCCGCTCGCGGCGTTCGGTTTTCTCAGCCCGGTGATCGCCGGCGCGGCGATGGCGTTCTCCAGCGTCAGCGTGGTGACCAACGCACTCACGCTCAGGCGCTGGAAACCCGGGGGAGACCCGACATGAACATCGGCGAAGTCGCCCGCGCCAGCGGCGTATCGGCCAAGATGATCCGCCACTACGAGCGCATCGGCCTCATCCGTGAGAGCCATCGCACGCTGGCGGGCTACCGCCAGTACGACGAACGCGACAGGCATCTCCTGCGCTTCATCCGCCGGGCGCGCGATCTCGGTTTCTCGCTCGACCAGATCCGCCAGTTGCTGTCGCTGTGGGACGACCCCAGCCGCGCCAGCGCCGACGTCAAGCGGCTCGCCGAAGCCCACATCGCCGATCTCGACGCCCGCATCGCCGCGCTCACCGAGATGCGCTCCACGCTCGTCACGCTCGCGCACGCCTGCCACGGCGACCATCGCCCCGACTGCCCGATCCTGCAGGGCCTGGCCGACCCGCCGCCCGCTTCCTGAATCCGCTCAGCGCTGTCCTTCCCAGTCGTACTCCACCTCGATCAGCACCTTCGCGCGCACCGGACGGCCGTTCTTCTGCGCCGGGGCAAAGCGCGCTTCGCGGAACGCCCGCAGCGCGGACTCCTCGAACCGGCCGGGCGGGAGCGCACTCACCACCTCGACATCGCTGACACGGCCGTCGGCCTCCAGCTTCAGTTGCAGCCTCACCTTGCCGGACAGCCGCTGGCGATCGGCCTCCTCCGGATATTCCGGCACGATTTCGCGCAGCGCACGCGGCTGCACGTCGAGATCGCGCGCGCTGTAGAAGGTCAGGTCGACCGCGCTGCTGAGCGACGCCGCGGGGGCAGGCTCGGAAGGCTGCGCCCGCGGCGTGCCCGGCGCTTCGGCGGGCGTCGAAGCGCCGGGCGGCACGGCCGCGGCAGGCTGAACGGGCGGCTGCGGGTCGGGTGGCGCGACGGGCAAGGGCTCGGCCGCCTCGCTCGGCGCCAGCACGGGCGGGGGGGGCGCCTCCGTCTGTGCCTCGGGCGGCGGGGACGGCTCGGATTCGGCAACCGCTGCATCAGGCTGCGTCACCAGCCGGGCCTCGATCACCGGCGCGCCCGCCCCCACTTCCATCGGCGGCGAAACCTGCAGCAGCGAGATCACCGCCGCATGCAGACCCAACGAGATCCACACCGCGGCGAGCGGACGCCGCAGCCGCGGTGGAATCGTCGGTTCGTCGTGGAGTGCGCTCAAGGAGAAGAGCGCCTCGGCGCATGGCGATGCCCGGCGGGATCGGCATCCCCCTCCGGGTACGTTTTGACCGCACGGGAAAGCCCGGACGCAGGCCTAGAATACGCGCCAGAAAATAGACAGGAGAAGATCATGAAGAGACTCGCCATCGCGGGCGCCATCTTAGCATCGGCCCTGGCTGCGCCTGCCCCGCCGTCGAACTTGCCAGGATCTCCCTGAAGTCGGCCGACGGCACCGACGTGCCGGCCGAGGTCGCCACCCCCGTCGGCCCGGGCCCCTTCCCGCCGGTGCTCTTCATCCACGCCAAGCGCGGCTACGAAGGCGACGAACGCGCCCACGTGCGCGAACTCGCCGAACAGGGTTTCCTCGTCGTCGCACCCGACTGGCAGAGCGGCCGCTTCATCGAGCGCTGGCCCTCGGAACACACTCCCGAAACCGAAATGGACGTCGAGGCCGGACTCGACTACCTGAAGTCGCTGCCCAATGCCTGCAAGCAACCGGTCGGCATCGTCGGCCTGTCGCGCGGCCCGTACTATGCGATCCGACTGGCCGCCAAGCGCGGCCCCGACATCGCCGCCATCGTCAGCTACTACGGCCACATGCAGAATCCCAACGCGCCCGAGCCCGACCAGTTGTTCCGCATCGCACCCGAGCTCACCCGGATCACCACCCCCGTCCTGTATCTGATCGGCGACGCCGATTACGAACTGCGCCGCATGAACGGCGGGCGCGCGTTCTACGCATTGTGGGAACGCGGCGTGCCGGTGGAATGGCAGGAATACCCGATGGCGCGGCGTGCCTTCGACTTCCGTCCCGACCAGACGCCGGAGGAGAAGATTGCCACCCGGCATGCGCGGGAGCGGGCGAAGAACTGGCTGGCGAAGTGGATGAAATTGACGCCGGCGATGCGGTGCACGCCATAAAGCCGAAGAAAGACACGCACCGGCCACGTCCCGCAGGGGGCCCAAGGCGCAGCCGATCTGCCCCAGATTCCGTTCCCCTTTACGCTCACGGCGTGGTGACGGGCGATCCCACGTCGCCAAGCGGCGACATGATGATTGCTGTCAATTCAGTGTCCTATCAATAGCCGGCCTGAATCTGTCTCCATCCGGCGACAAATCGGCCTGAATTTGGCCGGAAAACCCTGGGCCCAGGGCGGCCAGGGACATCCATCCAACTGATTCGATTGCATAAACAGGCGCTGGCACGGTCATCGCTCTAGCCCGCCTGCCTCGGCATGTCGTATCCACTCATGCACCACGTGGACGACCAGAAGGCGACAACAAGTACATTCAATATCAAACAGTTAACAAACAGCCCTGCGCAAGGTGACGGAGACTCGCCATACACAGCAGAATTTAGCCATGCCGTTATAAAGGTTTTTATCCGCCTACCGATTCCAGCCCTACCTCCATGACGCCCATGGAGGGAATCCCGCCATCACCTTCACTTCTCGAGCGAGCACACACTATGGAAATTTCTCTTCTTTCACGCACCGCGCTGGGATGCGCGGCACTTCTGGCCGCCATCGCGCCGGCCAGCGCCGCCGAACCGGGGCGCCTGCTGGCCTCACAGTGCGCCCAGTGCCACGGCACCAACGGGGCGGGGCCGGGCTTCGAGGAATTGGCCGGCAAGGATCTCTTCAACGACCTGATCGAGATGAAATACCGCCCCATCGAAGGCATCATGGACCGTCAGGCGCGCGGCTATACCGACGCGCAACTGCGGCTGATCGCCGACTATCTGTCCACCCTGCCCGGCAACGGCGACGACTAATTCCGGGAGGAAATCACGATGAATACCCTGAACAGAAGGCAGTTCCTCAAGCTGGCCGGCGCGATGTCGGCCCTGGCTGCAGCGCCCCGCGCGATCGGCGCGACCACGACGGCACCGCGCGTGGTCGTGGTGGGCGGCGGTTTCGGCGGCGCCACCGTGGCCAAGTATCTGCGCATGTGGGGCGGCAACGTCGAGGTCGTCCTGGTGGACGCCAACCCCAACCACGTGTCCTGCATCCTCTCCAACCTGGTGGTCACCGGTGCCCTGCCGATGAGCCGGATCACCCTCAACTTCGATTCCCTGAAGGCCAACCACGGCGTGACCGTGATGCAAGGCCGGGCAGTCGCCATCGACGCCCCGGGCAACACGCTGACGGTCAGCACGAGCCGCGGCAACCAGGTCCTGCCCTACGACCATCTGGTGCTGTCGCCCGGCATCGATTTCGTGCCGGCGGCGGGCAACTGGAATCCGAACCTGACGCCTCACGCCTGGCAGGCCGGTCCCCAGACCACCTTGCTGAAGAACCAGCTGGCGGCGATGCGCAGCAACGACACCTTCGTCATGACGGTGCCGAAGGCGCCTTACCGCTGCCCGCCCGGGCCTTACGAACGGGCCTGCGTGGTGGCCGATTACCTGAAGCGCAAGGGCCGCACCGGGGCCAGGGTCATCGTGCTGGACGCCAACGCCGGCATCACCGCCGAACCCGAAGCCTTCGGCCACGCCTTCAAGGTGACCCATGCCGACGTCATCGAGTATGTCCCCAATGCGTCGGTGCTGTCGGTGGATTCCAGCACCCGCTCGATCGTGACGACCGCCCGGACCGTCAACCAGGCCAAGGTGCTGAACTACATTCCCAACCAGCGCGCCGGCGCGATCGCGGCGAGCCTGCCCCTCAACAGCACGGGTTTCGTGCCGGTGAATCCCTTGACCTATGGCATCGCGGGCCATCCCAACATCCATGTCATCGGGGATGCCTGCGCCGTTCCGTCCACCGACAACAAGCCGGTGCCCAAGTCCGGCCACATGGCCAATTCGGAAGCCAAGATCTGCGCCGATGCGATCCTCCGTTCCTTCAACGGCGAGGCGCCGGACGAGGACATCGCCACCAGCTCCGCCTGCTTCAGCCCGATCACCAACAAGACGTCGTCCTGGCTGTCCACCAACTTCATCTACGGCGACATCTTCGACGCCAGCGGCAACGTGAAGGGCAAAGGCATGCACCGGGTCGACATCGGTGAAGCCGCAGAAAACATGGTCGATGGCGACAGCTACCAGGACATGTTCATCTGGGCGGACAGCATGTTTGCCGACAGCTTCAGCTGAGAAGGCGCTTCCACCCCGGACGCGGAACGGCAAGCGCCCCCGCAACAAGTGGCACCCTGGTACGGCCGGCCGGGCATCCGGTTCGGCCGTATTTTTTTCCGCCGCCGTCGGGCGAGCGTCGTACGGCGCCCCGTTTTGACCCCGTTTTTCCTCCCCATGCACCACAACCGTTCATTCCGCCCCGCTACGCGCACGCGACAAAATCTCATAAACATTTGATAATTAATCACTCTCCAATCTGGCACGCCCCCTGCTATATCCTGTTTGAGTATCCAAACCGTAAGGCCAGGTTGCTCAGGCAGTCTCCTCCGATATTGCGGCCTCTGCGGAGGCCGCTTTTTTTGAGGAAGATGGAACACAAACACATGCGCGTACTGATCGTTGAGAACCAGCCGGAACGGCTGGCGATGCTGGTGCCCGCGCTGGAGGCGGCGGGCTGCGTGGTCGCGGCCACCTTCAATTCGGCACGCAGCCTGGACGCCCAGATTCAGGCGCTGCGCCCGGACGTGGTGATCATCGCGCAGGACTCGCCCGATCGCGACACGCTGGAGCATATCTGCGTGGTGAATCAGGACTGTCCGCGCCCGATCGTGATGTTCACCGGCGACGGCAGTCCGGAGTCGATCCGCGCGGCCACGCAAGCGGGGGTGACGTCCTACGTGGTCGACGGGCTCGACCCGGCGCGCCTCCGTCCGATCCTCGACGTGGCGGTGTCGCGCTTCGAGGCCTTCCAGGCGCTGCACGACCAGCTGGAACAGACGCGCCTCGAACTCTCCGAGCGCAAGCTGATCGACCAGGCCAAGGCGTTGCTGATCAAGCAGACCGGCGCGTCGGAGCCCGAGGTGTATCGCGAGATGCGGCGCGCAGCGATGGACCGCGGCCTGAAGCTGGCGGACATCGCGCGGCAGATTCTGCAGAAACCGCCGGCCTGATCGTTTCCGCCCCGATTGGTGCATGGCAGCGAAAACATGCACCGCATGGGTGCGCCGCGACGCGACAGAACAACCGCAACGCCCGCCCGGATTTCAGCCAAATCCATGTAAAACAAGGCGTTGGCATAGCTGGCACAGCGGTTGCTAAATCCGAACTGAACAGTCGCAACGATGTGGCTTTCAGCGTGACCGTCAATTCTTTCGTAACTGGACAAAGGCGTCCGCCCTGAAGGCGACGCCTTTTTTATTTGGAGAACACACCGTGAGCGACACCCAGGACAAGCCCCTCGTACAGGATCAGAGCAAGCGTGATTTCATGAAAAAGACCACCGGACTTTCCGTTGCCGCCGCGCTGATGGCGCTCGTTCCCCCTGGCGTGCGCCAGGGTGCCTGGGCCGCCGGCTCCGATGCCCCCGAGAAACCCAATCTCACCATCGGCTTCATCCCGCTGACCGACTGCGCCTCGGTGGTGATGGCCTCGGTGAAGGGCTTCGACAAGAAATACGGCCTCACCATCACGCCCAGCAAGGAAGCCTCCTGGGCCGCGGTGCGCGACAAGCTGGTCAACGGCGAACTCGACGCCTCGCACGTGCTGTACGGACTGATCTACGGCGTGCAGCTCGGCATCGGCGGGCCGAAGAAGGACATGGCCGTACTCGCCACCATCAACAACAACGGCCAGGCGATCACGCTGTCGAACCAGCTGAAGGAAAAAGGCGCGGTCGACGGCGCCAGCCTCGCCAAGCTGGTGAAAGCCGAGCCGCGCGAATACACCTTCGCCCAGACCTTTCCCACCGGCACCCACGCGATGTGGCTGTATTACTGGCTGGCGGCCTACGGCATCGATCCCTTCCGCGACGTCAAGAACATCGTGGTGCCGCCGCCGCAGATGGTCGCCAACATGCGGGTCGGCAACATGGACGGCTTCTGCGTGGGCGAACCGTGGGGCGCACGGGCGATCCGCGACAACATCGGCTTCACCGCCGTCACTACCCAGGATATCTGGAAGGATCACCCGGAGAAGGTGCTCGGCACCACCGCCGAATTCGTCCATAAATATCCCAACACCGCGCGCGCCATGGTGGCGGCGATCCTCGACGCGTCGAAGTACATCGACGACATGAAGAACCGTTCCGAGGTCGCCAAGGTCATCGCGGCCAAGTCCTATGTCAACACCGACTTCGACTCGATCGAGGACCGCATGCTCGGGCAGTACAACAACGGCAACGGCAAGAAGTGGGCCGACCCCAACTACATGAAGTTCTACAACGGCGGACAGGTCAGCTTCCCCTACCTGTCGGACGGCATGTGGTTCCTCACCCAGCACAAGCGCTGGGGCCTGCTGAAGGAGCATCCGGACTATCTGGCCGTGGCGAAGAAGGTCAATCGCATCGACGTCTACAAGGCCGCCGCCGCGATGACCAAGACGCCGCTGCCGAAGTCGGACATGCGCACCTCCAAGCTGATCGACGGCGTCGTGTGGGACGGCAAGAACCCCAAGGCCTACGCCGACAGCTTCAAGATCAAGGCCTGATTGCAGGGAAAACGATCATGAATCCCGACAAGATTGCACTGGTGAAAAGCAGCTGGCAGCTGGTGCTGCCGATCCAGGACACTGCGGCGCAGCTGTTCTACGGCCGGCTGTTCGAACTCGACCCCTCGCTGCGCGCCCTGTTCAAGGGCGACATGGCCGAGCAGGGACGCAAGCTGATGGCGATCATCAATACGGCCGTCAACAGCCTCGACAATCTCGGCCCCATTCTGGGGGCGGTCGAGGACATGGGGCGCCGCCACGTCGCTTACGGCGTGACGGAAGCGCACTACGACACCGTGGGCAGCGCACTGATCTGGACCCTGGGCAAGGGCCTGGGCGAACAGTTCACCCCGGCGGTCCAGGCGGCCTGGCTGGAGACCTATACCACCCTGGCTTCCGCCATGAAACGGGCTGCCTACGCCTCGGCATGAAAGCCCGGCCGCCCGCCGCGGGCGGCCGACGGGCGTCGTCAACATTCAGGAGTGCGATATGAGCGCAGTCAATGCAACAACCGAAAATTTGAGCGAAATCCTATCGGGCGAGGATATCGCCCCGACCACCAAAATATCTGCGGCAGCGGCTCCCGCCCGCCGCACGCCCTACTTCGAAACCGAGTCGGGCAAGCGTCTCGTCGAAGGCACGGTGAATCTCTTCAAGGGTCTGATCCCGCCGCTGCTCGGCATCCTGCTGTTCATCGCCCTGTGGGCGCTGGTTGCCAACAGCGGAAAATCCATTCCCGGTCCATCCGAAACCTGGGCTGCCGCGGTCGAGCTGTTTTCCGATCCCTTCTACAACAACGGCCCCAACGATCAGGGCATCGGCTGGAACATCCTCAACTCGCTGTACCGCGTCGGCCTCGGTTTCGGTGCCGCGGCGGTGGTGGGAATTCCGCTCGGCTTCATGATCGGGCGCTTCCAGTTCCTCAACCAGATGCTGTCGCCCATCATCAGCATCCTGCGTCCGGTGTCGCCGCTGGCCTGGCTGCCGATCGGCCTCCTGGTGCTGCAGAAGGCCGAGCCGGCGTCGATCTGGGTGATCTTCATCTCCAGCATCTGGCCGATGGTGTTGAACACCGCCGCCGGCGTGCAACGCATCCCGCAGGACTACATGAACGTCGCGCGCGTGCTCAACCTGTCGGAGTTCAAGGTGTTCACCAAGATCCTGTTCCCGGCAGTGCTGCCCTACGTGCTGACCGGCGTGCGCCTGTCGATCGGCGTGGCCTGGCTGGTGATCGTCGCTGCCGAAATGCTCACCGGCGGCGTCGGCATCGGCTTCTGGGTATGGGACGAATGGAACAACCTCAACGTCGCCCACATCATCATCGCCATCTTCGTCGTCGGCATCGTCGGGCTGCTGCTTGAGCAGGCGCTGATGCTGCTGGCCAAACGGTTCTCGTATGAATGAGGGGCTAGGAGCTAGGGGCTAGGAATTAGGGGACGTGGCGCGGCGAAGCCGCACCACCCCTAAATCCTAAATCCCAGCCCCTAAATCCTCCACAAGGAGTCACACATGCAAAGCTACGTCCAGATCGAAAATGCCGGCATGGTGTTCAACACCAAGAAAGGCAAGTTCACCGCGCTCACCGACATCACCCTCAATGTCGAGCAGGGTGAGTTCATCGCGCTGATCGGCCACTCCGGCTGCGGCAAGTCGACCCTGCTCAATCTGGTGGCCGGTCTGATCGACGCCACCGACGGCGTGCTGCTGCTGGCCAACAAGGAGATCAAGGGCCCCGGTCCCGAGCGCGCGGTGGTGTTCCAGAACCATTCGCTGCTGCCCTGGCTCACCGCGTTCGAGAATGTCCATCTTGCCGTGGAAAAAGTGTTCGGCGGCAGCGAGACCAAGGCTCAACTGAAGGCGCGCACCAGCGCCGCGCTCAACCTCGTCGGCCTTACCCACGCCGCCAACAAGCTGCCGGGCGAAATCTCCGGCGGCATGAAGCAGCGCGTCGGCATCGCCCGCGCGCTGGCGATGGAGCCGAAAGTGCTGCTGATGGACGAACCCTTCGGCGCGCTCGACGCGCTGACCCGGGCCCACCTGCAGGACGAACTGATGAAGATCGTCGCCGCGACCAAGAGCACGGTCATCATGGTGACGCACGACGTCGACGAGGCGGTGCTGCTGTCCGACCGCATCGTGATGATGACCAATGGCCCGGCCGCCACCATCGGCGAAATCCTCAGCGTCGACCTGCCGCGCCCGCGCGACCGCCTGGCGCTGGCGCACGACGCGCACTATCACGACCTGCGCAGCCAGGTGCTGGAATTCCTCTACAGCCGCCAGATGCGGCCGAAAGAGGCGGCCTGAACGACGCATGCGGGGCAAGGCGCCTTGCCCCGTCATACAGGTACGGCTAGACTCTCGGCGTTGCCTTCGATGTGCCTGTTTAGTGAATTCCACCCGCCCTGCCCGCCATGCCGCGCCGACGTGAGCCCCGCCCCGCGCCCGCGCTGGAACTGAAGACCACGCGTTTCGCCGGGATACAGATCATCCTCAACAGCGCCGAGCACGCTGCGCTGAACACCCACCTCTCCACGCTGTTCGCCGCGACGCCGGACTTCTTCGGCGGCGAGGCGGCCGTGTTCGAGTGCGGCCGCCTGCCGGCCGATGCGGCGCCGCCCGACTGGACCTGGCTCGCCCGGGAACTGAGGAGCCGCGGGCTGAATCCGTTCGCGGTGCAGAACGCATCGGCCGCGCTGGCCGCTAGCGCACGGCTGGCGGGCCTGCTGGTGCTGAACGATGTAGCGGCCACGTCCACCCAGCCGGCGCCCGAACCGATGGCCGAGCCGCAACCCGAGCCCGAGCAGGCGCCCGCGATGCCGGCCGCCGTGTCCACCCGCATCATCGACAAGCCCCTGCGCTCGGGCCAGCGGGTGTACGCGGCAGGCGGCGACATCGTCGTGCTGGCCGCGGTCAACCCTGGCGCCGAGGTGATCGCCGACGGCAGCATCCACGTCTATGCGCCGCTCAAGGGGCGGGCGCTCGCCGGTGCGCGCGGCGACACCTCGGCGCGCATCTTCACCACGCAACTGGAAGCCGAACTGGTGTCGATCGCCGGCGTGTACCGCACCTTCGAATCCGCTCCGGATGCCGCCGTGGCGAAGAAGCCCGCGCAGATCCGCCTGGCCGACGCCAGCCAGCTCGTCATCGAACCTCTCTAACCCTCCAAAAAGGAAGCTTTGTGGCCACCATCATCACTGTCACCTCCGGCAAGGGCGGCGTCGGCAAAACCACCACCAGCGCCTCGATCGCCACCGGCCTCGCCATGCGCGGCTATAAAACGGCCGTGATCGACTTCGACGTCGGCCTCAGGAACCTCGACCTCATCATGGGCTGCGAGCGCCGCGTGGTGTACGACTTCGTCAACGTCATCCAGGGCGACGCCAACCTGCACCAGGCGCTGATCAAGGACAAGAACACCGAGAACCTGTTCGTGCTGCCCGCCTCGCAGACGCGCGACAAGGACGCGCTCACCGAGGAAGGCGTGGAGAAGGTGCTGAAGGAGCTGGAACACCAGGGCTTTGACTACATCGTCTGCGATTCGCCCGCCGGCATCGAGCACGGCGCGGTGATGGCGCTCACCTTCGCCGACCAGGCCATCGTCGTCACCAACCCGGAAGTGTCGTCGGTGCGCGATTCCGACCGCATCCTCGGCATCATCCAGTCGAAGAGCCGGCGCGCCATCGAAGGCCGCGAGCCGGTCAAGGAGCACCTGCTGGTCACCCGCTATTCGCCGAAGCGCGCGCACGAAGGCGAGATGCTGACCTATACCGACATCCAGGAACTGCTGCGGATTCCGCTCTTGGGCGTCATCCCCGAATCCGAGGCCGTGCTGCACGCGTCCAACCAGGGCATCCCGGCGATTCTGCAGAAAGACACGCCGGTCGCCGACGCCTACCTGGACGCGATCGGCCGTTTCCTCGGCGAGGAACACCCGCTGCGCTTCGTCGATTACGAAAAGCCGGGCCTGATCAAGCGACTGTTCGGAGGCAAGTGAGATGTCCTGGCTCTCCCTCATTTTCGGCGAAAAGAAACCCACCGCCTCGGTCGCCAAAGAGCGCCTGCAACTGATCATCGCGCACGAGCGCGCGAGCCTGTCCGGGCCGGACTTCCTGCCCGACCTGCAACGGGATCTGGTTGCGGTGATTTCCAAATACTTCCCGGTCAACCCCGACGACATCAAGGTCGGCCTCGAGAAGCAGGGCAACTACGAAGTGCTGGAAGTCAACATCGTGCTGCCCGAGGGGCGCTGACACGCCCCGGGCGGATCAGAACTGGTCCGCCAGCCAGCCGTCCAGTTCCGTACACGCCTCGGAATTGGGCGTGTTGGTCACCGTGCCAATGATGGGCGTGTAGCAGAGGTATTCGTTGCCCGCCCCATCCGACAGATTGCGCAGAGGCATCCGCCCCAGGCTTTCATAGCCCTGTGCATCCATCATGACGAATCCGAATTCGTCACCCACGCTCACTTCCAGGCTGCCGCCGTTGCCTTCGCCGTATTTCTCCCACCACGAATCCGGGTTGGCGCCGTCGTAGTACGGCGACATGTGCTGGTTGCTGCGCTGATGCCAGGACAGGATGGTGGGCTGCTGCATCTCGGCCTTGAGGGCGGCTTCCCTGGCCACGATGCTTGCATGCTGAAAATCGAGGGGCCCGCCCCGATCCTCGATATGGATGTTTTTCATGATGCTTCCTTCCGTGTCATGACCGCCGCTCGGCGGACTGAAACCGTACCCAAGCCCTTAACTTGTTTGTAGACGAATACCGTACGAAAACATTCGGGTATTGCCGGCACCGAGCCGGGGCCCTGATTACGCGCATCTTTTTTTCGGATCCGGCGCCCCTCGACCGCGGGGCGCCCAGGAAACGGGGACAGCCGCGGCCCCTAGCTGCGCGCGCCGCTCATATAGCGCGCCTGCGGCGCGGCAGCCGGCTCAGCGGGTGCCTCGGATTGGCCGGTCGGGCCCTGCGGCCGGGCGGCGAGCAGGCCGAACTTGTCGCGCAGCGTCATCGCCAGCAGCACCAGGGATTCGTCGGGCAGATTCTCGACGGCGCTGAGCATTTCGTCGGCGTACACGGCGTCCGCCGCCAGTTTCACCAGATCGATCTCCGGTCCGCCGGCCTTGCGGGCGCCGAATTTCAGTTTCACCATTTCGTTCAGGGTTTCACGATCCATACTCGATCCTGTTTTAAGTCTGGGAAATTCATCACGCGGGCGGGCGCGCGGCGTGCGCCCGCCCCTGCTGGACTTTGCAGCCTCCGTGCCAGGTGAGCCAGCTCTTTCAGATCAATGACTTAGCCGCCACATGCGGCGGATCGAAGCCCGGTGATGGCGGATGAGAGGGCACAGGAACGGCCTCCCGCACCAGGCCGGTGCGGGAGGCCGTGGGGTCAGGCCGGGATGGGGATCAGGCGGCGGCGCGCTCGACCGCCGACAGATCGAGCCACACGCGGCCGCCTTCGACCTTGATGGGGAATTCGCGCGCGCAGCCTTCGTCCGGCGCCACGGCACAGCCGGAATCGAGTTCGATGTTCCAGTTGTGCAGCGGGCAGGCCACCTTTTTCCCGTGCACGATGCCTTGCGACAGCGGCCCGCCCTTGTGCGGACAGCGGTCCTCCAGTGCGAACACCTCGTCGTCCGCGGTGCGGAACACGGCGATGTCGAGACTGCCGTGGCGCACCACGCGGGCGCCCAGCTTGGGGATATCGGTGAGGTCGAGAATATCGGTCCACTGGTTCATCGTGTTCTCCCGATCAGGCGGCGACGGTTTCGAATTCATGCTTGAGCTTGCCCTCCTTGGCGCGCTCGACCCACGGGTCGCGCTCGACCGACAAGGCAAACAGCAGGCGCTCGTACAGCGCGCGGCGTCCTTCGTTGTCGTCGAGAATTTTCTTCTTCACATAATCGAGGCCGACGCGCTCGAGGTAGTGCACGGTGCGATCCAGATAGCGTGCCTCCTCGCGGTACAGCTGCAGGAAGGCGCCGGAATATTCGAGCACCTCGTCGGGCGTCTTCACCTTGACGAGGAACTGCGCGACCTCGGTCTTGATGCCACCGTTGCCGCCGACGTAGATCTCCCAGCCGGAATCGACGCCGATGATGCCGACGTCCTTGATCGCGACCTCGGCGCAGTTCCTCGGGCAGCCCGACACCGCGAGCTTGACCTTGTGCGGCGCCCACATCTTGAAGAACACCTTTTCCAGGTCGATCCCCATCTGGGTCGAGTCCTGGGTGCCGAAGCGGCACCACTCGGAGCCGACGCAGGTCTTCACCGTGCGCAGCGCCTTGCCGTAGGCGTGGCCCGACGGCATGTCGAGGTCGGCCCACACCTTGGGCAGGTCCTCCTTCTTCACGCCGAGCAGATCGATGCGCTGGCCGCCCGTGACCTTCACCGAGGGGATGGCGTATTTCTCGGCGACGTCGGCGATGCGGCGCAGCTCCGACGGCGTCGTCTGCCCGCCCCACATGCGCGGGATCACCGAGTAGGTACCGTCGCGCTGGATGTTGGCGTGCGCGCGCTCGTTGATGAAGCGCGACTGCGGATCGTCCTCGGCCTCGCCCGGCCAGGTGGAAATGAGGTAATAGTTGAGCGCCGGGCGGCACGACGCGCAGCCGTTGGGCGTGCGCCATTCCATGAATTGCATCACCTGCGGGATGGTCAGGAGCTTGTTCTCGCGGATTGCCGCGCGCACCGCCTCGTGGGTGTGGTCGGTGCAGCCGCACATGGATTTCGTCTTCGGCGCGGCGGAATAGTCGCCGCCCGCGGTGACCGCCAGGATCTGCTCGACCAGACCCGTGCACGAGCCGCACGACGACGAGGCCTTGGTGTGCTTCCTCACGTCTTCCAGCGTGAACAGACCCTTCTCGCGGATCGCCTTGACGATGTCGCCCTTGCACACGCCGTTGCAGCCGCACACCTCCATGTCGTCGGTCATCGTTGCGGCCTTGTTGATGCCCTGGTGGCCGAGGTTGCCGCAGTGGTCCTGGCCGAACATCAGATGGTCGCGCAGCTCGGACACGTCCTTGCCGTCGCGCAGCAGCGAGAAATACCAGGCGCCGTCGACGGTGTCGCCGTACATCACGCCACCGACCAGCTTGTTGTCCTTGAGAACCAGCTTCTTGTAGACGCCGCCGATGGGGTCGGAATAGAGGATGGCCTCGGTGCCCTCGCCGCCCATGAAGTCGCCGGCCGAGAAGAGGTCGATGCCGGTGACCTTGAGCTTGGTCGAGGTGACCGAACCCTGGTAGCGGCCGATGCCGTAGTGCGCCAGATGGTTGGCGGCGACCTTGGCCTGCTCGAACAGCGGCGCGACCAGGCCGTAGGCGACGCCGCGGTGTGCGGCGCACTCACCGATCGAGTAAATGCGTGGGTCGAAGGTCTGCATGGTGTCGTTCACCACGATGCCGCGGTTGCAGTGCAGGCCGGCCGACTCGGCAAGCTCGGTGTTGGGGCGGATGCCGACCGCCATCACCACCAGGTCGGCGGGCGCGGAATCGCCATCCTTGAATTTGATTGCGGCCACACGCCCGGACTCGCCTTTGACCAATTCCGCGGTCTGCTTCTGCAGCAGGAACTTCATGCCCTTTTCTTCCAGGCTCTTCTGCAGCAGACGCGCGGCGGGTTCGTCGAGCTGGCGCTCCATCAACCAGGGGGCGATGTGGACCACGCTCACGTCCATGCCGCGCTTCATCAGGCCGTTGGCGGCTTCCAGGCCCAGCAGGCCGCCGCCGATGACGACGGCATGCTTGTACTGGCTCGACGCGCGGATCATCGCGTCGACGTCGGCGATGTCGCGGAAGCTGATCACGCCCGGCAGGTCTGCACCGGGCACCGGCAGGATGAAGGGATTGGAACCGGTGGCAAGCAGCAGCCGGTCGTACTCGGCACGGGTGCCGTCTTCGGTCTCGACCGCGCGCGCGCTGCGGTCGATCTTCACCACCTTCTTGCCCATGTGCAGGGTGATGTTGTTGTCGCTGTACCAGTCGAGCGGGTTCAGCACGATGTCGTCGACCGTCTGCTCGCCCGCGAGCACCGGCGACAGGAGAATGCGGTTGTAGTTGGGGTGCGGCTCGGCGCCGAACACGGTGATGTCGTAGAGGTCGGGCGCCAGCTTCAGCAGCTCTTCCAGCGTGCGCACCCCGGCCATGCCGTTGCCGACCATGACAAGCTTCATCTTGGGGCCATGCCCCATCGGCGTACTCATATCCATCTCACCACTCCAAACAAGGAACTTAAAAGTGATGACCGAGATACGCCGTTGCATTCGGTCTGCTTACCCACTACCTAGCAATCGCTATGCCATGGAACATGACAGCAGCAACTGCCTTGTTTTCACGGGGATTCCCCCGCCTTCCCCACACGTCCCCCGCCTGCGCCATGCACCCTCTTGGTGCCACAACGCATCGCGTGCACTGAAACTTACGCCGCCGCCCTGCCGAAGCCGTTGATCGCCGTGATCGCGCGCGCCTGATTGAGATCCTCGGTATAGCCCGCGGCATACAGGCACACCGCCAGCTGGTTGCGGATCGGCAGCGGCAAGGGCAGGTGGTCGCGCATGACCTGGTCGATCCAGGCGCCGGTCGCGCGCGCGTCCAGCGCCGGCAGATTGGCCGGCGCCGACGAGGCCGATTGCGCTTCGTACACCCGCTGCCCCTGACCGTCCTGTATCAAGATCATGTCGGGCCGCTGCTGCGGGTCGGCGAAGGCCTCGCCCTCGCAGCCCTGCAGCAGCAGCGCGTGCCCGCCCAGCGCCTCCAGCACCGGGCGCACCCCGGCAATCTCGGCGCCCGAGGTCACCGGCGTCACCCGGATCGAGTGTTCGCCCGCGACGTCGGCCAGCACAGCCAGCCGCGTCGCCATCCCGTCGATGCCCAGCCGCGAGCGCAAAGCGAGCAGCGCAGCGAGGCCAGGACTCAGGAGCGCCACCGGCGCAAACGCGATGCCCTCCTCGAGCAGGCCCGCGTTCACCTGCGCGGCGCTGCTGCAGGGCATGATGCCGAGCTCGCGCAGCACGTAGGCCGCCGCCGTGCCGCCGCCGCCTTCGAGCACGCCGTGGATCAATACCGGAATGCCGAAGCTCTTCAGCAGCAGCGCGAGCAGCGGCGTGAGATGCGGATGCTCGCGTACGCCGTGATAGCTGGGCAGCACCACCGTGCGGAAAGGGCCGGACGGCGCGGCGAAATCCGGCAGCCGCTCGGCCAGCGCGGCGTGCAGGCCGAGCCAGGCGTCGACACCGGGATCGTGCTGGTTGAACGCGACCAGGAAAGCCGCCGTCTCCAGCTCCGGCACCCCGCCGTCGAGCAGCGCCGCACCGAGCGCGCGGGCGTCGACGTAGCCGAGCCCTTCGCCGGCCTCGATCTGGCGGATGAGGGTGGCGTAGCTCATGAGGACTTGTCCGCGACGGATGCGAAACAACACGAAGGCAGGCCCGCCAGGCGGCAGAGTCCGGCGTCGCAGCGCGCGGGCACCGCTCCGTTGCCGCTGCGCATGCGGGACAACCTCCGCCGCAGCCCGCGCGCAGCCGCCATCCCCATCGCACCCATTCGCGCCCACCGCGGATGGAAAAGGGTTTGCATCCTCATGCCGCCGCCCTGTTCCCGGCGATCAGCCGCTTCAGCTCCGGCACGCACGAGCCGCACTCGGTGCCGCATTTCAGACTCGATTGCAGGGTGGCCAGGTCGGCGCCGGCGGCAATCGCGGCGACGATGTCGGGCTCGGCGACGTTCAGACAGTTGCACACGATGCGCCCGCGCCCGGTGCCGCCTGCCGGCGGGCGCGCCACCGGCGCCAGCATCCAGGCGCGCAGCGCGGCCGCCTCGACGCCCTCGACGATGACGTCGCGCAACCAGTCGAACGCGGCAGTCTCGCCGGTAAGCCGCGCGGCGACGACCTTGCCGGACTCGATCCGCACGCGCTTGGAAATGCCGCGCGGCTTGTCCTGGTAATGCATCACGGCGAGCGGGTCGTCGAGCCCCAACGCGGCGTCGAGTGCAGCCAGCAGGGCGTCGGGCAAGGGCTGCGTGTGCGCCAGGCGCAGCGTGAGCACGTCACGGTCGCGCCCGGCCAGGCCGGCGGCGGCATAGTCGCAGGCGCGCAACAAGGGCTGCACGGCGTCGAGCAGCTTCGCGCCGTCGCCCACCGCCAGCGCCGCCATGCGCCAAGGCAGCTCGACCTTGGCGACCTGCACCGCGGCGTGCTTGAGTTCAGGCTGCTTCGACACCGCGTCGAACACCGGCAGGGTCAGCGCATTGACGCCCAGCCCGCCCATGAAGCGCGCGCCCCAGTGCATCGGCAGGAAACATTGCCCCGGCCGCACGCTGTCGCTCGCCTCGACCGCGACCACCACGTCGCCGCGGCGGCTTTTCACCCGCACCAGGTCGCCCGCGTGCAGCCGCCGCAATTCCAGATCGCGCACGTTCATCTCCAGCAGCGGCGTATCGACATGGGCGAACAGCCGCGCCACGCGGCCGGTTCGGCTCATCGCGTGCCACTGGTCGCGCAGGCGGCCGGTATTGAGGTGCAGCGGATAGCGCGCGTCGATCGGCTCGGCCACCGGACGGTACGGCGCGGCGTGGAAGCACGCGCGTCCGCTGTCGGTTGGATAGACGCCGTCGGCATACAGGCGCGCCCTGCCCGTCGCCTCCCCCTCGGGGAACGGCCATTGCTGGGGCCCCGCGTCGAGCCGTGCGTAGGAAAGGCCGCTGATGTCGAGGTCGCGCCCGCGCGTGGTTTCGCGGTGTTCGTCGAACACCGATTCGGCCGAGTCGTAGGGAAACAGCCGCGTCCCCTTGTCCGGGTCGAGCCGGCGCGCGAAATCTGTGGCGATGGCCCAGTCGGCACGTGCTTCGCCCGGCGGCGGCACGGCGGCGCGCACGCGCGAAATGCGGCGTTCGGAATTGGTCACCGTGCCTTCGGTTTCCCCCCAGGTCGTCGCCGGCAGCAGCACGTCGGCAAACGGCGCGGTTTCGGTGTCGGCATAGGCTTCCTGCAGCACCACGCATTCGGCCGTCCGCAGCGCTTCATGGACGAGATTCTGGTCCGGCAGCGACTGCGCGGGGTTGGTGCAGGCGATCCAGAGCGCCTTGATCTCGCCGCGCCTCACCGCTTCGAACATTTCCACTGCGGTCTTGCCCGGCGTCGCCGGCACGGCGTCCACCCCCCACAGCCGCGCGACCTCGGCGCGGTGTTCCGGGTTGGCGAGATCGCGGTGGGCGGAGAGCAGATTGGCCAGTCCACCGACCTCGCGCCCCCCCATCGCGTTGGGCTGGCCGGTCAGCGACAGCGGCGCCGCACCCGGCTTGCCGATCTGGCCGCTGGCGAGATGGAGGTTGATCAGCGCGGCGTTCTTGTCGACGCCGCAGCTGGATTGATTGAGCCCCTGGCAATACAAGGACAAGGTCGGCCCGGCGGCGAACCAGCGCGCGGCCTGCACGATGTCGCCCGCCGCCACGCCGCAGATCGGCGCAACCTTCTCCGGCGTGTAGTCGCGCACCAGCTCGCGCAGCGACTCCCAGCCTTCGGTGTGCGCGGCGATGGCGTCGCGGTCGATCCGCTCCTCCCACAGCATCACGTTCAGCATCGCGTGATACAGCGCAACGTCGGTGCCGGGCAGGATGGCCAGGTGCAGGTCGGCCTCGGCGGCGGTATCGGTGCGGCGCGGGTCGACCACGACGAGCTTCACATCGGGATTGGCCTTGCGCGCCTCTTCGATGCGGCGGAACAGGATGGGATGGGCATACGCCGTGTTGGAGCCGGAAATGAAGATCGTGCCCGCCGCCTCGATGTCGTCATAGCAGCCCGGCGGCGAATCGGCGCCCAGCGTCGCCTTGTAGCCCGCCACCGCCGACGACATGCAGAGGCGCGAATTGGTGTCGACGTTGTTGGTGCCGATCAGCCCCTTGGCCAGCTTGTTGAAGACGTAGTAGGCCTCGGTGGTGAGCTGGCCGGAAATGTAGAAGGCGACGGCGTCGGGGCCGTGCGCGCGGATGACGCGGCGGAATTGGTCGGCGACGTGGTCGAGCGCCGCGTCCCAGCTGACGCGTTCACGCGGAGAGGTGCGCTCGCCGCGCAGTTCGGGATACAGCGCACGGCCCGATGCCTGCGCCGAGAGGTGCAAGGTCGCGCCCTTGGTGCACAGCTTGCCGCGATTGGCCGGGTGCGCCGGATCGCCACGCACGCCGGTGATCTTTCCGGCGTCGGCCTCGATCAGCACCCCGCAACCGGTGCCGCAATAACAGCAGACAGATGAAACGACAGACATGATGGCTCCTCACCCTGTCTGCCAGCAGGGTCTGTGCCAGAGTGCTTCAACACAGTGAATTCAAGGGCTTGGCGCAATTATGGCCGACGCGACGGCCCAGTCGCGCTCAACGGCAGTGCACGGGCGCGACGGGGTGCCGCAAATTGGTGCGGCGATTCCGGAGTCACGGCGGCCCACCTGGACAGGGAAAATCGACCGACAATCATCCTGTCCGCACGACACGTGCCCCGGCGGCCACGCCCCCCGGCAAGCCGGCCATTTTTCTTTTGTCATCGTCAGGGATCGCCATGCCTCCATCGCCCGCCGCGCTCGCCCAAGCCCTCCTGGCCGACGCGCAGGAAAAAATCGACAGACTCCGCAGCATCCAGCCCTATCTCATCGACCTGTCCCTGCGGGAGAACCCGGTAGGGGCGCGCATCGGACAGACGCTCGCCGACAAGTTGGCCATCCTGCCCAGGATGCGCGCCTTCGGCTTCCGCAACATCCTGCTGGGCACGCTGGATTACGCCATGCCGGACGAGCTGGAGGTGGACGACGATTTCATGATGTACCTGCGCGACCACCAGGTCGACATGGACGGCTGCTTCGCTTTCACCGACATCGGCATCGCGGCGGCGGACGGCACGTTCACGCCCTCCTCGTCGCAGCTCAAGCTGCAGGCCTACGGCGTCCCCAACACCTTGCACGAAATCTATCTGAGCCCGGCCGGGATGGCCGGGCAGTATGACCTGGAGACGCTGCGCCGCAGCCTGCCGGCCAGCATCGACTGGCTCAACGCCCACATACGCGGCGACGGCGGCGGCAGGCCGCGCATCCTGATCAACATCGTGGACGGCTGCGATGCGTTCGCCGAGGATCCCGATGCGGTCTGCGAAATCCTGGGCCTGCTGGCCGGGCAGCCCATCGAGGGAATCAGCATCGAGGATGACCGCGGCACCTATCTGCCTTTCCAGCTGGGCGCCTACGTCGCGGCGGCGCGCGCCTTCCTGCCGGCCCCGATGAAGATCCTGGTGCATGTGCATGCGGGCGGCGGCTTCGAGAACGCGTCCGTGATCGAGGCGCTGCTGAGCGGGGCGGACGGTGCGTGGGGCGGGCTGCCCAAGCGCGCCGCCATCATCGGCCATGCCTCGCTGGGCGAACTGATCGCCAACCTGGTGCGCGTGGGCAATCCGCATATGCAGGATTACCGCCTGGATCAGCTGCTGCCTTTGGCCACGCAGCTCCAGATTCTGGACGAGGAGGAAGCGGTTCCAGACGATCTTCCGATCCTCGGCGGCAACGCCTACCGCCTGCCGCTGAGTTTCTTCCGGCAGCAGCCGGGACGCTTCATGGACCTGCCGCCGGAGGCCATCGGCGGGCAATACCGGTATCGCGTCTGCCCGGTCGTCAGCGATGCGGCCGTCATTGCCGGGCGCCTGGCCGAGGTGACGGGCCGGCCGGCAGAGGCATTCCCCGAACCCGTGCTGAACCGGATGATCCGCCTGATGCGCCGCGATCTGCGGGCCGGCAAGCGGATCGCCTATGACGAGCCGGTCCACCTGCTTGAGCTTTTCGCTCGCGCATCGGGCGTCTGAGGTGTATTTTCAACCCTGGGCCGAAGCGGACACATTCCCTCAATGTGCCCGCGCTAAGCTGAGACGGAGTAAACAGGCTTTCCTGCAGAACGGACCATGAACCATGACTGACAGTGCACAAGACGGGGAAATCGACGGCGCGGTCTACAAGACCCTGCTGGAGTCGACCAAGGCCATCCCGTGGAGAATCGACTGGCAAACCATGCGATTCACCTATATCGGGCCGCAAATCGAAAGCCTGCTCGGCTGGTCGCCCTCCAGCTGGGAGAGCGCGCAGGACTGGGCGGAAAGAATCCACCCCGAGGACAGGGAGCGGGTGGTGAATTTCTGCGTCGCGCAGTCGAAGGCCGGAACCGACCACGAGGCGGACTATCGCGCCCTGACACGGGACGGCGGCCAGGTATGGATACGCGATGTGGTGCATGTGGTCCGCAATGACGACGGCGAGGTCGATTCGCTGGTCGGATTCATGTTCGACATCAGCGAGCGGAAAAAGACCGAAGAGCAGCTGATCGTCCTGCAGAAGGAACTGGAAACGCTGTCCTTCAAGGACGGCCTGACCGGCGTCGCCAACCGGCGCATGTTCGATTCCATCCTGGAGATGGAATGGACCCATGCACGGCGCAACAACCAGCCGCTCTCGATCATCATGCTCGATATCGATTATTTCAAGCAGTACAACGACCATTACGGACATCTCCAGGGCGACGCCTGCCTCAAGCGCGTGGCCCAGGTCCTGAGTTCGGCCGCCACCCGGGCACGGGACTTCGTCGCCCGCTTCGGCGGCGAAGAATTCGTGCTGGTGCTGCCCGAGACGGACGAGAAATCGGCGGCGAAGATCGCCGAGCGATGCCGCAACCTGATTTTCAAGGAACAGATTCCGCACGCAAGCTCGCCGGTCAGCCAGATCCTGACCGTGAGCCTCGGCGTGGGCACGATGACGCCCACCCATCAGGACGAAGCGCTCGGGTTCGTCGAAGCGGTGGACAAGCGGCTTTATCAGGCCAAGCAGCGCGGCCGCAACTGTATCGTCAAAGAAAGCTGAGCCTTCCCCGGACGGGCCCCAGGTGCGCGTGGGCCGGTTCGCCCTGTGGCCGCCTGTCAGTCATCCGCCCGGCATGACCGCCGCACCCACGCCTTCCGGCCTTCCTCCACGCCCCCCATCAGCCCTGCCAGCGCCACGGCAGCCAGCCAGACTTCCATTCCCACCGGCGCGGTGCCGAACAGCCAGTTCCCGGCCGGCGTGTAGGCGATGAACAGCAGCAGCCCGAGTTCGGCCGCGATGCCGAACAGGATGAGCGGATTGCCGAACAACCCGAACGCAAAGATCGAGCGCCGCGGATGGCGGCACAGGAAGACGTTCATCACCTGCATGATCACGATGGTCGCAAGGCAGGCAGTGGTGGCCTCGAGGTAGAGCGGCGCGTTGCGCGCCAGGGTTTCGCCGTACTGCCAGCCGGCCGCGTCAAGGACGAGAAAGAACACGGCCATGGCGGCGGCCGCCTCGAGCACACCGAGGAAGAGATAGGCGCGCACGATCAGCTTCCACGACAGCAGGCGCTCGCTGCGCGCGCGCGGCGGGCGCCGCATGACGGCGGGGTCGGGTTTTTCCGCGCCGAGGGCGAGCGCGGGCAGCATGTCGGTGCCGAGGTCGACCGCGAGGATCTGGATGATGGTCAGCGG
The DNA here is from genome assembly GCA_021811235.1 of Pseudomonadota bacterium. GTDB lineage: Bacteria > Pseudomonadota > Gammaproteobacteria > Burkholderiales > Thiobacillaceae > Thiobacillus. The sequence continues at coordinate 51,240 of JAJZPG010000005.1, read as the reverse complement.
CAGCGGGATGCGGAACAGCACGAAGGCGAGATAGGGCACCAGCTCGGGGATGTTCGACGACAGGATGTAGGTGAGGAACTTGCGCAGGTTGTCGAACACCGCCCGCCCCTCCTCGATGGCCGCGACGATGCTGGCGAAGTTGTCGTCGAGCAGGATCATGTCGGCGGCTTCGCGGGCAACGTCGGTGCCGGCCACGCCCATGGCGATGCCGATGTCGGCGGTCTTCAGCGCCGGGGCGTCGTTCACGCCGTCGCCGGTGACCGCGACGATCTCGCCCTTCTTCTGCAGCGCTTCGACGAGATGCATCTTCTGCTCGGCGGCGACGCGGGCGAACAGGATTTCCGGGGCGTCCAGCGCCAGCTGCAGCTGGGCCGGCGACAGGCGGCGCAGGTCCTCGCCGCTGATGACGACCGGCTGATCTCCTTTCACCAGGCCGATCTCGCGTGCGATGGCGAGCGCAGTGTGCGGATGGTCGCCGGTCACCATGATGACGCGAATGCCGGCCCCGGCGCAGCGCGCGATGGCGTCGGCCACCTCGGGCCGCGGCGGGTCTTCCAGCCCGACCAGGCCGGACAGCGTCATGCCGCGCTCCTCGGCGGGCAGGCCGCCCGCCGCAGGCGCATGGGCGAAGGCCAGCACGCGCAGGCCGGCCCCCGCCATCTCGTCCTGCGCGGCGAGCAGGCGGGCCCGCGCGGCGGCGTCGAGCGGAACGATCGCGCCGTCGAGCTGGACGTATTCGCAGGCCGCGAGCACGGTCTCGAGTGCGCCCTTGCAGTAGAGCATGGGCCCCTGCGGGGTGTCGCAGCGCACCGACATGCGCTTGCGGTCGGTGTCGAAAGGAAGCTCGTCGAGCCGCGTAAAGCCGTCGAGCGCACCCGCTGCATCGCGCCCCATGGTGGCCAGCGCGACTTCCATCGGGTCTCCCAGCCACGTCCGCCGGCCATGGTTCTCGACCGCCTTGAGGGTGTGGCACAACGCGGCGTTGACGAAAAGCGCCAGGTGACGGACTACCAGGGACGGCTGCGCGGTGAGGTCGTGTGGCGCAAAGACTCCGCCGCCGAGCCACAGCCGTCGCACCGCCATGCGATTCTGCGTCAGCGTGCCGGTCTTGTCCGAGAGAATGACCGTGGTCGAGCCGAGCGCCTCGACCGCGGGCAGATGGCGCACCAGCGCATTGCGCTTCGCCATGCGCTGCGTCGCCATGGCGAGCGACAGCGTCACCGTCGGCAGCAGGCCTTCGGGCACGTTGGCGACGATGATGCCGATGGCGAACAGCAGGTTCCCCCAGAACGGCAGGCCGAGCGCCTGGCCGATGAGGAAGAACGCGCCGCCGATGCCGCAGGCGAGCACCGCCACGATACGGGAAAGCCGTGCGATCTCGCGCTGCAGCGGCGAGCGGGCCGCACCGGCAGTCTGGGTCAGGTGCGCGATGCGCCCGAACTCGGTGCGCATGCCGGTGGCGTAGACGACGCCGCGCGCCTCGCCCGACACCACCGAGGTGCCCGCCAGCACGATGTTCCGCGCCTGCAGCGGCGACACCTCCGGATGCGGCTCGGCGTGGCGGGCCTTGGGCAAGGATTCGCCGGTGATCGTCGCGCTGTTGACGCGCACCCCGAACGCCTCGACCAGCCGGCAGTCGGCCGGCACGAAATCGCCCTCCGCCAGCAGGATCACGTCGCCCGGCACCAGATCGGCAACAGGCAGCTGCACGATCTCGCCGCCGCGCATCGCCTTGGCCTGCTGCGGCAGCAGTTCGCGCAACGCGGCGACGGCACGCTCGGCGCGGTATTCCTGCCAGAAGGAGAACACGCCGTTGATCAGGATGACGCCGACGATGGCGACGCCCAGCCGCGCCATGCCCTGGCCCGGCTCGAACTGCTCGGCGACGAACGCCAGCGCAGCGCCCAGCCACAGGATGAGGGCGAAGAAATGCGTGAACTCGCGGGCAAAGCGCAGCAGCAGCGGTTCGCGCGCCACTTCCTCGACGTGGTTGGGGCCGAACTCCGCCAGCCGCCGCTGCGCTTCGGGTACGGACAGTCCCGCCGCCGACGTGTGCAGGCTGGCGAGGGACTGCGCGACGGAAAGGCTCTGGATATGCACGGAAAATATCGGGACGTGTCCTCCCAGCATAGACGGCAAAGGGGATGGATGGGTCTTGATTTATCCGCTTGCGGACCTACATTGGAAATGCAGTCGCAAGTGCGACGTGAACCCCGTCTTCAAACCGTCATATGGAGATTCAGACCATGGCCAACCTTACGCGTTACGATCCTTTCAGCCTCACCCGCCTCGATCCCTTCGGCGACCTCGACGACCTGTTGAAGGGCTTCTTCGTGCGCCCCGTCGCCTTCGAAGGCCAGCCGCAGATGCAGATCAAGATGGACCTGAAGGAGAACGACACGGCCTATACCGTGCACGCCGACATCCCCGGCGTGAAGAAGGAAGACATCCACGTCAGCATCGAAGGCAACCGGGTGTCGATCAGCGCCGAAACCAAGATCGAGAAGGAAGAGAAGGAAGGCGAGAAACTGCTGCGCTCCGAGCGCTATGTCGGCAAGGTGGCGCGCAGCTTCACCCTGGCGCAGGACGTCGACGAAGCCCGCGCGCAGGCCAAGTACAGCGACGGCGTGCTGGAACTGACCCTGCCGAAGAAAGCGGCCGGGTCAGTCAAGAAGCTGACCGTCCAGTAAGCCCCGTCTCGCGCAACAGGGCGGCGCCGCGCAAGCGGACGCCGCCCTTTTCGTCTCGGGCACGCCGTGGGCCCCACTACAATTCAGCGTTATTCCCGTTCCCTTTTCCCTGCCATGGAAATCCTGCTCTTGACCGCACTGATCGTGCTGAACGGCGTGTTCGCCATGTCGGAAATCGCGCTGGTGACGGCGCGGCGCGCCCGCCTCTCGCGCCTGGCCGAAGGCGGTGACGGAGCGGCCGCGGTGGCCATCAGACTGCACGATGAGCCGACGCGTTTTCTGTCGACGGTGCAGGTCGGCATCACGTCGATCGGCATCCTCAACGGCATCATCGGCGAGGCGGTGCTGGCCGGGCCGCTGGCACGATGGCTGCAATCGTACGGCGCGGACGCCGAGATCAGCCAGATCGTATCGACGGCCCTGGTGGTGGTCGTCATCACCTATGTCTCGATCGTGATCGGCGAACTGGTGCCCAAGCGCATTGCCCAATTCAACCCCGAGGGGATCGCCCGGCGGGTGGCGCGCCCGATGAACTGGCTGGCGATCCTGGCACGTCCCTTCGTGCGCCTCCTGTCAGTGTCGACCGACGCCCTCCTGCGTCTGCTGGGCAAGCAGGCTTCCAGCCAGGAAGGCGTGATCGAGGAGGAGATCCATGCCCTGCTGGAAGAAGGCTCGGAAACCGGCGCGATCGAGCAGCAGGAACGCGAGATGGTGCGCAACGTGTTCCGCCTCGACGAGCGGCCGATCAACTCGCTGATGACTCCGCGTGCCGACATCGTCCATCTCGACACCGCCCTGCCGCTGGAAGACAACCTGCGGCGCGTTGCCGAGTCCGAGCACTCGCGCTTCCCGGTCTGCAGGGGCGGGCTCGACGACGTGCTCGGCATCGTCAGCGCCAAGCAGCTGCTCAACCAGACGCTGCAAGGCACGCAGGCCAGTCTCGCCGCGCAGCTGATGCCGGCGGTATACGTGCCGGAAAGCCTCACCGGGATGGACCTGCTGGAGCAGTTCCGCGCGTCCGATGCGCACATGGTGCTGGTGATCGACGAATACGGCGAGATCAACGGCCTGGTCACGCTGCAGGACGTGCTGGAGGCGGTGACGGGCGAATTCAAGCCACGGCGGCAGGAAGAGGCCTGGGCGGTCCAGCGCGAGGACGGCTCCTGGATTCTCGACGGCCTGATTCCCATCCCCGAACTCAAGGACAGGCTGGGACTGAAAAGCGTGCCGGAGGAAGACCGCGGCCGCTACCACACCCTGAGCGGGCTGGTGATGTGGCTGTCCGGACGCCTGCCGCAGACCGGCGACGTGATGCGCTGGGAGGACTGGCAGCTGGAAGTGATCGACCTCGACGGCAAGCGCATCGACAAAATCCTCGCTTCACCGATTCCGCCCGAAGAACCGGTCTGATCGCGCCTCGGGCTTCAGCGTCCAGTCGGGGCGCCCGGCCGCATCGTGGCGGACACAGCCATGCGGGCGCCTATTGCGACTCGAATTCGGTGAACGCGCGGTTCATGTTGGCGCGGTGCAGGCCGGTGTAGTTATCCAGATGCCTGAACGCGGGCAGATCGGCGTAGCGATCCAGGGTCGCGTCCATCGGCTCCATTTCCCGGGCGGCGGCCCCCACCTTGCTCACGAGGAAATCGTAATAGTCGCCGGCTTCGCGTTGCGCCTGCGCGAGATCGCAGACCCGCCCATGGCCGGGAATGATGCGCGCGGGCTTCAGTGCGGTCAGGGCATGGAAGGCCGTCTGGCTGTTCTTCACGCTGGACCATGGCAGCACCCCCACGAGGCGGTCCACAAAAACCAGGTCGCCGCTGAACATCACTCCGCGCTGCGGCATCCAGACCCAGGCGTCGCCGGGAAAATGCGCGTCCGTGTAGGCCAGCACGAGGGTTTCGCCGCCCAGCTCCAGCGTCGCCGTCTCGCCGGGCAAGGTCCTGGGCGCCGGCAGCGGTTTCGTGCCCTGCATGCGTTGGCCCAGAAAGCGTTTCAACCCGTCCATGTGCTGCGCGGCGTATTCGGCCTGGGTGGCCGCGGTACGGGCGAGCGCGATCACCTCGCCTCCCTTGCCGGCGAAATAGTCGTTGCCCAGCCAGCGGTGATCCTGGCTGCCGGTATTGATGACCCAGCGCACCGGCTTGTCGGTCACCTTGCCGATGGCCGCGGCGATTTTTTCGGCGCCGAGGCGGCTGGCGCCGGAGTCGATCAGGATCACCCCCTGGGGGGTGACGATGAACCCGAAGTTGGCGTTGAGGCCGTCATTCTCGACGCTACGCTGGCCCAGCGGGCCGATGATGGCGTAGACCTTGTCGACGACTTGTTCGGCCTTGGGCTGGAAAGCGGGGGCGGCGCTGGCGCTCAGTGCGAAGATGAAAAACAGCGGGGCAAGCAGGATGCGCATCGGGATTCCTCGATTCATTTCAGGCGGTAGGCGGCGTGGCAGGCCACGCATTGGGCGGTGACGCGGCTCAGCGCGCCGAGGGCGCGGGACAGGTCGCGCGTGACGGCAGCTTCCTGGGCAACCACGGCGAAACGGCTGGCCTCCTGGTGCATCGCTGCCCCGGTTGCCTGCATCCCTTCCGGCATGAATCCAGCCATATGGCTTGCGCCATGGGATTGCAGAGAACTCATGCCGAGCCGTTTCTCGGCGATATCGGCTGCGGCGTCGTAGTCTCCTGCAGCCAGCACACCCTGGATTTCCTGGAGCGCCAGCAGATGGTCGCGCATGTTCCCCAGCATGTGGGCTCGCATCAAGTCGGGCATGGGCACCGCCACGCGGCCGTCGTCCTGGGCGGCAAGGGGAAAGGGGATGGCCAGCAGGGCGGCGAACAGGAACGGTGCGAGCAGCGAGGGGGGCATGGGGAGTCCGGTGAATTCGATCAGGCCTGTCGCACGGGCAGGCCGCCTTCATACCATGCCGGGTGGCGATTGGCGCCCCCTCGGCATTCGCCCCGCCAACCTCACTCCGGCCGGCACCCCGGTTCCGGCCGCTTACCGTTTGGGCGCCTCGATCGGCTGGCTCCGATAGGGGTAGTTCTTCAGGCGCGTGTCGCTGCGGACGTGGGACTTGGCGATGGTCTTGGTCGGGTCGATCCACTCTTCCCACTTGAAGTTCTCGATCACCTTGGCCTGGTAGCTCTCCTCGAGCGGATGCTCGAGGATGTCGTTGATGTGCGCCCACTGCTGGTAGCGCATGAGATCGACCTGATAAGGCGTCGGCTTGCCGCCGGCCTGCTTCACCACGGCCTTGAGCGCCTCCACGTCCTTCATAGTGATCCTGGGTTGCCAGGTGACCTTGCCGGGCAGCATGACCGGCTCGCCCGGGATATTGTTGATGCCTTCCTTCCAGGTGGCGAGCACGGCGACTTTCGTGTCTTCGCGATACAGCACGATGGCATGGCTGTAGCGCTTGTCCTTGAAGAAGCCGAGGTTGCCGTATTGCAGCCGCGCACCGGTGAGGAAGGCCACGGCATCCGACCAGCAGGGCGATTCGCCGCTGATGCCCCACAGCACGCTGCGGTCGATGATGCCGTCCGGGAACAGGATCTTGAACGCCACCCACGCGGCATTCGCCGCGGTCGTCGTGCCCTCGCAGTCGTGGCCGTGGAAGCGCACCAGGTCTTTCAGCGTGACGGGATAGGTATAGGGGTAGTAGCGCCCCTGCGTGCCTTGCGTGGCCAGCATCTCGAATACCGGCGCATACGGCTTGGCGACCATGGAGGCATACCAGGTGGGATTGCGGTCCGGCGCTTCCACGCCGGTCTCGATGAAGATGGTCTCGCCTTCCTTGTAGGTCGGTTCGGCAGCGTCGACGCCCGCCGCGAGTAAGGCCAGCCCCAAGGCCCAGATGGCGGGTTGGAACAATGTGCGCATGATTCTTTCGCTCCTTCTTGGTTAGGGAGGGCAGGTATCTGCGCACCCGGTCGATCAGGCTTTCTCCCCATGCAGCAACTGCATCCCGCCCCAGCGCAGAACAGGGGGCACGCCCTGTTCCAGCCGCATGGCCCACCGCGTCCCGGAGGGCAGGAATACAGCCGAACGCACGGTCAGCTTACGCACAGGCAGTCCGGAAAACAGGGCCAGCACTTCGCGGGCGTATGCCAGCGCGCCCCCCGATAGGCGCCGCTTCCGCCTTGTCTGCCCTTCTTCCTGTATAGCAGGCTGGATCGATTGAGCCAGCCGATGGCAAACGGCGGCGCGCCACCACCTGCCGCCAGTCGATGTTGAGCGCGCCGGGGAGGTGCTCCTTCGCATACTGCACGGCGTCGCGCGCATCGACGATGAAGAGCTTCTTCCAGTCCTCGGCGGGAATCTGCTCCGGCCAGATCAGGCTGCTGCCGTATTCGGCAAAGTCCAGCTAGCCGGACAGTGCGTCGACCTCTGCGCGGGGGGCTCCGCGCGAGCGGGCGCACTCAGCCCGACGCAGGCATGGCTGGCATGGGGGAATGGTTCACGTCGAGCCCGTGAAGGGCAGGATCATTCGGCCGCCGGGTTGAGGCTCGGGTGGGTTTCGTCGCAAGCCATCAGCACGATGAGGCCCGAGACAAACATGGCGGCGGCGGTGAACCAGAAACCGGCCTCGATGCCGCCGAACAGCGCCGCCACCGCGCCCAGCAGCAGCGCGCCGATGCCGTAGCCGAGGTCGCGCCAGAAGCGGTAGATGCCGATCGCCGATCCGCGCCAGTTGGGATGGGCGATGTCGGACACCGCGGCCGACAGCGTGGGATACAGCAGCGCCATGCCGAAGCCCATCACGGCGGCGGCGAAAGACCACCACAGCTCGCCTTCGCCCAGAACCACCAGCGCGACGCCGGCGCCGCACAACCACATGCCGGCGACGATCGGCTTCTTGCGTCCGACACGGTCAGACCAGTGGCCGGTCAGGAACTGCGACATGCCCCAGACGAAGCCGTACACGCCGACGACCCAGCCGATGCCAGCGAGCGAGAGGCCGTGCTGGTAGAGGTAGACCGGAAAGAACACCCACACCAGCGCGTCGACGAATTTCTCCACCAGCCCGGCCTGACTGACCGCGGCCATGCGCTCGTCGCGCCACGACATCAGGGTGAACACTTCCCACGTCGTGGGCGTGGCGGAAATATTCGTGGGGTAGCGCGGCTTCGGGCCGGCCATCAAACCCGCTGCGTGCTTCCGGCCCTCGGCGTGCGCCCACGGCAGCGTGTCCTTCACCCACAGCAGGGTCAGCAGGCCGGCCAGTCCCACCACTGCCAGGCCAAATATCAGCAGCCCTTCGCGCGGCCCGTAGGCGGTGGCGAGGTAACCGGTGACGATGCCCGCCACCGCGACGCCGAAGTAGCCGGCGAACTCGTTGAGGCCGATGGTGAGTCCGCGCTGTTCGGCGGTGGTGAGGTCGAGCTTGGACGTCTGCGTCATCGACCACGCGAGGCCCTGGTTCACCCCCAGCAGCACGGTTGCTGCGACGATCCAGCTCCACGAAGGCGCGTGAAGGATCATGAACGGAATGGGCAGCGCGGCGAGCCAGCCGATGAACAGCACTTTCTTGCGGCCGATGCGCTCGGACAGCCGCCCGGCGACGAAATTGAGCGTGCCCTTGACGAAGCCGAAGGCGGTGACAAAGGCCATCAGCATCATGAACGAGCCCTTGGCAACGCCGAACTCGGATTCGGCGAGCGCCGGCACCACGGTGCGGAACATGCCAATGGCGAGGCCGACGAAGAACACCTGCACCAGCTGGTGCGAGAACTGCGCGAGGTTGTGGCGGATGCCGTAGCGGTACTCGTCCACCCTGTGGGCCACTTCCCGAACCAGCGACATATTCAGCGGCCGAGATTGAAGGCGACCATGCGATCCATCTCCGCCGGGCGCGGCGGGATGTCCGCAGTCAGCGCGGCGACGAACGCATCCTTGCCCATCCCCAGCATCGGGTTCCAGCGCTTCTCGAAGCCGATGGTCGAGACCGGCTTGCCGGAAATGCCCGCGCCGCAGACGCTGCCTGCGACATGGCCGGCGTAGATTTCCACCTCGGCAGGCAGGTTGAGCAGCCTGCCGTGAAGGCTGTCGTAGAGTTGCGCGGCCATTTCCGCTTCCTTGCCGGCGAGGTCCGGCCGGCCCGCGGCGCCGACGAACAGGGTGTCGCCCGTGACGACGAACCACGGCGCTTCGGCACGCCGCTTGTCGGTGACCAGCAGGCAAATCGAATCGGGGGTATGCCCGGGGGTGTGCAGCACGTCGACGAAGACGTTGCCGACTTCGATGCGCTGACCATCCCTCAGCGGCTCGAAGGCGAAGTTCACGCGGCCGGTGTTGGCTTCGTGCAGGCAGTATTTCGCGCCCGTCTTCTCGGCGAGCGCGCGGCCGCCGGAGTAGTGATCGGCGTGCACGTGGGTATCGATCACATGGGTGATCTTCACGTTCTGTTTCGCGGCCTCGTCGATGAACCACTGCTCGTCGCCCAGCACCGGATCGACGGCGATGGCGACATTGCAGGAACCGCAGCCGAACAGGTAAGACAAGGTGGCTTCACGCGCAGGCAACTGGCGGAAAAACATGGGCGTCTCCTTGGATTGGTATGAGGGATGTGCGATTCAGGATTCGGCCAGCGGCAAGCCGGCCGCCTGCCATTCCGGCGTGCCGTCGGCGATCTTGCGTGCGCGGTAGCCGTGCTCTCGCAGCAGCGCCACCGCCTCGGCGGACATCATGCAGAACGGCCCGCGGCAGTAGGCGACGATGTCGCGGTCGGCGGGCAGTTCGGCGAGCCGCTGCCTGAGTTCGGACAAGGGGAGCGAACGCGCGAACGGCAGGTGGCCGGATTCGTATTCCTGCGCCGGACGAACGTCGATCACCACCACCTCGCCGCGCCGCGCCTTCTCCAGCAGCGAGCGGCGCGTTTCGGCGTCGAGCTTCTCCGGCGCGGCGAAGATCCGCTCCATTTCCACCTTGAGCTCGACCAGATGTTCCTCCGCCACTGTGCGCAGGTTGACCCACAGCGCGCTGACGTCCTCGCCGGAGAGGCGATAGGCGATGAAGCGGCCGTCGCGCCGCGCCTCGACCAGGCGCGCCTCTTTCAGCACCTTGAGGTGGGCGCTCGCCAGCTTGATGTCGATACTGGCTTCGGCCGCCAGGACGTCGACGGTTTTCTCGCCCTGCGCCAGGATTTCGAGCAGCTCCAGGCGCTTGGGGCTGGAGACGGCCTTGCCGATGCGGGCGACCTGCTCGTACAGCAGGTCCTTGGTTTGACGTTTGTTCATGAAGACAACATTCTCACGACTGTTAGAATGTTGCAAGACACATTCGAACCAGACTTCACGCAGTTCATGCCTATGATGATCCGAGGGAGGGAAGATTGATTTTGCGCAAGGGCGATTATGGTGAGGCTGTGGTATATACGTGCCACCCTGACTCGGCCTCCCGACGGCCGGTCACGGTAGGGAGCGCCCCCTGCGGCGCCAACTTCTTAAAAAAGACTGAATGGAATTTGATGGCCCGAGGTAGTCGATTGCACGATGGCGTCCCGCCGGGCCTGGACGCCCCCCTATGAAACCGAATTGCACCAACCCCGAATGGATCGGGCGCGCGAAATGCGCCGTCTGCGACGTGCGCAACTTCGTCCTGTTCGCCGGCCTGTCCGTGCCCGAACTGGACGCCATCCTGCAGCCGATCGACAACCTGCATGCCGCCCCGGGCGCGGTTCTGTACGAGCAGGGAGCCCCCGCCCCCAGCGTGTACACCGTGCGCAGCGGCCTCATCAAGCTCAAGGTCGACCTGCCCAACGGCTGCCAGCGCATCGTGCGCCTGTTGCGGCCGGGAGACGTGGTCGGCCTGGAAGCGCTGGTGGGCGAGAGATACCATCACAGCGCAATCGTGCTGCAGGATGCCGACATCTGCCGCATTCCGCGCGAAGTGGTGATCCGTCTCGACCAGACCAGTCCCCAGGTGCATCAGGCGCTGCTGCAGCGCTGGCAGCGCTCGGTCGACCAGGCCGACCATTTCATCACCGCCCTGTCCACCGGCAGCGCCGAGGCGCGCATGGCCCGCCTGCTGATCCTGCTCGGCTGCACCGTCACCGATTCGGACTTCGTCTTTCCCAGCCGCGAGGACATGGGCGCGCTGCTCGGCATCACCACCGAAACGGCCAGCCGCATCGTCGCCGAATTCAAGCGGCGTGGACTGGTGCACATGGACAAGGGCAGCTACATCGGCTGCGATCAGGGCGCGCTGAGCCGCCTGGCCGACAGCTGATGCAGTGTTGCTTGGGCGAGACAGGGGGCGATTGACAATTGTCAATCGCGGCCGGGCGCATCGGCAAACCCACTAGAATCGACCCGAATGCATTGTAAGCAATCGAATTCGAAGAAAACCGGGTGCGGCTGTCGCAGGACAGCCCGCCCAACAGGGAGCGCGCATGAATCATGTTTTGAAACCGCTGGCCGCCTGCATGGCCGCCGCATTGGGAGTCACGTCGGTCAACGCGTGGGGGGCGCCGCCGGCGCCGCCACCGGTCCAGAACCAGAATACCAATAGCACCCAGCAAGGCATCGGCACGCCGACCGCGACGGTTCCCCCGGTGCTGGCCACCCGTCCGACGATGTCGGTGTTTCCGCCCCAGCCCAAGGAGTTCCCGGGCATCGCCTGGGGTTCGTTCCTGGTGTACCCGGACGTGACGCTGGCCGCCACTTACGACGACAACATCTACGCCGAGCGCACCGACGTCATCGACGACGTGATCACTACCCTGTCGCCGTCGCTGGAACTGAAATCCAACTGGCAGCGGCACGCGCTGAATATCGACCTCGGCGCCGACTTCGACCGCTACCGCAACAACGATGCCGAAAACGTCAACGACTACTGGCTGGGCCTCGACGGCCATTACGACCTGGGCGCCCGTACCAGCCTCTTCGGCGGCGCCCGCCACACCCGCGATCACGAAGACCGTTCCACGCCGGGCTCGCTGAATCCGGCGGCACAGACCGAGCCGAGCCGCTACGACCACGAGGAGGCGCATCTGGGCATCGCGCATGCGGCCGGCGCCTTCCGTCTGCGCGCCGGCGGCACCTGGGACCAGTACGACTACAAGAACGGCGTGTCCGGTGCCGGCACCGTGGTCGACAACGACTATCGCGACCACGACCTCAGCTCGCTGGGCGTGCGACTGGGCTACGTGCTGTCGCCGCGCTATGAACTCTTCGGGCAGGTGGCGACGGACACGCGCGAATACGACCACCTCATCCCCACCCGGACCTTCAACCGCGATTCCGACGGCTATCGCGCCGCGGCCGGGGTGAAGTTCACCCTGCAGCCCCAGCGGGTGGCGGGCGAGGCCTTTGCCGGCGTTCTGCACCAGACGTTCGACTACAGCGGTTTCTCCGACATCAGCAAACCATATTTCGGCGCACTGGTGGTGTGGAAACCCACTTCGCTGCTGACCGCGACCGGCTTCATCGACCGTTCGCTGGAAGAGACCACCGTCTTCAGCGGGACCACCTACGCCTCCAGTTCGCTCGACACGACCTACGGCTTCGAAGTGGAGCGCCGCCTGTCCAGCCGTCTGACGGTCAACGGCCGCGCCGCCTATACCCGCAGCGACTTCCAGAACTTCGACCGCAGCGACACCATCATCGATGCCGGCGCCGGGCTGCGCTACTACGTACTGCCGACCGTGTTCGTCGGCGCCGACCTGCGCATCGTCGACCGCGACTCGGACAACCGCGACGCCCAGTACAGCCGCAATCAGTTCCTGATCAACGTCGGCTACACGCCGGCACGCAGCCGCGATTACTCGATCATCCCCGAGCGCGAGGCGGGCGCCGCCGAAGCGCCGCGAGCGCAAGGCCTGTTCTCCGGTTTCTACGCGGGCGCCCAGCTGGGCCACGGCGGCCTCACCACCGCGACCTGGGGACCGCGCGGCGGCGGCGGCTCCGATGCCGCCGACATGGGCGGCTATGGCGCCAGCTACGGCCTGTTCGCCGGCTGGGGACTGGAGATCGCCAACTGGTATCTCGGCCTCGAACTCGACGGCGGCGACAGCAAGGCCAACTGGTACCACCAGAAGGACAAGCCCGAGTCGGTCACCACCTTCGTGGAAAAGGACAGCCACTACGGCCTGAGCCTGCGTGCCGGCTACCTGCTGGACGGCGGCCTGCTCTACGGCAAGCTGGGCGCGGTGCGCACCGACTTCCACACCTATTACACGGAAAACCAGTTCGCCACGGGCGCCTTCGACCGCGACCATACCGAAACCGGCACCCGCGTGGGACTCGGCCTGGAAATCCCGGCTTCGCGCAACCTGTTCGTGCGCACCGACTACAGCTACACGCGTTACGACGGCTACGACGTGCCCTACCAGTCCGACGTGGGCGCGACCACGACCGAACGCTTCGACACCAGCGATGCGGTATTCAGCCTCGGCCTCGGCTGGCGCTTCGGCGGCACGCGTCCCGCGGTGGCGGCACGTTCCGCCACCGAACTGCGCGGCCTCTACGCGGGCGCCAGCCTCGGCCACGGCACCCTGGGCACCCAGCTGAGCGGAACCCATTTCGACGGCGCGGGCGTCGGACCTTACGCGTTCACCGGCGAATTCGCCAACTCCGGCTTTACCGGAGGCTTCTTCGCCGGCTACGGCCATACCTTCAAGCAGGTCTACGTCGGCCTCGAACTGGACGCCGAGGCATCCAACTACGGCTGGTACCACGACCGCGACACGGGCGGCGGCGGCGGCCGCGACTTTGCCGTGGAAAAACGCGGCAGCTACGGCGGCGGCGTGCGGGTGGGCTATGTACTCGACAACGGCAGTCTGCTGTATGGCCGGGTCGGCGCGGTACGGACCCGCTTCAACACCCTTTACAACAAGGGCGCCGGCACCGCCAACTGGATCGACCGCAGCGACGCGCTCGACGGCACCCGCATCGGCCTCGGCGCCGAGATTCCGGCCTCGCAGAACGCCTTCGTCCGCATGGACTACAGCTACACCCGCTACAACGACTCGGTCGATTTCGTGACCGGGCACGACGGCGGGGCCAACCCCGATGCCATGAGCTTCGAGAACAGCGAAAGCCTGGTCCGCCTGGGCCTCGGATTCCGCTTCTGAGGTCGCCGCCCGGCAGCCGAAAGGCTGCCGCGGATTGCGAAAAATCAATGCCGTTTTTAAGAAGAGTTGCTAGTCTGAAATAGTAGTAAGCAGTCTTTGTGGACCGGCGGCTACGCCGAAAACAAAAAACCGACGTTCAATTATTTTTGGAGAGATAGATGACACACACCGCTTTCAATTTCAAGAAGCTGATTCTCGCGGGTGGCACCCTGTTTGCCATGCTGGCCGTCCCGATGGCCGCGAATACCCTCACCGGTCTGGATCTGGGTGTGATCTCTGCGGCTCAGGCTGCCGAGGACGGCGGCGCCAAGAAGGGCGCAGCCAACAAGGGCGGCGCCAAGAAGGGTGCAGCCCACAAGGGCGGCCAGGGCAAGGGGGCCGACAAGATTTTCCGCGCTGAACCGTCGGAAGACAGCGACCGGCCGGTGTGGGCGGGCGTGAAGGGCGGCAAGTCGGGTGGCGGCGGCAAACCGGCAGGCGCCGGCACCAAGAAGGGCGACCTGTTTGGCGACATGGTCATACTGCTGCGCGACGCCAATGGCGTGCCCATCCTGACGGCCGACGGTCTGGTCCAGGTCATTGCCTACATCTACGACGCGACCGGTGCGCTGGTCCCGCTGAAGGATGCCTCCGGCAACCTGGTGGTGATTCCCTACGTGGGCGACGAGCTGGCGACCAGCGTCACGCTCGGCGGCGTCACGTATGACGTGTATGGCGCCGAGGTCGAACTGGGCCGCCTGAGCGTGGGCCGCGCACCGAACAAAGTGCTGGATCATTCGCTGACCGAAGCGCTGTCCAAGCTGACCTCGGGCACGATTACCCTGGACGAAACCGGTCGTCTGGCGGTGAACGGCGTGACCATCGATTCGCCCCTGGAAAACCTGGCGCTGTATGACAAGTACATGACGACCGGTTCGCTGCCTGGCGTGACGCTGCCGGCCGGCTTCAACCCCGCGTCCCTGCTGGCGGCCGCTGCGGACAAATACGGTGGAATCACCGTGGATACCGTGATCTACATGAACTCCATCCTGGGGATCAACAGCGGGAGCACGTACTATGACTTCTCCACCACCAACTACGATCGCTACACCACGTGGAAGGATGCGACCGCGACCGTGCTGGTGCTGAAGGACGGCGTGTACGTGCCGACCGTGGTGAACCTGTACTCGGCCGTGTTCGAGAGCACCAACTGGGTTGACCCGACGGCCGTGGGCGGCGCGGACGACTTCGCGACCGCTGCCGACGACTACCGGGCCGTGATCGAGTTCATCCACGACAACGCGGTTCGTTAATCGCCTGACCGGGCGGTTTGCCGCCCGGTGAATTGCGCGCTAAAGGAGTCATCAACATGCATGCTTACAGCAAATGGACCGCGATCGTGATGCTGGCAGCGGGCCTGGCAACGGGCAGCGCGACAGCCTACGCGGCCGACAGCCACGACAGCGGCCATTCGTCGGGCCATGAGTCGGGCGGCAAAGGCAAGGGCCCGAAGTACATGGGCGGCAACCGCGGCTCCAGCCATGGCAGCAGTTCGCACAAGGGCGGCAGCTCCCACCACGACACGTCGGAAGGCGGCAGCAAGGCGGTGGAAGGCAAGATCTTCCACGGCAAGACGGGCGGCCACGACACCGGTCATGACGAAGGCAGCACCGAGCACACCCACTGATCGATCACGCAGCAATACAAAGGGCACACGATTTCGTGTGCCTTTTTTTTTGGCCCCCCCGCCCGGGCTCGATTCCTCCACCCGAAACACACTGACACACCCCGACACACACGGGACACGCCCCGGACACCCGGGCTCCCTAAGATGCCTTCCATCGGCTGACGCACTTCAGCCAGCCGAGCGACACGTTCATTAGTGAATTTTTACAGGAGTCAGAGTATGAAAACCCTCGTCAAAGCCGCCGTGTTCACCTCCCTGCTCGCCTCGTTCTCGGCGTTTGCCCACCATCCCGCCGAAGACATCGTCGACGAGGACATCTATCTCATGATCGATGAGAACGTGTCCGACACGCCGCACGCCGATCTGGATTTCACCAGCATGGGCAACTAATCGCCCCGTGAAGGCGCGGGCGGATACGCCGCCCGAACGATGAAGCCCGGGCCTGCCGATGGTGACGTACCATCGGCAGGCCCGGGCTTCATTTTCACCTTCCTCCTGCGGCCCGGACTAGCCGCGGTAGACGCACCCCGAATCGTGGGTTTCCATCACCCTGATCTGCGACAGTCCCGGCAGTTCGGGCTTGAGGCGCGCCCACAACCACACGGCGAGGTTCTCGCTGGTGGGGTTGGCAAGGCCGTCGAGGTCGTTCAGGTAGCGGTGGTCGAGCGCGGCGTGGATGGGACGCCAGGCCGCTTCGAGATCGGCGAAGTCGAGTACCCAGCCGTACACAGGATCGATCCCCCCGCTGACGGTGAGCTCGACCCGAAACGAATGGCCGTGCAGGCGCGAACAGGGATGGGAATCGGGCAGCGCCGGAAGCCGCCGCGCGCACTGCAGGTGAAAGATGCGGAAGATGTCCATGCGGCATTTTCGCCCATGTCGGGAAGGCTGGCTATGCGCCCGCTACCTGAACATCGTGCTCCCCGGCTACACTACGGCCATCCTCCCCGCCTGGAGCGCTCATGTCGGTGCCACGCCTGCCGCTTGCGGCGATTGCCGCTTTCACGCTGCTGTCGATCCATGCCTGCTCCGAGGACAGCGGCCCCACGCTCGGCGCGCCCGAGGCCCATGCGCAAGCGCAGGCCGGCAAGCTGACGCTGATCGATGTGCGCCGCCCCGACGAATGGCGCAAGACCGGCGTGGCGCCGGGCGCGCTGCGCATCAACATGCTGCATCCGCAGGGCGAGGCAGGCTTCGTCCGCCAGGTGGGCGCCGAGCTCGGCGGCGACAGAAATGCGCCGATCGGGCTGCTCTGCCGCGCCGGCAACCGCACCTCCCACGTCCAGCGCATGCTGCGCGAAGCCGGCTTCACCCGGGTCTACAACATCAAGGAAGGCATGACCGGCAGCAACGCCGGACCAGGCTGGATTCCGCGCGGCCTGCCGGTGGAACCCTGCCCCCGCTGCTGAAACCGGGTCTCCGCAAGGAAGAACTCAGCCCTGGCAACGGCCCGGGTGTGCGCCATGCGCCTGCACGGGTGGACAAGGCACCGAACCATACGAGCAGAACACGCAGCAATCCCCCGGCCTGGGCTTCAGCAAGGCATGGCACGCCACGCATTCGTAATGCCACTGGCAGGCATCGGTCGGCATGGTCTCGGTCTTGACGTGCCCGCAGACGGGGCAGGTCAAGGTGGATGCCGTCACCAGGCCCGTCTCCGCCGCCCCGCCCTGCCCGTTCACGCAGCGAGCTCCTTGACCAGCGTATTGCGCCGGCCGGTTTCGCTGCCGGTGAGCGCGAAACCCTGCAGACGGCCGTTGTCGTCGACGTGCAGCGCGCAGATGCCGGTGTCGCCGCATTCCACCTTCCAGCCACCGGATGCGCCGAGCTTGGGCGGCAACACCGCAACCGGATGCGCCGGCGTCTTCACCATCACCGGCATCGCCGGGTAGGCAACCGGCGTCGACGTGCCCGTCAGCGTCGCGGCGAGCGAACGTGCCTGCACCATCAGGGGCTGCACATACGGCAGGTTGAGGCCATCGACCTCGGCGCAATCGCCCATGGCGTAGACGTTCGGCGCGCTGGTTTCGAGCAGGCGGTTGGTCTGGATGCCGCGCCTTACCGCAATACCCCCTGCCTGCGCCAGCTGGGTGCGGGGCCGGAGGCCGATCGCCGACAGCACGACGTCCGTCGCGATGGTTTCGCCGTTGTCGAGCCTGACCCCATACCCCTCGGCCGCGCGTTCGACGCTTTTCGCGATGCGCCCGAAATGCCAGTTCACCCCCAGTGCGGCGAGGCTGTCGGCGAGACGCTGGCCGGCCTCGACCGGCAGCAGGCGCTCCAGCGGCCAGCCGCCCAGGTGCACCACGTCGACCGCGAAGCCTGCATGCGCCAGATCGTTGGCGAACTCGCAGCCGATCAGGCCGCCGCCCAGCACGGTGACGCGCCGCCGGCCGTCGATGGCGCCGCGGAAAGCGGCGTAATCGGCGAGGTCGTTCACCGCCAGCACCGCCCCTGCGCCGTCGCCGGCCAGACCGTGCGGGATCGGGTCGGCGCCGAGGGCGAGCACCAGCTTGCCGTACGCCAGTTCGCCGTGGTCGGTACGGATGCGCTGCCCCGCCGTATCGATGGCGGTGACGCGGGTGTGCGTCAGCACCGTCGCATTCTGGTCGGCCGCCATTTTGTCCGCGCCCGCCCCGGCCAACGCCGCCGCCGTTTTGCCGGCGGCGAGCGCGTTCGACAGATTGGGCTTGGAATAAAACGCGCCGTCGTCCGCCGTGACGAGCGTGACCGGCGTGGCGGTGTCGCGCTTGCGAATCTCTTTCAGCAGGGTGTACCCGGCGAGGCCGGAACCCACGATGACGATGGGGTGCATACAGTTCTCCGGTGAATCAGAAGGGGCGCGCATTCCGCGCGCCCCGGCAATCGGACCTTATCAGGCCGCCTCGATTTCGACCATCTCGAAATCGGCTTTCGAGACGCCGCAGTCGGGACATTCCCAGCCTTCCGGCACGTCCTCCCAGCGGGTACCCGGGGCGATGCCATGCTCCGGATCGCCTTTCGCTTCGTCGTAAACGTAACCGCACACGATGCATTGCCAAGCTTTCATGATGTTTCCTTTCCTCAGATTCAAGATTCTATCGATGTCGTCAATCTCTCAGGCCGCAATCGCGTCCCTCTGCGCCTGATAATGCTTCGCGTGCCTCTCTTCGACCTTGGCCAGCGCGGCGAAGCGCTTGGCGGCCTTGTCCAGCACCGCCTTGAACATCTCGGCGTGTTCCTTCGATTCGGCGATCTGCTCGTCCATCTCGGCCACCGCGGCGGTATTGCCCTCGATCATCGCCTCGTGGCGGAATTTCGGATACATCTCGGTGTACTCGTAGGTTTCGCCCTCGATCGCATACTGCAGGCACTTGGCCGGGGTCATCGTCTCGTCGGCAAACAGCAGCTCGGCGTGGCCGAAGGCGTGCAGGATTTCCTGCGCGGCGGTGTCTTCGAACACCTTGGCGGTGGCTTCGTCGCCCGCCTTGCGGCACTGGCGGGCAAACCACATGTATTTGATATGGGCCATCGACTCGCCGGCGAAGGCGGCTTCGAGGTTCTGAATGGTCGGGGACTTCGTGTTCTGCATGATGCGCTCCTGTTTGGTTGATTTGAGTTGTCAATCAAGACAGGAGCGATATTAGAGATTATCAATACATCGATCTAACGGATAATATGGATTGCGACGATTGACTCCATCAATTGCATGCCAAAGAATCCCCCGGCACCTGCCCGCAGGCAGGTGCCGGGGCGTCAGACGCCGCCGCTCCAGACTTGCGCCCGATATGAAACCGGCTGGCGGCGGGATTTGCTGAAACTCACGGTCACGGTTGCCGTGCCGCCTGCCGGCAGTGCGGGCAGGCGCACAAAGGGCTGGCCGTACCATTCGCCCTGCGCGTTGGCCAGCCGGACCCCCGCGCCCAGATCGGCCAGCACCAGCCGGAGGGGCGCAGCGAGCGCCGTGTCGCCCGGGTTGTTCACCGTAACCGTGCCGCTGTAGAGGCCGGTCTTGCGGTCGTATGCCAGGCGGCCGATGCGGATTGCAACCTTGTCCGTCATGTTGGCCATCAGGGGCTGCACGGCCTGCTGCTGCGGCCAGAGCGGTGTCGCTGCGGTGTCGGATAGGACAGTCTGAACCCGCGGCGCGACCCGGCCTTGCGCCAGCAATTCGGCGAACAGTTCCTGCACCATCCAGGCCTGGCCCGTGGCGGGGTTGGGCAAGGGCATCACCTCGGCAAACCCGCCATAGCTGCACAGCACATCGCTGTCGTCCATCGGACGCTGGCAGCCTGCAACGCTCAGCGTGTCCGTGGGTGCGATGGGGCTGCCGTCGGCACGTTGCAAACCCTGCACGCGCGCCCCGTCCGCCGCTCCCAGGTCGATCTGCATGCCGAGACCGGCCCAGCCGTCCATCCAGCCACCATGCTGCGCAAATGCGTCGAGCGAAAACACGGCGGCGAGATTGCGCTCGACGATGTCCCGCAGGTGCGCACCGCTCGCCGTGCCGACGGCCATGCCATAGGGCACGGGAAAATAGCGGTATACGTCTTCCATCGTCACCTCGCCGCTTGCCACGTGTGCATCCTCGTATTGTTCACCCGGCGCCGCCACGGCGTCGAAGCGGAACCCCGGCGTCAGCGCCAGCTCGGTTCCGGCATACTCGCGCAAGGCCTCGCTCCAGGCAGCGTTGAAGGAGGATTCCAGGGCATTGCGCCGGTCCATGGCGGCATCCACGTGGCCGACCACGGCATCGATCGGCACGTCGAGCGTGAGCGGCAAGGCCCGATTCGGCAGCGTGATCGGCACGTCCAGCTTGCCGTCGTGATCGGCATCGGCGAGGAAAGGCGCGCGGGCGCGGGCCACCTGCGCCTTCACTGCAGGGTCTTCAGGCAGATCGGGCGTGACGGCAAGCATGGCCCAGTCGAACACCGGGCGCAGACCGGGCTCGATCGTCACGCGCATCCGTCCCAGCCAGCCGTCGTTGCCTGCCTCCACCACCCGTGCGCCGCTCTTCCCCACGAGCGGTTCGAAGATCGCCTCGTGGGTGTGGGCGGAGAAGAACACATCGACGCTGCCCGCCTGGATCACGTCGGCGAGCCGTGCATCCTTGTGGATGCCCAACTCGCTCATCACCACCACCAGCTGCGCGCCGGCGGCCCGCAGCTGCGCGGCGTGAGCATCCACGTAGTCGCGATAGGCGGCCTCGCCCTCCAGAAAGCGCATGCCGGCTGCCAGCATGCGGTGCATTTCCGGCACGATGTCCGAGGTGATGCCGATGAAGCCGACCTGGACGCCGCCTATCGTCATCATTTGCGTGGCCGGCATCAGCGGCTGGCCGGCATGACTGCCCGCCGTCAGGGTGACGTTGCCGCCCAGATTCGGGAAGACGGGGCTCTGGATCGCCATGCCTGCCGCCGCCTCCAGCATGCGTTTTTCCGGCGCGGCGACCTCACCGTAGCGCAAGCGGGTCACCGCCGGCCCATAGGCGAAGTCCCAGTTGCCCGGCACGCCGATGTCGATGCCCAGCGCATCGACCGGATCGACAATTGCGTTGCCGTTGGTATACAGCGCCTCGACGCCGCCGTGATAAGTGTCGCCGACATTCATCAGCACGCTCGCCGGATGGGCCGCCCGCTGCCGCTGGATCAGCGTCGCCAGCCGGGCGAGTCCGCCGCGTTCGGCCAGATGCGTTGCGGCGCCGGGCTGGCCCGCCGCTTCCGCAACCATGTCGGCATGGGCCGTCAGATGGGCGTGCAGATCGTTGACATGCAGAAACGTCACGGTGGCAGCCTGGACTGCCGGCGTCGCCAGGCAGGCGAATGTGAGTGCGATGGGGCCAAGCCCGGTAGGGGACATGTCGTTCTCCTCGAAAAGTCCGGGCGGCGCTCAACGGCGGCCGAACGGGCGGCTGCCCAAGCGCGCGTGCACCTTGCCCTGCATCGATTCGCGGGCGGCCCGGGTCTTCTCCCGCGCAGCCGCCTGCTTGGCCGCCTGCTCTTCCGGCGACAGCGCGCCCCAGGCGGCCTGCTTCTGCTGCGCCTCGTTCCTGGCCATGGCCTTGGCGGCAGCCTGCTGTTCGGGCGTCATCGCCTGCCAAGTCGCGCGGGCCTGCTCGGCACTCGGGACCGTGGTCGACGTCGCCTCCTCGGCATGCGCAAGGTTCATTCCGGCAATCAGCAGCAGGGGGATCAATACGGTTTTCATGGTGTTCTCCGCTCAGGTTGATAGGTTGATGAGGCGCCGACGATGTGCCGGCGGAACGCAGTATTGCCGCGGTCGATTGCCCGCCTGTGCCTCGTGCATGACCATTCACGACGATGTATGACAATGTGTGACGGGGCTACGCGCCGCCGCGGACGCGGTGGTAGGCTTGCCGCATGGAAAATGCGCGCCTGCTGATCGTCGACGATGACCATGAGCTCTCGTCCATGCTGACCACTTACCTGAAGGGCCAGGGCTACCAAGTGACGGTGCTGGGGCACGGCGGCGGGCTCGATGCGGCGCTGGCACAAATCGCGCCCGACCTGCTGATTCTCGACGTGATGCTGCCGGGCGAGGATGGCCTGTCGATCGCCCGCCGGCTGGCGGGAACACTGCCCATCCTGATGCTGTCGGCCAAGGGCGAGGACATCGACCGCATCCTCGGGCTGGAATTCGGTGCCGACGATTACCTCGCCAAGCCCTTCAATCCGCGCGAGTTGCTGGCGCGCATCAAGGCGCTGCTGCGCCGGGTGCGCCAGCCGCCGCAATCCGGCACCCTGCGTTTCGGCGACTACGTCCTCGATCTGGCGCGCCGCACCCTGCACCGGGACGGCGCGCCGGTCGCGCTCACCAGCGCCGAATTCGCGCTGCTCAAGGTGCTCGCAGGCCACCCGGGGCGGGTGTTCTCGCGCGACGATCTGGTCGCGGCGGCAAGCTCGGGGCCGGATCGCCTGCCGTTCGACCGTTCCATCGACGCGCGCGTGGCGCGCCTGCGCAAGAAGCTCGACGACGCCTCCGACGCGCCGCGCTACATCCGCACCGTGTGGGGGACCGGCTACGTATTCGTCGGCCACGAAACGTGAGCGCGCCCTCCCTCAGGCACACCGTTGCGCGCACCTTCGTCGCCTGGATCGCGGTTTTCCAGATCGTGGTGTTTTGCCTGTCCGCCTTCTGGGTGGCCTGGCCCCTGCTGCGCGCCGCTTCCAACGACTTCGCCGCGCTCATCGTCCTGTCCGCGCAAACCTGGGTCGAACTGCCGCCCGACCGGCGCGGCGCACTCGAGGAGGCCCTGGCGGCCCAACACGGTCTGCAGCGGGTCGAGGCCCATCCCGCGCCCGCCCGGAACATGAGCTATCTGCCCTTCGTTCATCTGCTGCAGGACCGGCTCGTCACGCTCACCCGCCACCCCGCCCGGGTGACGTGGGACCCGGCGCGACAGCGTTATCTCGCCGACATCCAGCTGAACGGCACCCGCCTGCGCTTCGCCTTTTCGCGCGAGCGCATCGGCACCAACCCGCCGCTGGCGATCCTGGCCATCCTGCTCGCCAGCCTCACGCTCGCATTGCTGGTCGCCCACCGGGTATCGCGCCGGCTGACCCGGCCGCTCACCCGGCTGGAGCATGCCGTCCAGGCCCTGGGGCGCGGCGAAACGCCGGCCCTGCCGGTCGCCAACGGCGTGCGCGAACTGGACGGGCTGAGCCGCGAATTCAACGACATGGCGCGCCAGGTGCAGGCGCAGGCGCAGACTCGCACCACCCTGCTGGCAGGCGTGTCGCACGACCTGCGCAGCCCGATCACGCGGCTGCGCATGGCGCTGGAACTGGCGCGCGCGCACCCCGACCCGGCGCTGTTCGACGACATGGAACGCTATCTGGAACAGATGGATGGCCTGATCGGAGATTTCATCGATTACGGCCGCGGCATCAGCCTGCGTCCGCCGCAGCCGCTGGCGCTCGCCCCCTGGCTCGCGCGCCTCGCCGGCGAGCACGGGGCGGTCTTCGTGCCGTGCGGCGACATCGTCCTCTCGGCCGAGCCGGCGGCACTCGAGCGCGTGCTCGCCAACCTGCTGGAAAATGCGCGCCGCCACGCGCCGGCCAGCCCGCCGCAGCTTGCGTGCAGCCGGGACGCGGATGGCGTGCATATCGAGGTGCGGGATCGCGGCCCCGGCATCCCGCCTGACCATCTCGACAGGGTGTTCGACCCGTTCCACCGGGTGGACCCGGCCCGCCAGGCACCCGGCACCGGGCTGGGGCTCGCCGTCGTGCGCGAAATCTGCCGCGTCCATGGGTGGCGTGTCCAGCTAGGCAACCGTCCCGGCGGCGGCCTGCAGGCGCGGCTCACCCTGCCCGCCAGCCCGGCGTAGTGCGGACCATTCAGGTGCGCATGCCGCGCAGCCTGTCCGACAATCGCGCCATGCTCACATAGAACGTGGGCGTGATGTAGAGGGTGAGGAACTGCGAGAACACCAGGCCGCCGACCACCGCGATGCCGAGCGGACGCCGCGCCTCGCCGCCGGCACCGAAGCCGATAGCGATGGGAAGCGTGGCGAAGATGGCGGCGAAGGTGGTCATCATGATCGGCCGCAGGCGCACCAGGCTGGCCTCGACGATGGCCTCCTCGGCGCTCATGCCGGCGCGCTGCCGGGTGAGCGCAAAGTCGATCATCATGATGCCGTTCTTCTTCACCAGGCCGACCAGCAGGACGATGCCGACGAAGCTGAAGATGTTGAGTTCCTCGTCCATCAGGAGCAGCACCAGCAGCGCACCGAATCCCGCCAGCGGCAGCGCCGTGAGGATGGTGAGCGGATGGCCGAGATGTTCGTACAGCACCGCCAGAACCATGTAGATGACGACCACGGTGAACAGCAGCAGCAGCGGCAGCTGCACCGTCGACTCCTGGAATTTCTGCGCGGCGCCGGTGAGCCCCAGCGTCACGTCCGCCGGCACCACTTCGCTGGCCGCCGCCAGCACGGCAGCCAGCGCCGCATCGAGCGAGGCGCCCGGTGCAAGGTTGAACGACAGCGTGACGGCAGGCTGCTGGCCGTAATGATGCACCGCCACCGGCCCCACGCCGGCCTCCACCTTCGCCACGGCATCCAGACGCGTCAGCACGCCCGCCGCGGTCTGCAGGGGAAGCTGTCCGATGACGGCCGGGTTCAGCTGCACCTCCGGCAAGGCCTTGACGCTCACCACGTACTGGTCGCTGGCGCCGTAGATTTCGCTGATGCGGCGCCCGCCCAGCGCATCGTATAGCGTCTGCTGCACCTGCTGCGCGGTGATCCCGAGGCGGGCGGCCTCGATCGGATCGAGGCTGACGCGCAGCTCGGGATTGCGCAGCTCGAGGTTGCTGTTGACGTCGCTGATCTGCGGCACCGCCGCCAGCCGTTTCTCGACCGCGCCCGACGCGTCCTTCAGCGACTCGAAATCGCCGGAGGTCAGCGTCAGCTGGTAGTCGCTGCTGGACACCAGCGCGCCGACGTTGATCGAGGCCGGATTCTGGAACGTGACGTTGACGCCGCTGACCTTGCGCGTGGCCGCGCGCAAGGCGTCGATGATCTCGTCGGCACCGGCGCGGGCGTCGCGCGGCGCCAGGCGGATCACCAGCCGGCCGACGTTGCCGCCGGCAACCCCGCCGCCGCCCTGCCCGGCCGACGACATCAGGCCCTCGACCGCCGGCTGCCGCTGCACGATGGCGGCGAGCTGCTGCTGGCGTCGGCTCAATTCCTCGAACGGGATGCCTTCGGGATATTGCACGCTGGCGAAAATCATCCCGGAATCGACGCGCGGAATGAAGCCCTGCTTGACCTGGCCGGCCAGCCAGACCATGGCGCCCAGCACGCCCGCCGAAAACAGCAGCATGGCGCCGCGATGGCGCATCGATGCGCGCAGGGTGTCGCCATAGAAATTGCGGAAGCGGTTGAAGCCGGCGTCGAACGCGCGCGAAACGGCGTTGTCGAGCGGCTCGTGCGTGAGCCCGCGTGCGCACAGCATCGGCGTGAGCGTCAGCGACACCACGCCGGACAGCAGCACGGCGACGCCGATGCTGACGGCGAACTCCTGGAACAGCCGGCCGATCATGCCGCCCATGAACAGGATGGGCAGGAATACCGCGGCGAGCGAGACCGTCATCGACAGCACGGTGAAGCCGATCTCCTGCGCCCCGTCGAGCGCGGCCTGCATGCGGCTCTTGCCCATCTCCAGATGGCGCGCGACGTTCTCGATCACCACCACCGCGTCGTCGACGACGAAACCGATCGCCAGCGTGATCGCCATCAGGGACAGGTTGTTGAGGCTGTAGCCGAGCAGGTGCATGAAGGCGAAGGTGCCGAGCAGCGAACTCGGCAGCACCAGCGCCGCGATCAGGGTGGCGCGCAGGTTGTGCAGAAAGGCGAAGATGACGAGGATCACCAGCACCAGCGCGAGGATGAGCGTGAAGTTCACCTCGTGCAGCGAATCCCTGACGAAGCGCGAGCGGTCTGAATGCACCTGCAGGCGCACGCCGTCCGGCAGTTCGG
The DNA here is from genome assembly GCA_021811235.1 of Pseudomonadota bacterium. Classification (GTDB taxonomy): domain Bacteria; phylum Pseudomonadota; class Gammaproteobacteria; order Burkholderiales; family Thiobacillaceae; genus Thiobacillus. Next base: position 25,339 of record JAJZPG010000005.1, on the reverse strand, counting down.
CCTCGATCTGCGGCAGCATGGCGCGGATGCGCTCGGCGACCTCGACCGTGTTTGCGCCCGGCTGGCGCTGCACTGCCAGCACGATGGCGCGGGTGCCGTTGTACCAGGTCTTGCGCTTGTCGTCCTCCACGCCGTCCTCGGCGCGTCCCAGGTCTTTCACGCGCAGCGCGATGCCGTCGTGGTAGGCGACGATGATGTCGCCGAAATCGCGCGCGTCTTTCAGCGCAACCGGCGCCTTCACCGTCCAGGCGCGGGTGGCGCCGTCGAGCGTGCCGGAAGGCAGGTTGGCGTTGGCGGCCTGCACCGCCCGGATGACGTCGGCAAACGTCAGGCCGCGCTGCTGCAATCTGGCCGGGTCGAGGTACAGGCGCAGCGCATATTTCTGCGAACCGAACACCAGCACCTGCGCCACGCCGGACAGGCTCGACAGCCTTTGCGCGACGCGCGAATCGGCGATGGCGTCGAGCTCGGTGAGCGGCAGGCGCTCGGCCGACAGCGCCAGATAGAGGATGGGCGAGTCGGCCGGGTTGATCTTCCTCAGCTGCGGCGGGTCCATCCCCTGCGGCAGGTTGCGCGCCGCCTGGGCGATCGCGGTCTGCACGTCCTGCGCGGCCGCGTCGATGTCGCGTCCGAGTTCGAATTGCAGCGTGATGCTGGTCGACCCCTGGCTCGATTGCGAGCTCATCGATTCGATGCCGGCCACCGTCGACAGCTGGCGCTCCAGCGGTGTCGCCACCGTGTTGGCCATGGTTTCGGGGTTGGCGCCGGGCAGCGCGGCGCTGATGCGCAGGGTGGGGAAGTCGACCTGCGGCAGGTCGTTGACCGGCAGCTGCTTGTAGGCGAGTGCGCCGAACAGCGCCATCGCCAGCACCAGCATCAGGGTGGCGACCGGGCGTTCAATGAACAGCCGCGACAGGTTCATCGGCGCGCGCCTTCCAGCCGGACCGCGCCGCCCGCCCTGAGGCGCTGCGGGATCTCGACCAGAACCGGCTCGCCGGCGCGCAGTTCGCCTTCCACCATGAACTCGCCATCCAGGCCGCGCACCAGCCGCACCGGCTGGACCACGGCCTTGCCGCCCCGCACCACATATACATAGGTGCCTTGCTGCGCGTGCTGCAGAGCCGCCTCAGGCACCACCTTGGCGTTCGGCTCGACGCCCAGCAACAGACGCACCCGCACGCCCTGCCCCGACAGCAGCGCGACCGACGCCCCGGACAGCCGCACCTTGATCGGCACCGCGCCGGTGGCGGCGTCGATCTGCACATCGACGAACACCAGCTCGCCCTGCGCCCGCACCTGGGGATTCAGGTCGAGGAACACTTCCGCCTTCACCCTGCCGCGCGCGCGCGCAGCGGCAAGCTCCGGCCAATCCTGTTGCGCAACGCTGGCGCGCACGTCGAGCGCACCTGGCGCAAGGAGGCGGGTGAGCGGCTCCCCCCCCGCCTGCACCAGGCTGCCCGGCCACACCGCGATGCGGCCGACGCGCCCCGCGATCGGTGCGCGGATCTCCGCGTACTGCGCATCGAGGCGGGCCGCCTGCAGTTCACCCTGGGCGCTGCCGGCGCGCGCCCGCGCCGCCTCCAGCGCCACGAACGCGTCGTCGTATTCCTGACGGCTGATGTAGCCGGATTGCATCAGCGGCTGCAGGCGCTGCAGCTTCTTCTCCGCCTCGGCCGTCTCGGCGCGGGCGCCAGCCAGCGCGGCCTGGCTCTGCGCGATGCGCGCCTGTGCCGGCCGGGCGTCGAGGGTGAACAGGATATGCCCGGCCTGCACGCTGTCGCCTTCCTGGACGTGCTGGCGCAGCACCGTCCCGCCCACCTGGGCGACGATGGCGACCTGCTGCGCCGCTTCCAGCGTGCCGGGCAGTTCGAGTACGCGCGGAAAGTCGCGCACCTTCACCGGGACAGTCCTGACGCTGAGCACACGATCGCCGCCGCGTTTGGCGGCGTCGCCCGCTTGCTGCTGCTGGATGCGGTACGCGACACCCACGACGAGCGCCAGCACGATGCCGATGACAAGGATGCGAACTTTCATGGATGTCTCTCGGAAACAGCGACGGGCAGTCGGCCCAGCGCATGGTTCAAACGGGAAAACGCCGCCAGCCAGTCGCTGTCGGCCTGCGCCCGGGCCTGTCGTGCCCGCGCCAGATCGGCCTGCGCGGTCAGCCACTCGAGCAGGCTGCCGACACCGGCGGTATAGCGTGCTTCGGCGGCGCGCGCCGATTCGTCGGCACTGGCGAACTGCACCGCGATTCCCTCGCGCTGGCTCTGGGCATGGTGCACATCCAGGTAGGCCTCGACCACCGTGCGCGCGACCAGGCTGTGTTGCGCCTCGGCCTCGGCCTGCAGGCGTTCCGCATCGCGCTCGGCGGCACGCGCCTCGGCGGCGAGGCGGCCGCCGTCGAACAGCGGCAGCGCGAGATTCACCCCGACGCTATAGGTGGTCGAAGGCACGCGCTCGTCCTCCAGAAAAAAGGTGCGCCCGGTATTGGCGCTCAGCGACAGGCTCGGCCAGCGTGCCGCCCGTGCGCGTTCGGCCGTGGCGCGCGCGCTCGCCGCAGCGGCCTGAAGCGCCTGCAGGTCGGGGCGCTGACGCCCGGCCTCGTCCAGCAGATCGGCCAGCAACATCGCCGCATCCGGCCCTCCGGGCGGGACGGTTTCCCAGTCGAGCGCCAAAGTCCGGGTTTGCGCGATCCCGGCAGACTGCTTCAAGGCCGCTTCGGCCTTGGCGCGATCGCGTTCCGCAGTCTGGCGCGCAAGCTGCGCCTCCGCCCAGGCCGCGCGTGCGCGCAACTGGTCCGCGCGCGAGGCGAGCCCGCCGCGCAGCCGGGCCTCGACCGCATCGAGGCTGGCGCCCAGGGCAGCCTCCTGTTGCGCCAGGGCGTCGACCATCGAACGTGCCGCCAGCAGGGTGAAATAAGCCGCCTCGACCTCGGCGACCACATCCTGCAAGGTGCGATTGCCGTTGAGCAGACTGGCAATCAGCTGATAACGCTGCGCTTCGATGCCGGCCGCACGGGCGCCGAAATCGACCAGCACGTAGCCCAGGCTGAGGCTGGGGCCGTAACGATGCAGGGTCGGCACCGACGCGCCGGAACTCGACAGCGCGCGGCTCTGGGTAAAATTGATCTGCCCGGTCAGCGTCGGCCAGTTGGCGGCTTCGGCGGAATCGAGCCGCGCCGCCTCGGCCTGGGCGCCCAACCAGGCGGCGCGCGATTCGGGACGCTCGCGCAACGCATGTTCCGTGAGGGCGGCCAGGCTGCCGAAATGGAGGACGGCATGCGGATCGCCGGCCGCCGGGGCCGGAGCCGGAAGCGTGTCGAGCTTGAGCCAGAAGGCGCCAGGGCGGGGCGGCAGGTCGAGCGGGGCCGCCAGGCTCGCGACCGGCGCCAGCGCCAGGGATGCGCACAGCAGATAAGGATGCGGGACGGGTTTCAAGGTGGAATGATTCTAAACGACTCTCCAGGCCATACGGCGCCAGGCGGCAGGGCCGCGGAACGTCTTCGTCCAGGGCCTCGGGGCCGGCATTGAGCCAAATGAACCAGTTTCATTTTGCAAACCGAAATATGGATGAAATGTTCAGCCCCTAGGATAGCCGCGTGCTGGATCGAGCGCCGACGACCTTCCTTCGTGGCGTTCGTGTCGCGTCAAGCGTTCAGCACACCCATCACTCACGATTAAGGGAACTCCACCATGATGCTCAAGAAACTCTCGCTCGCAATCGGCCTGGTTCTGGCCGGTTCGTCCGCTTTCGCTTCCGGCACGTCCTTCGAAGACTTCACCCCCATGACCGGTGACGTCGGTGCCGGCACGCTGCCCGAAGCCGCCCCCTACAAGCTGTCCTCGCCGCACTTCAGCCAGATGACCATCGTTGCTCGCGACCCGGCCCAGGCCACCCGTTTCGACAGCGGCAACTACGACATGCACACCGTGAACGAAAACGGTCCCGAAGCCGGCCGTTTCCTGTTCACCGTGTTCGAAACCAGCCAGGCCGGCATCCAGCGCACCGACCTGCGCACCATGCAGACCGAGACCATCTGGCACAGCCCGTCCGTCGCCCCCGCGCTGGACAGCCACAAGTCCTTCGACGCTTCGCGCTGGACCCCCTGGGGCACCTTCCTGACCGCTGAAGAGTCCTGGAGCGATCCGGCTGCCGTCCCCACCAGCCACTACGGCCGCCTGTTCGAAGTGGTCAACCCGCTGGCCGCCCCCGCCGACATCGTGATCAAGCACCGCGACATCCTGCCGCGCGTGTCGCACGAAGGCCTGGCGTTCGACAAGAAGAACAACCTGTACTTCATCGACGAGCGCAACGGCAGCCACGTCTTCAAGTTCACCTCGGCCAACCCGCATGCCGACAACGGCGACGACTTCTTCGCCGCCGGCCAGACCTTCGTGCTGCGCGTGGGTGACGGCACGGTCAAGGAAGCCACCGGCGCCGCCACCTGGGTTCCGCTGACCGACGTCAACGGCGTTGCCCTGCCGGGCGCCGTGGTCGTCACCGATCCCAACGGCCTGACCGCGATCGACGGCCGCGCCACCCCGAACCTGCCCGCTTTCCTGGGCACCGACTTCGACCGTCCCGAGGATCTGGAAATCAAGACCCTGAAGAACGGCAAGCAGATGCTGTTCGTGGCGACCACCACCAACCACAAGGTGTTCTCGATCGACCTGCGCAGCGACACGGTCAAGCTGTTCGCCAGCCGCGACACGATGGACATGGCCACCGGCGCCCCCGTCGGCACCCCGTTCACCAACCCGGACAATCTGGCGATCGACGCCGATGGCAACATCTACATCGTCGAAGACCAGCCGGGCGGCATCGAAGACGTCTGGTTCGCCAAGGACGAGAACAATGACGGCGTGGCCGAAGCCGTTGGCAAGTGGGCCAGCCTGTCGACCGTCGGCGCGGAAAGCACCGGCCTGTACTTCGACCCCTTCAAGTCGAATACCGCCTACATCAACGTGCAGCACCCCTCCAGCAAGGTCGATCGCACCATCATGATCACCACGCCTTGCCAGAAGACCAAGGGCGATCATGGTCACCACTACGGTCATCACAAAGGTCATGACAATGACTGAATGAGGCAGCCCTGACCAGGGCTCCTGCCCGCCGTCGGTAGCTTCGACGGCGGGAGATCAGGCCCCGCTGGCGCAAGCCAGCGGGGCTTTTTCATGCCTGGCGCGACCGCCCCCCCTGTCAGCCCGCCACATCGGGATGTGCACCGAGGGCGGCATCCCGGTCCAGCGCCAGGCCTCACATGCCCCGCGCCCACAGCCCGTAAACCGATATCATTATCTTAATGATGGCGTCACATCCCTTCCCTACACTGCATCCCAACAAAAGTTGACAACGCCTAGCCAGGTCTTCATTCGATTTGCGGCTGGCGCTTTCCGGACATTCGTTCCGAACGCGCCAGGCAATATCGCAGTTCGAAGCGATCCCAGCCACGCTGCTTCTGTTTGCCTGCCGCCGCCGATCGTGCGGGAGGGGGCGAACGTGAACGCGATCTGCGCATGAAAGGGAATCGGACATGACACTCAAACCACTCTATTTTTCGTCTCTCGCCGCTGCGCTCGCCAGCGCCGTGGCCGTGGGGCAGGGCGACCTCTTCGTCAATCCCGAGGCGGAGGAAAACGCGATTGCCCGCTTCGCGAGCCCCAAGGAACGCCTGGGCCGCGCCCTGTTCCATGACGCCCGCCTGTCCGAGCCGGCCGGCCAGTCCTGCGCCAGCTGCCACGATGCGAACTTCGCCTCCACCGACCCGGATCAGTGGACCCCCACGTCCCAGGGCGTGAACCCCAAGCTGTTCGGCAGCCGCAACACGCCGACCGTGATGTACATGGCCTTCAGCCCCGCCTTGCGTTTCAACGAGAAGGAAGGGCTGTATGAGGGGGGCCAATTCCTGGACGGCCGCGCCGCCACGCTGGAGGAGCAGGCCAAGGGGCCCTTCCTGAACCCGCTGGAAATGGCCAACACGAGCAGGCAGCAAGTGGTGGACAAGGTCCGTGCGGCCGACTACGCACCCTTGTTCAAACGTGTCTATGGCGCGAACGCGTTCAGCGACACCGATGCCGCCTACGACAGGATCGCCGATGCCATTGCCGCCTTCGAGCGCACCCGGGCATTCAACACGTTCACCTCCAAGTACGACGCCTATCTGGCCGGCAAGGCGAAGCTGACCGGCCAGGAGCTGCGTGGCCTGGCGTTGTTCGAGCGCGAGGACAAGGGCAACTGCGCCGCCTGCCACGCCAGCCGCCCGGCCGCGGATGGCACGCCGCCGCTGTTCACCGACTTCACCTACGACAACCTGGGTGTACCGAAGAATCCGCACAATCGCTTCTACGGGATGAAGAAGCAGCACAACCCGGATGGCCGGAAGTTTGTCGACAGGGGGCTGGGGGCATTCGTCAATTCACCGGCCGAGGATGGCAAGTTCAAGGTCCCGACGCTGCGCAACATCGCGCTGACGGCGCCGTACATGCACAACGGCTACTTCATGACGTTGAAGGGCGTGGTCGACTTCTACAACACGCGCGATACCAAGCCGGTCTGCCCGCAAGAATTCCTGGCGGAGGACGAGGCGATCAAGAAGGGCTGCTGGCCTGCGGCCGAGGTGGCGGAGAACGTCAACCGCGACGAACTCGGCAACCTCAAGCTGAGCGAGCAGGAGGTCGACGACATCGTCGCCTTCATGCACACCCTGACCGACGGCTGGCGCCCCGAGAACGCGAACCGGCGGCCGGAAAAGCGCGATTAGGCGCTCCCGGCGACGGGGGGATTCAGGCGAGCACGCCCGACTCCGCCCCGGCCGCCGCGCGGTCGCCATGCTGCTGCCGCAAGCGCTGCGCCGCCTCCACCATGTTCGACAGCGCCGCCTCGGTCTCGGGCCAGCCGCGCGTTTTCAGGCCGCAGTCGGGATTGACCCAGAGCTTTTCCGGCGCGATCACCTCGACCGCCTTGTCCAGCAACCGCGTCATCTCCGCGGTGGACGGCACGCGCGGACTGTGGATGTCGTAGACGCCGGGGCCGATCTCGTTTGGGTAGCTGAAATCGCCGAAGCCGCGCAGCAGCTCCATGTCCGAGCGGCTGGTCTCGATGGTGATGACGTCGGCGTCCATCGCGGCGATCGCGGGCAGGATGTCGTTGAATTCCGAATAGCACATGTGGGTATGGATCTGCGTCGCATCGTCGACGCCGGACGCGCTGATGCGGAACGCCCGGCTCGCCCAGTCGAGGTAGGCCGGCCAGTCCGCCCTCCTGAGCGGCAGTCCTTCGCGGTAGGCCGGCTCGTCGATCTGGATGATGCCGATGCCGGCGGCCTCGAGGTCGGCCACCTCGTCGCGGATCGCCAGCGCGATCTGCAGGGCGGTGGCCGCGCGCGGCTGATCGTCGCGCACGAACGACCATTGCAGCATCGTCACCGGCCCGGTCAGCATGCCCTTCATCGGCCGGGCGGTCAGCGACTGCGCATAGACCGTCCAGCCCACGGTCATCGGGTGCGGGCGCGATACGTCACCGTAGATGATCGGCGGCTTCACGCAGCGGCTGCCGTAGGACTGCACCCAGCCGGTCTGCGAGAACGCGAAGCCGGCCAGCTGCTCGCCGAAGTATTCGACCATGTCGTTGCGCTCGGCTTCGCCATGCACCAGCACGTCGAGGCCCAGCGCTTCCTGGCGCGCAACGGCGTGGGCGATCTCGCGCTGCATGGCGGCGGCGTAGCCCGCCTCGCTGAGCTGGTCCTTCCGGTAGCGCGCGCGCGCGCTGCGGATTTCCGCCGTCTGCGGAAACGAACCGATCGTCGTGGTCGGAAAGGCGGGCAGCCGGAAACGCGCGCGCTGCGCCGCCTGGCGAACCGCGAACGGGCTGTTGCGCACGTCGTGCGCGGGCGTGAGCGCAGCCACGCGCGCGCCGACCGCCGCGTCGTGCACCCGCGGCGAGGCGCGCCGCGATGCCAGCGCCTGCGCATTGTCGGCCAGCTCGCGCGCCACGGCATGGCGGCCTGCGTTGAATGCGGTTTTCAGCGTGGCGAGCGCCACGATCTTTTCGTCGGCGAACGCCAGCCAGGTGCGGAGTTCCGGGTCGAGCCGGGTTTCGCTCGCCAGGCTCACCGGCACATGCAGCAGCGAACACGAGGGCGCGAGCCACAGCCGGTCGCCGAGGCGCCGATGCAGGCCCTCGAAGCGGTCGAGCACGGCGGCCAGGTCGGTCTTCCAGATGTTGCGGCCGTCGATCACGCCCGCCGACAGCACCTTGGTGGCGGGCAACCAGTCGACCACCTGCGCCAGTTCGTCGCCGCCGCGCACGCAATCGACGTGCACGCCGGCCACCGGCAGTTTCAGCGCCACCAGCAGATTCTCGCGCAGCGGCCCGAAGTAGCTGGCGAGCAAAAGCTTCAGGCCCGCCGCGTTCAGATGGTGATAGGCGCGCTCGAACGCGGCACGCCACGGCGCCGGCAGATCGAGCGCGAGAATTGGCTCGTCGATCTGCACCCACTCGACGCCCTGCGCCTTCAGCCGCGCCAGAATCTGCGCATAGACCGGCAGCAGCCGGTCGAGCAGGTCGAGGCGGTCGAAGCCGGCGGTCTTTTCCTTGGCCAGCCAGAGGAAACTGAGCGGACCGATCAGCACCGGCTTGGGCACGAACCCCGCGGTCTGGGCCTCGGTCACTTCGTCGAACAGCCAGTCCGTGCCCAGCGAGAAGCCGGTGTCGGGCCGGAGCTCGGGCACCAGGTAGTGGTAGTTGGTATCGAACCACTTGGTCATTTCCATCGCGTGGCAGGCGGCGTTGCCGCGCGCCAGCTCGAAGTATTCCCGCAGGCCGACGGTCGCGCCGAAACCGAAGCGTGCCGGCGCGCAACCCAGCAGCGCAACATGGTTCAGCATCTGGTCGTAGAACGCGAAATCGCCCACCGTCACGAAGGCCAGTCCCGCGGCGTGCTGCCGTTGCCAGTTGGCCTGGCGGATGCCGCTTCCCACGGCCTGCAGCGCGGCCTCGTCGATCTCCCCGCGCCAGCAGGCTTCCTGCGCAAATTTCAGTTCGCGGTTCGGGCCGATGCGCGGAACCCCCAGGATGTGTGCCAGTGCCATGTCGTATGCCTCCAGTGAAGATGGACGCATGATGCCGGCGGGGATAACATGAGACAAACGAATATTTCTCATTGTTTACATGAACAACACTCATATCGAACTGCGCCACCTGCGGCTACTGCAGGCGGTGGCGGAAGCCGGCGGACTGACCGCCGCGGCGGAACGCCTGCACCTCACGCAGTCGGCGGTGTCGCATCAACTGAAGGCGCTGGAGGATGCGCTGGGGCTGCCGCTGGTCGAGCGTGCCGCGCGCCCGCTCGGCCTCACCGCCGCCGGGCGGCGCCTGCTGGCGCTGGCGCACGCCGCGTTGCCGCAGGTCGACGCCGCGCTGCGCGATCTGGCCAAGCTGAAGGACGGCGACGCCGGCGAACTGCGCATCGCGGTGGAGTGCCACACCTGCTACGACTGGCTGATGCCGGCGATGGACAGCTATCGCGACGTGTGGCCGGGGGTGGAACTCGATCTGCTGGGCGGCTTTCAGGCCGACCCGGTGGGACTGCTGCTGGACGGTCGCGCCGACCTCGTCATCACCTCCGAGGCCGGTTCGCGCGCCGGCGTCGTGCATGCACCGCTGTTCGGATTCGAGATGCTGGCGCTGCTGCCGCCGGGTCATCCGCTCGCTGCGAAAAAATGGCTGGCGCCGGCCGACTTTGCCGACCAGACGCTGATCACCTACCCGGTGCCGGAGGACCGCCTCGACCTGGTCCGGCGCGTGCTCGCCCCCGCGGGGATCAAACCGCCGCGCCGCGAGGCGCAGCTGACGGTGGCCATCCTGCAGCTCGTCGCCAGCCGCCGCGGCCTCGCCGCGCTGCCGGCGTGGGCGGTCGCGCCCTACCTCGAACGCGGCTACGTCGTCGCCCGCAGCATCGGCAGGCACGGGCTGTGGGCCGAGCTGTATGCCGCGGTGCGCGCAGCCGATGCCGCGCGCGCCTTCGTGGCCGACTTCATCGACACCGTGAGGCGGGACAGCTTCGCCCGCCTGCCCGGCATCCGGGCAGCCGTCACCCCGCCCTGACGCCGCGCGGACTCAGAATTCGGAAAACAGGTAGGCCAGCAGCGCGACGCCGAGCACCACCACCGACAGGTTCATCGCCACGCCCGACCAGGTGGAGTAGCGTGCAGGGATTTCGACGGGCTTGAGCGTCTTCAGCACGCGCCGGAACTGCACGATGGAAAAACTCATCACCATCAGTGCCAGCACGATGAAGGCGACACCGATCCAGAACGAGAAGTCGCGACCGGCGGTATCCGGCGTTCCGCGCAACATGTGCAGGAACAAGCCGAAGCGTTCGAGCACGAAGCCGAAGGCCATGAGGGCGAGGCCAGTGCGGTTCCACGCCATCAGCGTGCGCTCGGCGGCGAAGAAGACGCGCGGGTCGTTGAGGTCGGACATCAGACCGGCTCCACCTCTGCGGGCAGGCCGGCCTTGAGGGTGGCGGCCAGCCGCTCGAACGTTTCGGGAAACGGCGCGCGCTTGCGCCATGCCAGGCCGATGGTACGCCCCGGCGGCGGGGATTTGAACGGCCTCACTTCCACCGCTTTTTTGCTGACGCGCGGTGCGGCGTCGACCGACAGTGCGGGCAGCAAGGTCACGCCCAGCCCCATGCCGACCATCTGGCGCAGGGTTTCCAGGCTGGTGGCACGCACCTCCTCACGCCCCGACGAACCTGCGCCGCAGACGTCGAGCGCCTGATCGCGCAGGCAATGCCCCTCGTCGAGCAGCAGCAGCTTCTCTTTCATGATGTCCGCCACCTTCAGTTCGGCGCGCCTGGCCAGTTCATGACCTGCGGGCAGCGCTGCATAGAAGGGCTCGTAGAACAGGGGCTCGACGCGCAGGGTGTCGTCCGATACCGGCAGCGCCAGCAGGCCGGCGTCGAGCTTGCCGTCGAGCAGATGCTCCAGGATCTGCGGCGTCATTTCCTCGCGCAACAGGAGGCGCAGACCGGGATGCTTCCTGTGCACCAGGGTCAGTGCTTGCGGAAGATAGTAGGGCCCCAGGGTGGGTATGACGCCGAGGTGGAGGGTGCGCGCCATGGGGTCCTGCGCGTGCCTGGCCAGTTCGCGGATGCGCTCGGACTCCTCGACGATGTTGCGCGCAGCCGCCAGGATTTCCTTCCCAATTGGGGTCGGCGTGACGCGCTTGAGGCTGCGGTCGAACAGGATGACGCCGAGGAAGTCCTCCAGCTTCTTGATCTGCGTCGACAGCGTCGACTGCGTGATGAAGCAGGCTTCTGCCGCGCGCCCGAAGTGGCCGTGGTCGGCCAGCGCGACGAGGTATTTCAGTTCCTGGAGCGTCATGCGTCACCGTTCGATTTCTTCAATGAATTCATTCTAGGATATTCATAGGACAAATTTCCATCCATGGCCTTAAATGGAGTCACCGCCCTGGAATCGATCGTCGATAAGGAGTAGTGCGCCATGTCAGAAAGCAAATGTCCGTTCCACCTCACCGCCACCGGCGGGGGCACCCCGACCGTCCACGACTGGTGGCCGAACCAGCTGAATTTAAAAGTCCTGAGCCAGTTCGTCCCGCAGACCAGCCCGATGGAAGCCTCGTTCGATTATGTCGAGGCATTCAAGACGCTCGACCTCGCTGCGGTCAAGCAGGATCTGCACGCGCTGATGACCGACTCGCAGGACTGGTGGCCGGCCGACTATGGCCACTACGGCCCGCTGTTCATCCGCATGGCCTGGCACGCGGCCGGCACCTACCGCATCGGCGACGGACGCGGCGGCGCCGGCCTGGGCCAGCAGCGCTTCGCGCCGACCAATTCCTGGCCCGACAACGTCAACCTCGACAAGGCGCGCCGCCTCCTGTGGCCGATCAAGCAGAAGTACGGCAACCGGATTTCCTGGGCCGACCTCATCGTGCTGGCGGGCAACTGCGCGCTGGAATCCATGGGCTTCAAGACCTTCGGCTTCGGCGGCGGCCGTGCCGACGTGTACGAACCCGACGAGTCGGTGTATTGGGGTTCCGAGAAAGACTGGCTGGGCGACGAGCGTCATGGCACCCAGTCCGACTTCGAGAATCCGCTGGCAGCGGTGCAGATGGGCCTGATCTACGTCAACCCCGAAGGGCCCGGCGGCAAATCCGATCCGCTGCAATCCGGGCGTTTGGTGCGCGAGACCTTCGCGCGCATGGCGATGAACGACTACGAGACCGTCGCGCTCACCGCGGGCGGCCACACCTTCGGCAAGTGCCACGGCGCCGGCGACGCGGCGCTGGTCGGCCCCGCCCCCGAAGCGGCCGACATCGAGAACCAGGGCTTCGGCTGGATCAGCACGCACGGCTCAGGCCGCGGCGGCGACCAGATCGGCAGCGGCCTCGAAGGCTCATGGACGCCCACGCCGACGAAGTGGGACATGAGCTACCTCGACATGCTCTTCAACAACGAATGGGTCCCCACGCGCAGCCCCGCAGGCGCCTCGCAGTGGACGCCCGTGCAGCACACCGACGCCAACCTGGCGCCGGCCGCGCACGACGCGTCGAAGAAGGTGCCGATCATCATGACCGACGCCGACATGGCGATGCGCTACGACCCCGAATACCAAAAGATCGCGCGCCACTTCCACACGCATCCCGAGGAATTCGCCGACGCCTTCGCGCGCGCCTGGTTCAAGCTCACCCACCGCGACATGGGCCCCAAGGCCCGCTACCACGGCCCCGACGTGCCGAAGGAAGACCTGATCTGGCAGGACCCGATCCCGGCGGTGAATCACCCGCTGGTCGACGATCAGGACGTGGCCGCGTTGAAGACCAAGGTGCTGGCTTCGGGCCTCACGGTGTCCGAGCTGGTCTACACCGCCTGGTCCTCGGCCGCGAGCTTCCGCGGCAGCGACAAGCGCGGCGGCGCCAACGGCGCGCGCATCCGCCTCGCGCCGATGAAGGACTGGGAGGTCAACCAGCCGGCGCAGCTCGCCAAGGTGCTCGGCAAGCTCGAAGCCATTCAGGCCGAGTTCAACGGGCAGGCCGCAGGCGGCAGGAAGATTTCGCTTGCCGACCTCATCGTGCTGGCCGGCTGCGCCGGCGTTGAAGCTGCCGCCAAGGCGGCGGGGGTCGAGGCCGCCGTTCCGTTCACGCCGGGCCGCATGGACGCCCTGCCTGAGCAGACCGACGCCGCTTCCTTCGCGCCGCTCGAGCCGATTGCCGACGGCTTCCGCAACTACCGCAGCAGCCGCTTCCCCGAAGTGCCCGCCGAGGCACTGCTGGTGGACAAGGCACAGCTCCTGACGCTCACCGCGCCGGAAATGACGGTGCTCGTCGGCGGCATGCGCACTCTGGGCGCGAACCACGGTGGCAGCAAGCACGGCGTCTTCACCGACCGGCCGGGTGCGCTGACGAACGACTTCTTCGTCAACCTGCTCGACATGCGCAACGAGTGGAAACCCGTGTCCGCGGACAGGAACGTGTTCGAGGTGCGCGACCGCAAGACCGCCACGGCCAGATGGACCGCCACCCGCGTCGATCTGGTGTTCGGTTCGAACTCGCAACTGCGTGCCATCGCCGAGGTGTACGGCCAGAACGACGGGCAGGCGAAGTTCGTCAGCGACTTCGTCGCGGCCTGGAACAAGGTGATGAGCCTGGATCGCTTCGATCTTGCCTGAGCGGTACACACGGCCCCGTCGGTGCCCCGGGCCTGACGGGGCCGTGCAGGAACAAGGGCGGCACTTCGGAACCTTCCGAAGCGCCGCTTTTTTGCGGATCGGCACACGCATTCTGCGCAGGCGCCTGGCACGCCATACATTCTATTTGGTCAATGAGAACGTTCTAGACAATTCATTGGATAAATGCCCGTGTGCAGGCTCAAATACAGTCATGCCGCAGTGGCGGCACATCGACAGGAGAACACCATGATCGCCATGAGCATGATCAGCACCTACGACGAATACCGCCGCGACACCCGTCCCCGCGCCCCGGTTTATCCCGCTCCGGCGCATCCGGTGCGCCGCGCGCTGCTGCGCGCGCTCGCCATGATCGGCCTCGGTGTCGGCGGCGTCGCTGCAGTGGACGACGACGAGGCACTGGGGATTGGCTAGAGTGAATCCATGAGCACTGCCACGCGCACCCTGCAGGCCTACCTGCGCGACCCTCGCCACGCCGCCCCCCTCAAGGCCGGCAGCGGCGGTCTTGCGCTCGTCCTGCTGGGCGCCCTGGTCTGGGCTGCGCTGGCCCAGGGCGGAACACGCCTCGACACGCCGATGGGGCAGGCGCTCGCCGGCGCCACGGTGGCCGCGCTTGCCACCGCGCTCGGCGCCTTGCCGGCGCTGTTCATCCGCCGGATTGCGCCGCGCTGGGAGGACGTGATGCTGGGATTCGGCGCCGGGGTGATGGCGGCCGCGTCGTGTTTCTCGCTGATCCTGCCCGGCGTCAGCGCCGGTGCCGACATTCTCGGCAATCGGCCGGCCGGCGCGCTGCTGGTCGCCACCGGTCTGGTGGCAGGGGCGCTGTTCCTGCTGCTGGCCGACAAGGTCGTCCCGCACGAACATCCCGGTGCCGGCAGGCATGGGCCCGAATGGGTGAAGCTGCGCCGGGTATGGCTGATGGTGTTCGCGATCGCACTGCACAATTTTCCCGAGGGCATGGCGATCGGCGTCGGCTTTTCCGGTGGCGACACGTCGGTGGGCATTCCGCTGGCCACCGCGATCGCCATCCAGGACATTCCGGAAGGCCTTGTGGTTGCGGTCGCGCTGCGCACCATCGCCTATGCCCCGTGGCAGGCGGCCGGCGCAGCCGCACTGACCGGTCTGGCCGAACCGCTCGGCGCCATCGTCGGCGTCGCGCTGACTTCCGGTTTCGCCCCGCTCTATCCGGCCGGCCTCGGCTTCGCCGCCGGCGCGATGATCTGGGTGGTATCGCACGAGATCATTCCCGAGACCCACCGCAAGGGTCACGAACAGGCGGCCACGCTGGGCGTCATCGGCGGCTTCGTGGTGATGATGCTGCTGGATACCGCTTTGGGCTGAATGTGCACACGACGAAGGAGACTGCCATGGCAAAGACCGCGCCCCATCCCTTTCTCACCGACATCAAGACCTTGCGGGCACGGGCACGCAAGCACATCGAGGACGGCGCCGTCACCGCAGGCTACCAGGCCGACCGCACGGTCGTCATCAAGCTCCTGAACGAGGCGCTTGCCACTGAACTGGTGTGCATCCTGCGCTACAAGCGGCATTACTTCATGGCGAGCGGGATCCACGCCGACGCGGTGGCGCAGGAATTCCTGCAGCACGCCAACGAGGAACAGATGCACGCCGACCAGATCGCCGCGCGCATCGTGCAGTTGAAGGGCGAGCCCAATTTCAGCCCCGACGGCATGTCGACGCGCTCGCACGCCGAATACGTCGAAGGGAGCGATCTGGTCGACATGATCCGCGAAGACCTGGTCGCCGAACGCATCGCGATCGACAGCTACGGCGAGATGATCCGCTACATCGGCGACAAGGACCCTACCACCCGCCGCATGCTGGAGGGCATCCTGGCGATGGAGGAAGAACACGCCGAGGACCTGTCCACCCTGCTGGAAGACCTGACGTGCTGAGCCTTGTCAGCGCAGCGATTCGGCAGGCCGAGCCTTCACCGGTTCAGCCTGGGCCTCGGGGTGCCGCCCCAGCGCCAGCGCATAGATGCGCTGCAGATCCTCCTCGCTGACGTCGACGAAGGTGTCGATCTGGCTGAGCGCATACACGAGACTGCTGTGCGGAATCATGCTCTCCTCGACGGACGCCGCGCTCGCCTGCGAACGACGGTGCCAGCTCTGCGGATAACGACGCCAGACGAAGGGATAGTTGAACGCCACCGCCACGCCCAGCAACACCACGACATTCAGCAGCACCGGACTGAGCAGATAGCCATAGCCCAGCGCATGCACGGTTTCGCCGCCCAGCACGGCATACAGCGCGGTCGCCCCGCCCGGCGGATGCAGGCAGCGCAGGCTGTACATGGCGGCGATCGACAACGCCACCGCCAATGACGCCGCCAGCATGGGCTCGTGTCCCAGCCAGCGCGCGCAGGTCACGCCGACCAGCGCCGACGCCAGATGTCCGCCGAACACCGGCCACGGCTGCGACAACGCGCCGTGGGGGGCGGCGAAAAGCAGCACGGCGGACGCCCCCATCGAGGCGATGGCGAGTATGCCGCCGTGACTACCCAGCCAGAAATGGCTGACCCACAGGACGGCGAAAATGCCGAGCAGTCCACCGGTGGCCGACACCCAGTGCTCGCGCTCGGAAACCGAATAAGCCAACTTGCGTACCATGTATCGTGCATCCGTCAGCTGGATGAAAAGAAGGCGTTCCCTGCACCGGACCGGTCAGGGGATTGCCCGCGCAGGACTCAGGCGGCGTTCAGCCTGTGCTCCATGCGCGCGGACGTTTCATGCCTGCGATCTTGCAGGCCTGTTTCACGTAGCCGTAGGGGAAAAGCTCGAACAGCTTCTTCTGCGCATCCCGCCCAAAACGTTCGGACAGGTGCTTGATGACGTAACGTGCATCGGCGGCGATCTGGTGCTCCTCGTAGTATTCGCGCATGAAGCGGATCGCGTCCCAGTGATCGTCCGTGAGGCGGATGCTTTCGTCCTGCGCCAGAACGGCGGCCACCTCCTCGTTCCAGTCGGCGGGCTCGATGAGATAGCCTTCGGCATCGCGTTCCGGCATCAAGGCTGCGAGATCGGGGGATGGGTTCATGGCAGGCTCCTTCGTCGATGGTCGGAGCCCAGTTTAGGGATCTCTTATATATTCATCCAACGATTAATTTTGGTATCTAATATCGGAATATTCGATATATCGTCATGGACACCGAACTCGCCCGCACCTTTTTGATGGTGGCCGCCACCGGCAATTTCGTCGCGGCCGCCAGCCGCCTGCACGTCACCCAGTCGACCGTGAGCGCACGCATCCACACGCTGGAAACGGCGCTGGGGGCGCGTCTGTTCCAGCGCGGGCGCAATGGCGCCGAGCTGACGCCCTCCGGCAAGCGCTTCCTGCGCCATGCCAAGAATCTGGTGCGCACCGTCGAGCAGGCTCACCACGATGTCGGACTGCCGCAGGGCTTCCACGACGTGCTGACGCTGTCGGGACGGATTGCGCTATGGGAAGGTTTTCTGCCGCACTGGGTGGCGTGGATGCGCGAGGCCGCGCCGGACGTGTCCTTGCGTCTGGAGATCGGCTTCGAGGCCGACATCATGCAGGGCCTGATCGAGGGCACGGTCGACATTGGCGTGATGTACACGCCGACTTCGCGCCCCGGCCTGGTGGTCGAGCCCCTGTTCGACGAAACCTTGCTGCTGGTGACCAGCGATCTTGCGCGCGGCTGGCCGGACCCGGGCTACATCCACATCGACTGGGGGCCGGAATTCCATGCCCAATTCAGCGACCACCATCCCGAAACCGGTCCGCCCGCCCTGGTCGCCAACATCGGCTGGCTCGGGGTGCAGCAGTTGCTGACCTACGGCGGCAGCGGCTATTTCCCCCAGCGCCTGGTGCGCCATCACATCGAGGCCGGGCGCCTGTGGCGCGTACCGCACACGCCGCAATTCAAGCTGACGGCCTGGATGGTGTTTCCGCGCGACAGCGACAACGCCCCCCTCAAGCGCGCGCTCGACGGCTTGCGCACCCTGGCGCGGGAAGAACAGGGCCGCAGCTGATTCCTTCGATCAGGATTGCGCGGGCCGGCTGCGCCCGCCGCCGCTCAGCAGGCGGGCAAGCGAAACCCTTGGCTCCGCCAGATCCGCCAGGGTGTAGCGCCCGACGTGCTCGAGGAAATGCTGCTGCGCCTCGAACAGGATGTTTTTCAGGGTGCAGTTCTTGCGGATGAGGCACACCGGATCGTCGCAATTGACCGGCGCCAGCGTGGCCTCCATCAATTCGATCACGGTACGCAGGTTGATGGCGCGGCTCGGCTGGCCCAGCCGCAATCCGCCTTGCTGCCCCCGGCTGGATTGGATCAGGCCCGCCGCGGCCAGCTTCTGCACGATTTTCATGACGTGGCTGCGCGAGACGTCGAATCGCTCTGCAACTTCCTGCACGGTCGCCAGCCGTTCTTCCGGCAGCGAGGCCAGATAGATCAGCACCCGGAAGGCATAGTCGGTATGTTTGGTCAGCCGCATGCGCAGATCTCCACAATGATCTCTGCCATTTTACTTGACCCTGTTCATAAGATTCACCTAATATTCCGATTCAATGATTCATTCTGTATGAATCATTGAATCGCCATCAACCAGGAGAGATCATGCTATCTGCGGAAACGCTGGCCACCGTCAAATCGACCGCGCCCCTGCTCGCCGAGCAGGGCAAGGCCATTACCGACCTGTTCTATTCCAAGCTGTTCGCGAACCATCCCGAACTGCAGCACATTTTCAACATGGCCAACCAGGCGCAAGGCGAGCAGTCCCGCGCACTCGCCGAATCGGTGTTCATGTATGCCTCCCATATCGACGCGCTGCACGAGCTCGGTCCCATGGTCAGCCGCATCGCGCACAAGCACGCCAGCCTACACGTCGCGCCGGAACATTATCCGATTGTCGGGAAATACCTGCTCGAGGCGATCGGCGACCATCTGCAGCTGGACGCCGGCCATCCCGTGCTCGGCGCGTGGGGGGAGGCCTACGCCCAGCTGGCCGGCCTCTTTATCCAGACCGAAGAGGGCATCTACCGTCACAACGAACAGAAACCGGGCGGGTGGCGCGGTTTCCGCCCCTTCATCATCCGCGACATCCGCGAGGAAGCCCGTGGCATCAAGTCGATCTACCTGGAGCCCGAAGACGGACAGGCCATCGCCGATTTTCAGCCGGGCCAATACCTCGGCATCAAGGTGCGCCCGCCGGGACACGACTACGACGAAATCCGCCAGTATTCCCTTTCGGATGCACCGGGAAAGGCCCACTACCGCATCACGGTCAAGGCCGAGCGCGCGTCGCCGGATCACGTCGGCAAGGTGTCGAACCATCTCCACGACGCGGGGATCGGAGAACGCGTATGGGCACAGCCCCCCACGGGCGACTTCACCCTCCGCCGCCCCGACCGGAACGTGGCGCTGATCGCTGGCGGCGTCGGCATCACGCCCCTGCTGAGCATGCTGCTGCATCGCATCGAAAGCGGCGCCGACGTCTCCGGCCTGGTGTTCGTCCACTGCTGCAAGGACCGCGCGCATCACGTGATGGCGGACGAGCTGCGCAGGCTCAGTGCGCAGCACGGGTTCCGTTATCACGTCAGCTACGAAATGGAATCAGGCGCCGACCACCAGGGCTACCTGGACACCGACGTTCTGTCGAAATGGCTGACGCAACCCGACGCCGACGTGTATTTCTGCGGCCCCAGGCCCTTCATGGCGGCGCTCAACAGTCAACTGCTCGGAATGGGTTTCCGCAACGACCAGTTGCATTACGAAGTATTCGGCCCGGCCACGCGGCTGCCGGCACATTGAAGCAAGCGGGGCCGCGCCGGCCCCGGCTCTTCAGGCTTTTCTCGCCACCAGATCGATCAGCGCCGACAGGCCGTGATGGTGCGTGCCTTCGCTGATGAAGGATTCGTGCTCGGCGAGATGCTGGATGTCCCAGTCGCCGAACCATTCACGCAACAGATCGGCGGTATACAGATTGGCAGGATTGGACGGCCCGCCGGTCGCGAACTCGATCTGCTTCGGCGTGTAGCCCTGCAGAATCAGCAGGCCGCCCTGCTTCAGCGTGCGGCGGATGCCGGCGATGATGCGCTCGCGCCCGGGCGGCGGGACGAACTGGATGAAGATAGCGACGACCAGATCGTAGGCCGCCTCCGGCCAACTCCAGTCCAACACGTCGGCCTGCTCGAATTCGAGCGCGACGCCGCGTTCGACAGCGAGTTTGCGCGCCTTCTCCAGCGCGACGGGCGACACGTCGATGGCGTGCACCGCGACACCCTGCTGAGCCAGCCACACGCCGTTTCGTCCCTCCCCGTCGGCGATCGCCAGCGCGCGCATGCCGGGCCGGATCAATGCAACCTGGCTCTCCAGGAAGCGATTCGGCGCCGTGCCGAAAATATACGCCTCGGTCGCATAGCGCGCGTTCCAGAAATCGGAACCCATGCTTATTTGGCGTTGGCGGCGAGCAGGCGCTCCAACTGCGCGGCCGGCACCATGCCCGGCACGCGCACGCCGTTGGCGAAGAAGAGCGTGGGCGTGCCGCTGACCTTCAGCTTGTTGCCGAGCTCGATGGTTTCATCGACCGGATGGGCGCACTTGCCCTCGTTGTTCGGAACCGTGCCGCGCGTGATGTAATCGTCCCATGCCTTGTTGCGGTCGGGGGCGCACCAGATCTGCTTCGAAGTCTGGACGGCCTTGGGATGCAGGCCTTCGATCGGGTAGAGGAAAGTGTAGACAGTGATGTTGTCGACCTTGGCCAGCTCGGCCTCGAATTTTCGGCAGTAAGGGCAATCGACGTCGGAGAACAGTACCAGCTTGCGTTCGCCCTTGCCCTTCACGGTCTTCAGCGCATTGTTCAGCGGAAACACCTTCCAATCCACTGCTTGCAGCTTGTTCAGCCGCGCCTGCGTGAGATTGGCACGGCTCTTCAGGTCGATGACGTCGCCGGCAAACACGTATTTCGCCTGCGCATCGACGTAGACCAGCTGGCCGTCGAGATAAACCTCGAACAGGCCGCTGTAGGGCGTCTTCGAGACCGAGCTGATCTTTGCGCCGGGAAACTGCTGCGCCAGCGTCTTGCGGATGACGGTCTCGTTGGCCTGCGCGGTCGCGGCGAACATCAGGGTTGCGGCCAGCGCCAGGGAAGTGAATTTCATCGATTGCTCCAAGAAACAAAAAGTCAGGACATCGCCTCGCGCACCAGCGCCGCCTTCAGCGGCGGCAGGTGGTCGACGAGGCGCATGCCGGCATTGCGCAGCCAGGCTGCACGCTGATCGGCGAACAGATGATGCAGGCCATGTGTGACAGCCTGCATACGCCGGACCGGCTCGGCGCGCTGGCGGGCGTAGGCCTGCAGCACGCGCAGGTCGCCGCAATGCGTTCGGCGATGCTGCGCCAGCACCTCGACCAGCGCCTCGGCGTCGCCGAAACCGAGATTCACCCCCTGCCCCGCCAACGGATGCACGCCATGGGCGGCATCGCCGATCAGTGCGACGCCGGGCGCCACGGCGGATTCGACCCGGATCAACCGGAGCGGGAACGCGGCAGCCGGCGTCAGCAGCCGCAATTCCCCCAGCCGGTCGTGGCCCGCCGCGCGTACTGTTTCGGCCAATGTCGCCGCGTCCAGCGCGACCAGTTCGTCTGCATGCGCCGTGCGAGTTGACCAGACCATCGACATACGGTTCCCGCTCAAAGGCAGCCAGGCGAGGATGTCGCTGTCGAAGAACCACTGGAAAGCGGTGCCGCGATGCGGGCGCTCGCATTCGAAGTTCGCCACCGTGCCGCTCTGGCCGTAGGGGATCAGCGTCGAGGCGAGCCCCGCCCACTCGCGGATGCGCGAGGCGGCACCGTCGGCGCCGACGACGAGTTCGGTCTCGAGCGTCGTGCCGTCGGCCAGGGTCAGCACCGTCGACGCGTCCTCCCTGACAAGGGACTCGATCGTCGCCGGGCAGTGCAGCGTCACGTTGCCGTCGGCCTCGATCGCCTGCCACAACGCGTGCTGCAGGCGCCCGCTTTCGAGGATGGTCGCCAGATGCGACACCCCTGACGCATAGGCATCGAGCCGCACCGCGCCGCTCGAGTCGCCCGTCACGTCCATGCGATACACCGGCTGGATGCGGGCGGCGTCCATGCGCTGCCAGGCGCCGATGCGCTCGAGAAAACGCTGTGGCGCGGGGCTGATGGCGTAGATGCGGGTGTCCCAGGTGTCATCCGGAGCCTGCGGCGGCTGGCGTTCGACCAACGCGACACGGAAGCCCTGGCGGCCGAGCGCCAGCGCGGCGGCGGCACCGACCAGTCCGGCACCGACGATGACGACCTGATAGCGGTCCATGCTCATCCACGCGCCCCGAACATCATGCGCCGCGCGACGAAGGTCTTCAGCGGCGGCAGCGCTTCCAGCGCCAGAAGCCCCAAGCCGCGCGCGTGCCGCAGCGGGGCGAAATCGTTGGAGAAGGTGCGCACCAGGAAATCGGTGAAGCCGAGCCCGCCAAGCACGTCGCTGCGCCGGCCTCGCGCATAGGCCGCCAGCATGGCGGCGCCGCCGAT
Organism: Pseudomonadota bacterium; assembly: GCA_021811235.1. Classification (GTDB taxonomy): domain Bacteria; phylum Pseudomonadota; class Gammaproteobacteria; order Burkholderiales; family Thiobacillaceae; genus Thiobacillus. The sequence goes on along the minus strand of JAJZPG010000005.1, from coordinate 3,091 downwards.
CTCGCTTGCCGGCGAGTCGCCGCACAGGTCCGCCAGTTCCCAGGCGTCGCGCAGGCCGATGTTGAAGCCCTGCCCTGCCACCGGGTGCAGTGTCTGCGCGGCATTGCCGATGCGTACCACGCGCTCGGCGGCCTGGCTGCCGGTATATGCCAGTCGCAACGGGAAAGTCTTGCGCGGACTGGCATGCAGGAACAATCCCTGGCGGCCGCCGAAGTGGCGTTGAAGGGCTGCGAGGAATTCGCCGTCCGGCAGGGCGGCAATGCGCTGGGCGTCGGCGTTGCGCGCGGTCCACACCAAAGCATAACGATCGCCTTTCGGCAGCAGCGCCGCCGGACCTTCCGGCGTGAAGCGCTCGAACGCCTGGCTGGCGTGCGGCAATTCGGTTTGCACATCGCACACCACGGCCATCTGGTCGTAGTTGCGCTCGAATCTGGGCCTGGGCGCATCCTCGCCGCGCCCGCCGTCCGCCACGGCCACCAGCGGCGCGGAGAGCAGGCGGCCATCGGCGGTGTGCAGGGTCGCGGCGGCGGCAGTCGATTCGATACGGTCGACCGTGACGCCATATTCGACGGCCAGGTTTGCCTCGCGCAGCGCCTGCTTCAGCGCGGCAGTGAGCGCGGCGTAGGGCAGCACGTAGCCCAGTGCCGGCACGTCGAGTTCCGCTGCGCTCAGGCGCGTCACGCCGAGCGCGCCGCGCTGGGAGATATGGATGCGGGTGATCGGGGTGACGTCGGCGAGCTTCTCCCACACGCCGAGACGGTCGAGGATCAGTCGCGAGCCATGCGCGAGCGCCAGGGTGCGGGTGTCGGCGCGCGCGTCTTCCGGCGTCGCCTCCAGCACGCGCGCGGCGACGCCCTGCTGCTGCAGCGCCAGCGCGCACACTGCGCCGACCGGGCCGGCGCCGACGATCAGCACGCTGCTCACGGGTGCATCCATTCCTCGATCTCCGCGACGGTCTTGGGCGGCGAGGTCAGCACCTCGCAGCCGGACTCGGTCACCGCGACGTCGTCCTCGATGCGGATGCCGATGTTCCAGAATGCCTCGGGCACGTCGTCAGCCGGACGGATATATAAGCCGGGTTCGACGGTCAGCGTCATGCCCGCCACCAGCGGCCGCCATTCGCCGCGCACCTTGTATTCTCCGGCGTCGTGCACGTCCATGCCCAGCCAGTGGCCGGTGCGGTGCATGTAGAAGCGGCTGTAGGCATTCGATTCGATCAGGCCGTCGACTTCGCCCCTGAGCAGGCCGAGGTCGACCATGCCCTGCGTCAGCACGCGCACCGCCGCCTCGTGCGGGCTGTTCCAGTGCTTGCCCGGGCGCACTGCGGCGATGGCCGCTTCCTGCGCAGCCAGCACCAGTTCGTAGGCGTCCTTCTGCGCCGCCGAGAAGCGGCCGTTCACCGGGAAGGTGCGGGTGATGTCGGCGGCGTAGCTGCCGAACTCGGCCGCGGCGTCGATCAGCAATAAATCCCCATCCCGCAACGGCTTGTTGTTGAACACGTAGTGCAGTACGCAGGCGTTGGCGCCGCTGGCGACGATGGAGGTATAGGCCGGCGCCTCGGCACCGCCGCGGCGGAAGGCCGAGAGCAGCTCCGCCTCGATCTCGTATTCGTGGCCGCCCGGCCGGGTCGCGCGCATCGCGGCACGGTGCGCGCCGGTGGAGATCTCGGCGGCGCGGCGCATCAGCGCGAGCTCGTGGCCATCCTTGACCAGCCGCATCTCGTCCAGCCAGATGCGCGCGTCGACCAGTTTGTTCGGTGCATGCACGCCGCTGCGCGCCTTGCCGCGCACCGCATTGAGCCAGCCCATCACCTGCGTGTCCCAGGCCATATCGCGGCCGATGATGTAGGCGAGAGTCGGCTGGTTCTCCAGCAGCTTCGGCAGCTCAGCGTCCAGGCCGTCATAGGCGAAGGCCTCGTCGAAGGCGAAGATTTCGCGCGCCGCCGCCGGACCATAACGGAAACCGTCCCAGATCTCGCGTTCCTCGTTCTTCTCGCGGCAGAATAGGATGTGGCGCGGTGCATTGCCGCCCACCAGCACCACCACCGCCTCCGGTTCGTTGAAGCCGGTCAGCCAGTAGAAATAGCTGTCGTGACGATAGGGATAGTGGGTGTCGCGGTTGCGCGGCACCTCCGGCGCAGTGGCGATGACCATCACCCCTTCGCCCATCTCGTCGATGACGCGCTCTCGGCGGGCGCGGTAAATGGCGGAATCAGGCTGCATGGTGCTGTCTCAGTTCCTCGTCGAGAGCGGTCAAACGGGCCGGCGTGCCGACGTCGACCCAGCGTCCACCGAAATATTCTCCGGAGACGCGTCCTGTGTCGATCGCCAGCCGCAGCAGCGGCGCCAGCGGCGCCTTCTCGCCGGCGGAGGTGTGGGCGAACAGCGCGCGGTGGTAGACGCCGATGCCCGAAAAGGTAAGGCGTGAGGGGTGAGGCGTGAGGGGCGTGTCAGCGTTGACAACCCGGCCACCGTCCAGCACGAAGTCGCCCTGCGGATGATGGGGTGGATTGTCGACCAGCACCAGGTGCGCCTGGTCATGGCCTGCGGTCAGGCGTGCCAGCGGCTCGGCCAGCCGGGCGAAATCGAACTCGCAATAGATGTCGCCGTTCACCACCGGGAACACGTCCTCCTCAATGAGCGGCAACGCCGTCGCGATGCCGCCCGCGGTCTCCAGCGCGCTGACTTCGCGCGAATAGTCGATCGACACCCCGAACGCCGCGCCGTTCCCCAGAACGGCCTCGATCTGCTGCCCGAGGTGGGCGTGGTTGATGACGATGTGGTTGAAGCCCGCCGCGCGCAGACGCTCGATGTGCCACACCAGCAGCGGCTTGCCACCAGCCGGCAGCAGCGGCTTGGGCGTGTGGTCGGTGAGCGGACGCATGCGCTCGCCACGGCCGGCGGCGAGGATCATGGCGGTTCGGTTAATTGCAGCGTTCAAAATAAAGATTCTTGCGAGACGATACAAAGCTCAAATAGTAATCGCAAACTTCCAGTCTTCGCCGCCCGTCCGGCAGGTCCGGCTTTGCATAGCCAATCGACTAAGCCGCTAAAGCGGCAAGTCGCTGGTTAATTTTCGGGAATTCGGGGTC
>JAJZPG010000024.1 GCA_021811235.1 Pseudomonadota bacterium | reverse complement strand
GTGGTGCCCTCGATCAGCGGCAAGAGGTCGCGCTGCACCCCCTGGCGCGACACGTCGCTGCCGTGGGCCTCGCTGCGGGTGGCGATCTTGTCGATCTCGTCGAGGAACACGATTCCGTTCTGCTCGACCGCCGCCAGCGCCTGCTGCTTGGTTTCCTCGTCGTTGATGAGCCGGCCGGCTTCCTCCTCGGTCAGCAGCTTCATCGCTTCGCGCACCTTCAATTTGCGCATCTGTCGACGGCTCTGCCCGAGGTTCTGGAACATGCCCTGCAGTTGTTGCGACAGGTCCTCCATTCCCGGCGGGGCGAAGATTTCCATGCCGGGGCTGACCGCCGCGAGTTCGATTTCGATTTCCTTGTCGTCGAGCTGACCCTCGCGCAGCATCTTGCGGAAGCGCTGGCGCGCCGCGCCTTCCTCGCGCACCGGTTCGGCTTCGCCGAAGCCGACGCTGCGCGGGGGCGGCAGCAGCGCGTCGAGGACGCGTTCCTCGGCGGCCTCCTCGGCGCGGAACTGCACCTTGGCGGTGGCCTGTTCGCGCATCTGCTTGACCGCGGTTTCCATCAGGTCGCGGATGATGGTATCGACGTCACGCCCGACGTAGCCGACTTCGGTGAACTTGGTCGCCTCGATCTTGATGAAGGGCGCGTTGGCGAGCCGCGCCAGACGGCGCGCAATCTCGGTCTTGCCGACCCCGGTGGGGCCGATCATCAGGATGTTCTTCGGCGTGATTTCCTGGCGTAGCGGTTCACTCACCTGCTGGCGCCGCCAGCGATTGCGTAGCGCGACCGCGACCGCGCGCTTGGCGGCGGCCTGGCCGACGATGTGCTTGTCGAGTTCGTGGACGATTTCTTTGGGGGTCATTTCAGGGGGCAGGGATCAGGGGCCGGGATTCAGGGGAGCGTTGTCGCTTCGCGTTTTTTTCAGGGGCGCGGCCGGGGGCCGCTCATTCCCTGACCCCTGAATCCTGGCTCCTATCCCCTAAAACCTCGATCACATGGTTCTGGTTCGAATAAATGCAGATGTCCCCTGCAATGGTGAGGCTCTTCTTGACGATTTCAAGCGGAGGCAGATCGGTATTTTCCAGCAAGGCACGGGCGGCGGACTGGGCGAAGGCGCCGCCGGAGCCGATCGCGGCGATGCCGAGCTCGGGTTCCAGCACGTCGCCGTTGCCGGTGATGATGAGAGAGTGCTCGCGGTCGGCCACCGCCAGCATGGCTTCGAGCCGCCGCAGCATGCGGTCGGTGCGCCAGTCCTTGGCGAGTTCGACCGCGCTGCGCATGAGATGCCCCGAGTGCTTGTCGAGCTTGGCTTCGAAACGTTCGAACAGGGTGAAGGCGTCGGCGGTGCCGCCGGCGAACCCGGCCAGCACCTTTTCCTGGTACAGCCGGCGCACCTTGCGGGCGGTGGACTTGATGACGATGTTGCCGAGGGTGACCTGGCCGTCGCCGCCGAGGGCGACTTCGCTGCCCCGGCGAACGGAGAGGATGGTGGTGCCGCGATATTGTTCCATGGGCAGATTATAGATGACGCGTCGGCCGGGATAGGCGCCGGCTCAGGCGGACCCGGTGCGTTCAGGCCCGCGCTGTCAGGCGGGGTGGCGGGGCGCGAGCTGCGCCAACTGGTCGATGCCCATGACGCGGAAGAGTTCGTGGATGAGCGCGTTATGGCCGCGCAGAGTGATGGATTTGCCGCTGCCCAGGCATTGCATCAGCACGCTGATGAATTGGCTGACGCTGCCGTAGTCGACGCGGGTGACCTGCGAGAGGTCGACCAGCACGTCGTTGTGGGTGGCGGCGTAGCCGCCGAACTGCTGCAGGGCGCTGTCGTTGGCCGGGGTGATTTCGCCGGTCAGGCGCAGGGCGTCGTCCAGCGGTTCGGCGGCTTGCGTCTGGATCACCTCGGCAGCCTGAACCTCGCTCCAGGAGGGCGGCGATACCTCGAACCGCACGGCGTAATCCACCGCCAGGTCCTCGAAATGGTCCTGCTGGCCGAGCGTCTGGAACAGTTCCAGCAGCAGCAGCCAGTGCACGGCACGGCTGTGGGTCGCGCGGGTGAGATCCTGCAACAGTGCGGTCAGGCGGTCGACGCCGCTGACCTGCAGCTTGCGCTTGGCCTTGCGGGCAGCCGCCAGGATCTTGGCGCATTCGTCGGCGCCCGATTCGTCGACCATTTCGATGCGCGAAAAATCGATCCGCACCACGGCTTTCCTGTCGCTGGCGTCGATGCCTTCGCGCAGCGCGGCGGCGGCTTTCTTGTCGAGCAGACCGGGCAATTCCAGGCTGGCGGCCTGGTCCTGCTGGGGTTTGCCGGATGCGCCATTGCCTCCCAGCTTTTGCCAGATCGGCGGCGAGGTCTCGAAGCGCATCGCATAATCCAGCGCCAGCTGTTCGAAATCCTTTTCGCGGTTCTGGATGCCGTACAGATCGAACAGCATGTGCCAGGCGCGGCGGTCGCCGGTCGCCAGAATGCCCTGCAACAGCCGTTCGGCCATGTCCGACTGGCCGCTGGCATACAGGATGGCGGCCTCGTCCACCGGCGACTGCGGAGCACCGCTGGTTTCCTCGACCACGATGCCGCTGGCGCCCATGTCCATGGTCAGCAGGGTTTCAGTCGGGGGTGACTCGACGACGGGCGCAGCCGCCGCCTTGGGGGCGGGGCTGGGGGCCTTGTCCTTGCCTTTTTTGAAAAACGGAAGAGCCACTGAAAGAGTACGTGTGCCTAGGTCAGCAGATACTAGCGCTGTCGCCCCGTTGCAGCAACCCGCAGGGTCTGGCCGACCAGCAGCGCAGCCGCCGCGAGCGCGACGACGATCGCAGGTCCGCTGGGCCAGTCGAGGCGGGCGGACACGAACAGGCCCGCTGCATACGCCAGCGCACCGACCGCCCAGCCCAGCGGCAGGCCTTGCCTGGCGGGCAGCCTGCGCACCGCCAGCGCCGGCAGGATCAGGCTGGCGAACACCAGGTAGACGCCGACCAGTTGCACCGAGGCGGTGATCGCCAGTGCGAAGACCAGATAGAAACCGAGCCCGCCGAGGCGTTCGCCGCGCCACGCCATGAGCGCCAGCAGCGCGCCGTACAGCGCGGCGATCTGCAGGGCCTGCACGGGTGTCGTCCACAGGATCTGCCCGGTCAGGAGCTCGGCCAGATGTTCGCCGCCGTGCGGGTCGCCCGCCAGCAGCAGGACGGCGAGGCTGGCCGCCACCACGAAGGTGGAGCCGATCAGCGCTTCCTGGATATCCGGCCAGCGCCGTTCGCATCCGGCCAGCAGGGCGGCGCCGGCCAGCGCGGCGGCGGCGGCGGCCAGCTGGGTCGCCCAGCCGGTCTCGGCCAGTTCCAGCGCGTGCGCCGCGACGACGCCGAGCACGGCGAGCTGTGCCACCGCCAGGTCGAGAAAAATGATGCCGCGCGCCAGCACCCGGCGTCCCAGCGGCACGTGGGTGGCGAGCACCAGCAGGCCGACGAGGAACGGCCAGGCCAGCAGCGCGGGATCGAGTGCGGCGCCATTCATGGTGCGGCTTTCAGCAACTGGTCCAGGGTGTCGTCGAACAAGCCGAACAGGTCCGGCGCGCGCGCGTTGCCCCCCACGGTGAAGGGCAGCGCCAGCGCCGGGATGCCGGCGCGCGCGGCAAGCCAGTCGGCCGGGCGCGGGCTCTGGTAGGCCGCGCGCAGCACCGCGCGCGCCGGCGTCGCTTGCAGCTGTGCCGCCACCCGTGCCAGATGCCCGACCGAAGGCTCCACTCCGGGTTGCGGCTCCAGCGTGGCCACCTCGCGCATGCCGAGCCAGGCCAGCAGATAGCTGAACGACTTGTGCTGCACCGCGACCGGCAGGTTCTTCAGGGGTTGCGCGCGTTGCTGCCAGCGGACGATGGCCTCGTTCCAGCGCGCGGAGAAGCTTTGCCATTGCGCCTGATAGACGGCAGCCTGGGCCGGGTCGAGCTCGGCCATGCGCGCCGCCAGCACCGTCCCGACCCGCGCGATGTTGCGCGGATCGGTGTGGATGTGCGGGTTGCCGGCGGCGTGGACGTCGCCTTGCGCGCGGTCGAGCGAGGCGGGTTTTTCCAGCAGCGCGACGAAGCGGGTCGCTTCGACATAGCCCGGGCGGCCGGGCTGGACCTTCCCGTTGCCGGCCTCGCGCAGCAGGACCGGCAGCCAGCCCGCCTCGAGACCGGCGCCGCTGCACACCACCAGGTCGGCGCGCCGCATCTGCGCGATCAGGCTGGGGCGCGCCTCGATGCGATGCGGGTCCTGCAGCGCGGTGGTCGCCGCGTAGACCTGCGCGGAAGGGCCGCCGATTGCCTTCGCCAGCGCCGCCCATTCGGGCTCGCAGGCGAAGACGTTGAGGGCGCCGTGGGCGGCCAGCGGCAGCCACAGGGCGCATGCAATGAACAGACGTTTCATGATGGGCTCCTCAGAAGGCATGGGCGCCGTGCGCGCCCAGGCTGTGGATGTATTGCACGAACCACTGGTTCTCGTCGAGCGCTGCCATCGACTTGTCCTTCGAATATTGCAGGCGCAGGCGCGAGAACTCCGAGGGCGAGTAGTCGAGCATGAGCGAATGGCGCACCGGCTTGTAATCGGGGGGAGCCAGATTGAGGCCGTTCAGGCCGAAATCGACGGCGCCCGGATCGAGCCGGTCGTAGCGGTAGCCGGTGCGCCAGCGCGGCATGAACTGATAGACGCCCTGTGCATAGAAGCCTGACTGGCGCGAGCGGTAGGCGTCCCCGGTCCCTGCGGCGCATCCTCCATTGAGCGGGTCGTGTTCGCACAGGCTGCCGCGCTCCTTGCGCAGGAAATATTCCGCAGCGAGGCTGAAATTGCGCTCGCGCGCGTTGCCGTCGGGGGCCCATTTCCATACGAAATCCGCCAGCCAGGTTGAGCTTGTTCCGGTGAAGAGGGTGTCGACAGCCAGGTCGTTGACGTCGTCCAGCTCGCCTTCGCGCTCGGTTGCCTTGGCATGCAGATAGGACAGCCCGGCGCGCCAGCTGTGGGAAGCGCCGACATCGCCGCCGAGATGCCCGAACACCGTGGTGCTGCCGGCGCCGTTGGCGTTGCGGTCGGTGCCGGGAAAATTTGCGCCGCGTCCGGCTTCCGCGCCGAGCTCGACGAACAGCTCGGTCGGCGCCACCCACTTCAGCTGCACGCCGTCGTTGCCGTAGGCCTCGCCGAACAACGCGCGGTACATCAGGCTGTTGTCGGCGAAATCCCAGGCGTGCGGGTGTTTTTCATTCTGATAGCCGAGGCCGGAGAGGAAGCGGCCGCCCTTCACCGAGAAGCCGTTGCCGAGGCGGGTCGTCTGGACCCAGGCCTCTTCGATCCCGACTTCCTCATCCAGTAGGGCGAGGTTGAAATAGCCGCGGAAATAGGGATCGATGCTGGCCGACATCACCAGCTCGGTGTGGTCGAGCGAGAAGCCGCGAGGCACGCCGTGGTCGTGCCCGGCCGGCAGGAAGCCGCTGATGTTGCGCTCGCCGACATCGTCGAGATGCGCATAGCGGCCTTGCAGGATGAGCGAGATGTCGGGGTTGAAACTGGCGGTGGAGGCCGGTGTGGTTTCGGCTGGCGGGGCGGCGGCGGTCTGCGTTTCCGCAGCCTGCAGGCGCGCCTCCAGTGCCTGGATGCGGGTTTCGTAGCTGTCCTTCAGCTGCTTCAGTTCGGCGCGCAGGGCGTCGAGTTCGGCGTCGGCATGGGCCGGAACGGCGGCCGTCAGCGCGGCCGCCAGGAGAACGGGGCGGAACATGGTGAATCTCCGTCAAAAAGGGAATACCGCCCGCAACCCGGGGTTGCGGACACGACAATCCGGATTTCAGGCGGAGACGGGCGGCGCGCGGGCCTGTGCGGTGCGCGGGCAAACGGAGAAGGAAGCGAAGGTGACGGTGTCCGGCGCGGCATGGGACATCGCCACGAGCGGCAGGTGCTGCGCCGCTGGCGGCGCCGCATGGCCGAGATGGGACTGGGCCACGCAGAGTTCGCAGACCGGGTCGGCGCCGTCGGCGTCGTCCTGGTGCAGGTGTCCGATCGCATGCGCGAACGCCGTCGCCTGGCCCAGGAGCAGGGCCAGCGCGAACAGCCAGGGAAGCAGGCGGCGCGGCAACATGGGGGCTATTCTACTTGCGCGGCTTGACCGGCGGTACCGGGTCGTAGCCGTGGCTGCAGCCGGGGCGGCAGCGTCCGATGCGTCTGGCAGCGAGCCAGCTGCCCTTCCAGGCACCGTGTTTCTCGATCGCTTCCTTGCCGTATTCCGAGCAGGTCGGCAGGTAGCGGCATTGCCGGCCCAGCCAGGGCGACAGCGCCAGCTGGTAGACGCGGATGAATCCGATCAGCACGCGCTGCGCGAGGTTCATGGCGACATCAGGCCGGCGTGGCTCGCGGCGGCATCGGTGAAATCGGCGAGCAGTTTTTCCACGAACGCCGGGTCGAGGTCGCGCACGATGAAGACGAAGCGGCTGCGGTGATCGTCGTCCGGCCAGGCGTCGAGCTGCACTTCCGGGTAGAGCACGTGCTGCACGCCGTGCAGCACGACGGGCTTGTCCGTCCCGGCCAGATTGACCAGCGCCTTGAAGCGCAGCAGGTTCTCGGCGCGGAACGAGGTCAGCATGGAGAGTGCGGACTGCAGGCCGTAGCGGTCGAGCGGCGTATCGAGCACCACCGAGAAGGCGGCGATGCGGGCGTCGTGCAGGGCGGGTTTTCCACCGAGCCGGCCGGCGTTTGCGGGGCGGTAGCGTTGCGCCTTCAGCCAGCGGGCGGCTTCGAGAGACTGGGTCTCGGCGTTCCACAGCCCCAGGTTCTGGATGGCGGCCGGGTCGAGTTCGCCGCGGATGACCGTGACGATGTCGGCCGCCGGGTTGAGCGCGGCGAGCCGTTCACGCAGCGCGGCGACGGTATCGGCCGGCGCGAGGTCGGTCTTGGTCAGCAGCAGCTTGTCGGCGACCGCGACCTGCTTCACCGCCTCGGCGTGTTCGTCGAGCTGGCCCATGCCGAACAGCGCGTCGACCGTGGTGACCACCCCGTCCAGCCGGAAACGCGCCCGCACCCAGTTGTCGTGCAGCAGGTTGTCGAGCACCGGCACCGGGTCGGCGATGCCGGTGGTCTCGATGACGACGCGCTCGAACGCCGGAATGTCGCCCTTTTGCCGCGCCATCCACAGGTTTTTCAGCGTCGGCGACAGGCTGCCCGAGATGGTGCAGCAGACGCAGCCGCCGGAGAGCAGCGCCATCGGTCCTTCCATCTTCTGCAGCAGCTGGTGGTCGAGCGCGACCTCGCCGAACTCGTTCATCAGGATCGCGGTGCGCGGCAGCGTGCGCACGAGATGATTCAGCACCGTGGTCTTGCCGCTGCCCAGAAAGCCGGTCAGCAGGGTGACCGGAAGCGGCGCGTCATTCAACCGGGGCGTGTCCATCTCGGGATGGCTGCAGATTTCAGGCGTGCAGCTTTTCCAGCTGTTCGTGGCGTTCCTGCGCCTCGATCGAATACTCGGCGGTGGGGCGGGCCAGCAGGCGCGGCAGGCCGATCGGCTCGCCGGTTTCCAGGCACCAGCCGAATTCGCCGCTGTCGATGCGCGCCAGCGCCTTGTTGATCTTCTTCAAGAGCTTGCGTTCGCGGTCGCGCACGCGCTGTTCCAGCATGTGCTCCTCCTCGACCGTGGCGCGGTCGTTGGGGTCGGCGAAGTTCTCGTTTTCCTTCAGATGTTCGGTAGTGTCGGCCGCGTTGTTCAGCATTTCGTCGCGCAGCGTTTCGAGACGGGTGCGGAAAAAGGCCAGCTGCTCGGCGTTCATATAGGCGGAAGCCGGCATTTTCAGCAGGGCGGCTTCGGTAAGGGGCTTGGATGAGGCGGGCATTGCGGTGCTCCAGAGGCAAACAAGGGGTCGTGACAAGCCGGGTGTCCCGGTACGAAGGGGGGCAGTCTGAACGTCAAGCGGCCAAGGCGCAAGCCTGGGCACGGCAACCGACAGGATTGCATGGGCGATCGACCGGGATTACGCGATAATTCCGCCATGAATCCCTTATTCCCAGCATGGGTGGCTGTCCTGCTGCTCGCCGGCTGCGGCCGCGATGCGCCGCCCCCTCCCCCCGACGTCCGCCCGGTGCGGGCCGAGCAGGTCGGCATGCATGCCTCGAACAGCAGCACGCGCTATGCCGGCGAGGTGCGGGCCCGTTACGAAACGGCGCTGGCTTTCCGCGTCGGCGGGCGCGTCAGCACGCGCCAGGTCGAGGTCGGCGGCACGGTGAAGGCCGGCCAGGTCCTCGCCACGCTGGACCCGCAGGATTACGCCCTGGCGGTGCGCGCGGCCCGGGCGCAGCTCGCCGCGGCCGAGGCCGAGGCGCGGCTGGCGCAACAGGATCTGCAACGCTTTACCGAACTGCGCGCGCAGAATTTCATTGCCCAGGCCGAGCTCGACCGTCGCCGCGCCACTGCGGAGGCGGCGCAGGCACGGGCGCGCCAACTGCGCGCCGAAGTCGCGCGGCAGGGCAACCAGCAGGCCTACACCCGGCTGACCGCCCCGCACGCGGGGGTGGTGACGGCGATCGATTTCGAGGCCGGCCAGGTGGTTGCCGCCGGCCAGCCGCTGGCCCGGCTGGCGCGCACCGGTGAACTGGAAGTGCGCATCGACGTGCCGGAGAACGCGCTCGACGGCCTGCGCGCGGCGAAGGACCTGACGATCCGCCTGTGGTCGCTGCCGGACAGGCCCTACGCCGGCACGCTGCGCGAACTGTCGCCGATGGCCGATGCCGCCAGCCGCACCTACAGCGCGCGCGTCACCTTCACCCGGCCGGATGCCGACGTGAAGCTGGGCATGACCGCCACGGTCGAGGCCAGGCAGAAATCGGCATCGAGCCTGTCGGTCGCGCAGTCCGCCCTGTTCAGGGTCAACGGACGGCCGCAGGTCTGGGTGGTCGACCGCCAGTCGAAGAAAGTGGCGGCGCGCAGCGTGCAGATCGGGGCGCTCGCGGGTGAACGCGCGACCATCGTGTCGGGCCTGGCTGCCGGCGAATGGGTGGTGACGGCGGGCGTGCACAAGCTGGCGCCCGGGCAGACGGTCCGTCTGACGACAGCGCGGCAGCCATGAGTGCCGCGCCGCGTTTCGTGCCCGGGCGCGGCAACCTGTCGCGCTGGGCGATCGAGCATCCGGCGCTGGTGCGCTTTTTCGTCATCCTCATCCTGCTGCTCGGGGTGCGCTCGTATTTCCAGCTCGGCCAGGCCGAGGACCCGCCGTTCACCTTCAAGACCATGCTGATCCAGGCCCAGTGGCCGGGGGCGACTGCGCAGGAGGTGTCGGAACAGCTGACCGAGCGCATCGAAAAGAAGCTGCAGGAAATGCCCGAGCTCGACTACGTACAGAGCTACGCCAAGCCGGGCGAGACGGCGCTGTTCGTCAACCTCAAGGAAACCGTGCGCGGCCGCGACGTCGCGGAGGCGTGGTACCAGATCCGCAAGAAGATCGGCGACCTGAAATCGCAGTTGCCGGCCGGCGTGCAGGGGCCGTTCTTCAACGACGAATTCGGCGACACCTTCGGCTCGATCTACGCCTTCACCGGCGACGGCTTCTCGCGTGCCGAACTGCGCCGCGTGGCCGAGGACGCGCAGCGCGAGGTGCGCCGCCTGCCCAACGTCGGCAAGGTCGAGCTGTTCGGCATCGTGCCGGAAAAGATCTACATCGAGGTGCCGGCGCAGAAGCTCGCCACGCTCGGCCTCACGCCGCAGCAGATCATGCAGGCGGTGCAGGAACAGAACGGCGTGGTGGCGAACGGCCGGGTGGAGAACGCTACGCTGTCGATCCCGCTCAGGGTGTCGGGGCCGTATTCCGACGTCGAACGGCTGCGCGAGACCATCATCCGGGTAGGCGGGCACAGCCTGCGGCTGGGCGACATCGCCGAGGTGAGCCGGCACTACGAGGATCCCCCCGCCAACGAGATCCGCTCGCAGGGCGAACCCGCGGTGCTGCTCGGCGTGTCGCTGGCGGACGGCGGCGACGTGCTGGCGCTGGGGCGCGACGTGTCCGCCGTCATGGGCGCGCTGCAGAAAAGCCTGCCGGTGGGCCTGGAAATCCATCAGGTTCACGATCAGCCCCGCATCGTGCAGAACGCAGTGGGGCTGTTCATGAAGGCCTTCGCCGAAGCCGTGGCCATCGTGCTGGCGGTGACCTTCCTCGCGCTGAAATGGCGCGCCGGTTTGGTGGTGGCCCTTTCCATCCCGGTGGTGCTGGCGATCACCTTCACCGCGATGTGGTTCTTCGACATCGACCTGCACCGCATCTCCACCGGCGCGCTCATCATCGCGCTCGGCCTGCTGGTCGACGACGCCATCATCGCGGTCGAGATGATGGCGCACAAGCTCGAGGCCGGCTGGAGCCGCTTCGAGGCGGCGACCTATGCCTTCCAGTCGACCGCGTTCCCGATGCTCACCGGCACGCTCCTGACCGCCACCGCCTTCCTGCCGATCGCGCTCGCCAAGTCGATGGTGGGCGAGTACACCTTCGCGATCTTCGCGGTGACGACGATCGCGCTGCTGTCGTCCTGGCTGGTGGCGGTCGTCGTCACCCCCTATTTCGGCCATGCCCTGCTGAAGCCGGCGCACCATGTCGACGACGAGGACGACGCCTACCGCACGCCCTTCTATCGCCGCTTCCGCGCGGCGGTGACCTGGTGCGTGCGGCGGCGCTGGGCGGTGATCGGGCTCACCGTCGCGGCGCTGGTCGTCGGGGTGGCGGCGATGCAGCGGGTGGAAAAGCAGTTCTTCCCCTCGTCCGACCGGCTCGAAATCCTGGTCGAGATGTGGCTGCCGGAAGGCGCCTCGTACGAGGCGACGCATGCCGAGGCGGTCCGGCTGGAAACCGTGCTGCGGCAGAACCGGGATGTGGCGCATGTGCTCAACTACATCGGCCAGGGGGCGCCGCGCTTCGTGCTGGGGCTGGACCAGCGGCTCGCCAACCGCAATTTCGCGCAGCTGGTGGTGATCGCACGGGACGTGCCGTCGCGCGAGCGCGCCATCGCGCGCATCCGCGGCTTGTTCGACACCGATTTCTCGAATGTGCGCGGGCGTGCGGTGCGCTTCGAATACGGCCCGCCGTCGGGCTATCCGGTGCAATACCGGCTGTCCGGCACCGACATTCCGCAATTGAAGGCCGAGGCCGAGAAGCTGCGTCGCATCCTCGCCGCGCAGCCGCAGGTGACGGCGGTGAATCTCGACTGGAACGAGCAGTCCCTGGCGGTGAAGGCGCAGCTCGACCAGGACAAGATCAAGGCCTTGGGCCTGAGCTCCGATGGGGTCGGCCGGCTGGTGGCGCTGCAGCTGTCGGGGGTGGCCGTCACCCAGTTCCGCGAGAACGACCTGCTGATCGACGTGGTGCTGCGTACGCCGCGCGACGAACACCGCGACGTCGATGCGCTGAGATCGATTCCGATCGGCCAGTTCAACGGCCAGAGCGTGACCTTGGGGCAGATCGCCTCGTTCCAGCCGATCTTCGAAGACGGCGTGATCTGGCGGCGCGACCGCCTGCCGACCATCGCGGTGCGCGGCGACCCGGTGGGCAACACCCAGCCGGCGACGATCATCGACTCGATCGCGCCGCAGGTGGCGGAATTCAAGGCGCAGCTGCCGCCCGGCTTCCGCCTCGAGGTCGGCGGACCGGTCGAGAGCAGCGCCAAGGCGAATGCGGCGATCGGCGCATCGTGGCCGCTGATCGTGATCACGACCCTGACGCTGCTGATGCTGCAGCTCGGCAGCTTCCCGCGTTCGCTGCTGGTGGTGCTGACAGCACCGCTCGGCCTCATCGGCGTGGCGATCGCGCTCCTGGTGAGCGGGCGGCCGATGGGCTTCGTCGCGCTCCTGGGCATCATCTCGCTGGCCGGCATGATCATGCGCAACTCGGTGATCCTGGTCGACCAGATCCGCCAGGACGTCGCGCGAGGGCTGTCGCAGTGGGACGCGATCGTCGAATCGACGGTGCGGCGCATGCGCCCGATCAGCCTGACCGCCGCCGCCGCGGTGCTGGCGATGATCCCGTTGTCGCGCTCGATTTTCTGGGGGCCGATGGCGGTGTCGGTGATGGGGGGGCTGATCGCCGCGACCTTCCTCACGCTGTTCTTTCTGCCGGCCTTGTATGCGGCGTGGTTCCGGGTCAAACCCGAATAGCAGATGCAAATCTCAGGAGGCAGGATGCAAGGAGGGCTCATGAAAACGATCGGGATGGGACTTGGGTTGTCATTGCTGGCGGGATGCGCGGGGCTGCAGTCGCCCGATCCGGCATCGCCGTATTACGCGTACACGACCGGCTGGACGGTGCAGCTCAACCGGCCGCTGACGATACCCGCCGACGCGGCGACGGTGCGCCTGCAATACGGCCGCATCGTGCCACGCAACAGCGTGCAGGAGCACGACCCGTTCTGCGTGGTCGAGCTCGACACGGTGCGCCCGGAACCGCAGACCCTGCAGCCGGGACGTTTCGAGGTGTGGCGGGTGACGCGCAGCATCGATCCGGTCTCCGCGGCGGTGCCCTCGCCTTTGCTCAAGGTGCGTCATGTCGAGGATGACGGCGATCCCACTTTTCTCTACTACGTCACCGCGTTCCGCCTGCGCGACCCGGCGCAGCCCAACCTGCGCGGCATGCGCTGCGCCTGGAACCAGATGGCGCCCGGCAACCGGGCGTTGATGCGGCATCTCACGCTGGCGGAAATCCGCAGCGCACTGGGCGGGTGGATCACGCTGGTCCCGCCGAAGGAGGCCCTGTGAAGCCCGCCGATACCCGCGTCAGCCCCGACAGCAAGGTCAAGTTGTCGAAATGGGACCCGGACGACACCGGCATCGTCGGCAAGGAAAAAAACGACGCGCGGGCGCTGCTGGTCGAGCGCGGCACCCGGCTGGAAGCGCTGCAGGAGTTGTTGTACGCAGAAGGCAGGCACAAGCTGCTGGTCGTGCTGCAGGCGATGGACACCGCCGGCAAGGATTCCACCATCCGCCACGTGTTTCGCGGGGTCGACCCGCTGGGGGTACGGGTGACCAGCTTCAAGGCCCCGACGCCGCGCGAACTGTCGCGCGACTACCTGTGGCGGGTGCACCAGCACGTGCCGGGTGCGGGCGAAATCGGCATCTTCAACCGCTCGCACTACGAGGACGTGCTGATCACCCGCGTCAATGGCTGGATCGATGCCGCCGAGTGCAAGCGGCGCTACCGTCAGATCAACGATTTCGAGCGCATGCTGACGGAAACCGGGACGACGATCCTCAAGTTCTACCTGCACATCTCGAAGGATGAACAGAAAAGGCGCCTCGAGGCGCGGCGCGACACGCCCGAGAAGCAATGGAAATTCCAGCCGGGCGACCTCGCCGTGCGCGCCCAGTGGGACGATTACATGTACGCCTACGAAGCGGCGCTGTCGGCCACCAGCACCGACTGTGCGCCGTGGCACGTGATCCCCGCCAACAGCAAGCTGGCGCGCAACCTGATGGTGTCGAGCCTGCTGATCGAGACGCTGGAGAAACTCGACATGCGTTACCCGGATCCGGTCGCGGGTACCGCCGATACCGTGATTATTTGATCCGCGTCAGGTGGGCGGGGCGCGCGGCGGAAGATTGCATGTTGACGGCCGGCTGCCAGCTGGGGAACGCCTCCGGACGGTGGACGTGGTAGCCCTGCAGGTAATCCACGCCCATGTCGGCCAGCAGGGCGGCCATGTCGGCGTCCTCCACCTGTTCGGCGACCGAATGCATGCCGAAATCGCGCGCGAGCTGCGCGATCGAGCGGACGATGGCCTGGTCGCGGCGGTCGTCGAGCATGCCGCGCACGAAGGCGCCGTCGATCTTGAGGAAGTCGGCCGGCAGGTGCTTGAGGTAGAAGAACGAGGACGCATCGCGGCCGAAGTCGTCCAGCGCGAACTGGCAGCCGCGTCCGCGCAGGCCCTGGATCAGGCGCTGCGCATCGCCCAGATTGACCACGGCGGCGGTTTCCGTCACCTCGAAGCCGAGGCGCGATCCTGCCACGCCATAGTGGTCGAGCAGGTGGCACACCGTACCGAGGAAGGATTCGTCGGCCACGGTCTTGCCTGACAGATTGATGAAATACACGGCCTGGTCGTCGGGCTGTTTGGCGAGATAGGAAATGACCGACTCCACCATCCAGCGGTCGAGGATGGGGGCCTGGCCGTAGCGTTCGAGAGCGGGCAGCAGCTTGGCCGGCCCTTCGATCACACCGTTGCGCTGCCAGCGGATCAGCACTTCGTAGTGGGGTTGGCCGCCGTCCGTGACCGGCTGGATCAGCTGGCGGTAGGGCAGGAACTGGTTGGCTTCCAGTGCCTGGGCGAAATCGGCCGCCCAGCCCATTTCCGCTTCCAGCCGGCGGAACCCGATCTCGTCCGCCTCGTACAGCAGGACACGTCCGCTGCCTTCCGACTTGGCGCGGTAACACGCCATGTCGGCCTGGACCATGATGTCGCCGGCCGTGGTCGCCGCCCGGGTGATGGACGCGATGCCGGCGCAGGCGCCGAGGGTGAAGCGGCGCCCCTTGTGCTCGAAGCGGAAGTCGCGGATGCGCTGCACCAGCTGGCGGCAGACCGTGTTGGCTTCGTCGGGCCGCGTATCGAACAGGATGAGGCCGAATTCGTCGCCGCCCAGCCGGCCCAGATAGGCGTGGTCGGGCAGCGCCGCCTTCATGGTCTGGGCAATGTCCATCAGCAGGGCATCGCCCACGGCGTGGCCGCAGGTGTCGTTCACCAGCTTGAACTGGTCGAGGTCGATGTAGCAGAACGCATGCTGCTGTGCCTGGTCGCGCGCGGTGCGCAGCGCGCGCGCCAGCCGGCCCTCCACGGCGCGACGGTTCGGCAGCGTGGTCAGGGTGTCGTGGAAGGCCATCTCGCGCAGGCTGTCGAGCAGTTCCTTCTTCTCGGTTTCGTCGCGCAGCACGTAGACGGCGCCGACGCCGCCATGATCGGTCAGCGGCGCGCAGCTGTAGCTGATCGCGAGGTGCTTGCCGAAGCGGGTGTGCAGCTGGGCCGAACCGGTCTGGCCGCGCAGCGCCGTCGCCGACGGCAGGAAGCAGGCCGGCGCATCCTCGTCGCCGCCCACCTGATCGAGCCGCATCACGTCGCTCAGCGAATTCAGCAGGGCGTCTTCGAGGGCGATGCCGAGCAGGCCCTCGGCGGCCGGGTTGAGATAGGTCACCTGGTTGTGCGTGTTGGTGACGACGACGGCGTCGTTGATCGATTGCAGCGTGACCTGCCAGCGTTCCTTCTCGTTGCTGAGCGCGGCCTCGTCGAGCTTGCGCTGCGTGATGTCGAAGCGGATCGACAGGTATTTCATGGGCAGGCCGTCGTCGCCCTTGATCGGGATGATGGTCGAGGCGGTCCAGAACAGGCGACCGTCCTTGGCGCGGTTGCAGATCTCGCCGCGCCAGGTGCGCCCGTTCGAGATGGTGTCCCACAACTCGCGGAAGAATTCGGGCTCGTGCAGGCCCGAATTGACGATGCGGTGATTCTGGCCGATCAGTTCGTCGTGGGTGTAGCCGCTGATGATGCAGAACAGGTCGTTGGCGAAGGTAATGTTGCCGGCGAGATCGGATTCGGACACGCTGGCCGCACTATCGAGCGCCTTCTGCTGCTCGCCGAGGTCGGTGAGCAGGCGTTCCAGCGCGGCGCCCATGTAGTTGAACGCGCGCGTGGTTTCCTGCAGTTCCGGCGGGCTGCCCGGGCGCACGGGAATGCGCACACTGTAATCGCCCGTCTCGATCTGGCGCGCCGCCGCGCGCAGCGGGGTCAGGTCCTTCAGGTTGAGCTTCAGCAGGGCATGGGTCAGCCAGCCGAGCAGGGCGAAGGCGGTGCCCAGCAGCAGGAACAGGCGGGTGCCGAGGTGCCACAGAAAGTCTTCATAGGTATGGGAAGATGGCTGGATCACCAGGCTGCCGTAATAGGTGCCGTCGAGGATCAGGGGATCCTGCATCACCGGAACGTCCAGATCGGTCAATGCGGCAAACCAGCCCGGTCGGCTGCTGGAGGGAAGGAGCGCTTCCTGGCGCAGGACCCGCCCGTCGGGCGCGGTGTACTCGACGTAGCGCAGATTGCCCTGGGTGATCGGAATGCGCAGGTGCGCCTGTATGGCCGGCAAGTCCCGCCGGACGGCCGCATCAGCCACGGCCTGGGACAGGGCGGCCAGTTGCGCCGACGCCTGTACCCGCAAGGCGGCGTCGGCATCCTCGCGGGCGATGTGCAGCGCCTGCTGGCCCGCCAGCGCGAACACCGCGATCAGGACGAGCAGGGTCGCGCCCGTGACGCGGCCTTGCGTGCTGAGATGGGCCGGGCGCAGGGCGTGCACCAGGCGGGCAAACGGGATAGGCAGTTGAATGCGCATACGGGGTGAATCGGCGCCAGGTCCCGTTTCTGAAGCGCCCGTGAAATAGGCGTTTCAGGCTATGTGACCGCTTGCCTCCCGGGGTCAGCTTTTCTTGCGCGCGCGCGGATGCGCCTGGTCGTAGACCTTGGCGAGGTGCTGCCAGTCGAGATGGGTGTAGACCTGGGTCGTGCTGATGCTGGCATGGCCGAGCATTTCCTGCACCGCGCGCAGGTCGCCCGACGACTGCAGGACGTGGGTGGCGAACGCATGGCGCAGCATGTGTGGGTGGACGTGCTGGCCGAGCCCGGCCTGCCGCGCCCAGCGGTCCAGCCGCAGTTGCACGCTGCGCGGCGTCAGGCGGGCGCCGCGCCGGCTGACGAACAGCGCGCGGGTGTTGTCGCACAGCAGGGGCTGCCGCAGCGGCAGCCAGGCAGCCAGCGCCGCCTGCGCCTGTTGTCCCACCGGCACGATGCGGGTCTTGCTGCCCTTGCCGGTGACCTTGGCCTCGCCTGCGCGAAGATCGACGTCGTCGAGGTCGAGCCCGACCAGTTCCGCGAGGCGCAGGCCGGACGAATAGAACAGCTCGAATATGGCGCGGTCGCGCGTGGCCAGGGCGTTGTCGTCCGCAGGGCGGTCGAGCAGCTGGGCGCAGGCGTCGGGCGACAGGATGTCGGGCAGCGCCCGCGCGGCCTTGGGTGGGCGCAGGCCGGTGCAGGGATTGCCCGCATAGCCGAGGCGACGGCAGGCGAAGACATAGAAGCCGCGCCAGCTCGACAGCTGGCGGGCCACGCTGGTGGCGGCGAGGCGCTGGCTGCGCAGCCTGACGATGGCGCCGCGGATGTCGGTGACGGTGAGCGTGTCGAGCGGCTTGCCGCCGGTCAGCCTGGCCAGGTTCTCCAAATCGCGCCGGTAGGCGGACACGGTATGCGGCGACAGCCGCCGTTCGGCGGCGAGGTGTTGCAGGTAGTGGTCGACCGGGTTCATCCCTGCATCCGCACCAGGGCGGCGCCGATCAGCTGGCTCAGCCGATCCAGATACAGCGTGCCCATGCCGGAATAGAAGCGCTTGGCTTCCTCGGACGCCAGCACCAGCAGACCGATGGGCGCAGCGCCGGGCGAGGGGCGCAGCGGAATGCAGGCAAAGGCGCGCAGGTGCGGCGAGAGTTCGCCGAACCAGTCGCTGGCCTCGCTCACCGCCAGCGGGCCGCACACCGGGTGCGGCATGGCCGCCACGCTGTCGCGCACCGTCTGGGACACGGGGTCGTCGAGGCCCGGCATCGGCTCGCCCGTCAGCGTCCAGGCGCGGAGCGCGTGATGCGGCACTGCAAAGCCGTCGCGCAGATGAATCGCCAGCGCCGCGACGATGTCCTGCGGCAGGCTGGCGGTCACCAGTGCCAGCGTCAGGGCATGCAGCTTCTCCGAGATCCCGTCGTTTTCCTCGCCGAACTGGATCAGCTCGGCCAGCTTGTTCTCCAGCATGCGCACCTTGTCGCGCATCGCGATTAGCTGGCGCTCGCTCATCGACACCGCGTGGGTGCCGTGCGGGTGCGGAATGTGCAGGTCCGCCAGCAGGGTGGGAAAATCGTTGAAGAAATTCGGGTGCCGCGTGAGGTAGTCGGCGATGGCCTGGGGGTCGAGTTGTAGGGCGTCCATTAGAGTTCGAGCTCTCCTTCAAATACGGTTTCGGCGGGGCCGGTCATCAGTACGGGGTGCTCCGGTCCGGCCCATTCGATGATGAGGTCGCCGCCGCGGGTATGCACGCTCACCGGGCTTTGCAGCCAGCCCTGGCGGATGCCGGCGACGGCCGCGGCGCAGGCGCCGGTGCCGCAGGCCAGGGTCTCGCCGGCGCCGCGTTCGTAGACGCGCAGACGGATGTCGTGCGGGGTCAACACCTGCATGAAGCCGGCGTTGACCCGGCGCGGAAAGCGCGCATGCGATTCGATGGCGGCGCCGAGGATGTCCACCGGCGCACTGTCGAGGTCGTTCACGCGCAGCACCGCGTGCGGGTTGCCCATCGACACCACCGCGATCTCGATCATGTGCTGGCCGACTTTCAGCGGGTAGGTCAGCGCCTCGGCATCGGCAATGAACGGGATCTCGGCCGGCGCGAAGCGCGGCGTGCCCATGTTCACCTTCACTTGGCCGTTGTCGAGGAGACGCGGTTCGATGATGCCTGACGCGGTCTCGACGCGGATCGCGGACTTGTCGGTGAGACCCTTGTCGTGCACGAAGCGCACGAAGCAGCGCGCGCCGTTGCCGCACTGCTCGACCTCGCCGCCGTCGGCGTTGAAGATGCGGTAGCGGAAATCGACGTCGTCGCGGCCGGATTTCTCGACCAGCAGGATCTGGTCGCAGCCGACGCCGAAGTGACGGTCGGCGATGCGACGGCACTGCCCGGGCGTGAGCGCGACGGCCTGAGTGACGCCGTCCAGCACGACGAAGTCGTTGCCCAGGCCGTGCATTTTGGTGAACTTCAGTCTTGTGCCCATTTGGGTATTCATTCGGTTTTGAGCCTGATGGTTTCCTTGAGCAGGCAGCGGTCCATCACCACCGTCATGCCGCCGGCCTGCGCCTCGCGGGCGGCGGCTTCGTGAACGATGCCTTCCTGGATCCAGATAGCTGGCAAGTGTAGCGCCAGGCATTGTTCGACGATAGCCGGCACGTGCTCGGCGGCGCGAAAGACGTCGACCAGGTCGACCTTGAACGGGATGTCGGCAAGGCTGGCATAGGCCTTTTCGCCCAGCACGGCGTCGACCAGCGGCCGCACCGGCACGATGCGGTAGCCATAGCGCTGCATCGCCTGTGCCACGCGAAAGCTCGGGCGCGCGGATTGCGGCGACAGGCCGACCACGGCAATGGTCTTGACGCGGTCGAGCAGCGCGCGCACGGCGTCGTCGCCGGGGTTCTCGAAAGTCACAGTGCTTTCTCCATCACGTGGTCGTCCATCACGAATCCGCCGCCGATGTCGAATACGCGTGACTCGACGATCTTGAAACCGTACTTCGCGTAGGCGCGGACTGCCTGCGCGTTGCCGCGGTTGACCTGCAGCCACAGGCGCGCGGCCTGTTGCGCGCGCGCCCAGGCTTCGATTTCGCGCAGCAACGCGGCGCCGACGCCGCGCCGTTGCTGCGCCGGGTGGACATAGAGCTTGTCGAGCTTGCAGCCGGAATCGTCCCGCACGCCATGGGCAAAGCCGACCAGCGCCGCACCCTGCCGCGCCACCCGCCAGGCATGGCGCGGGTCGTCCAGCTGGTCGCGGATGCGCTGCGGTGCGTAGCGGTCGGCCAGCATGGCGTCGATCTGCGCCTGCGAGATCAGCGTCGGGTAGGTGGCCTGCCACACCGTGCGCGCCAGCGCGCTGACGGCGCCGGCGTCGGCGGCCGTCAGGGGGGCCAACTGGTCGCGCGGTTCAGGCATACAGGCTGGGCTCGCCCGCTGGGCGCGTCTTGAAGCGACGGTGCAGCCACAGGTATTGCGCCGGCATTTCGCGGATGCGTTCCTCGATGAAGGTGTTCATCCGCGCGACGTCGGCGTCGAGGTCGCCGCTCGGGTAGGCGTCCCACGGCGGATAGAAGCGCACTGCGTAGCCGCGCCCCCACGGCAGCTGGCGGGTGACGGCCGGGACGACCTGGGCGTGGGTCAGTTTGGCCAGCCGGGGCAGGGCCGACACCGTGGCGGCCGGCACGCCGAAGAAGGGCACGAACACCGCATTGTGGCGGCCGTGATCCTGGTCCGGTAGATAGTAGAAGGGGCGCCCCGACTTGATCGCGCCGAGCGTCGCCTTGATCCCTTCGTGGCGGGCGATCAGCACGATGTCCTTGAAGCGCGTGCGTCCGTGGCGCATGTATTTGTCGCTGACCGGGTCCTTGGCCGGGGCGTACATCGAGGCGATGGCGTAATCCATCGTCAGCCGCACCCCGCCCATGTCGAGCCCGACGAAATGCGGCGCCAGCCAGATCACCGGACGCGTGCCGTCGCCGTACGCCGCTTCCGGATTGTCGATGCGGATCAGTCGGCGCAGGCGCGCATCCGAACTCCACCACAGCACGCCGTGCTCCAGCACCGCGCGCATCGACGCCTGGAAGGTCTGGCGCAGCCAGCGGCGGCGGGTGGCCGCGGGCACATCGGGGAAGCACAAGGCCAGGTTGGTGGCGACGACGCGCCGGCGCTTGCCCGGTTTCATGGCCAGCAGCCAGCCGATGGCGTTGCCGAGCGCCGCCTGCAAGGGCAAGGGCAGCCAGTGCAACAGCCACAGGAAGCCGACGCTGAACCAGACGGGCAGCAAGGACGGGCGCAACAGGTTTGCGGAAGGGGCCGGATTCATGCGGCAGTGGGGTCGTACGGGTCGGGCGCGCTGCCCGGGCGCTTGTGGCGGTTGTAGCTCCACAGGTACTGCGCGGGGAAGCGGCGCACGATGGCTTCCACCGCCTGGTTGATGCGGGCGGCGGCGGCGGCCTTGTCTTCAGGCAGGGGATCGCCCAGCGGAATCACGTGCAGATGGAAGCCGCGCCCCCATGCCAGCCGTTCGGCCGCGACGAAGAACGCCGCCGCGCCGGTCTTGCGCTGCAGGCTGGCGACCAGCGTCGGCGTGTAGGCGGGGCGGCCGAAGAAGGGGGCCCATACGCCGTCGCCGCCGGTCGCCACCTGGTCGGGCAGGATGCCGATCGCTTCGTGGCGCTTGAGCGCGGCCAGTTGCGCGCGCACCCCCGACAGGTCGGTCGGCACCAGCTTCGCCTGGCCGCGCTGACGTCCGAGCAGCATCAGCGTGTCCAGAAAGGCGCTGCGCGGCGGCTTGTACATGGCGGTGAACGGATATTGCGCGGCGCAGTACAGATTGATGATTTCGAAACAGCCGATGTGCGGCGACAGCAGGATGACGCCCTTGCCTGCGGCACGGGCGGCGTCGATACGCTCCCAGCCGCTGGTTCCCTTGACCAGCTTGAGCACCTGCTCGTAGGGGCGCAGCCAAACCGGCAGCAGTTCGACGATGGCCTTGCCCGCCTCGCCGATGGTACGGCGCAGCAGGCGTCGGCACGAGGCGTCTGGCGAGCAGACGCCGCTGGCGAGCAGGTTGTTGCGCATGCGCCCGGAATGGCGGCCTGGCGCCCAGTAGATCAGCCAGCCGAGCACGATGCCGATGCCGTGCAGCAGCGGCAGCGGCAGACGGGCCAGCAGCTTGAGCAGGAACATCACCGAGGATTGACGCCGGGGGTGGGTGCGGGGGACAATGCGCAAGCCGCCGGGTTAATCTTGACAACTTGCGGGCGGGATACAAATACAGCTAAAGCGTCGCCGCTCCGTTGGTCCCACGAGTCGGTTACGCAGTCGGTAACCGGGACAACAGGAGCTGTCATGCAAAAGGATTTCATTTTCACGTCTGAGTCGGTGTCTGAAGGGCATCCCGACAAGATGGCGGATCAAGTGTCGGATGCAGTACTCGACGCGATTCTAACCCAGGACAAACATGCACGCGTCGCGTGCGAGACGCTCCTGACCACCGGTCTGTGCGTCATCGCCGGCGAAATCACCACCTCGGCCGTCATCGACTACAACCAGATCGCGCGCCAGACCATCAAGCGCATCGGCTACGATTCGTCCGAAGTCGGCTTCGACTACAACACCTGCTCGGTGCTGGTCACCGTCGGCAAGCAATCGCCCGACATCGCACAGGGCGTGAACGAGGGTGAGGGCCTGTTCCTCGACCAGGGCGCCGGCGACCAGGGCCTGATGTTCGGCTATGCCTGCACCGAGACGCCCACCCTGATGCCGATGCCGATCTACCTCGCGCATCGCCTCACCGAGCGTCAATCCGAGCTCAGGAAGGACGGCCGCCTGCCGTGGTTGCGTCCGGATGCTAAATCGCAGGTGTCGATCCGCTACGTCGACGGCAAGCCGCATTCGATCGACACCGTCGTGCTGTCGACCCAGCACCATCCCGAGGTCTCGCACGCCGTGCTGACCGAGGCCGTCATCGAGGAAGTGATCAAGCCGGTGCTGCCGAAGGAGATGCTGACCGCGGACACCCGCTACCTCGTCAATCCCACCGGCCGCTTCGTCGTCGGCGGCCCGATGGGCGACGCCGGCCTCACCGGCCGCAAGATCATCGTCGACACCTACGGCGGTGCGGCCCCGCACGGCGGCGGCGCGTTCTCCGGCAAGGATCCGTCCAAGGTCGACCGCTCGGCCGCCTACGCCGGCCGCTACGTGGCGAAGAACATCGTCGCCGCCGGGCTGGCCGAGCGGTGCATGGTGCAGGTCAGCTACGCGATCGGTGTCGCCAAGCCGACCTCGCTGATGGTCGACACCTTCGGCACCGGCAAGGTCCCCGAAGCCAAGATCGTCGAACTGATCCAGAACCACTTCGACCTGCGTCCCAAGGGCATCATCCAGATGCTCGACCTGATGCGCCCGATCTACACCCGCACCGCGAGCTACGGCCACTTCGGCCGCGAGGAGCCGGACTTCACCTGGGAGGTGACCGACAAGGCGGCGGCGCTGAAGGCGGCGGCTGGCATCTGATGCGGATAGTGTTTTGAGGAGGTCAGAAAGGAGCCGGTATAGCCGGCTCCTTATTATTTGGGTTTTCTGATTTTTTAAAACGGTTGGCGGCGATGCGTCCCAAACATACCGAGCAAGACCGCGCCGACCAACCACGCAGTGCCCGGTTCGGGAACCGTCGCCCTGTCTTCAAGGGTCGCAATGCCTTCAAAGTGCATGATCAGGCCTGAACCGTTCCAGCCTGGCAGGATGGCGAGCGTGTTGAGATCATTTACGTCATCGTTGAATACATGGGTCCAGTCAGCCGTATAGAAATAGTGTGTGGCGTCGATCATGGAGATGGACGTCACAAGTGTGGATGGATCGGGCGGGGACGGAAATGCCGTATTGCCCAGGGTGAATTCAGCAACCAACCCAGATAAATCGAGCGTCATTGAACCCGCTGTAACCGTGCCGCTGGGCGCACTTTTGAGAGTGTTGAACTCAAAATGATTGCTGCCGCCCCAATTGAATCCACTCGAGAAGGCACCATTCGCCTGGGGGGTTCCCATGACAAGCGCGCCATCGGTGCCGTCACTGGTAAAGAAAGCGGGCGGTGCCATGTATGTGCCGTCGCCGGTAAACCAGTTTCCCCAGCCCCCGCCATTTGCAAGCCCGGATGTGCCGAGGCCACCCGACGCACCCCCGATTTCTTCGATGGTCATGCTTTGAATGAACGCAGCCTGAGCCACGCTGGCCGCCATGCAGCAGCCCATAGCAACTCCGCACAGCATGCTTGTGGTTGTTTTCATGTGTTCCCCCTCTTTTGTTGTTGGTTTGACCCCGGCGCGGTTATGCAATATGTGTTCCATTAATGCACAAACCTGTTATCCATTAATTAAAACAATCTGTTGCGTTGGTCATGGGGATGGCAGGCCATTTGATGCGTAAAGAAAACCGACATGGCGGCGGTTCAACCCGCCTTCCCAAATACACTACATTCACATTCGATAATTGCCGCTTCCGGGGTAGAATGCCGCCTCGGTTCTGAGGAGCGCTGCGACGGTTCACCCGCCAGGCTCAGGACGCTTCCTTTCAACGGCGCTCACGTTTTCTTTTTCTGAACGAAAGGAGGGCGTGATGAACGCCGCACTCAATTCCACCGCCGATTACGTCATTGCCGACCTCGCGCTTGCCGACTGGGGTCGCAAGGAAATCCGCATCGCCGAAACCGAAATGCCGGGCCTGATGGCGATCCGTGAGGAATTCGCTAAAAGCCAGCCGCTGAAGGGCGCGCGCATCACCGGCTCGCTGCACATGACCATCCAGACCGCGGTGCTGATCGAGACGCTGACCGCTTTGGGGGCTCAAGTCCGCTGGGCGTCGTGCAACATCTTTTCGACCCAGGACCATGCCGCCGCCGCGATCGCCAAGGACGGCATCCCGGTGTTCGCGGTCAAGGGCGAGTCGCTCACCGACTACTGGGACTACACCCACCGCATCTTCGAGTGGACCGACGGCGGCTACTCGAACATGATCCTCGACGACGGCGGCGATGCCACGCTGCTGCTGCATCTGGGCGCGCGCGCCGAGAAGGACATCTCGGTGCTGGCCAACCCGACCAGCGAGGAAGAGCGCGTGCTGTACGCCGCGATCAAGGCCAAGCTCGCCCAGGATCCGACCTGGTATTCGGTGCGTCTCGCCGCCGTGAAGGGCGTGACCGAGGAGACCACCACCGGCGTGCACCGCCTGTACCAGATGCACGCCCGCGGCGAACTGAAATTCCCGGCGATCAACGTCAACGACTCGGTGACCAAGTCCAAGTTCGACAACCTCTACGGCTGTCGCGAATCGCTGGTCGACGGCATCAAGCGCGCGACCGACGTGATGGTCGCCGGCAAGATTGCCGTGGTCGCCGGCTACGGCGACGTCGGCAAGGGCAGCGCACAGGCGCTGCGCGCGCTCTCCGCCCAGGTGTGGGTGACCGAGATCGACCCGATCTGCGCGCTGCAGGCGGCGATGGAAGGCTATCGCGTGGTGACCATGGACTACGCCGCCGACAAGGCCGACATCTTCGTCACCGCCACCGGCAACTTCCACGTCATCAACCATGACCACATGGCGAAGATGAAGGACCAGGCCATCGTCTGCAACATCGGGCACTTCGACAACGAAATCGACGTGGCGTCGATCGAGGGCTACCAGTGGGAAGAGATCAAGCCGCAGGTCGACCACGTGATCTTCCCGGACGGCAAGCGCATCATCCTGCTCGCCAAGGGCCGCCTGGTGAACCTCGGCTGCGCCACCGGCCACCCCAGCTATGTGATGTCGTCGTCGTTCGCCAACCAGACCATCGCGCAGATCGAGCTGTGGCAGGAGCGCGATTCCGGCAAGTACCCGGTCGGCGTCTACACCCTGCCCAAGCATCTCGACGAGAAGGTCGCGCGCCTGCAGCTGAAGAAGCTCAACGCGCAGCTGACCGAGCTGACCGACCAGCAGGCGTCCTACATCGGCGTGGACAAGAATGGCCCGTACAAGGCCGAGCACTACCGCTACTGATCGATCTCGCCTGAAAGGAGCGTGCCATGCGCCTGCTGCTGTTGTGGATCCTGAACGCCGTCGCCCTGCTGGCGGTGACGTATCTGCTGCCGTCGATCCAGGTGGCGGGCTTCGGCACGGCACTGGTCGCGGCACTGGTGCTCGGTTTCATTAACACGCTGGTGCGGCCGGTGCTGGCCATCCTCACGCTGCCGATCACGGTGCTGACGCTGGGCATCTTCTACCTGGTGCTGAACGGCCTGTTGTTCTGGCTCGCCAGCGCGCTGCTCCCGGGCTTCCAGGTGCACGGATTCTTCTCGGCACTGGTCGGCGCGCTCCTCTACGGCGTGATCGCCTGGGCGCTGTCCGCGCTCATCCCCAATGCAAAAGCTTGATTCATGACCGACCGTACCTACAGCTTCGAATTCTTCCCGCCCAAGACGGCGGAAGGCGCGGAGAAGCTGCGCGCGACGCATAAGCAACTCGCGCAGCTCAATCCAAAATTCTTCTCGGTGACCTTCGGCGCCGGCGGCTCGACGCGCGACCGCACGCTGGAGACCGTGCGCGAGATCCAGGCCAGCGGCAGTGAAGCCGCGCCGCACCTCTCGTGCATCGGCTCGACCGAGGCAAGCATCCGCGAGATTCTCGACGAATACAAAAGCCAGGGCATCCGTCACCTGGTCGCGCTGCGCGGCGACCTGCCGTCGGGCACCATGGACGCGGGCGAATTCAATTACGCCAACGAGCTGGTGGCCTTCATCCGCAAGGAAACCGGCGACTGGTTCGAGATCGAAGTCGCCGCCTATCCCGAAATCCACCCGCAGGCGCGCTCCTGGACGGAAGACCTGGCCAATTTCAAGCGCAAGGTCGACGCCGGCGCGAATGCGGCGATCACGCAGTACTTCTTCAACGCCGACGCCTACTTCCGCTTCGTCGACGACGCGCGCGCGCTGGGCGTCGCCATCCCCATCGTCCCGGGCATCATGCCGATCGGCAACTACGTGCAGCTGGCGCGCTTTTCCGACGCCTGCGGTGCGGAAATCCCGCGCTGGCTGCGGAAGAAGCTGGAAAGCTACGGCGACGATCTGGCGTCGATCCGCGCCTTCGGTCTCGACGTGGTGACCGACCTGTGCGACCGCCTGCTCGCCGGCGGTGCACCGGGGCTGCATTTCTACACCATGAACCAGGCGGGACCGAGCACGACGATCTGGCAGCGGCTGGGATTGTCGGCGTGAAACCGGTGCCCGTCTGACGGGCACCGGCTGCCACCCGGGCAGAAAAAATGGGACCCGACACCAGCGTATCGGGTCCCATTCCAGTGGTCTGACTGGATCATCCTGTGAACGCCGCCTTGTCCTCGTCGCGCAAGCAAGGCGGCATTCGTTACATCAGTCTTCCCGGTGGTGGTGCCGGTGTCCCGCTTCGGGGCGCAGTTCCTTGCTATACACCGTGTTGCCGTCGATGTCCTTCAGGCTGACCGTCATCTCGGCCGTGCGGCCGTCGATGTCGACCTGGCCGAAGAACTGCAGGCCGGCAAACGGCGAAGTGTTGGGGGCCGGCGGGAATTTCTGGAACATCACCTGGGGACCGAAGGTGTTGTCCAGCGTGTTGGGCCCGAAGCTGCCTGCGTTGAGCGGACCGGAGACGAATTCCCAGAAGGGCTCGAAGTCCTGGAACTGCGCCTTGTCCGGATCGTAGTAGTGCGCGGCGCAATAGTGCACGTCGGCGGTGAACCAGACGACGTTGCGCACGTGCTGACGCTTGATGAAGCGCAGGATGTCGGCGATCTCGAATTCGCGGCCGAGCACCGGACCGTCGCCGTTGGAGGAGTTCTCCCAGCGGGCACGGCCTTCCGCGTCCTTGCCGTCGCCAATATTCAGGCCCAGCGGCATGTCGGCGGCGATGACTTTCCACACCGCCTTGGATTCGCGCAGCTTGCGCTTCAGCCACTCGATCTGTTCCGCACCGAGGAACGCCGTTTCGTCGCCGGGTTCGGTCTGGCGGTTGTGGGTGTTGGGGCCCCGGTAGCTGCGCATGTCGAGCACGAACACGTCCAGCAGGCGGCCGTAGGGAATGTGGCGGTAGACGCGCTCGCTTTCCTCCGTGCCGGCGTAGCGCATCGGCGCGTATTCGAGGAAGGCGTGCGCACCGCGCGCGAAGAGGAGCGGCGCGTTCTTTTCGGTGTAGCGCGCGTCCGCCATCAGGTCCTTGGAATCCGACCAGTTGTTCATCACCTCATGGTCGTCCCATTGCCAGATCTGCGGCACTTCGGCATTGAAGCGGCGCACGTTCTCGTCCAGCAGGTTGTACTTGTAGCGCCCGCGGAATTCGTCCAGCGTCTCGGCGACCTTGGAGACCTCGGGGGTGACGATGTTGTGCCAGATCAGGCCGTTCTCGGCATTCTGGTATTCCTGGATGGGGCCGTCGGCGTAGATGTTGTCGCCGCTGTGGATGAAGAAATCCGGCTGCGTCTGGCGCATGGCTTCGTAGATTTTCATGCCGCCGAATTCCGGGTTGATCCCCCAGCCCTGGCCGGCCGTGTCGCCCGACCACAGGAAGCGGATGTCGCTGGCCTCGTTCGGCGCCGTGCGGAAATGCCCGAGCACCGGTTCGCTCAGCACGCGCTCGTTGGACAGGTCCTGGAACTGCACGCGCACGAACACGTCGCGTCCGGCGGGCAGGCCGGTGAGGTCGAGCCGGGCCGTGTAGTCGCTCGTTTCCAGGGCGTAGGGGCCGCGTACCCGGGTCGGGTTGGCGAAGCTGGGATCGAAGTCATATTCCACCCACATCCGTGCCGGTCGGTCGGAACGGCTCCAGATCAGCGCACGACTGGAACGCACGTCGCCGATTTGAATGCCTTGTGCCAGCTGCGGCCGGGCGCCATCCAGCGTAATGATCGCCGGGGCGGCGTGCCCCGGGCGCATCGTGGCCGCAGGGATGGCCGCAGCGCCAATCAGCAGGCCGGAAGATTTGATGAACTGACGACGCGAATTATTGTGGTGGGACGACATAGGGGCTCCTCGATGAATGGGAACGAAACGATCGTGGCGAAACGGCGGCCGAACGCATGCCAGGCCGATGTTCGGGGGCCAGGGGCGGGCTCGATGGTTCGTTGCGGGACACAACCTGGAACGGTCCGGCTTCAGGTCATTCGCTGAAGCTGCGTTCCATGCAGGATGGTGGGGGACGGCCTTTACGCTCGAATGAAGGTTTCTTGAATCTTGTCGTGTCGCCATGAGCCAAGAGGCTCATGGTCGCGCGAAGAATGCCGGGCTGGTCGAAGCGGCGCCGCGGCCGCTCGTCATGATGGACTGCGTTGGAAGATACGGCCTAAAGCCAGACGATGCGCTGCTGCAGGGCGGCCAGTTTGGTTGCGGCGTCCTTGAGCGTCGCGCCCTCGTCGCTCGAGCCGACGATCACCGCCTTGTCGGCGACCGGCACCAGGCTGTCGAGCTTGAATCGGCCCTTGCCGGTCTGGTCGCGCAGGAAGCAACCCTCGTCGAAGAACAGGCGGTCGCCGCTTGCGTCGATTTCCTCCGAGTCGACTGAATCGTATCCGATCAAACGCCTGATCCCGTTGATTCCGTCGGCGAGTTCGACTGCGCTGACGATTTTCTGATTGGCGTCGATCAGATAGGCTTTCATGGCGTGTCCTCGTCGGAAGAAGTGACGCTGTAGGGATTATCCACGATGACCGACGAGGCGGGGTACATCCCGGCCTGTTTTTCAGCGGGGGCCTGCCTGCACATAGGCCGAATCCTACTTGGCCTCTCCCCTTGCTCGCCCATCATGAAAGCCACGCCGTTCTGGCGCAGGGCGGCACGGGTTTGCCCGTGCCCGCTTCGACATCGAAGGCGCACAACAGGAGAGATCATCATGCAAAGAATCGCATTGCAGGACAAAACGGTGAGTAATTTTTCGCAGGCGCGTCGCGCTGCCGTCGGCAAGGCCGGCGAGATGCTTACGCGGCCCGTCATCGTCGCGTGGAAGGACGATACGAACGGCAAGTCGGCTCCCGCGATCCCGGGCGGGAAGGGCGATCGCTGGCACGACTACGGGGAAAGCAATGAAGGCGTCCTGGAGCTGGAGGTGGGCGACGCCTATCACTTCATCTTTACCGACGCCGACGGTTTCGAAGAGCCCGACATCAACCTCGCCACGCTCGACGACAACGGAACGACGTTCATGTGCCTGAGCGATGCCTGTACCGAAGAGGACAGGCAGAAACTGGGTTATTTCCCGGGCGGTGGGATCGGCGGTTGAAAGCCGCCATCCACCCGCCAGATATCGCGAGGAGCACGCCATGAGTGTTGGAACCATACTGCTGATCGTATTGATCCTGGTCCTGATCGGGGCGATCCCGGTCTGGCCTTACAGCCGGGGCTGGGGATATGCCCCGAGCGGCGGCGTGGGCCTGCTCGTCCTCATCCTGGTCGTGCTGCTGGTGATGGGGCTGCTGTAGCCGGCCCGCTTCCGGGCGGGGCAGCCGTGCCCGAGCGGGCGCGGCAATGCGCGCGCGTTCTCAGGCGGGGACGGCTGCCGGTTCCAGGCAGGCTTTCAGCGCCTTCAGGCAGAGGTCGATGTTTTCCTGCTTGGCCGAGTAGCCCATCAGGCCGATGCGCCAGATCTTGCCGGCCATGTCGCCGAGGCCGGCGCCGATTTCCAGGTTGAATTCGTTCAGCAGGCGGGCGCGGATCGCGGCTTCGTCGACGCCTTCGGGCACGTAGATCGAGTTCAGCTGAGGCAGGCGGGCGGACGCTTCCACCACATAACGCAGGCCCATGGCTTCGAGCCCGGCCTTGAGCTTCTCGTGCATCGCGCGGTGGCGCGCCCAGGCATTTTCCAGGCCTTCCTCCTCCAGCATCACCAGCGATTCGTGCAGGCCGTACATCGGGTTGATCGGCGCAGTGTGGTGGTAGGTGCGCTTGCCGGCCGACTGCCAGTAGCCGAGCACCAGGTTGAGGTCGAGGAACCAGCTCTGCACCGGCGTCTTGCGCGCCTTGATCTTTTCGATGGCGCGCTCGGAGAACGACACCGGTGACAGGCCCGGCGTGCACGACAGGCACTTCTGGCTGCCGGAGTAGGCGGCGTCGATGCCCCACGCATCGAGCAGCACCGGGGTGCCGCCGAGACTGGTGACGCAGTCCATGATGGTCAGCGCGCCGGCTTCCTGCGCGATCTTCGCCAGCGCCGCCGCGTCCGACTGCGCGCCGGTCGAGGTCTCGGCATGCACGAATGCGAGCAGCTTGGCGTCGGGGTTGGCGCGGAAGGCGTCGCGCACCTTGTCCGGGTCGACCGGTTTGCCCCAGGCGTCGTCGACCACCACCGGCACGCCGCCGGTGCGCTTGACGTTCTCCAGCATGCGGCCGCCGAACACGCCGTTGCGGCACACGATGACCTTGTCGCCGGGTTCCACCAGGTTGACGAAGCACATTTCCATCCCCGCCGAACCCGGCGCCGACACCGGGAAGGTCAGCGCGTTCTGCGTCTGGAACGCCATGCGCAGCATGGACTTGATCTGCTCCATCAGGTCGACGAAGGCGGGGTCGAGGTGGCCGATGGTCGGGCGCGCCATCGCGTCGAGCACGCGCTGCGGCACGTCGGAGGGGCCGGGGCCCATGAGGATGCGCTTGGGGGGAATGAAGGAAGCCGTCATAACCTTGGTCTCTGTGTGGAAAAGAGTCAACTAAAACAAAGGCTTGATTTTATGTGCAAAACGGAAGCGAGCGAAACGCAATAATCCTGGGCGGGCGGCGCCCGGCTTGTCGGAAAACTTTACATGCTGCGTCCTTCGGCTTCCCGGATTGTTTAAAAATTATTAAAAATCAACCGGATAAATCCATCGTGTGACGGCGGCATAGCCTTTGCTTCGACCGCGGCGACGTTTGGAAACGTCCAGCGCTACTCCGGGGCGAATAATTTTTAACAATCAATCATGGTCCCCATCCATTCGGGGATGGGGTGAGAACGCATGAGCCACGCCGCATTGGGATACCTTCGTCGTCAGTATTTGTGTGTACTGCGCCGTTGCGCCTGGTTCAATGCACTCGCGGCTTGCGGTCTGGTCCTGCTGCCCAGCACGGGGGTGCAGGCCCAGTCCATCGTAACGGACGGGCGCACCCAGACCCAGGTGGCGGTGAGCGGCACGGTGACGGATATCACCACCCAGACCGTACGCGGCGTCAACGCCTACAATTCCTTTTCCCGGTTCAACGTGGACAGCGGCTACACGGTGAACCTGCATCTGCCGGGCCAGGCGAGCAACCTGCTCAACCTGGTGCACGGCGAGGCGTCCTACATCAACGGCCTGGTCAACGCCTACAAGGACGGCCGCATCGGCGGCAACGTATTCTTCTTCAATCCCCACGGCATCGTCGTCGGCAGCCAGGGCGTGCTCAACGTGGGCAGCCTGACCCTGGCCACCCCCACCCCCGCCTTCATGGATCAGCTGGTGTCCCCCACCGGCGCCATCGGCGACGCCGCCACCGCCATGGCCCTGGCGGGCCAGGTGCCCTTGAGCCAGACCGGCCTGGTGCTGGTGAAAGGCCGCATCCACGCCGCCGACGCCGTCACCCTGGCGGGTGGCAACGTCACCGTGGATACCGGCGCCCAGGTGTTCGCCGGCCCGCGCGCCCAGGTCGCGTTCGCCGACCTGGTGAACGTGGAAGGCATGGCCACCGCCGCGGACGTGCAGGTGGACGGCGGCGTGATCCGCATCGTCGCGGCGCAGGACATCACCGTGGCGGGCCGGGTCGCGGCCGACGGCCTGGGTGAAAACGCCAACGGCGGTACGGTGATAGTGATGGCCGACCGCAATGCCACCCTGACGGCCAGCGGCAAGGTATCCGCCGATGCCGGCGACAGCGGCGACGGCGGCTTCGTCGAGTTCTCCGCCAGGCACGACGTCACCCTCCAGGGCAACGGCCTGTCCGCCCGGGGCGGCAGCGGTGCCCAGGACCAGGCCGGCGCGATCCTGATCGACCCGGAGAACCTCACCTGGAGCGGCAGCGGCAACGATTTCTACTCCCACGGCGCCGACGTCACCATCACCGCCACCAAGAAGGTCACCCTGGACGATGTGGTGGTGTCCTCGCGCGATCTCGGCGGTGCGGCGGACACCCGCGCCAACCACGCCAGCGGCCAGTCCCAGGGCAAGTCGGGCGACATCAGCGTCAGCGCCAAGGAAATCGAGATCAAGAACGGCAGCCAGCTGCTGGCCCACGCCGACAACGGCCAGGCCGCCGGCAAGATCAGCATCGAGGCCACCGACAACCAGTCCACCCCGGCCTTCGGTTCGGTGGAGGACTCCATCGCCAGCATCAGCATCAGGAACGCGGTGATCAAGGGCGGCGACGTGAGCATCAAGGCCACCGCCAACGACAAGTGGGTGTGGACCGGCAACGAATACGGCGACACCATTCTGGATTTCCTCGGCAGCCTGCGCATCGGCGCCAACCTCACCATCTCCAGGGCCCACGCCACCATCGCCGTGGACGACGGCGCCAGCATCGATGCCAGCGGCACCCTGGGCATCGAGTCCCATTCCATCGCCGACGCCAGCATGAAGGTGATGAGCACCGTGGTGGGCTTCGGCTACGGCGAGACCGACTCCCAGGCCAAGGTCAACATCGGCAACGCCACCCTGGGTTCCGACGGCGCCATGACGCTGAAGAGCCAGGCCGACAGCACCCTGTCCGTCAGCGTCGACACGGTCAACACCGGCAGTTTCAGCAACGCCGCCTCCTCCGCCAGCAAGTACGCCAACTTCTCCTTCGCCGTGGGCATCGGCAAGCAGGTGGCGGAGACCACCGTGGCCAGCAACGCCACCATCGCCCGCGCCAGCGCCCTGGATGTGGAGGCCAGCGGCGAGAAGAGCCACAGCGTGGCGGCCAGCGGCGGCTCGTTCAAGGACGGCATCGCCTCCTCCGGCGTTTCCGTGCTGATCAGCGACACCACCCTCACCGCCAGCCTGGGCGGCAACGTCAACGCCGGCCAGGTGGCGGTGAAATCCACCCTGGCCGAGGCCGAGACCGAGGTGTCCGCCGCCGCCGGCACCGCCGGCAGCCCGGACCTGCAGGAGGCCATCACCAGCGCCAAGCCGGTGGACGAGATCCTGTTCGAGAAGCTGTCCGACTTCGTCGCCGCCGCCCCCAGCACCGACTCGCGCAGCGGCGCGTCCAGCAAGCTGGGCCTGTCCGCCGCCTTCGCCTGGGTGGAGAACGACAACAACGTCAAGGCCGAGGTGGCCGGCGGTGCCCACGTCACCACCCCGGGCAAGCTCGACGTGCTGGCCAAGGCCGAGGAGAGCGTCAGCTTCGAGACCTCGGCGGCGGTGGACCAGCGCGACCTGGACACCCAGTTGCCGGGCGATCCCAACGCGCCGGAAGACAAGAAGAAGGTGGCCATCTCCGCCTCGGTGGCGGTGATCGACATGAACCACCACGCCGACGCCCTGATCGGCGACGGCGCCGTGATCAGCGCCGGCGGCGCGCTGAACGTCAACGCCCAGACCCTCATCAGCCCGTTCTGGTCGCAGTGGAGCCAGCTCATCGACCAGTTCAAGACCATGGACTGGAACAGCGCCGATGCCTGGTACAAGCTGGGCCAGGCGCTGTACGACGTGGCGGGCGACCCGATCAACGCCACCTCCTGGACCCAGACCGCCGTGGAAAGCGAGAAGCTCGCCTTCGCCGGCGCGGTGGACTTCTTCAGCCTGGACCACAAGGCCACGGCCCGCATCGGCGATGCCAGCATCAACGCCGGTGCCGCACCCATCACCGGCGCCCAGGACGTGAGCGTGGTGGCCACCGCCAGCCAGGGCATCCTCAACCTCGTGGGCGTGCCCGAGTTCGACCCCACCGCTGCGCCCGGCAGCAACTCCAGCAGCGGCACCGCCGGCTTCGGCGGCTCCTACCACCAGTTCAACCTGAGCGGCGGCACGGATGCCAGCATCGCCGCTGGCGCCGAAGTGCGCGCCGACGACGTGGTGGCCCTGGCGGACACCCACTTCGACCAGGTCACCGTGGCCGAGACCATGGGCAAGGCCGGCAAGGTCTCCATTAACGGCGCCTTCTCCCTGGTGGACACCGACCTCCACACCGTCGCCCAGATCGGCGCCGGCGGCAGCATGAACGCCAACGACGTGCTGGTGAAGGCCGAGGACGACAGCCTGGTGATCAACGTGGCCGGCGGCGTCGCCCGCTCGCAGAGCGTGGGCATCGGCTTCTCGGTGGCCATCAACGAACTGGACCGGGAAGTGCGCGCCGTCATCGGCAACCGGGCCACCGAGTCCGCCAGCGGCGGCAGCCTCAGCGCCAGCGGCAACCTGCTGCTGGACGCCCACGCCGGCGGCACCCAGGGCGCCTTCACCGTGGCCGGCTCCGGCCCGTCTGCCAACGAAAGCGACGAAGGCAAGACCGGCGGAGACGGGACCCAGACCAACGCCAAGGACACCGGGCAGCAGGGCAAATCCGGCGTCGGCATCTCTGGCGCCGCCTCGGTCAATATCGTCAACGACATCACGGCTGCGGGCATCGCCGACCTGGCCAGCGTCACCGTGTCCGGCACCGGCGCCAGCGCCGTGGCGGTGGACAAGGACGCGGACGGCACGGCGGAGACCACCGTCGACCTGGCTCGGGGTCTCAGCGCCCAGGCCAGGAACGACGCCCTCAATATCGCCGGTGCCGGGTCGCTGACCGTGGCCACCGGCAAGTCCGCCGGCCTGGCCGGCGCCTTCACCTGGAACCAGCTGGTGAAGGACACCCGCGCGACGATTGCCGACGCCACCGTCACCGTGCACAACGGCGGCGTCAACCTGGACGCGGAAAACAGCAAGGCCATGTGGTCCATCTCCGCCGGTGGCGCCGCCGGCGACAAGGTGGGCATCGCCGGCTCCGTCTCCTACAGCACCATAGCCAACGTCACCGAGGCGGCCATCGACGACGCCAATGTGGACGCGGATTCCAGCGTAGTGCTGGACGCCGACGACACCTCCGACATCCGCAGCGTGGCGGGTTCCGTCAGCTACGGAGGCAAGGCCGGCGTGGGGGCGGCGGTGGCCATTTCCACCGTGGATTCCGACACCAGCGCCCGTATCAGCGGCACCGGCAAGACCGTCAACGGCGACGCCGGCGTGTCCGCCACCGCCACCAACGACAACGCCATCGTCTCAGTGGCCGCCGCCATCGGCGCCTCGCAGGGCGTGGCCGCCTCCGGCGCGGTGACCTGGAACGTCATCAGCAACAAGACCGAAGCCTCCCTGTCCGGCGTCACCGTGTCCTCCAGCGGCAACGCGGTGAACCTGGACGCGGACGACACGGCGGACATCTTCTCCATCTCCGGCAACGCGGCCGTCTCCACCGGCCAGGGCTCGGTGGGCATCTCCGGCAGCTACAACGAGATCGACAACGAGACCTACGCCAAGTCCACCGGCGGTTCCCTGTCCGGCACCAGCGTGCGCCTGGAAGCCACCGAGAACGCCGACATCCAGGCCATCGCGGCGGGCGGCGCGGGCTCCTCCAAGGTGGCCGTGTCCGGCTCCCTGGGCGTCAACACCATCGGCAACATCACCGAGGCCTCCGCCAGCGGCACCACCCTCAACACGGCGGGCGACGCCACGGTCCGTGCGCATGACAACTCCGAGATCCTGTCCGTCACCGGCGCCGTGGGCGTGGCCGGCAACGGCGCGGTGGGGGCCTCCGGTTCCTACAACCATATCGGCAGCAGCGTCACCGCCGCGATTTCCGGCGGCACGGTGGACGCGGCCAACGTGCTGGTGGACGCCGAGCGTTCCGGCGTCATGGAAGTCTGGGCCGTGGCCGGTTCCGGCGCCGGCACCGCCGGCTTCGCCGGTTCCATCGCCCTCAACGACCTGGGCGGCGTCACCACCGCCAGCGTGAATGGCGGCGCCGACGTGGAGGCCAGCGGCAACGTGCTGGTCACCGCCGAATCCGACGACCAGATCGACGCCCGCGCCGGTGCCATCGGCGTCGGCGGCAGCGTCGGCGGCGCCGGCTCCATCGCCTTCAACGACATCCATTCCGACACCCTGGCCCAGATCACCGGCACCCATACCCAGGTCACCGGCCTGGGCAACGGCGGCGTCGCCCAGGTGGACAACGGCACGCTGAGTGCCCTGACTGGCCTGCCCTCCGCCCATCCCCTGTCCGGGCGCCAGCAGAAGGACAACGTCCGGGGCGTGGCGGTGGTGGCCTCGTCCACCTCGCAGGTGGAGAACTTCGCCATCAGCGCCGGCGGTGGCGGCAGCACCGGCGTGGCCGGCACCGTCTCCGTGGCCATGCTGACCGGTTACACCAGCGCCGAAGTCACCGACCACGCCAGCGTGAACACCAGCTTCGGCGGCGCGGAACAGGAGGCCCGGGTGGCCGCCTATCACCACGACAACCTGGCCTCCGGTTCCGGGGGCGCCGCCATCGGCGGCGACGTGGGTGCGGGCGGGGCCATGGATACCCTGATCGGTTCCCACATCACCACCGCCGAGGTCAGCCAGGCTACGCTGCAGGGACGCAAGGCGGTGAGCGTGGATGCCGGTTCCAGCATGGAGATCGCCCAGGCGGTGATCGGTCTGGGCGGCGGCACCTATGCCGGCCTGTCCGGCTCCATCGGTCTGGTCCTGCTGGACAGCCAGACCCAGGCCCTGGTCTGGGACAGCGACCTGAACTCCCAGGGCGACCTCACCGTGGAAGCCACCAGCGAGACCGACGCCGAGATCTACGCCGGTGCCGTGTCCCTCTCCGGCGTGGCCGGCATCGGCCTGACCGGCACCGTGTCCGTCTACGACCAGACCACCCAGGCCATCGTGGGCGACGGTTCCAACCTCAACGCCGACCAGGC
Source organism: Pseudomonadota bacterium (assembly GCA_021811235.1). Taxonomy (GTDB): domain Bacteria; phylum Pseudomonadota; class Gammaproteobacteria; order Burkholderiales; family Thiobacillaceae; genus Thiobacillus. Next base: position 6,672 of record JAJZPG010000024.1, on the reverse strand, counting down.
CACCCGCATCCACGCCGAGAACGACACCGAGCAGGACGTCATCGCCGGCACCGCCTCGGCGGCGGGGGGCGTGGGCATCGCCGGCACGGTGAACGTGGCGGTGATCAAGGGCACCACCCAGACGGTGTTCGGCGCCAAGCGCGACGCCGGCGCCGGCGACAGCCACATCAACGCCGACGCCGGCTACGGCGGCACGCAGCAGGACGTGAGCATCAGCGCCCGCGACACCACCCGGGTCGACAACTATCTGGGCGGCCTCGGCGTCGGCCTGGGCGGCGCCGGCGTGGGCGCGGCGGTGGACGTGGTCATGGTCAACAATGGCGCCAGCACCCAGGTGCGCAGCGGGGCCACGGTGGACGCCGACCGCGACATCACGGTCAGCGCCGACACCGAACGCACGCTGGATTCCTTCACCATCGCGGCGGCGGGCGGTTCCACCGTCGGTATCTCCGGCGCGGTGTCCGTGCTGACGGCGGGTAGCCGTCCCGACAGCGACGCCCAGAGCGAGTCCAGCGCCTCGGTGGGCGAAGTGGCCCGCTACGTCTCCGCCAACGCCTTCGGCGACCAGATGGATTCCGACGCCGGCGGCACTTCCGCTTCCCGCGACCGGGCCAACGCGGCCCGCGCCAACGCCAACGTGGGCAACGACCTGAATGCCCCGGCTGCGGCCAGTACCGCCCAGGCCTCCGTCGCGGCCGGCGCCACCTTGAACGCCGGCCGCGACGTGCTGGTCGCCGCCCACAACGGCACCGATGCCGACGCCATCGCCGTGGGCGTGGCCGTGTCCGGCGGCGCCTCCCTCGGCGGTGGCGTGGCCCTGGCCTTCATCGACGACAAGACCGAGGCCGAGGCCGCCGGCACCATCACCGCCGCGCGCAACGTCACGGTCCAGGCCGGCGACGGCGCGGTCAACGACACCCAGGGCCTGGTGCTCGACGTGGGCGACATCCACATCAACCAGCGCACCACGGCCTCCAAGCTGCTGACCTTCGCCGGCGGCGGCGGGGTGGTCGGCCTGGGCGCCTCCGTGGCCATCCTGGACAAATCCAGCAGCGCCAGCGCCCGGGTGGGCGACGATGCCAGCATCACTGCCCTGGGCACGGTCGCCGCCGCGCCCGGCGCCAGCACCGGCCTCGTGAGCGTGGACGCGGGCATCGACCACGATCTGGAGGTCAAGGGCCTGGGCGCCGCCGTGGGCCTGGCCGGGGTGGGGGTGGCCGTGGCCTACGCGACGGAAAGCGGGGCCGCCACGGCCGAGGTGGGCAGCCAGGCCCACGTCACCGGCAAGGCCCTGGACGTGCACGGCCATGCCCAGACCGATACCGATGCCCATGTGATCGCGGCGGCGGGCGGCCTGATCTCGGGCGCCGGCGCCGACGCCGACGTGGAGGACAGCTCGTCTGCCAAGGCGAAGATCGGCGACGGCGCGGTGATCCGCACCGCCTCCGGCCTGACCCAGGTGCGCGCCGACGTGGACCCGGTGGCCAAGGCCAAGGCCCTGGGCGTGGCGGTGTCGGCGGGCGTTTCCATCGGTGTGTCCCTGGCCGACGCCACGGTGCAGACCCGCGCCGAAGCCAGCACCGGCGGCAACGTGGACGTGATCGCCGACGCCATGACCGTGCAGGCCGAGACCCGTCTGCGCGGCAAGACCGCCGAGAGCGACGCCACCGCCGGCGCCGGCGGCCTGCTGCTGGGGGCCAGCGCCTCCGAATCCAACGCCACGGTGCGCACCGATACCGTGGCCGACGTGGGCGCCAACAACATCATCGACGTGAACGGCGAATTCAAGGTGGACGCCCACTCCGACACCTATGCCGACGCCGACGTCACCGGCATCAACGTGGGCCTGCTGGCCGGCGGCAGCAATACGGCCAAGGCCAAGACCGACACCGAGACCTACGCCAGCGTGGGAGACAACCCCACGGTCACGGCCCACTCCGTCAAGGTCAAGGCCGACGGCAACGACACCCTGCGCGCCAACACCGTGGCCGGCGCCGGCGGCCTGGGGGTGCTGGTGGCCTCCAAGGCGGAAACCGAGGCGGATTCCCGCACCTACGCCCGCCTGGGGGGCGCCACCGGCACCACCGGCCTGATCAACGCCGCCCTGGTGGAAGTGGGTGCGGCCCAGCACGTCAACTTCAACTCGACCTCCGATTCCACCAGCGCCTCGGTGGTGGGCTATTCCGGCGCCCGCGCCATCAACCACGTCGATACCGACACCCGCGCCTATCTGGGTCCCGAGGTGACGGTGAACACCGAGTCCTTCACTGCCCAGGCCTGGAACGACATCGTCAAGCCGGCCCTGGCCAGCGGCTACAACGTGGATTCCGGCTCCGGCGGCCTGTTGAACGCCGCCGCCGCCCGTTCCGAATCCTTCATCCGCAACGGCGCCTTGGTGGACGTGGGCCAGGACGCCAAGGTCAACGTCACGGTGGCCGGCGCCAGCGTCGGCGACCTGGACCTGGCGGCCTGGAACCAGGTGGACGCCCACGACCGGGTGCGCCTGGATTCCGGCGGCGCCATCGCCATCGCCAAGGCCGAGTCGGAGATCCAGAACGACCGCAACGACGCTGTCGTTCATCTGGGCCAGGGCGCCACCCTGCTCACCGACGGCGAGGCCAACCTGTCGGCCCGCACCACATCCCAGATCCACGCCGCCGCCCGTTCCAAAACCTATGGCCTGGCGGGCGCTGCCGAAGGCGATTCCGCCGCCGGCATCCGCGCCGACAACCGCATCGAACTGGCCAGCGGCGCCAAGGTGGAAGCGGAAGAGGACGTGCACCTGATGGCCGGTACCGACCGGGTCAACGGCAACGACCTGTACGCCGACGCGGAAACCCGGCTGTGGAACTACACCGCTCTTCCCATCGAGAACGATCCGGATGCCCACGGCTCGGTGGTCCAGCACAACACCATAGCCATCGCCGCCGGTGCCCAGGCGCGTTCCGTGAAGAGCGTGCATCTCACCGCCACGGAAGGCAGCCACCGCACGCGCGGCTTCGGCGAGGGGACCGATGCCTATCGGGAAACCCTGTCCGCCATCGGCGAATTCTTCGGCGCAGACACCTCGTCGCTCAAAATCACCGGCGGCTCCACCTACGACAACGCCAACGCCTTCCTCGGTCTGGATCCGAGTTCGGGAGTGAACGTGGACGGCACGGTGCAGGCCGGCATCTGGCACCACCAGTGGCTGATCCTGGCGGCGGACGGCCAGACCGTCACCAGCTCCGAGGCCATGGCGGACAAATGGCAGCTGCGCGACAACGTGAGCCTGGCCGACGAACTGGCGGCGGAGATCGCCGCCCTGCGGCAGAAGGCCCAGGCCACCCGCGCCGCCGCCAACAGCTACGCCGGCAGCGACGCCGCCGACGCGGCCCTGGCCCTGGACAACGACGCCCGCATCCTGGAGCAGCAACTGGCTGCGCTGAGCGACCCCGACGCCAAGGTGGGTTTCATCGACATCCTCGACACCACCGCCCGCACTGGCAACGTCAACATCACCGGTAAATACCTCACCGGCCAGGCCAGCGGCCACATCGAGGCCCCGGGCGACGTGCGCATCGACATCGAGAACCGGTCCACCCGCTTCATGCAGACCGCCGCCCTCACCATCCCGGACGAGGAGGGCGGCCTGATCACCTTCAACGGCCTGCGGGTGTCCAGCAACGGCGACATCAACGCCCGCAACGCCTTGGGCCGCAGCGCCGCCATCGGCACCCTGAAGGACGCCGTCACCTCGCCCAAGCCGGTGATCCGGGTGGAAAACACCAACGACCAGGACACCGCCACCGGCGCCCCGGCCCAGCTGTGGATGCGCGGCGACGTCAACAACCTGGGCGGCGAGGCCATCGCCAAGAGCCACGGCACCCTGCGCGTTTCCGCCAACATCAACGCCGAGACGGTGAACATCGCCACCGGCGGCGACTTCATCAAGACCTACACCCCGGGCTTCACTCACCAGGGCGGCGATCCGGTCAAGCAACTGGGCACCCTGCCCGGCCAGAGCGAGGCGAACAAGGCCGACTACGCCCAGAACGGACTGGTCCAGAACTGCGGCAGCGGCGGCTGCAGCACCACCATCGCCGGCAACAACGTGTACATCAGCGGCGAGAAGCTCAACATCAACGGCCTGATCCAGGCCGGCCTGCCCGACCGGGCCATCCTCATCGACAACAGCCTGCTCGCCGCCACCAACCCCAGCATGGGCATCGCCAACTCGGCGGCCATCGCCAAGCTCAAGGCCAACTGGCAGTCCGGCGACCACAGCACCCGCTACCTGGACCTGAACAATCCCGATCCGGGGAGCAGCAGCATCAAGGTGAGCTACGACGCCGAGAACGACCGCCTGGTCCTGGCCAACGTGCGCATGGGCGGCGGACACATGGAGCTGTTCGGCAACATCTTCTCCACCGGCAACGGCGAGCTGCGCGTGATGGACGGCTACGGCCGCATCAACGTCAGCAACACCACCGGCTACGACCTGGCGGTGGGCCGGCTGGATACCGGCCCGGGCGTGGAAGGCATCATCCGCATCACCGACACGTCCCAGCGCGATCCCAACAACAACCCGCTGGTGACCGAGATCACCCGTCTGGGTAACACCATCGAAACCCGCACCAGCGCCACTGTGGACGCGAACGGCAAGCCCAGCACGCTGATTTCCTCCACCTCCGGCCGCACCGGCAGCTTCGCGCCCACCGCCAACCGGCGCTTCAACTGGATCAACGGCCAGCGCACCCAGACCGACCAGGAGCGGATCTACAGCACCCGCGTCCTGTTCGGCGCCGACTGGCTGGTGCCGGATTACGACGATCCCGACCGCACCAATCCGCCGGTCACTCAGTACACCTCGCGCCTGACGGGGGACTGGCTGTCGGAGGGCGGCTCCAGTGCCGACTACGCCATGGACTATTCCAGGTACACCAGCGGCCCATACAAGTACCAGAACGATACCGAGGTGCGGGACGGGGTCATCTGCATCGACGGCCATTGCGCCTACGAGGACATCACCCGGACCGCCTACTTCCGCACCGTGGTGAACGAGTACTACCAGCACAGCCTGAACGCCTCCAAGGCGGTGACGGTGAACTTCATCGGCTTCGACAGCGCCAGCCTCAACGTGGACGCCGGCACCGGCCAGCTGTTGCTGGGCGGCCTGGTGCGCGGCCTCACCGGCGACACCACGCTGAGCGGCGGGGCGGGCATCCAGAGCCTGTCCGACCAGGCCCGCATCGTCGCCAGCAACCTGACCTTGACTTCCGCCAGCGGCGCCATCGGCAGCGCCGCCAACCCGGTGCTGATCGACCTCACCGACGCCGATCCCGCCAGGGGCCTGGTGGACGGCACGCTCACCGCCACCGCCCTGAAGGACATCGCCATCAAGGAGGTGGACGGCAACCTGCGCGCCGCCAGCGTCCGCGCCACCAGCGGCGACGTGTACCTCGCCGCCGACCGCAATCTGGCGGGCACCGGCCCGGGCATCACGGTGACCGGCAACGACATCACCCTGGTGTCCCTGTCCGACGCCATCGGCAGCGATGCCACCCCGCTGGTGGTGGACACCCAGGGCGGCACTACCGTCCTGTCTGCGCAAGCCGCCGGCAATATCCACATCCAGGAGGCCAGCGGCGACATGCGCGTGCGCCAGGTCAAATCCCAGGCGGGCGACGTGCATCTGTCGGTGCCGGCCGGCAGCCTGCTGGATGCCAACAGCACCGAGCAGGTGGACGAGAGCACCCGCGCCGAACTCCTGGCCATGTGGGACGAGATGCGCCTGACCGGTGCCCAGGCCGAACAGGCCCGCGACCAGAACCTGGACGCGCAGACTGCAAGACTCAAACAGGAGTACGAGGCTTACTTCCGCATGCGCAACCTGCACCGCCTGGACGACGGCAGCTACACGGCGGAGGCCTACGATCCCCACTACGCTTACCACGCCACCCCCGTGCAGGCCTCGGTGCTGAAGTCGGCGAACAACTGGAGCGATGCCGACGTGACCGCCTACGAGGCCGGCCAGACCGCCGCCTACCACGCCGCCTACCAGCGCTTCGGCGGCGGCGCCTATGTGGTCGGCCATACCCCGACTCTCAGCGCCACGGAGACCGCGGCCCTGTCGCAAGGCGCGGTGTGGAGCGACGGCCAGCTGAGCAACGCGCTGTCCGCCGGCCTGTTCCGGCCGGTCGCGGACACCGAGGTGCGCATCGAGGAGGCCAACATCATCGGCAACCACCTCACCCTGGACGCGAGCGGCGGCATCGGCCTGGAAAAGGCGACGCCGGTCGTGATCCAGCGCGGCGCCAGCCTGAGCGACGAGGAGAAGCTCGCCCTGCTCACCGCCGAGCTCAGCGACATCGAGCTGGTGGGCGACGAGCTGCGCATCGTCCAGAAGGAGGACGTGGACGTCACCGCCAGCGGCCGGCTCAACGCCACCGCCCAGGATGACGTGCTGCTGGGCTCCGAAGCCAACCTGCAACTGGACGAGATCCACACCCAGGGCGAGGCGCGCATCAAGACCGGCGCCGGCATGAGCGGCGTCGCCGGCAAGACCCACGTCACCGCGGCGCGCGCCATCCTGGAGGCGGGCGGCGGCGACCTCGGCAGCGCCGCCACGCCCATCCTGGTGGAACTGCCGGACAGCGGCCAGCTCACCGCCCGCGCCGCCGGCGACCTGTA
>JAJZPG010000045.1 GCA_021811235.1 Pseudomonadota bacterium | reverse complement strand
GCCTACTGGCCGGAACTCAAGCTGAGGCTGTACGTCTGCGCCACCCAGCGCATCCACCGCCAGCAGAAATCCCTGGCGCCGCAGATCGACGACGCCTGGCCGTTCTCGGTCGAACTCAACAACGAAATCGAGCGCTTCCTGCGCAGCCACCGCGACGACCTCGCGGCCGATTGATGCAGGCGATCGGGCAACCGCAACCACCGTTCGGGCTGGGCCTGTCGAAGGCCTGTCTCCCCCGACCCTTCGATGGTTCGACAGGCTCGCGATCAGGCCGAACGGCCCCATGAGCGCGAACCTGCCCCGGCTCAACCGATCTCGACGAACTCCAGGGTGTTGGCGTCCGGGTCACGGCAGAACAGCGCCGCGCGTCCCGACTTGCTGGCGGTATAGGACACGCCGGCCGCATCGAGCCGGCTCTTCAGCGCCGCCATGTCCTTGACGCCCAGCGCGATGTGGCGGTCGCGGCCGCCGTGTTCGGGGCGCGTGCTGCCGGCGTCGGGGTTCGGCAGCTGCATCAGGTGCAGTTGCTGGCCGCCGCCGAGTTCGTACCACGCCCCGGCGTAAGGCAGGTCGGGACGATGCGGATACGGCGCCAGTCCCAGCACCGATTCGTAGAAGGCTTTCGCACGCGCCAGGTCGGCCACCAGCAGGCCGGCGTGCAGCAGGGCGGAAATCTCATGCATGGGGTCGCTCTTTCGTCGGGTCGTCTTCCATGTGGCCGGAGAACAGGCTGGCGGTAATGATCATCGCCGCACCCAGCCATTCCTGCAGGTCCATGCGTTCGTCGGAGAGGAAGTAGGCCGCGATCGCCGCCACCACCAGTTCCGACAGGAAGATCACGATGGCCTGGTTGGCCGGCACGCGCGCAAGGCCATACTGCACCGCGTAGGTCATGCTGCCGATGAGGAGGCCGACGCCGAGCAGCAGCAACCAGGTGGCGGCTCCGGCATCCGCCATGAAATCGAGTTCGGCCGGCTTCAATGCGAGGCCGATCACCGTCAGCACCGCCACGCCGGCCCACACCGACACCGCCTTGGCCCCTTGGGCCACGCCGTCCAGATGGCGGCTGATGACGTTGCTCGCCGCGAACATCACGCCCGCCGACAGGCCCAGCCATTCGGCGCGGTTGGCCGGCAGCGGCCATTCGCCCGGCTGCCACAGCATGGTGATGGCCCCGCCTGCCGCCAGCGCCATCACCGCCCAGCCGGCGCGGTTGAGCTTTTCATGCAACAGGAAGCGGGCGAACAGCACCGTCCACAAGGGCGACAGGTAGAACAGCAGCAGCACCCGCACCACTTCGCCCTCGAGCACCGCCAGCACGTAGGCCAGATTGGTCCAGCCCGCCGCCAGTCCCAGTGCCGACAGCCACAGCCAGTTCCCACGAGCGTCGCGCAGCGCGCGGCCGTGCAGCCAGCCCGCCAGCACGAGCGGCAGCGCATAGGAAAAGAAGCCCGAGGCGATGCCGCCGACGCCGGCCTCGTCGAGCAGGCGGTAGGGATACCACACCAGGCCCCACAGGGTGGCGGCGTAGACCAGGCTGCCGATGGCGAGGGTGCGCTGCAAACGAAGAGAGGACATGGGGCTTTATTTTATAATGTCGGACTTGTTCAAATTTTGCTTATCGCGCTTTCCGGAATCGCGACAGCCTAAAACCGTTCGGACTGAGCTTGTCGAAGCCCCCCGCTATCCAGGCAGCCCTTCGACAGACTCAGGGCGAACGGGTTGGCCAGCCATCTGGAGCGCCCGACAAGCCAGCCACTTTATCAAACTTGGCACGTCCATGAATCCGCGTCTCGACCAACTCCACCCCTACCCGTTCCAGAAACTGCGCGAACTGTTCGCGGGCGTGACGCCGAATCCGGCGCTCGCGCCGATCAACCTGTCGATCGGCGAGCCCAAGCATCCGACGCCGCAATTCATCAAGGACGCGCTGATCGCCGGGCTCGACGGGCTGGCGAATTACCCCGTCACCCAGGGCTCGGATGCGCTGCGTGGCGCCATCGCCGCGTGGGCCGGGCGCCGCTACGGCGTGACGCTCGACCCGGCGACCGAGGTGCTGCCGGTGAACGGCTCGCGCGAAGCGCTGTTCGCGTTTGCCCAGGCCAGCGTCGACTCGACCCGCCACGGCCGCCGTACCGTCGTCTCGCCCAACCCGTTCTACCAGATCTACGAAGGCGCGGCGCTGCTGGCCGGCGCCCGCCCCTTCTTTCTCAATACCCTGCCGGAAAACGGCTTCCGCATGGACTGGTCGCGCGTGCCCGAAGACCTCTGGGAGACCGTGAGCCTGGTCTACGTCTGCTCGCCCGGCAACCCCACCGGCAAGGTGATGTCGCTCGCCGACTGGAAGGAGTTGTTCGATCTCTCCGACCGCCACGGCTTTGTCATCGCCGCCGACGAATGCTATTCGGAAATCTATTTCCCTTTCCCGCTTGCGGGAGAGGGAGCAAACGCTGAGCCCAAACCGATTGACGAAGGCGCCCCGCCGCTCGGCGCGCTCACCGCGTCGCAGCAGCTCGGCCGCGGCTTCAGGAATCTGGCCGTGTTCAACTCGCTGTCCAAGCGCTCCAACGTGCCCGGCCTGCGCTCCGGCATGGTGGCGGGCGACGCCGCGCTGATGAAGCAGTTCCTGCTCTACCGCACCTACCACGGCAGCGCGATGAGCCCGGCGGTGCAAGCCGCGAGCGTCGCCGCCTGGAACGACGAGGCGCACGTGATCGAGAACCGCCGCCAGTACGCCGAAAAATTCGCCGCGGTGATGCCGCTCTTGAAGGACGTGCTCGCCTTCGACGCGCCCGACGCCGCCTTCTACCTGTGGGCGAAGGTTCCGGGCGGCGACGACGCCGCGTTCGCCCGCGGCCTCTACGAGAAGCAGCACGTCACCGTGCTGCCCGGCAGCTTCCTCGCGCGCGACGCCGCCAACGTCAACCCCGGCCGTGGCTTCGTCCGCATCGCGCTGGTCGACAGCCTGGCCGCCTGCGTCGAGGCGGCCAAACGCATCGCCACTTTTGTCGGCGAAGCGGCGTAACAACATTGACCCATCGCTCTTATTGAGCCTCCATTACTTCATGACAAAGTCTCCGTTCGCCCATTCGACAGGCTCACGACGCAGCCCGAACGGTGTTGATATCTGTCACGATTGACGGAAGTCTTAATAATTTCCCTTCATTTCACTATCAACCACCCAGGAAACCATCATGCAAGAGCTGCAATCCATTATCGAAGACGCTTTCGAACGCCGCGCCGAGATCACCCCGCGCACCGCCACGCCGCAGGTCAAGGATGCCGTCATGGCCGTGATCGACCTGCTCGACATGGGCGAGCTGCGCGTCGCCGAACGCACCGGCGGCCAGAACTGGACGACGAACCAGTGGGTGAAGAAGGCGGTGCTGCTGTCGTTCCGTCTGGAAGACAATCAATTCATCAAGGGCGGCTACACCAACTACTACGACAAGGTGCCGTCGAAGTTCGCCGACTTCAACTCCAAGGACTTCCGCGAAGGCGGCTTCCGCGTGGTGCCGCCGGCGGCCGCGCGCAAAGGGTCCTATATTGCGAAGAACGTGGTGCTGATGCCGTCCTACGTCAACATCGGCGCCTACGTCGACGAAGGCGCGATGGTCGACACCTGGGCCACCGTCGGCTCGTGCGCGCAGATCGGCAAGAACGTGCATCTCTCCGGTGGCGTCGGCATCGGCGGCGTGCTCGAGCCGGTGCAGGCCAACCCGACCATCATCGGCGACAACTGCTTCATCGGCGCGCGCTCCGAAGTGGTCGAAGGCGTCATCGTCGAGGACAACTGCGTGATCTCGATGGGCGTCTACATCGGCCAGTCGACCAAGATCTACGACCGCGAGACCGGCGAAGTGCATTACGGCCGCGTGCCCTCCGGCTCGGTGGTGGTGTCCGGCAACCTGCCCTCCAAGGACGGCAAGTACAGCCTCTATTGCGCGGTGATCGTGAAGAAGGTCGACGAGAAGACCCTGTCCAAGGTCGGCATCAACGAACTGCTGCGCGGAATCTGAGTCGGACCTGACTGACGTCGCACCGGCAGAAGCCGGCGCCTGGCCGGCTGGACACCGGCTTCTGCCGGTGTGACGATGCCAGGATTTCCGGGATTATTCGACCCAGCCCTTTACAGGAGTGACCATGAAAACCCGACTCGTCGTCACCGCCCTCGCCGCCGCCGCGCTCGTCGGCTGCGAGGCCAACCCCGTGTCCGGCCGCCAGCAGCTGGTGCTGGTGTCGGAGGAAACGGCGCAGGCCTCCTCGGCCCAGGCCTATGCGCAGACGCTGGATGCCGCGCAGAAGAAGGGCAAGCTCAGCACCGACGCCGCGCTCAACGCCCGCGTCAAACGCATCACCGACCGCCTGATCGTGCAGGCCGGCAACATGTACGGCCCCAGCCGCAGCTGGAAATGGTCGGTCGCGGTGATCGACGAGCCCACGCTCAACGCCTGGTGCATGCCCGGCGGCAAGATGGCGATCTACACCGGCATCGTGCGCAAGCTGGCTCTCTCCGACGACGAAATCGCCCAGATCATGGGCCACGAGATCGCCCACGCCCTGCTCGGCCACGGCCGCGAGCGCATGTCGCGCGCCATCGCCATGCAGGGCGGCATGGCGCTCGGCTCCATCGTCGCCGGACGCGACCTCAGCATCCTGGCGCCGGTGGCCGACATCGCGATCACCCTGCCGAACAGCCGCGAGGGCGAATCCGAGGCCGACCGCTACGGCCTCGAGCTGGCCGCCCGTTCCGGCTTCGACCCGCGCGCCGCCGTGCGCCTGTGGGAAAAAATGAGCGCCGCCAGCGGCAACGGCCCGCCGCAGTTCCTCAGCACCCACCCGTCGCCCGTCGACCGCATCCAGAAACTGAACGGCCTGGTGCCGCAAATGATGCCCCTCTACGAGAAAGCCCGCTAATGGATTCGAACCCTCCCGTCGACGACAAACTCGCCAGCCTGAAGACGCTGACCACCGTGATCTACGCGCTGTACGCACTGTCGCTGTTTTCCGGCGTCACCGCCATCGTCGCCATCGTGCTCAACTACATCAAGAAGGACGACGTCCGCGGCACCTGGCTGGAAAGCCACTTCACCTGGCAGATCCGCACCTTCTGGTGGTGCCTGGTGTGGGGCGTGGCCGGCTGGATCACCTTCATCATCCTGATCGGCTGGATCGTCTGGGGCGTCGCCTTCGTCTGGTTCGTCTACCGCATCGCCAAGGGCTGGCTCAACCTCAACGACGGCAAGCCGATGCCGATTTGAAGGGAGGCAGGGCTTCGACAAGCTCAGCCCGAACGGGAAAGAGGACTTGCGGGCTCCACGGGCATCCAATGGCGTTCTCGGTCTACCTGCTGCGCTGCGCGGATGGTTCCTACTACACGGGCCATACCGACGACCTGGATAAGCGCATCGGCGAGCACGTGACTGGCGCTTGTAGCGGTTACACTGCCACCCGGTTGCCGGTTGAACTGGTTTGGAGCCAGGAATGCACCGCGCGTATCGAAGCATTGAACGTCGAGCGGCGGATCAAGGGCTGGAGCCGTGCCAAAAAAGAAGCGCTGATACACGGCGACTGGGACGAGATTTCGAGGCTGGCCAGGAGCAAATCCGATAGTAAGGATTGAGCGTTGCCGAGAGGTGGTTCGACAGGCTCACCACGAACGGGGCAACCACCACCACCCGCCCTAAGCGCACCAGCGAACTCACCACAGGCTCCCCACTCTTGGCCCGTTCGCCCTGAGCCTGTCGAAGGGCTGTCCTGCTACGGCCCCAAGTATTGCCAAGTGTGGTTTGACCGGCCTGTCCTGAGTTCAGCAAAGGGCTCACCACGAACGGTGCAACAGTAGGCACCCGATCCAAGTGCATCGCCAGACTCGCCCAAGCAACCTGCTGGTAGTCCGTTCGCCCTGAATCGTGAGCCTGTCGAACGATCGAAGGGCTGCCCTGCACGGGCTCCGGCAATCGGCCTCCCTGCGAAATCCTCACCTCCGTCCCCACCTCAGAGAAGTGGTTCGACAAGCTCACCACGAACGGGGCAACAGCCCCCCCGCCCTAAGCGCACCAGCGAACTCACCACAGTGCTCCCCACTCTTAGCCCGTTCGCCCTGAGCTTGTCGAAGGGCTGCTTTGCACGGGCCCTTCGCGTGACGCGGATGTGGTTCGACAAGCTCACCACGAACGGTGCAACAGTAGGCACCCGATCCAAGTGCATCGCCAGACTCGCCCAAGCAACCTGCTGGTAGTCCGTTCGCCCTAAGCCTGTCGAAGGGCTGCCCTGCATGGGCTCCGGCAATCGGCCTCCCTACGAAATCCTCACCTCCGTCCCCACCTCAGTGAAGTGGTTCGACAAGCTCACCACGAACGGGGCAACGAGTCATGCTCGATCCGCAGTTCCTTGCCATCCGACCTAAAGCGATAACAACTTGTAGCCCGTACGCCCTGAATCGTGAGCCTGTCGAACGATCGAAGGGCTGCCCTGCCACACCCTTACGAAATCCTCACCTCCGTCCCCACCTTCACCCGTTCGAACAGCTCCGCCACATCCGCATTCCGCATGCGGATGCAGCCGTGCGAAGCCGGCGTGCCGATCCGGTGCTCCTCGTGGGTGCCGTGGATGTAGATGTAACGGTTGTGCGTATCGACCGTGCCGCCCTTGTTCTTCCCCGGCTCCAGGCCTTCCAGCCACAGGATGCGCGTGAGGATCCAGTCGCGGCCCGGGTTCTCGGCGTCGAGTTCGGGCGTCCAGATCTCCCCCGTCGGCTGGCGCGCCTTGAACGCGGTATAGAGCGGTACACCGGCACCGATCTTCTCGGCGATGCGATGGCGTCCGCGCGGCGTGCAGTAGCTGCCGCTTTCTTCCCCCGGGCCGTTCGCCGCCGTCGACACCGGATACTGGCGGATCAACATGTCGCCGTCCGGATAAGGCTCCCACAGATACAACTGCTGCAGGCGGATGTCCACCTCGATCACCAGCTCGCTCACTCGACCGCCTCCTTCTTCTGCTGCCGGCGCGATTCGAAGAAACCCGAGATCAGCGCTGCGCACTCGTCCGCCAGCACCCCGCCGCTGATGTCGCAATGGAAGTTCAGCCTCGGTTCGGCGAACACGTCGACGATGCTGCCATGCGCACCGGTCTTGTACTCCTTCGCGCCGTACACCACCCGCGCCACCCGCGCATGCAGGATCGCCCCCGCGCACATCACGCACGGCTCCATCGTCACATACAAGGTACAGCCCACCAGCCGGTAGTTGCCGATGCGCCCCGCTGCATCGCGCAGCGCCATCACCTCGGCGTGCGCCGTCGGGTCGTGGCTGGAAATCGGCTGGTTGAACCCGCGGCCGACGATCTCGCCACCGCACACCACCAGCGCCCCCACCGGCACCTCGCCCGCGTCCCAGCCCTGGCGGGCCAGTTCCAGCGCCATGCGCATGTAATTCTCGTCCGTCATTTCACATATCCAGCGGACTGGTTACCCCGCGTCCGCCCTTGTTCAACACGTGCGTGTAGATCATCGTCGTCGAAACGTCCTTGTGGCCCAGCAGTTCCTGGATCGTGCGGATATCCTGTCCGCGCTCCAGCAGGTGCGTCGCGAAGGAATGCCGCAGCGTATGCGGCGTCGCCGGCTTGGCCAGCCCCGCCGCGGTCACCGCCCGCTTCATCGCACGTTGCAGCAACTTCTCGTCCAGATGATGCCGACGCTCCTCGGCACTGCGCGGATCGATCGAATAGCTGCCGGACGGAAACACATACTGCCATCCCCACTCCGTCGGAGCATTCGGATACTTGCGCGCCAGTGCATCCGGCAAGTAAACCGACGCCTTGCCCGCCAGCTTATCCTGTTCGAACAACTCGCGTCGCCGCGCCAAGTGCGCCTGCAAATCGGCCTTCACCGATTCGGGCAGCATCGTCACCCGATCCTTCGCCCCCTTGCCATCGCGCACCAGGATCTCGCTGCGCGTAAATTCCACATCCTTCACGCGCAGCCGGATCACTTCCATCAAGCGCATCCCCGTACCATAAAGCAGACGCGCCAGCAGACCATACACCCCGTCCATTTTCCCAAGCACTGCGCGCACTTCGTCGCTCGTCAGCACCACCGGCAAATGTCGCGGTCGCTTTGCGCGAGTCACCTGACCCAGCCACGGCAATTCGATCTCCAACACTTCACGGTACAAAAAGAGCAGCGCCGACAAAGCCTGGTTCTGCGTCGCCGCTGCCACATTACCCTCCACCGCCAGATGCGTCAGGAACGCTTCCACCTCAGGTGCGCCCAGATCGCGAGGATGACGCTTGCCATGGAAAAGAATGAAGCGCCGAATCCACTGCACATATTGCGTCTCGGTGCGAATGCTGTAATGCTTGACCCGGATTCTGTCACGCACCAGGTCCAGCAGTTTGGGAGCAGGAGAGGAAGGTGTACTTGCGGACGACATATATCCCCCTATTGATTGGTTGGAACCATATAAATCAATGAGATATTGAAAAAAATGTCAGTGTTATACACCTTTCCAGAAATCATATATACACCTGTCAAGGTGTATATTGCACGTTAAGCTCAGATAGCCCTGCGCGACCGCGAGTGTTCTTTGCGAGCGCGTTCCGCCCCTGTCTGCGCGGGATGTGGAATGGAATTTGATGAATTTACAACGACTTATAAAAATGATATTGAGCGA
>JAJZPG010000023.1 GCA_021811235.1 Pseudomonadota bacterium | reverse complement strand
CCGCGCTCGGTCACCTGCTTGACCGCTTCGATCTTGAACTCTTCCGGGTACCGCTTGCTGCTCATGACACCTCCTTCTTGCCTCAAGTTTAAAGCTCAAAGGTATCTACTGCAGCCGGGGCGATTCACAGAGACCATTGCAGCCCACCGGCTCTTATTCCCCAGAGAACGCTTACGCAAACGGGAAACGACGACTGCCACTACAGCCCAAATGATTAGTACAGCAAGAACAATCAGGGCAAAAGGTAACGTTAATATGAGCCCGGCATGGAAAACTGTTGCCCCAAAACTTGGGATAAAGTTTGGGAGAAGGGTAAGCAGCCCGAAATAACCTGTTAGACAAGCGGTAACAATTAAAAAACTTCGCTTGCTGACAAATATGTCCTTCATTTTGATGATCCTGAAATAGCCTGCAAACTCTCCGCCGCGATCTCGCTCACGTCCGCATCCTCATCATTCACGCGTGCCTCCAGCCACGGCTCCGCACCGGCATCGGCGGTGAGACCGAGATAATGGCAGGCGTCCGCCCGCACCCGCGCGTCGGCGTGCTGCGACAGCTCGCCCAGGCGCGGCAGCAGCGCGCGCAGGGTGTCGCTGCCGGCGAAATGCTCCAGCAGCACGCCGGCGCCCAGCCGCACGTTGAGGCTGGCTTCGACGTTGCCGACGATGGGCAGCACCGCGGCGAGGAGTGCGGGGGCGGCCTCGATCACCGCCTGCGCACGCGGCAGCTGGCCTTCCTTCAGCAGCAGGTGGAACCAGTCGGCCACGCCTGCTTCGCTGTCTGCCTTGGCCGCCCACTCGGCGAGTTCGGTTTTGCTGTGGACGCCGGCGAGTTCGATGCGGCCGATGCGCAGCCACGGCACCGAGCGCACGCCGAGCGCCTCCCCGACTTCGGGGCGCTGCTCCAGGTTGACCGCTTCCAGGCGGCCGATCGTGCCCTGCTTCACGAGCTCGGCGAGCGCGGCCAGCATCGCCGGGCAGTGCGGACAATGGGTGGAAATCAGCAGCAGGGCGTCGGGCGCGGACATAGGTTTTGACGGGATAATGGCGTGCATGGAATTTACCATCCTCCCCGTCACCCCGTATCAACAGAACTGCTCGCTGGTGTGGGACGAAGCCGGTCGCGCCGCGCTGATCGACCCCGGCGGTGAGGCCGAGCGCCTGCTGGCCGAAGTGGCGCAGCGCGGGCTCACGCTGGAAAAAATCCTGCTCACCCACGGCCACCTCGACCACGTCGGCGCGGCGGCCGAGTTGCGCGCCGCGCTCGGCATCCCGATCATCGGTCCGCAGCGCGAGGAAGTTTTCTGGCTCGACATCCTGCCGCGCCAGGCCGAGCTGTTCGGCTTTCCGCCCGCGCAGGCGTTCAGTCCCGACCAGTGGCTGGAAGACGGCGACCGCGTCGAAGTGGGAAGCATCCGTTTCGACGTGCTGCACTGCCCCGGCCACACCCCGGGCCACGTGGTGTTCTACCAGCCGGAGGCGCGGCTCGCCTTCGTCGGCGACGTATTGTTCAAGGGCTCGATCGGCCGCACCGATTTTCCGCGCGGCGACCATGCGGCGCTGCTCGGCGCCATCCGCGACAAGCTCTTCCCGCTCGGCGACGACGTGCGCTTCGTGCCGGGGCACGGCGCGATGTCCACCTTCGGCCACGAGCGCCGCGAGAATCCTTTCGTCGGCCTGGCGGCGGACTAGAATGAGCTAACCGGGCCCCGGGCCAGAAGGAATACAAGGAGACTGACATGAAGTCCTGTCGTTTTCTGCCTGTCCTGTTTTGTGTCGCGTTGCTGTGTCCCCTTGCGCAGGCGCAGAATCTTTCCGCCATCACCGTCCCGCCCCCCGAGGCACCGGCGGTGACCCAGGCCGCGCAGAAGGTGCTCGACGCGGCCAACAAGCGGGTGCCGCAGCTCGACACCGCAGGCCTCATGGCGCAGCTGAAGTCGCAGCCCAAGACCGTCGTCGTCGACGTGCGCACCCCGGCCGAACTCGCGCTGTCCGGCCACGTCGACGTGCCCTTCTTCTTCAACATCACGCGCGGCCAGCTGGAATTCCAGATTGAGACCGCGGTACCCGACAAGGCCACGCCGATCGTTGTCTATTGCGGCGTCAGCCAGCGCAGCCCGCTCGCCGCCGATACGCTGATCAAGCTCGGCTACCAGAACGTGAAGAACTACCGCGACGGCTTCCTCAACTGGAAGCGCGCCGGCCTGCCGGTGCGCTACCTCGACAAGGCACCGGACTCCTTCCTCTACGACCTGCCGCAGGAGGTCATCCCCGGCGTGTGGTCGGCGATCGGCGCCACCGCGCCGGGCACCTACGAGAATTCGGGCCACAACAACAACCTCACCTTCATCATCACCGGCGAGGGCGTGGTGGTGATGAATGCCGGCGACAACTACCTGCTCGCGCAGAGCCTGCACGACGAGATCAAAAAGCGCACCAACCAGCCGGTGAAGTACGTCGTGCTGGAAAACGGCCAGGGCCACGCCATGCTCGGCTCCGGCTACTGGCAGCAACAGGGTGCCAGGGTCGTCGCGCAGCGCGACACCGCCAAGCACATCGAGGCGCTCGGCTACGAGCTCCTCGCGACCATGCGCAGCCGTGCGCGCGACAAGGCCTTCCGGACCGACGTGGTCAAGCCCGACATCGTCTACGACGACCAGCTCGACCTTTCCATGGGCGGCTGGAAGATCGAGGTGCGGCATCTGGGCAATGCGCACCACCACGGCGACACCATGATCTGGCTGCCGGAGAAGAAGCTGGTGATTTCCGGCGACACCGCCTTCCACGTGCGCATGCTGCCGATCTTCGAGGACACCGACACCGCCAGGTGGGTCGAGGTGTGGGACACGTTCGAAGCGCTTGGCGCCGAGATCGTCATCCCCGGCCACGGCGGGCCCACCGACATGGCCACCGTGCGCAAGTGGACGCGCGATTACCTGGTGCACCTGCGTGCCAAGGTCGCCGAGGTCATCAAGAACGGCGGCTCGCTCGATGACGCCTACCGGGTCGACCAGTCGGCCTACCTGCACCTGCATACCGCCGACGAGCTGGCGCGCAGCAATGCGGGGCGGGTGTACCGGGCGATGGAGTTCGAGTAGGTTCCGCTCACCCTGAGATTCTATGGTTGCGGTCAAGGGGCTTCGACAGGCTCAGCCCGAACGGTTGTTAGATTTGCTTTATGCGAATGCACATGCCCTTAGTTCCGTTCACTCTGAGCCTGTCGAAGGGCTGCCCTGCGCTGATCTCAACACGAGTGGGTAGAGTCTCAATCATGAGCTTGTCGAAGCCTGCCCTGAGCCAGCCGAATGGGGGGCGTGTCCGAGTGGGCACAGGGGCCTCGATCATTCGACAAGCTTACGATCAGCCCGAACGAGGTTGGGGGTCAATCCCGGTTCGGTCTAAGCGGCGCGATCGCATCGACCAGTGCTCCAGCGGCGTCGGCGGTCGCATGGCCGCGATCGCGGCACGGGTTGTACTCGACGATTTCCATCGCTACGAAGGCCGGGTCGTCGCGCATGTGGGATAAAGCTTCCGCAAGCTCGGCGCGGCGCAGGCCGCCCGGCACCGGCGTGCCCACGCCCGGCTCCTCCTCGGGGTCGAGCGCGTCGAGGTCCACGCTCACCCCGAAGCCGGCGGTGCCATTTCGCACGATGGCGAGCGCCTCGTCGAATACCGCGGCCAGCCCGCGCCGGCGCACTTCGTCCATGTCGAACACCCGCACGCCCAGCCGATGCAGCAGCGCGGCTTCGCCCGCCTCGTAGCTGCGCACCCCGATCAGGCACACATGTTCGGGGCGCAGCTTGGCCTCCGTGCCTTCGATCGCAGTGAGCGCCGCCTCGCCGTGGCCGAGCAGCACGGCGAGCGGCATGCCGTGGATCTGCCCGCTCGGCGTGGTGGCAAAGGTGTGGCTGTCCATGTGGGCGTCGATCCAGATCAGGCCGAGCGGGCCCGTTGAAGCCAGCACGCGATGCACACCGCTCCAGGTGCCGATGGCACAGGAATGGTCGCCCCCCACCACCAGGGGAAAATGCCCGGCCGACAGCGTGTGCTCGACCTCGGCCGCGAGCCGGGTGTCGAGCGCCGCCACCGCATGCAGCGGCGTATCGCCTGCGCCGCGCGGTACGCGCAGGATCGCGTCCCATTCGACATGCTGTAGCGGGGAGTCGTGAAACACATGGTAGCGGCGCAGCGCGTCCGGCCCCTCGGCGGTGGCCGGATCGGGCGCACCGGCGCCGCTGGCGGCGCCGATGACGATGATGTGGCGGCGCGGAACAGGTTTCATGCTCTTGGCTTGCAGGGGACGATTACTTCACCCAGACGTGCGATTCGATTTCGGTGATGCTGCCGTCTTCCATGACCGCGCTCACGCCGAGTATCCGGCAATCGCCCTGTCCGGGCACCGCAAGGGGCTCATTCAGATTCGAATAGACCTTGATCCGCATTGTCCGGCTGGAAAGATCGTAGACGTATTCGACCCGGACCGGCACGATCATGGAGCGGTCGAGCGTGTGGCCGAACACCGCCAGTTCCCCGCGGTCGACGGCCTGCAGGTAGCGTGCGACCAGACTGTCCGGTTCCTCCATCTTCGGCGTATCGGGGTGGATCAGATGCTTGGGCACGTTCACTGCCGCCAGGGGGGTGGCGGGCATGGCCGTCCAAAGCAGCCATGCGGCGAGCACCGTTCTTGCCTGGCGGGCCGCGCAGGGAGAGCGCACGTTCATCCCAGACCGCCCATATTCACGTACTTCGCTTCCAGATATTCGGCTATGCCGCTGCGTCCCCCCTCGCGCCCCAGCCCCGACTGCTTGACGCCGCCGAACGCCGCTTCGGCAGTCGAGATCACGCCGGCGTTGATGCCGACCATGCCGTAGTCGAGCCGCTCCGCCAGCCGCCAGGCGCGGCCGAGGTCGCGCGTGTAGGCGTAGGCCGCGAGCCCGAATTCGGTGTCGTTCGCCATGCGGATGACCTCGGCCTCGTCATGAAAACGGATCAGCGGCGCCACCGGGCCGAAGGTCTCGTCGCGGCACACCTGCATGGCGGGCGTGCAGCCGGCGAGCACCGTCGGCTGGAAGAATTGGCCGCCGAGCGCGTGGCGGGCGCCGCCGGCGAGCAGCGTCGCGCCGTGCGCCAGCGCGTCGGCGATGTGGGCCTCGACCATCTCCAGTGCGGCAGGATTGATCAGCGGCCCGGTCTCCACGCCCGGCGTGAAGCCCTCGCCCACCTTCAGCTGCGCTACCGCGGCGCTGAACTTTTCGGCGAAAGCGTCGTGGATCGTATCCTGCACGAAGACGCGGTTGGCGCACACGCAGGTCTGCCCGCTGTTGCGGTACTTGCTGGCGAGCGCGCCCGCCACCGCCGCGTCGAGGTCGGCGTCGTCGAACACGATGAAGGGCGCGTTGCCGCCGAGTTCGAGCGAGACGTGCTTCAAGGTGCCGGCGCTCTGCGCGAGCAGCTGCTTGCCCACCGCGGTCGAGCCGGTGAACGATACCTTGCGCACCAACGGGTGCGTTGTCAGCACGCGACCGATTGTTTCCGCGTCGCCGGTGATGACGTTCAGCACCCCCGGTGGCAACCCCGCGCGCTGCGCGAGTTCGGCCAGCGCCAGCGCGGTGAACGGCGTCTGCGACGCCGGCTTCGCCACCACCGTGCAGCCGGCCGCGAGCGCCGCGCCGGCCTTGCGCGTCAGCATCGCGGCGGGAAAATTCCACGGCGTGATCAGCGCCGCCACGCCGACGGGTTGTTTCAGCGTGAACATGCGCCGGTCCGCCCACGGCGACGGCACCACGTCGCCATAGACGCGCCGCGCCTCCTCGGCGAACCACTCGATGAAGCTCGCCGCGTAGTCGATCTCGCCGCGCGCTTCGGCAAGCGGCTTGCCCTGTTCGGACACCATGATAGTGGCGAGATCGTCGCGGTGTTGCAGGATCAGCTCGAACCAGCGGCGCAGCAGTTGCGCGCGGGATTTTGCGGGCAGGTCGCGCCAGGCGGGGAAGGCGGCGTGAGCGGCTTCGATGGCGTGTTCGACATCGGCCGTGGTGCAGCGCGGTGCGTGGCCGACGGTTTCTGCATTGGCCGGATTGTGGACGGCGAAGGTAGATCCGTTGGCAGCGACTCGCCATTCGTCGTTGATCAGCGCCTGCTGCCTGAATAGCGTGGAATCGATCAAATTCATGTCAAATGGCATTCATTAATGTTGGGCGAATTTGCTGGATATGCTTGACGACTTCAGCGGACTCAACTTTGAGAGGGGTCAAGACGACGTGAATTGCGGAGCATCCGACCAACCAATTCAGCCTATTGATCTTGCGGCTTAGCCAACCCATTTGTTGCAGATATTTGTCTTGATCTACAAGCTCTAGGCACAGGTAGGTTGCGATGCCACCTTTCCCTACGATGGTGCGTAAGTGGCAGTGTGTGATGTCATGCCAGGGGATACGCCGGAAGGGCCACTTGGCGTATTCAATGTAAGTGGTGGTCAGTACCAATATCGGTTCAGTGGTCGTGAGTTGTTTGAGTAGGAGAAAGATGAAAACCACGCCGAACAGCGTCATCCACCATCCAAGCACTAGCGCTACCACGGGGTCTAAGAGCAAAGCCTTGAAACCAAAATAGGTCAGGGTGGCAGCAATAAACAAACCCCATAAATTCATGCCCCTGGAAAAATGGGCTTCCAGCAAGAGCTCGTCTCGTTCGGGCTGACTCCGCGCAAACTCGGGCGCTGCTTTCTGGATCGCGAGATTGCGTTGGAATCTTTTCTTATCCGCCTCAGTGAGTTTCACGATCCCCAGCACCATCAAGGAAATAAGGGCTAACGGTGCGAGCAGCAGGAGTGCAAGATAGAAAATGCCTTCAATAACTGACATGTCAGCTGTTGAAATGACCGTTCAGCTCTTCGAGCAGGGCGATCAAGATTTGCCCGGGAATACCTGCTGCGGATGGTCGATGCACCGTGATGCCGCGCGCTTCACACGCTGCCTTATCGACTGCTGCGGTGCCAGTGACAACGATCCGCTTCAGCTTGTGCAACTGCCCGATCGCCTCCGCATTAATCGGACACTCATGCGTGATCGCCGTGGTCGCCCAGAACAGACGCGGCACGACATCGGCCGGCTCGGTGTCAGGGTATTCGCTCCAGTTGTGATCGAAGGCCGGGATCGGCAGGTCGTCCGCGGTGAAGGCGGCGCGGTCGAGGAAGACGACGCGCTCCTTGCTGCTCATGGTGCGCGGCCGCTCACTTGCCGTTGCCGAGGTTCTCGCCGGTCAGCCGCTCCAGCGCGCGCATGATGGCGGACGAATCCAGCTCACTGTCGCCGGCGCCCATCAGCGCGTTCATCTGCTGCGCGATCAGCGCGGCGCCGGGGAGCGGGGTGGCGGTTTCCTGCGCGTTGTCCATGACGATGGCCATGTCCTTGTGGTGCAGTTTCACCTTGAAACCGGGCTTGTAGTTGGCGTCGAGCATGCGCTGGCCGTGGACGTCGAGGATGCGGCTGCCGGCGAAACCGCCCATCAGCGCTTCGCGCATCTTGACCGGGTCGACGCCGTTGCGTCGCGCCAGCAGAATCGCTTCCGCCACGCCTTCGAAGGTGAGGCCGACGACGATCTGGTTGCAGCATTTGACGACCTGGCCGGCGCCGTGGCCGCCGACGTGGACGATGTTCTTGCCGAGGATTTCGAACAGCGGGCGCACTTTGTCGAAGATCGGCGCCTCGCCGCCGACCATGATCGACAGCGTGCCTTCGCGGGCGCCGGTTTCGCCGCCCGACACCGGGGCGTCGAGCATGTGGACGCCGCGTTCGGCGAGCGCGGCGGCGATGCGGCGGGTGGCGGCGGGCGAGACGGTGCTCATGTCGACGACGATGTGGCCGGGGCGGGCGCCGTGCACCAGGCCGCGGTCGCCGAGGATGATCTGCTCGACGTCGGTGGTGTCGGAGACGACGGTGAAGGTGATGTCGCATTCGGCGGCGACTTCGGCCGGCGTGCCCTTGCCGAGCGCGCCCATCACCAGGATGGGTTCGATGCGGTCGAAGCGGCGGCCGTAGACGGTGAGCTGATGGCCGGCGCGCAGCAGGTTTTCCGCCATGGGGCGGCCCATGATGCCGCTGCCGATGAATCCGATTTTCATGATGCCAACCCCTTCAACAACCATAACCAGAATGGCAGCGTAACCAATCCCGTCAGGGTTGACCAGCCCATGATCAGGCCCGCCAGACGGGTGTCCAGGCCGAAGCGGTCGGCCAGTGCGATGACCATCACCATGGTCGGCATGGCGGCCTCCAGCACCGCCGCTTCGGCGGGTTCGGACAGCGGACCGGGCCAGGCCAGAGCGATGCCGAGGCCGAACAGCGGCATCAGCGCGAGCTTGATCGCCATCGCCACCATGACGGCCTTTTGCGGCCGCAGGTCGTGCCAGGGAATGGTGAGTCCGAGCACGAACAGCATCAGCGGGATGGTCGGGCTGCCGGCCCAGCGCGCGGCCTCGACCAGCGGGGCGAGGTCGGCGCCGGACAGGTTGACCGCGATGCCGGCGGCAAATCCCCACACCGGCGGCAGCGTCAGCCACATCCTCAGGAAGGAGGCGTGCTCGGTGTGCTTGCCGCAGCGGAAGGCCAGCCACACGCCGAGCGACCACACCAGCGGGGTGGTGGCGAGCATGTCGGCGAAGAAGGGGTAGCGCGCGCCGGATTCGCCGAACACCGTGGTGAGGAAGGGGTAGCCGAAGAACAGCACGTTGCCGAAGCCGGACGCCAGCAGGATGGCGCCGCGCGCGGGGTTCGGCAGGCCGTGCCCGAGCGGGGTGGCGAACAGCGCCAGCGCGGCGAGTCCGAGCCCGAACAGGGTGGAGGCGCCCAGGATCAGCGGTACCTGCAGGATGGCGAGGTCAACCGTGGCGGACGCGCCCGCCGCGAAGAACAGCATCGGCGCGAAGAAGTTCAGCACCAGCCGGTTGATCTCGCCGCGCAGGCCGACGATGGAAATGCCGGTCTGCCAGCGCGGCCAGATGCCGCCGGCGGCGATCAGCAGGAATAAGGGCAGCAGTGTTTTAAGCAGCAGTTGCTGCGCGAGTTCGGGCGACATGCTGAAGGAGGCAGGCGGCTGGGGCGTCCATCATAACGCCGCCGCATGGGCCCCGGCGCGGCATGGCCGGGCCAAACGGCATCGGGCCTTCATGGGCCGCTGCCCATGAAGGCCCGATGTGCCGAAGCGCGGAAACTCAGGTACGCGAGGCGGGGGTGTAGCGGTTGTCGGCGCTGCGCGAGGTGCTGCCGGATTCGAGCCAGGCCTTGATGCGGGTGGCGTCGCCGGCGCGGCGGTTGGTGCCCATGGCGTCGAGCAGCACGATGATGACGTTGCGCTGCGCCACCTGGGCCTGCATCACCAGGCAATGTCCGGCTTCGTTGATGAAACCGGTCTTCGACAGGCCGATATGCCAGTCGTCCATGCGGGTCAGGCGGTTGGTGTTGTTGAACGCAACCTGGCGATAGTAGACCTTGGCCTTGTTGCGTTTTTTCTTCACCACCACGCGCTGGGTGCCGAGGGTGTAGTGGCCGGTGCTGCTGATATGGCGGATTTCCGGGTAATTCTGATAGGCGTAATCGGCGAGCTTGGCGAGGTCGAGCGCGGTCGAGCGGTTGTTGCTCGACAGGCCGGTGGGTTCGACGTAGACAGTGTCGTTCATGCCCAGGGCGTGCGCCATGCGGTTCATGGTGGCGACGAAGCGATCCAGCCCGCCCGGATAGGTGCGGCCCAGGGCGTGGGCGGCGCGGTTGTCGGATGCGATCAGCGCCAGATGCAGCAGCTGGCCGCGGGTGTAGCTGGAGCCGATGGCGAGGCGCGAACCGGTGCCCTTGAGGGTATCGCGGTCGGCCGAGGTGATGGTGATCTTTTCGTCCAGGGGCTGGCCGGCGTCCATCACCAGCATCGCGGTCATCAACTTGGTGATCGAGGCGATCGGCGTCTGCAGGGTGGCGTTCTTCGCCAGCAGAGGCTGGCCGCTGGCCTGGTCGTAGACCAGTACGGACTGTGCACTGAGCTCCGGCAGGGCCGAGTAGTCGGGGGCCGGCAGGGGGGCGGGCAGCGTGTCGAGCTGGTCGCTCCATTGCAGGGACGTGCGGCTGTCGAGCGCGACGGCGCCTGTATGGACGCACAACAGGATCAATCCGGTCAGTACAGCTTTCATATGTATCTGCTTCAATTCAAAGGTCAGGCGACGGAAATGTAACAGCTGGTGCGTAAAACGGACATGCTGACTAAAACTTGAAAACAACAGTTCCCGCCAGACGCCACGATTTAACTGCATCATAGATTGACGGTGTAGCAAAATTCAATATATATAGCAATGACATGCGAGAACTTCCGGATAATTTACTAAAGAAATCGGAGCTAACGGCGTGTCTTTGTGCCCCCGGGGTGGTGGCCGAGGCGCTGGAGCTGCTGATGCGAGGCGAGGCCGCCCAGGCGGAGTTTGCCGCTTGCGTGCGCCACGACCCCGTCTTGGCGCTGCGTCTGGTGCCGGCCGATTTCGCGGCGCAGCCGGATCTGCTGCGTGCCCTGTTGCTGGCGGCGCCGGTGGCGGCCGGCGCGGCGCAGGCGTCCTATGCGGCACGCTGGCGCCAGTCGATCGGCGTGGCGCAGCTGGCGCAGGCGCTGACCGTGCGTTCCGGCGCGGCGGATGCCGAAGCCGCCTGGACCGGGGGCCTGCTCCACAACCTGGCGGACTATCTCGAACCCGATATCGCCCCATCTGCGGATGTCGCGGACTGGCTGGGCGAACTCGATCACGACGGCTGGCTGGCCGACGCGGTGCGCTATCACGCCGAGCCGCTGGCGCGCGGGCGCGCCGCGCACCCGCTGGTGCGCATCGTCCAGCTGGCCTACCAGCTGGTGACCCGTGCCGATGCGGTGGACAGCGTCGACGTGCGCGCCGCGCTCGCCGCCCTGCAGCTGGGTGCCGGCGAGGCCGCCCAGCTGCTGGCCGACAGCCAGGCGCAGGCGCGCCAGCTGGCCCAGCGTTTCGGGCTGGCCGATGCGGTGATCCAGGGGGCGGGCGCAGGATTCGACCGCCTCGCCCGTCTGTACGCGGGGCAGGCGGCGCAATCCGCGCTGCATGGCCATTTCCGCGGGGCGAACGGCCCCGAACAGGTATTCGCCCGGCTGCAGGACGCGTTGCGCGCGCTGTTCGGAATCGAACGCGCCGGGTTGTTCGCGCCTGCCGCCGACGGCAGCCTGCGCATGTCGCCGCTGGTTCCCGCGGCCGCCGGCCTGGGTGCGCTGGCGATTCCGCCGGACGATGGCCATTCGGCGCTGCCGCGTGCCCTGGCACGCAGCGCGCCCCAGCAGTTCGAGCGGGGCGAACCGGATGCGGCGCTGGTCGACGAACAGATCGCGCGCCTGCTCGGCGTGTCGCGCTTCCTCTGCCAGCCGCTGGCCCTGCACGACGGCCGCAGCGGCGTGCTGGTGGCGGGCGACGCGCTGCCCGGCCTGGGCATGTCGCCGTTATGGCGCTTCGTCCTTGCCGAATGCACCGTGGCCCTGCAACCGCTGCCGCTGGCAGCGGTCCCCGCGCCGGCGGCGCCGATTGCCGCCACCCCGAACGACGACATTCCGCGCGACCGGGTGCGGCGCGCCGTGCACGAGGTGGCCAACCCGCTCACCATCATGCGCAATTACGTCAACCTGCTGTCCGAGCGCCTGGGGGCCGATTCCTCGGTGCAGCGCGATCTCGGCATCATCGGCGACGAGATCGAGCGGGTGGCGCGTATCGTGCGCGGCATCACGGTGGCCGAGGACACCGGGCCGCTGCCGGTCACGCTGGAGCTGGTGTCGGTCAACAGCGTCGTCTCCGAGCTGGTGCGGATGGCGCTCGGCACCCTGTTCACGCCGAACAAGGTCAACGTGCAGATCGACCTCAACCCCGACGTGCCGCCGCTGCCGCTGCAGAAGGACCTCTTGAAGCAGGTGCTGTTCAACCTCGCCAAGAATGCGGTCGAGGCGATGCACGCGGGTGGCCACCTCAAGTTCAGCACCCGGCTGGCGATGACCGACGGCCAGCGCCAGGTCGAGATCGAAGTCGCCGACACCGGCCCCGGCCTGCCGCCGGCGGTGGCGTCGCGCCTGTTCGAGCCGGTGGTCAGCGAGAAGGGCGGCGACCACGCCGGCCTCGGCCTGACCATCAGCCGCAGCCTGGTCGAGCGCATGAACGGCCAGCTCAGTTGCGCCAGCACGCCGCAAGGCACCCATTTCCTGATCCGCCTGCCCACTTTGCAGAACGGCCAGGCCCCGCTTACGACTACACGCTACGGGTCGATGTAACCCGCGCTCAAGGAGAACACCCGTGTCCGACGATCCCATCGAAACCCCGCCGCAGCGCAGTACCGTCAGCACTTTTCCGGCGCGCCCCCGCCTGCTGGTGGTGGACGACGAGCCGCTGATCCTGGAGGGGCTGAAACGTCTGCTCGATACGCGCGACTACGACGTGGTGACGGCCAACGGCGGCTGCGAGGCGCTGATCGCCATCGGCAAGCAGCAGTTCGACGCCATCCTGCTCGATCTCGGCATGCCGGATCTCAACGGCAACGAGGTGCTGCGCTTCGTCGCCGACCGCAGCGCCGACACGCCGGTGATCGTGGTGTCCGGCGACAGCACCATCGACGCCGCGATCCGCGCGCTGCGCGGCGGCGCCGCCGACTTCGTGCGCAAGCCCTATGAACCCGAGGAACTGCTGCGCCGCATCGACAACACGCTGACGCGGCGGCGCCTGGAGAAGGAAAACAACCACATCCTGCAGCGCCTGCAGCAATCGGAGAAGTGGCACCGCTTCCTGGTCAACAGCTCGCCCGACTTCATCTACACGCTGGATTGCGAAGGGCGCTTCACCTTCGTCAACGACCGCGTCGAAAGCCTGCTCGGCTACCGCCGCGAGGAGCTGCTCGGCCAGCACTACAGCCTGCTGATCCACGAGGACGACATCGCGCGCGCCGAGCACGTGTTCAACGAGCGCCGCGCCGGCGATCGCAATGCGCGCAACATCGAGATCCGCCTCAAGTGCAACCCGGGCATGCGCCGGCCGCGCCTGATGAACGGCCGCTGCAAGTCGGTCGAGCTCACCGCGACCGGCATGTACGACGAGGACGCCGGCCCGTTCGAGCGTCGCTTCATCGGCAGCTACGGCGTCGCCAAGGACGTCACCGAGCGCAAGCAGGCCGAGGAGACCGTGCACTACCAGGCCTACCACGACCTGCTCACCGGCCTGCCCAACCGCGCGCTGTTCCGCGACCACCTCGGCCTCATGCTGGCACAGGCCAAGCGCAACCAGAAGCCGCTGGCGGTGCTGAGCCTCGACCTCGATCACTTCAAGGTCATCAACGATTCGCTCGGCCACACCATCGGCGACGAGCTGCTGCTGGCGGTGGGCGCGCGGCTGCGCCAGTGCCTGCGCGAGGGCGACACCCTGGCGCGCCTCGGCGGCGACGAGTTTGCCGTGCTGTTGCCGACCCTGGTGTCGCGCAGCGACGTCGAGCACATCTGCCGCAAGATCATCCAGGTGCTGTCGAAGCCGGTGTACGTCAAGGGCCACGAGATCTACATCTCGGTCAGCATCGGCGCCTGCGTCGCGCCGGAGGACGGCGACATGATCGACAGCCTGATCCGCCAAGCCGAGATCGCGATGTACCAGGCCAAGGCGCAGGGCCGCAGCCGCCTGCAGTTCTGGGAATCCGGCATGCAGGCGCCCTATTCCGAACGGATGCAGATCGAGTCCGACCTGCGCCGGGCGCTCGCGCGCAACGAATTCGTGCTGTTCTACCAGCCGCAGGTCGACACCCTCACCGGCGAGGTGCGCGGTTTCGAGGCGCTGCTGCGCTGGTGGCATCCGCAGCGCGGCCTGCTGACCCCTGCCGATTTCATTCCGGTGGCCGAGGAATCAGGCGTCATCGTCCCGATCGGCGACTGGGTGCTGCGCGAAGCCAGCGCGCAGATGGCGGACTGGCGCCGCGCCGGGCTGCCGCAGGTGCGGCTGTCGGTCAACATTTCCGCACGCCAGCTCGAAAGCCCCGACTTCGTCGAGAGCGTCATGCGGGCGGTCCAGGTGTACGCGCTCGACGGCAACCTGATGGAGCTGGAGATCACAGAAAGCCTGCTGATGCGCGATTTCGAAGCCAACGCGATCAAGCTCGGGAGGCTGTCGGCGTCCGGCATCCGCCTCGCCATCGACGATTTCGGCACCGGCTACAGCTCGTTCAAGTATCTGTCGCGCTTCCCCATCCACACGCTGAAGATCGACCAGTCCTTCGTGCAGGAGCTCGACCGCGAGGAGAACATGTCCATCGTCAACGCGATGATCGCGATGGGACGCGGCATGAATCTCAACGTGGTCGCCGAAGGGGTCGAAACCGAATCCCAGCTCGCCCGGCTGCAGCAGATGCAGTGCCACGAGATGCAGGGGCATTACTACAGCGGACCGATGTCGGGCCATGACGCCACCACGCTGCTGGGCCGGCATGCGCGCGGCTTTGCGCAGGACAGCCAGCAGGCGGCCGGCTGATTCCTGCCGCGCCTGCCGAAGGCCTCAATCGCCGCGCAGCGCCGCCTTGAACTCGCGGCGTCGCCGGTGCAGGGTCGGTTCGGTATAGCCGTTGGGCACGCGCCGGCCATGAAAGATCATGTCCTGCGCCGTCTGGAAGGCCAGGCTGATGTAGTGCGGTGCCATGTTGATGTAGTTGGGGTCGCCGGCGTTCTGCTGGTCCACCAGCCGGGCCATGCGCCTGAGCGTCTCCATCACCTGGGTTTCGCCGATGATGCCGTGGTGCAGCCAGTTCGCGATGTGCTGACTGGAGATGCGCAGCGTCGCCCGGTCTTCCATCAGGCCGACGTGGTCGATGTCCGGCACCTTGGACGCACCCATGCCCTGGTCGATCCAGCGCACCACGTAGCCGAGCAGGCCCTGGATGTTGTTGTCGAGTTCCTGCTGGATATCTTCCGCCGACCAGACCGGCGTCGCTGCCACGGGGATGGCAAGCAAGTCGTCGAGCGAGGCGCGCGTGCGTGAGCGCAGTGCCTGCTGGCGGGCGAAGACGTCGACCCGGTGGTAGTGGATGGCGTGCAGGGTCGCGGCCGTGGGCGACGGCACCCAGGCGCAGCTGGCGCCGGCCTCGGGGTGCGTCTGTTTCGCCGCCATCATCGCCGCCATGCGGTCCGGCATGGTCCACATACCCTTGCCGATCTGCGCCCGGCCCGACAGCCCGCAGGCCAGTCCGACGTCCACGTTCCAGTCCTCGTAGGCGCGGAGCCAGGCGGCGGACTTCATCTCGCCCTTGCGCAGTACGGGCCCGGCCTCCATCGAGGTGTGGATCTCGTCGCCGGTGCGGTCGAGGAAGCCGGTGTTGATGAAGATCAGCCGCTCGCGCGCGGCGCGGATGCAGGCCTTGAGGTTGAGCGTGGTGCGCCGCTCCTCGTCCATGACGCCGATCTTCAGCGTATTGCGCGGCAACTCCAGCACGTCCTCGATGCGTCCGAACAGATCCACGGTGAAAGCCACCTCGTCGGGACCGTGCTGCTTGGGCTTGACGATATAGACGCTGCCGGTGCGGCTGTTGCGCAGCCTGCTGGTACCCTTGAGGTCGTGCAGGGCGCAGTAGCTGGTGATGAAACCGTCGAGCAGGCCCTCGAACACCGCGTTGCCGTGCTCGTCCAGCACCGCGTCGCTGGTCATCAGGTGGCCGACGTTGCGCACCAGCATCAGGCTGCGGCCGGGAATCTCGAAATAACGGCCCTCGGGCGACAGGTAGCGGCGATCCGGGTTGAGGCTGCGGGTCAGGGTCTTGCCGCCTTTCTCGAAGTGGCTGGCGAGTTCGCCTTTCATCAGCCCCAGCCAGTTGCGATAGACGTTGACCTTGTCGTCGGCGTCCACCGCGGCGACCGAATCCTCGCAGTCCATGATGGTGGTCAGCGCCGCCTCCAGGTAGATGTCGCGGATGCCGGTGGGATGGAGTTCGTGGATGGGGTGGTCGGTGTTGAAATGAATCTCGATGTGCAGACCGTGGTGTGCCAGCAGGATGGAACTGATACCGCCGGCTTTCTCCTGGTAGCCCCTGAACTGGGCCGGGTCGCGCAGGCCGGTGTGCGCGCCGCTGGAGAGCGTGACGGCGAGCTGGCCCGATTTCACCGAATAGGCGATGGCGTCGATGTAGCTGCCTTCGCGCAGGGGCACGGCCTCGTCGAGGAAGGCCTTGGCGGCAGAGATGACCCTGGCGCCGCGCACCGGGTTGAAGGCACTCTTCTTCTCGGCACCGTCCTCGCCGGATATGACGTCGGTGCCGTAGAGCGCGTCGAACAGGCTGCCCCAGCGCGCATTGGCCGCGTTCAGCGCGTAGCGCGCGTTGTTCACCGGCACCACCAGCTGCGGTCCGGCGAGGCGGGCGATTTCGGCGTCGACGTTCTCGGTGGCGATGCTGAAATCCGCGCCCTCGGGCAGTAGATAGTCGATGGAGTAGAGGAACTGCTTGTAGGCGGCGGCATCGTGCGGCTGGCCCTTGCGTGCCAGGTGCCAGGCGTCGATGCGGGCCTGCAGCTCGTCGCGCCGGGCCAGCAGCGCGCGGTTGCGCGGAGTCAGCTCGCGCACGATGCCGGCGAAACCCTGCCAGGCGCGGTCGCTGGCAACCCCGGTGCCCGGCGCGATCTCGTCGCGCACCAGCTCGAACAAGGGCTGCGCGATCTGCAGGCCGGCCAGCGTGACGCGTGCGGGCATCGTCTGGCCTCCTCAGGTCACGACGTTGCGCGGCACACCGGCAACGAAGGCCTCGATGTTGTCGACCAGCTGGTCGGCCAGGGTCTGCATCGCCTCGCGGCTCGACCAGGCGACGTGGGGGGTGAGGATGAAATTGGGCAGGTCGAGGTCGAGCAGCGGATTGCCGCCGTGCGGTGGCTCCACCGACAGCACGTCGAAGCCGGCGCCGGCGATGCGCCCAGAGCGCAGTGCGACGGCCAGCGCGGCTTCGTCGACCAGGTTGCCGCGCGCCGTGTTGATGAGGATGGCGCTCGGCTTCATCAGGCCGAATTCGCGCGCGCCGATCATGTGGCGCGTGTCGGGGGTCAGCGGGGTGTGCAGCGAGATCACGTCGGCTTCGGCCAGCACGCTGTCGAAGGGCGTGTAAGCTGCGCGCACCGTGGCCGCACCCTTGTGCTCGGCGACCCGCACCGTCATGCCGAAGGCCTCGGCGAGTTTTTGCATGCCGTGGCCGAGCGAGCCGTAGCCGACCAGTCCCAGCGTGCTGCCGTGGAGATCGTTCACCGGCCGGGTGAACAGGCAGAACTGGTCGGTTCGCTGCCACAGGCCGGCGCGCACGTCCTCGCGCCAGCCCAGCAGGTTGCGACGCAGCGCGAGCATCATCATGAAGGCGTGCTCGGGGACGGTGTTCACCGCGTAACCGCGGATGTTGGACACGACGATGCCGTGCTCGCGGCAATACGCGAGATCGACGATGTCGGTGCCGGTCGCGGCCACCGCGATCATCTTCACGCGCGGCGCCTGCGCCAGGATCTCGCCGGAGAGTTTCACCTTGTTGACGATGACGATGTCGGCCTCCCGGATTCGCGCGACGACATCCTCGGGCCGCGTCTGCTCGTGGTCGATCCACGCGTGCGCGAACGACGGCGCGCGCATGTCGGCGATCAGGCTCGCACGATCGAGAAAGACGATGGTGTGTTTCATGGTCGAAACCCTTTTTTATCCACGAAGTCGCCCGACAGGCAGAAATCGCCGGTTTGCTGGCGTGCGCGAAGACACGCCCTAGCGTTCCATGCCGGACTCGCGTTCGACGATCTTCATCACCGCCGCCGAATCCAGTTCGCCGTTGCCGGTACCCATCAGCGCGTTCAAGTGCTGCATCACCAGCGCCGCGCCCGGGAGCGCCAGCCCGAGCTCCTTCGCGGTCTGCATCACGATGTTGATGTCCTTCTGGTGCAGTTTGGTCTTGAAGCCGGGCGTGTAGTCGTTGTCGAGCATGCGCTTGCCGTGCACTTCGAGGATGCGGCTGCCGGCGAAGCCGCCCATCAGCGCGTCGCGCACGCGGGCCGGGTCGACGCCGCTCTTGCGCGCGAAGGTGAGCGCCTCGGCGACGCCTTCGATGGTGACCGCGACCACGATCTGGTTGCAGGCCTTGGCGACCTGGCCGGCACCAATGTCGCCGACCCGCACGATGTTCTTGCCCATGGCCTCGAACACCGGCTTCACCCGCTCGAACACCTCGGGCTTGCCGCCGACCATGATCGACAGCGTGGCGTTGACCGCACCGATCTCGCCGCCGGATACCGGTGCATCCAGCATGTCGATGCCGCGTGTGTGCAGTTTCTGCGCGAAATCGCGGGTCGCGGTGGGCGAGATGGTGCTCATGTCGACCACCACCGAGCCGGGTTTTGCGCCTGCGGCGACGCCGTTCTCGCCGAACAGGACCTGTTCCACGTCCGGGGTGTCCGACACCATGACGATGATGATCTCGGCGCGTGCGGCCGCCTCCGCGATCGACCCGCAACCGGCACAGCCGGCTTCCACCGCCTGGGTCATGGTCTCGGGACGGCGGCCGTATACGAATACCGCATGACCTGCCTTGCGCAGGTTGATGACCATGGGCTTGCCCATGATGCCGAGGCCGATAAATGCGACGTTCATCGTTTTCTCCCTTGGCTGCCAGCCAGCCTACCTTATTTGTATAACAGATTCGGCAGCCACAGACCGATCTGCGGCCACAGGTAGAGCATGGCCATGGCAATCACCTGGATGCCCATGAAAGGCAGCATGCCGGCGAAGATCTGGTTGAGGCTGACGTGCGGCGGCGCCACGCCCTTGAGATAGAACGCGGCCATCGCCACCGGCGGCGACAGGAAGGCGGTCTGCAGATTGAGCGCCACCATTAGGCCGAAGAACAGCGGGTCGATGTTGAAGTGCGCCAGCAGCGGAATGAAGATCGGCATGAAGATGACGATGATCTCGGTCCACTCCAGCGGCCAGCCGAGGATGAAGATGACGGCCTGCGACAGCAGCATGAACTCCATCGGCGTCATGTCCATCGACAGCACCCATTGCTCGATCAGCTGCTGGCCGCCGAGCAGCGCGAAGGCTGCGGAGAAGATCGACGAGCCGACGAACAGCCAGCACACCATGGCCGAGGTCTTGGCGGTGAGGAAGACGGATTCCTTCACGGTCGGCAGCATGCCCACCTGCGGCACGGCCAGCAGGCACCACACGCCGATGGCGGCCATCGACAGCCAGCCCACCCAGTCCGGCGGCGCCGCCGGCAGCGCCCCGGCCTTGAACAGGATGAACCACACCACCGAGACGCCGAACAGCATCCACAGCGGAATCCAGGTGGCGCGCAGGGTGCGCCGCTGCGCCGCCGGCTTGTTCAGCGACAGGTAGAGGGCGGCGAGCACGAAGCCGCCGAAGGAACCGATTGCCGCCGCTTCCGTCGGCGTGGCCAGGCCGAACACGATGGTGCCGAGCACGGCAAGGATCAGGATCGCCAGCGGAAAGAACGAGGTCAGCAGCATCTTGAAGATTTCGAGCCGCGCGAAGGTGAACAGCGCATAGACCACGAGCAGGACCGCGAGGCCGCCGGCGAGTACTTTCCAGAACGCGGCCGGCGCGGGCCGGCGCTGCGGGCCGGTATCCGCGGTGGCCTGTTCGGCCGCAGGCTCGGCCACGGCGGGCTCAGCTGTCGACGGGGCGGCGGCTTCGGGTTCCTGCAGGCCCTCGGCGGACGGCTCCTGCAGGGATTCGGCCGCGGGTTCCTGTTGCACTTCGGGTGGCGGCTCCTGCACGCCGTCGGCAAGCGGCGCCTCGGCCGGGGGCTCCGAGATGCCCTCGGCCTGGGGTTCGTCCAGCAGCGGCGCATCCTTCGATTCTTCGCTCACCAGGCCCATTTCCTGCAACAGGGACGTGTCGGTCGCGACCTCCGGCCGGGTGAGTGCCTGCCAGGCGAGGCCCATGACGACGACGAACGCGAAAGCGGGCAGCAGCGCGGTGAACAGCTCGCGCATCACGCGAACCCTGGGCACGCTGGCGCCGTCCCGGGCGAATGCCGCGCGCAGCAGCGCCGGCATGGCCCGGTTGCCGAAGCGCTCGGCAATGCGTGCGTTGTCGGGGGGGAGGTCGACCTTGCGTTCGGACTCGGGCAGCGATGGCGCCAGGTCCGGCTTCAGCTTGGCCAGGATCATCACGTAGCCGACGTAGAGCAGGGCCAGCATGAGGCCGGGGAAGAACGCGCCGGCGTACAGCTTTACCACCGACACGCCGGCGGTCGCGCCGTAGACGATGAGCAGCACCGAAGGCGGAATCAGGATGCCGAGGCAACCGCCCGCGGTGATGACGCCGGCCGACAGCTTGACGCCGTAGCCCGCGCGCAGCATGGCCGGCAGCGCCAACAGGCCCATCAGCGTGACCACTGCGCCGACGATGCCGGTGGCGGTGGCGAAGATGGCGCAGGTCACCAGGGTGGCGACGGCGAGCGAACCCGGTATGCGCGCCAGCGCCAGGTGCAGCGACTTGAACAGCTTCTCGATCAGGTTGGCGCGTTCGACCAGATAGCCCATGAACACGAACAGCGGGATCGAGATCAGCACGTCGTTGGTCATCACGCCGTAGGCGCGCTGCACCATGAGGTCCAGGGTCTGGGTCACCGCGAGGTCCGGATTGTTGCTGCGATAGGCGAGCCACGCGAAGATCATGCCCATGCCCATGAGCGTGAACGCGGTGGGGAAGCCGAGCATGATGGCCACCACCACCAGGCTCAGCATGAGCAGGCCGAGGTGGCCGTTGCTGAGGTTGCCCCACGGCATGAATACGGCGACGGCGATCAGGATGATCGCCATCAGGGCGAAGCCGAAGCGCAATTCCTTCTTCACGATTGGCCCTCCGGCTTCACCACGTACCGATCGAGTCGCTCGATGTCCTCGCTTTTCACGTGGACCATTTGCTTGAGCTTGTCGACGTCGACTTCCTCCACGTCCTCGACGCGGGAGGGCCAGGCGCCGTCGCGCAGGCAGACGAGGCAGCGCAGGATCTCGACGATGCCCTGTAGCAGCAGGAAAACGGCCGCGATTGGGATCATGAACTTGAAGGGATAGAGCGGCAGCGGGTCAGGGCTGAAGGTCTGCTCGCGGATGGCCAGCGATTCGTTGGCGTAGGTCCAGCCGGCATAGGCGAGCGCGAAGATCCCCGGCAGGAAGAACACCACGTACAGCACCAGGTCGATGGTCGCCTGGGTGCGCGGGGCGAAGAAGCCGTACAGCACGTCGCCGCGCACGTGCCCGCCGTGGGCCAGGGTGTAGGCGCCGGCCATCATGAACAGGATGCCGTAGAGCATGATCTGCACGTCCAGCACCCAGGGGTGCGGGGTGTTGAGGACGTAGCGGGAGAACACTTCCCAGGAAATCAGAAAAGTCAGTCCGATGATGGACCAGGCAAACAGGCGGCCGGCGAAGGTGCTGACCTTGTCGACGAAGAGCAGCAGTTTCTGCATGGATTGAATTCTTGGAATGGGCTGCAGAAAATGGCCGCCCGTCCTGGGCCGGGCGGCCAGTCGAGACTATGCCGGTCAACCCCGCTTCTTGGCGAAGAAGTGGTTGTACGCCATCTTGTAGTCGACGTTGGTGTCGTTCTGCCAGCGCGCCGCGCGGGCGGCGAAGGTGCGCATGGAGTCGAGCACCCTCTTGAAGGCCGGGTTTTCCGCGCTCTTCGCCGCCATGATCTTGTCCCAGGCCTGCAGCTGCTTGCGCAGGATGGCATCGGGGGTCTTGTAGAACTTGACCCCCTTCTTGGTGCTCATGTCGATGTAGTCCTGCGAATAGCGATCGATGGCCTTCCAGGACATGTCGGCCGAGGAGGCCTCGAGGGCGTACTTGATGATGGCCTTGTGTTCGGCGCTGAGCGAATTGTATTTTTTCTTGTTGAACAGGATTTCGAACTGTTCGCTGCACTGGTGGAAGCTTTGCAGCATGCAGACCTTGGCCACGTCAGGGAAGCCGAGCAGGTTGTCGCTGGACGCATTGTTGAATTCGGCCGCGTCCAGCAGGCCGCGGTCCATGGCCGGTACGATCTCGCCGCCGGGCAACGGGTTCACCGCGGCGCCCAGGTCCTTGTACATGTCCACCGCCAGGCCCACGGTGCGGAACTTGAGGCCCTTCATCTGCTCGGCGCTGGTCACGGGTTTCTTGAACCAGCCGAAGGGCTGGGTCGGCATCGGGCCGTAGAGCATGGAGACCACGTCCATGTTCATGCTCTTGTAGATTTCCTCCAGCAGTTCCTTGCCGCCGCCGTAGTAGTGCCACGCCAGCACCATGTTCGGGTCCATGCCGAAGGCGGGGCCCGACCCCCACAGCGCCACCGCGGAGTTCTTGCCGTACCAGTAGGCGATCACGCCGTGCCCGCCGTCCAGCGTGCCCTTGCTCACCGCGTCGAGCAGATCGAAGGGCTTGACCACCGCCCCCGCAGGCAGAACCTCGATCCGAAGTTCCTTGCCGGACATCGCGTTCACCTTGTTGGCGAAATCCACCGCGTATTCGTGGAAGATGTCTTTCGACGGCCAGGTGCTCTGGAAGCGCAGACTGATCGGGGCCGCCGCTTTCGCGACAGCAGGGAATCCCAGCGTGGCTGCGCCGGTTGCAGTGGCAGCCGCTGCGCCGAGGAAGGTTCTCCGGCTCAGCTTGGTTTCGGTATTCGTGGGTGATTGGCTGTCTTTCTTGTTCACGGCTGTCTCCTTGATATTTTATTGACGGGAAAAGCAGCTTCACATTAGTACAGCTTATGAATACCAACAAATTGCCAGATACTAATTTTGCTTGGGATGGAAGGCGGATCGGACTTGGCAGTCGCGGGAGCGGTGGGGTTAAGATCGCCCGGTCTGGCCAACCAGCCGCAGAGGCGGCGGCTGATCAGGCCGGACGGAGATGGGCAATGCGGGATGCCCCGTCTCGCGCGGCGCGTGTCGAATTGAAGCGGGAGGCCACGCGCCCACCTGGGCGCGTGGCCGTGGCGCGGGACGCTCGCAGCGTATTTAAGCGGACGGCTGGATGGCTTGATCGTCGCGCGGATCAGGGAGAGCCATGCGCGCTTTCATGTGCCGCGCCTTGCCGCCTGTGCCTGACCTTCTTTTCCAGCTTGCGGGCGACGTAGGCGGCGAATTCGTCGACGTTGTCGTAGCCCTGCGCGCAGGCGAGCTCGGCCAGGGCGTCGATCAGTTCGCGGGTGCGGGCGATTTCCGCAAAGCTGCGCCCGCACGTCAGGCAGGTTTCGCCGTCGTCGCGGCAGGCGGTCTTGCCCTTGCAGGGGGTGAACAGGCTCATATCTGCCGCACCTTGATCTTCAGGATCTGGATGCGATAGGCGATCTGGCGCGGCGTCATGTCGAGCAGGCGCGCGGCCTTGGCCTGCACCCAGCCAGCCTGTTCCAGCGCGGCGATGACACGCTCGCGCTCGTCGAGGTTGGGGTCGTCGAGATCGACCGCCTGGATCGCGCCGCGCCCCATCGACACCTTCTCGTCGATGCCGGTGAGCAGGATGGCGTCGCGGTCGATGACGCCGCCCTCGGTCAGCACGGCGGCGCGCTCCAGGCAGTTCTCCAGTTCGCGCACGTTGCCCGGCCAGTCGTGGTGCATCAGCACGCGCAGCGCGGCTTCGGTGAGCCCGAGTTCGCGGCCCTGCTGGCGGCCGATCTTCTCGACCAGGAAGCGGGCGATGTCGGGGATGTCCTCCATCCGCTCGCGCAGCGCGGGCAGGTAGATCGGCATCACGTTGAGGCGGTAGTACAGGTCTTCTCGGAAGCGCCCGGCCTCGACCTCGGCCTCGAGGTCGCGGTGGGTGGCGGCGATGACGCGCACGTCGACCTTGATGGTGCGGGTGCCGCCGACGCGCTCGAGTTCGCCTTCCTGCAGCACGCGCAGGAGCTTGGACTGGAAGGCGGCGGACACCTCGCCCACCTCGTCGAGGAACAATGTGCCGCCGTCGGCCTGCTCGAAGCGGCCCTTGCGCTGCGCCACCGCGCCGGTGAACGCGCCCTTCTCGTGGCCGAACAGTTCGGATTCCAGCAGGTTCTCCGGCAGCGCCGCGCAGTTGAGCTTGACGATGGGGCTGCGCGCGCGCGGCGAGTTGTAGTGGATGGCGTTGGCGATCAGCTCCTTGCCGGTGCCGGTCTCGCCGCGGATCAGCACGGTGGTGTTCCACTTCGCCACCAGCCGCGCCTGCTCGAACACACGGCGCATCACCTGGGTGTGGCCGATGATGTTGTCGAAGCCGTACTGCCCGCGCACGGTGCGGCGCAGGCTGTCGCGCTCCTCGGTCAACGAACGGCGCTCGGATTCGATGTCGCGGTTGAGCCGCACGCTTTGGCCGATGAGGTTGGCCACCATTTCCAGGAAGTGGGTGTACTCCTCGAGCAGGATTTCGGCGCCGGGTGCCGGCTGGGCAGCGAGCACGCCGGTCACCTTGCGCGCGATGCGGATCGGCACGCCGACGAACGCGCCCTTGGGGTCGTAGATGCCGAGGCGGCCGAGGAAGCGCGGTTCGTCGGCGATGCGCTCGACCACGATGGGCTCGCCCTCCTCGAGGATCATGCCGACCACGCCTTCGCCGGGGCGGTAGCGGATCTCGCCGATATAGGCTTCGTCGAGCCCGTGCGCCACGGTCACCAGCAGGGCGCCGGTTTCGGGCTCGATCAGGCTGACCATGCCGCGTTCCAGGCCGACGCCTTCATGCAGGGCGCGCAGCACCGAACTCAGCGTTTCCTTGAGGTCGAGCGAGCGCGACAGCACTTGGCTGACGTGATACAGCGTCTCGAGCTCGGTCTTCAGCAGCTCGTGCTGGAGTTCGTCCCAGTCTTCGCGTTGCGGGGCCATCATGAGGCGCTCCCCTGCTGGCAGGGCAGCTGCACGCGCATCCGGCACCCGGTCGTATACGACGGATCGATGTCGAGCGTGCCGCCATGGCGCGCCACGATTTCCTGCGCGATCGCCAGTCCCATGCCGAGGTGGTGCTGGTCGGCGCCCTTGGTGGTGAAGAAGGGCTCGAACACCTTGAAGCGCCACTCTTCCGGCACGCCCGGGCCGCTGTCCTCGATGACGGCCTCGATATGGTCGCCGCAGTCGAGCGTGCTCACGCGCAATTCGCGCGGCCCGCCGCGCGATTCGTTGAGCGCTTCCACGGCGTTGTCGATCAGCTGCTTGAACAGGGTGGACAGCTGCGTGGCGCGCCCCGGGATCGCCGGCAGCAGGGCGGCAGGCTGCCAGTCGACCACGATGCCGGCCGCCAGCAGGCGCGGGGTGGACAGCTTGAGGAGATCGCGCAACACCGTGTTCAGCTCGACCGGCTGCGCGTCCTCGCCGCCGGCATAGGGAATGCTGGCGCGCAGGGTGTCCAGGGTTTCGCGGCCATTGCGCACCGCATCGTCGAGCGCCGTGGCGAGCGCTTCGTCATTGCCCTCCTTGCGCCGGTCCAGCATCTTGACCGCCGCCGCCAGCAGGTTGAGCGGCCCTTCCAGCTGGTACACCGCGCCGGCCAGCGCTTCGCGCAGGCCCTGGATGCGCTCCTGCTCGGCCAGCAGGGCATGCAGGGCGTTGATGCGGATGGCTTCCTGCTGACGTTTGAGCTCGCTGATGTCCTGGATGGTCAGCAGCAGGTAATTGCGCTTGGCCGGCTCGTAAAAGGCATCGGCACTCACGTCCTGCTCCTCGAACCAGGAGATCGAGCAGGAGAACCATCGCGGCGCCCGGTTGGGTTGTTCGATCAGCACTTCGCGGTTGGACAGGGGACGCCGGGTGGTGTGGGCGCGCTCGAGCTCGCTCCCGAACTGCGCGCGCAGGGTGGCCATCAGGATGGCAGCCGGCTCCTGTCCCAGGTCGCCGATCAGCTTCTTGTATTCCTGGTTGTCCAGCAGCACGCGCTCGTCTTCGTCGAGCAGCACGATGCCGACCTGCGCCGCGTCCACCACCGACTCGATCAAGGCCTTGTGATTCTGCACCTGGCGTTCCAGGCGGTGCACCTCGGTGACGTCGCGGTGCATGCCGAGGTAGTGCGTGGTCTGTCCCGCGTCGTCGACCACCGGGGTGATGGTCAGGTCGGCCAGATAGCGGCTGCCGTCCTTGCGCCGGTTGACCAGCAGGCCGTTCCACGGACGCTGGCGCTTGAGCTGCGCCCACAGCGTTTCATACACGATCTTGGGGGTGACCCGGTACGACAGGATGGACTCGTTGTGCCCGATCACTTCCGTCTGCGAGTAGCCGGTCACGCGTTCGAAGGTCGGGTTGGCATAGAGGATGTGGGCGTGCGCGTCGGTGATCGAGATGGCCAGGGCCGCCTGCTCCACCACCTGGCGAAAAACCTGGGGCGGGACAGAGGCGCCAGCAGCGACGGTCTCGTCGGTGGGCAGATCGGCATCGTCAGGGGTGGCGGGCTGGCTCATTGCGACATGAATATCCTTTTGTGACATATTGGGCTTACGCAACAAGCGTGCCTGTTCGAAATCACACCGGCTGTCGCGTCGCAGGCGGCGTGCTTTGTCGGTTTTGCTACACAGGCGGGTTTCGCGGCCTGACCGCGACACGCTTTTTGTGCACCGACTTGGTGCCTCATGCGCCAGAGCCTTGATTTTTCGTGCACCGGTGGTGCCTGTCGTTTTGGCACGCCGCTTGCGACGCTCCAGGCAGGAGAGCGAACCGATGAGCGAATATCTGCTGCTGCTGCTGGGTACGGCCCTGGTCAACAACGTGGTGCTGGTGAAGTTTCTGGGCCTGTGTCCTTTCATGGGCGTGTCGAAGAAAATGGACGGTGCCCTCGGGATGGGCATGGCCACCACCTTCGTGCTGACCCTGACGACCGCCGCCACCTGGCTGCTGGAGCACTGGCTGCTGGTGCCGCTGGGCATCCCCTACCTGCGCATCCTCGCCTTCATCCTGGTGATCGCGGCGGTGGTGCAGTTCACCGAAATGGCGATCCGCAAGACCAGCCCGGCCCTGTATCAGGTGCTGGGCATCTACCTGCCGTTGATCACCACCAACTGCGCGGTGCTCGGCCTGGCGATCCTCAACGTGCAGGAAAAGCACGCCTTCGTCGAAAGTCTGCTGTACGGCTTCGGTTCCGCGCTCGGCTTCACCCTGGTGCTGCTGCTGTTCACCGGCCTGCGCGAACGTCTGGCGCTGGCGCAGATGTCGGACAGCCTGGCCGGCGCACCGATTGGTTTCATCACGGCGGGCCTGCTGTCGCTCGCCTTCATGGGCTTTGCCGGATTGGCCTGAGGCGCACCGTCATGATCGTTCCCCTGATCAGTCTCACTGTGCTCGGCGTCGTGCTGGGCCTGATCCTCGGCCTGGCGGCGCGCTTCTTCAAGGTGGAGGGCAACCCGCTGGTCGAGGAGCTCGAAGCCCTTCTGCCCGGTTCGCAATGCGGCCAGTGCGGCTACCCCGGCTGCACCGGCGCGGCGCAGGCCCTGGCCGACGGCAGCGCCCCGGTGACACTGTGCCCGCCCGGCGGGCGTGCGGTCGTGGCGGCGCTGGCGGCCAAGCTGGGCGTGGAAGCCGATCTGTCGGGCGTGAAAGACGCCGTGCCCAGCATCGCCGACGTGCGCGAAGAACTGTGCATCGGCTGCACCCGCTGCTACAAGGTCTGCCCCACCGACGCCATCCTAGGCGCTGCCAAGCACATCCACGCCGTGTTCAAGGAAGCCTGCACCGCCTGCGGCAGCTGCGTCGAGGTGTGCCCGACCGAAGCCATCCTGCTGCGCCCGATTCCACCCACCCTGCAGTCGTGGGGCTGGCTCAAGCCCGACGTGCAGCCCCGGGCGGCGAACGAAGGGGTGCTGGCGGCATGAACAAGCACAGATTCAAGATGCAAGATTCAAGATGCAAGAAAAAGCTCGGCGAGGCCGCTCGCGCCTCTTGTACCTTGTACCTTGTACCTTGCATCTGCCCTTCCGAAGGAGGGCAGCCGTGAGTTTTCTGTCTCGTCTGAAGCCGCGCGGCGGCGTGCATCCCGAGGGGCGCAAGGCGTCCTCGGCCGACACCGCCATCCGCGCCATGCCCTTGCAGCAGCGCCTGTACGTGCCGCTGCAGCAGCACATCGGCGCACCCGCCAAGCCGGTGGTGCGGGTGGGCGAAAAGGTGCTCGCCGGCCAGCTCATCGGCGCCGGCCAGGGCAACATATCCGCGCCGGTGCATGCCCCCACCTCGGGCTGGGTGACGGCCATCGGCGACCACCCCGCGCCGCACCCGTCCGGCCTGCCCGCCGCCACCGTGATCATCGAACCCGACGGCGAGGGACGCTGGATCGAGGCCGACGTGCCCGCCGATCCGTTCGCACTGGCGCCGGACGACATCGCCGCGCGCGTCGGCGCCGCCGGCGTCGTGGGGCTGGGCGGCGCCGCCTTCCCGTCGATGGTGAAACTCGACGCTTCGCGCAAGAGCGGAGTGGACACCCTGATCATCAACGGCGGCGAATGCGAGCCCTACCTCACCTGCGACGAC
Organism: Pseudomonadota bacterium; assembly: GCA_021811235.1. Classification (GTDB taxonomy): domain Bacteria; phylum Pseudomonadota; class Gammaproteobacteria; order Burkholderiales; family Thiobacillaceae; genus Thiobacillus. The sequence goes on along the minus strand of JAJZPG010000023.1, from coordinate 15,711 downwards.
CGCATCATGCGCGAGCGGGCGGCGGAGATCGTCAGCGGCATCCGCCTCATGCAGCGTGCCGTCGGCGCGGCAAACGCCCTGGTCGGCATCGAGGACAACAAACCCGAGGCACTGGCCGCGATGCGGGCGGCGGCGGCCGCTACCGGGGTCGAGATCCGGGCGGTGCCCGCAATGTATCCGATGGGCTGGGAAAAGCAGATGATCCAGGTGCTGCTCGGCCGCGAAGTGCCGGCTGAAAGCCGCAGCGCCGACATCGGCGTGCTGGTGCACAACGTCGCCACTGCGTGGGCGGTGCAGCAGGCCATCTGCCTCGGTCGCCCGCTGGTGTCGCGCATCGTCACCGTCAGCGGCGGCGCGGTCGCGCAGCCCGCCAACCTGGAGGTCCCGCTCGGCACGCCGGTGCAGGCGCTGTACGACGCCTGCGGCGGTTTCAACGCAAGACCCGCCCGTCTGGTGCTGGGCGGCCCGATGATGGGCCATCAATTGACGCACACCAGCGTGCCCGTGGTGAAGGGCACGAGCGGTGTGCTGGCGCTGACGCAGAGCGAGATCGGGCTCACCCAGCCCGCGCCCTGCATCCGCTGCTCCAGTTGCGTGCGCGCCTGTCCGGTGGGGCTGCTGCCGCTGGAAATGGCCGCCCGCATCCGCACCGACGATCTTGCCGCCGCCGTGGCGCTCGGCCTCAAGGATTGCATCGGCTGCGGCTCCTGTTCCTACGTGTGCCCGTCCAGCATCCCGCTCGTGCATTACTTCAACTACGCCAAGGGCGAACTGATGGCGCAGGCGCGCGGCAAGCTGAAGCAGGAAGCCACCAAAAAACTGGCGGCGGAACGCAGCGCGCGCATGGAACGCATCGCGCGTGAACGCGAGGAAGCGGCCGCCGCGCGCAAGGCCGCCAAGGAAGCAAGGGAAGCAGCGGCGAAGGAAGCCGCCGCCCGCGCCGCCACGACGGAGGCCACCGCATGACGCCGCTCGCTCACTCGCCCCATGCCCACGCCCCCACCAGCGTGTCGCGCATCATGGCGACGGTGATGCTGGCGCTGGTGCCGGCGACCTTGTTCGGCTTCTGGCTGTACGGCTGGCCGGCGGTGTACCTGTGGACGGTCTCGCTGCTCGCGGCGGTGGCCGGCGAAGCCGCCGTGCTCAGGCTGCAGCAGCGCGCAGTGAAGCCGGCGCTCCTGGACGGCTCCGGCGTGCTGACCGCCTGGCTGCTGGCGCTGTCGCTGCCGCCGTGGGCGCCGTGGTGGATCGCCGTGGTGGGGTCGCTGTTCGCGGTGATCGTCGGCAAGCAGGTGTTCGGCGGGATTGGACAGAACGTGTTCAATCCGGCGATGGCGGCGCGCGTCATGCTGCTGATTTCCTTCCCGCTCGAGATGACGACCTGGGTGCCGCCGATGAGCCAGCTGCCGGGCATGCTCGACAGTCTCGCCGTGACCTTCGGCGGCACCCAGCTCGACGCCGTGAGCAGCGCCTCGCTCTTGGGCCACGTCAAGACCGAATTCACCCGCGGCCTCGATCTGCAGCAGGCGCTCTCCGGGCACTATTCTCCGCTGCAGGCGCTGTGGGGCGAGCGCAGCGGCAGCCTGGGCGAAACCGCCGCCCTGTTGATCCTGCTCGGCGGCGTGTTCCTGATCGCGCGCCGCATCATCACCTGGCATGCCCCGGTCGCCATGCTCGCCGGGGTGGCGCTGCCCGCGCTGCTGATGAATCTGATCGATCCCGGCCACTACGCCGGTCCGCTCTATCACCTGCTGTCCGGCGGGGTGATGCTGGGCGCCTTCTTCATCGCCACCGACCCGGTCACCTCGCCGAACACCGCCGCCGGGCAGCTCGCCTTCGGCCTGGGCTGCGGTTTGCTCACCTATGTCATCCGCACCTGGGGCGCCTATCCGGAAGGCGTCGCCTTCGCGGTCATGCTGATGAACGCCGCCACGCCCATGATCGACCGCTATGTGAAACCGCGCATCTACGGCCGCACGCGCAAGGGCGACATTCTCGCCGCCCAGCCCGCGAAGAAGGACGCCGCATGAACCTCGCCGCGCTGCGTGCCCAACTCTCCTACCAGACCCTGCTGCTCGGCAGCGTGGTGCTGCTGACCAGCGGCGCGCTGGCGGTGGCTTCGCGCGCCACCGACGCCGACATCCAGGCCGCCGCCGCGCGCGACCTCCAGGCTTCGCTGGCGCAGGTGCTGCCGGGGCAGTACGAAAACGATCTGCTCAAGGACACCGTCCTGATTGGTGCCCCCGACGGCGCAGTGACCGTCTATCGCGCGCGCCGTGCCGGAAAGGTGGAGGCGGTGGTGTTCCAGACCGCGGCGCGCGGCTACGCCGGCCCCGTCGTCTGCATCATGGGGGTGGCGCGCGACGGCCAGCTGCTCGGCGTGCGCGTGCTGAAGCACACGGAAACGCCGGGTCTGGGCGACAAGATCGAGCCCGCCAAGGACCCCTGGATCCACGCATTCGAAGGCAAGTCGCTGGGTGCGCCGCCGGCGGACAAGTGGGCGGTGAAAAAGGACGGCGGCGTGTTCGACCAGTTCGCCGGCGCCACCATCACGCCGCGCGCCGTGGTGCGCGCGGTCAAGGGCGGGCTGGAGCTGTTCGCGCGGGAGAAGCCGCGCATGCTGGGTGAATTAAAAGAGGGCCAATCATGACGTACGCACGCATCGCCAAAGACGGCCTGTGGGACAACAACGTGGTGTTCGCCCAGATGCTCGCGCTGTGCCCCACGCTGGCGGTGACCGGCAGCGCCACCAACGGGCTGGGCATGGGGCTCGCCACCACGGCGGTGCTGCTGGCCTCCAACGTGCTGATCTCCGCGGTGCGGCATCTGGTGAGCGACGAGGTGCGCATCCCGGTCTACATCGTGCTCATCGCCACCCTGGTCACCCTGGTCGACATGAGCCTCAACGCGTGGGCGCACGAGCTGTACAAGGTGCTCGGCCTGTTCATCGCGCTGATCGTGGTGAACTGCGCCATTCTCGGGCGTGCCGAATCCTTCGCCTCGAAGTCGCCGGTGCTGGCGTCGGCGGCGGACGGCCTGATGATGGGGCTGGGCTTCACCGCTGCGCTGGTGGCCATCGGCGGGGTGCGCGAAATCCTCGGCTCCGGCACCCTGTTCGCCAATGCGCATCTGCTCTTGGGCCAGGGCTTCGCCTTCCTGGAGCTGACCCTGATCCCCGAATACCGTGGCTACCTGCTGATGATCCTGCCGCCCGGCGGCTTCCTGGTGGTGGGCTTCCTGCTTGCCGGCAAGCGCCTGCTCGACCGGCGCCTGGCCGCGCGCCAAGCTGCGGCAAGCCTTTCCCTGGCTCCTAACCCTTAACTCCTATCCAGCATGCAAATCGCCGTCGCCTATTCCGAACCCGCGCAGCAGGTCTGGCTGCGCATCGAAGTGCCGGACGACTGCACGGTGCAGGACGCCATCGAGCGTTCCGGCATCCTGCGCCAGTTTCCCGAGATCGACCTGGCGACCAACAAGGTGGGGGTGTTCGGCAAGCTCGCCAAGCTCGACGCCGGGCTCAAGCCGGGCGACCGCGTGGAGATCTACCGCGCCATCATCGCCGATCCGGCCACCGTGCCGCGCCGCCGGGTGGGCGACGACGACGATGACGATTGATCCGGCGCGGCCCTATGGCGCGGTTTTGCGGCGGCGCGCCGGCTTTTTCTCCGTCAGCCAGCCGGGCAGGCGCGTGCGCGACGAGGCCAGCTGCGCCAGCGTGTAGCCGCCGAACTGCCCCAGCAGTTCCTGCTTGATCGGCTTCCAGTGGCAATGCATCACGCAGGCGGTCTTGTCGTCGCAGTCCTTGAATCCCAGCAGGCATTCGCGGGTGAGGCGTTCGCCGCGGGTGAGCGCGAGGACTTCCAGCAGGGTGAGGTTTTCGGTGCCTGGCGTGAGGGTGAAGCCGCCGCCGCGCCCGCGCGTCGACGACAGCCAGCCGGCGCGGCAGGGACCCTGCAGCAGTTTGGCCAGGTAGTGGGGGGGCAGGTGCAGCTGTTCGGCCAGCTCGCGCGCCAGCACCGGCCGGCCGGCCGGATGGGCGACCAGGTGCATCAGGACTTGCAGGGTGTATTGGCTGCTGCGATTGATGATCATGCTGATTCCTGAGGGATGCCTTGATGGGCGCACCCCGCTTCTTGCCGGCCACTACCGGGATAAGCGGATACGATACTCTTATTATGTTGCGATGTGCGACCCGCCGGGGACATCGTTCTTCCGTCCGTCCACGATTGCAAGCTGCTAGGCGCCGTGCAGCAGCTGCTTGATCCACGCACCCTGGCACACCCGCTTGCGGCGCTGCTCCAGCAGGGTGCGGATGGGGCCGCGCGCCTCCTTCAGCGACAGCACGGCGGCCGGGACGATGGCGTCGCAGCGCAGCAGGTGCAGGCCCATGGGCGACTCCAGGATCCCGCTGATTTCGCCTTCCTTCATGAGGAAGAGTGCGGCATCCAGCTCGGGATAGAGCTGGCCGCGGGGCATCTCGCCGAGCAGGCCGCCCTGCAGGGCAGTGGGGCACTCCGAGTGCTTCATCGCCTGCTCCTCGAAGCGCTTCGGATCGCGCGCCAGGCGAGCGGCGATGGCCTCGATGCGGTTTTGCGCGACCGGGCGGGTGTTGTCCGGCAGGTCGTCGTTGACGGTGACCAGGATGTGGCGGACGCGCCGGGTTTCCTGCCGCCTGAACTGGTCGGGGTGGTACTGGTAATACAGCTCCACGTCGATGTCGGACACCTGCGCCGCGCGCGTGCCGACCTTTTCCAGGATGGCCTCGACCATCAGCTCGCGTTCCAGCGCGTCCCTGAAGCCCGCCTCGTCCAGCCCGCTGTGCTGCAGATCGGCGTGGAAGTCGGCCTCGTCGCCATAGCGCTTGCGGATCTCCTCCATCGCCGCGGCGAGGCTGGCCGGCGGCACCATGGCGTCGCGCGCTTCCGGCGCCGCCAGCACCCGCGCTTCCAGCCCGAACTGTTTGGCGGCCATCTTGCGCACGTGCTCGCGCTCGTCCGCCTCCAGCGCGGTCGGCGGCTTGCCGAACAGATTCTGCGCGGCCTTGAGTTCGAGATAGGCGACGGCCTGCTCAGACATCGGCTTCTTCCCGCTTAGGTGGTGATTCCAGACAGGACTCTGGCACCTGCAGGGTATGCCCCGGGAAGCGCACGTGGTACTGCACGCCGTCGGCCAGGTCGCGCAGCACCTTGAACACCTCGCCCTCGGTGCCGGCGGCGGCGAGCACTTCGCCGTTCACTGCCAGCGTGTAACGGGCCACCACTTTCTCGCGTGTCTCGAACAGGCTCTCCACCCAGGTTTCGTCGGCCGGCTGCAGCTCCTCTTCGCGGCAGCCCACCACGCGACCGTGGTCGAGGAAGTTCACGGTGTAGATGACCTGGTCCTGCAAAAAGGTGCCGACGTTCATCACGTAGCCGACGCTGCCGCGCTTGATCAGCAGGTTGCCGATTTCCAGGCCGGGAAAGGTGCCGTCGTTGCGCACGTTGCGCGTCAGCCGCACCGCTTCGCCGAAGTCGAAACGCTGTTCCATGGCTATCCCATTGCGATGGACGAGCTGCCGCACGAACCACCGCTGCTGCTGCCGCATCCGCAGCCGCCCGTGGCCGGTGCAGGGGCGGATGCGGCGCCGGCCTTGTTCAGCGTGATCTCGGCCAGCGGCACGAAGGTGGTCTGCGGCTCGTGCATGTGGAACACCTTGAACACCTTTTCGGTGAGGGCGTCGGAGCTCACGAAATCCGCGTAGGCCTGCTGCAGCAGGCGCGCATACACCGCGCGCCGCGGCGCTTCGTCTGCCGGTAGTTCGCCCGCCTGCGTGATGTAGTCGTGGAAGCGCTGCAGGATGTGCAGGCGGTTCACCTGCACCGTGCGGGCGTCGTATTCGATGCCGAAATACTCGAGAAACTCCTCGGCGGCCGAGAGGTCTTCCAGCGCTTCGTCCAGGGTCAGGTCGTCCATGATTCAGCCTTTCGTTGGGGGATGTGAGGGTTCGGGGTTCACGCCGCCGCCTCTTCAAGCAGGGCGTTCCGGTAGACGTCGAGCAGGCTCTTGCCGCCGAGGCGGTCGTGGCTGTCCATTTCGATCAGCTTCTTCAGCATGGCCTCGCCCTGCGCTTCGCGGCCGAGCCGCAGGTTGATGTAGCCGGCGGCCTTCAGCACCATCAGGTAGAAGCGCAACAGGCCGATCGAGCGCATCGCGGCGTAGCCCAGGTGCTGCGGGCGCAGCTGCTGCCAGTCGTCCGGGAAATTCAGCCGGGTGCCGGCGGCTGCCAGCGTGCGGTCGGCCACGATCAGCGCGTCGCCGAGGCGATGCTGGTAGAAGTAGTAGCGGTACAGCGCCACCAGCACCACCAGCTGACCGGGCGCCAGGAAGTAGGCGCGCAGCAGCAGGCTCTCGGTCGCGTCCGAGCCGTAGCCCGCGCCCGCCTCGGCGATCAGCCGTTCCACCTCGGGAGAAATCGGGTCGTCGAAGTACAGCGCCGCCTGGTCGAAATCCATCAAGTCCATGTTCATGCCTTCCGTATCGTGCGCGCCACCTCGGTGCCGCACAGCTCGTCCGCGTCACAGACGCTGCACTGCCCGTCGACCGGCTCGCCGTGCTGGCGCAGGGTCGCTTCCAGCACCTCGATGCGCTCCATCAGGCACGCGATCGCCTTGCCCACCGGGTCGGGAATCAGGTGGTGGTCGAGATTGATGCCGAGCGCGTTGGCGCCACCCTCGTCCTGGCGCAACACCACGCGGCCGGGGATGCCCACCACTGTGCGGTGCGCGGGCACGTCCTTCACCACCACCGAGTTGGCGCCGACGCGCACGTGGTCGCCCAGTGCGATCGGCCCCAGGATCTTGGCGCCGGCACCGACCACCACGTTGTTCCCCAGGGTGGGATGGCGCTTGCCCTTGTTCCAGCTGGTGCCGCCCAGCGTCACGCCGTGATACAGGGTGACGTCGTCGCCGATCTCGGCGGTCTCGCCGATCACCACGCCGGCGCCGTGATCGATGAAGAAGCGGCGGCCGATGGTCGCGCCGGGGTGGATGTCGATGTTGGTCACCAGCCGCGCGAACCACGAGAGGAAGCGTGCCGGGTAGCGCAGTCCCGCGCGCCACAGGCGATGCGCGATGCGCTGCAGCAGGATGGCGTGCACGCCGGGATAGGTGGTGATCACTTCAAATCGAGAGCGCGCCGCCGGGTCGCGCTGGAACACACAGGCGACGTCCTCGCTTAGCAGTGCGAGCAGGCCCGGCGCCGCTGGCGCGGTGACTGCGATTTCCTCGTGGCGCATGGCGTTGTCCATCACCGCCTCCTCAATGCAGCGCGCCCGGCACGTGGCGGCCGATCATGCGCTGGTACAGGAACAGCAGTTCGTGGTCGGCCGGCGAGCGCTTGGCGCGCTCGGCGAACACGCGGATGTCGGGCAGGAGTTCGCGCGCTTCCGCCGGGCTCAAGGTCAGGCCCATGCGCGCGTAGGCGGCGATGACGCCGTGCGAGCCGGAGTGCTTGCCGACCACCAGCTTGTGGGTGCGGCCGACCTCGCCGGGGTCGAAGCCCTGGTAGGTCGCCGGGTCCTTCAACAGGCCGTCGACGTGGATGCCCGATTCGTGGGTGAACACGCCGCCGCCGACCACGCTCTTCTGCCACGCCACCGGCCGGCCCGAGGCGTCGGCCACGGTATCCGACAGCACCGGGAACAGGCTGAGGTCGACCCCGGTAGCGAAGCCGTAGAGCTTGGCGAGCCCCAGCGCGACCTCTTCCAGCGGCGCATTGCCGGCGCGCTCGCCGAGCCCGTTGACCGTGGTGTTCACGTGCGTGGCCCCGGCGCGGCAGGCGGCGAGCGTGTTGGCGGTCGCCAGGCCCAGGTCGTCGTGGGCGTGCATCTCGATTTCCAGGTCGACCGTGCTGCGCAGCGTGGCGATCGCCTCGAGCACGCCGAAGGGTTCCATCACCCCCAGCGTGTCGGCATAGCGCAGCCGCCGCGCGCCGGCTTCCTGCGCGGCCTCGGCCACGCGCAGCAGGAATTCGGGGTCGGCGCGCGAGGCGTCCTCGCAGCCGACGATGACCTCCAGCCCGAGGTCGAGCGCGCGCGGCACCATGTCGCGGATCGCCTGCAGCACCCAGGCGCGGTCCTTCTTCAGCTTGCGCGTGATGTGCAGGTCGGACACCGCGATCGACACGTCGATCAGATGGGCCTTGAGGTTGCGGCAGGCCTCGATGTCGGCTTCGCGCATGCGGCTCCACACCACCAGCTTCGACTTCAGCTCGAGGTCCGCCACCGCGCGGATGCCCTCGCGCTCGGCCTCGCCCATCGCGGGTATGCCCACCTCCAGCTCCGGCACGCCCATCGCGTCGAGACGCCCGGCGATCTCCAGCTTCTCGTCCAGCGTGAAAGCCACGCCGGCGGTCTGCTCGCCGTCGCGCAGGGTGGTGTCGTCGATGATGATGGTGCGGTTCATGCTCGCTCGGAATCCATTCGTTCGGCAGATGCCTGGGTATGTGCAAGCCGTATGCCAGACGGGCCGAAAACGTATCCGCATGAATTGCAAGGTGAATTTGCCGCCAGTCCGGCTCTGCCCGGGTAGGCAATGGCACGCCGAATCGGGCTTCGTCGGGTTTGCTACAAACGGGCCGCTGGAGCGCCATCACGGCGGCGACGGCTTAGGCGGGTACTATCTCGCCTTGCCCACTGAACAGAAGTCCTGCTGAATGCAACAAGAGGTCAAGGAAAAACCCCGCTACGCCGTCGCCGCCGCGGTGCAGCTGCCAGGCGTGAGCGACGTCGAGTTCGAGGCCTCGCTCACCGAACTGCGCGAACTCGCCAAGACGCTGGGGGTCAAGGTCACCCGCACGTTCACGCAGAAGCGTGCCGGTTTCGACGCGACGGCCTACCTCGGCGTCGGCAAGCGGCAGGAGATCCGCCGTTTCGTCAACGCCGAAGCGGACCACGAAACCGAACCCGACGGCGAGCCGCAGAACCCCCTGCATCGCCTCTCCAGCTTCGTCGAGGGGCTGGACGACGAGGTCTCGCCCGACCCGATCGATTTCATCTTTGTCGACCACGAGATCTCGCCGTCGCAGGCGCGCAACCTCGAAAAGGAAGTCGGCTGCGAGGTGATGGACCGCACCATGGTCATCCTCGAAATCTTCCACCGCAACGCGCGCTCGCCCGCCGCGCGCGCGCAGGTGGAGATCGCCCGCCTGGGCTACATGGCGCCGCGCCTGCGCGAGATGGCGAAGCTCGCCGGCCCGCAGGGGCGGCAGCGCAGCGGCGTCGGCGGGCGCGGCGCCGGCGAGTCGCACACCGAACTGGACAAGCGCAAGATTCGCGACCGCATCGCCGAGCTGCAGAAGGAGATCGCCGCGATGGACGCCGACCGCAAGACGCAGCGCGCGCGGCGGCAGGCGCACCAGGGGCTCGCCAGCGTGGCGCTGGTCGGCTACACCAACGCCGGCAAGTCCACCCTGATGCGCGCGCTCACCGGAAGCGAGGTGCTGGTCGCCAACAAGCTGTTCGCCACGCTCGACACCACCGTGCGCACGCTTTACCCCGAGAGCGTTCCGCGCGTGCTGGTCAGCGACACGGTCGGCTTCATCAAGAACCTGCCGCACGGGCTGGTCGCGTCGTTCAAGTCCACGCTCGAGGAGGCGCTGGATGCGTCGCTGCTGCTCCACGTCGTCGACGCCAGCGACCCCGGCTTCGAACGGCAGATCGAGGCCACCGAGGACGTGCTCAACGAGATCGGCGCGCAGGACCTGCCGCGCTTCCGCATCTTCAACAAGATCGACCACGTCGGCGACGCCGCGGCGCAGGCCGAATGCGAAGCCGCGCTGCGCGCCCGCTATCCCGGCTGCATCGTGATGAGCGCGCGCCGCCCCGACGACGTCGCGAAACTGCACCGGGCGATCGTGGCGTTTTTCCAGCGCGACCTGGTCGAGGCCGAGCTGTTCCTGCCGTGGTCGGCGCAGCAGTTGCGCGGGGAAATCTTCGCGCGCTGCGAGGTGCTGGCGGAGCGTGCCGACGAGGCGGGCGCGTTCTTCAGCGTGCGCGCCGAACAGAGCGCCCTGGACAGCCTGCGCGAGCAGTTGGGCCAGGCGGCAGAAGCAAGGCCATAGGTCCCCGGGTTACGGCAAACGGCCGGGCCAGCGATCAAGCAGGCCCGGCCGCCCGGAGTGGTCACGCATACACCGGCGCAAAGTCTTTTTCCGGTTCGGCCGAGGGGCCGTTCTCGCCCCAGTAAGGTGACAGCTTGCGCAACTGCGCGACGATCTCCGGCACCACCTGGATGACGCGGTCGATCTCCGCCTCCGTGGTGTAGCGCGATAGCGAGAAGCGCGTGGTGCCGTGCGCGGCGGTGTAGGGAATGCCCATCGCGCGCATCACGTGGCTGGGTTCGAGCGAGCCGGAGGTGCACGCCGAGCCCGAGCTGGCGGCGATGCCGAATTTGTTCAGCAGCAGCAGGATGGCTTCGCCTTCGATGTATTCGAAGGCGATGTTGCTGGTGTTGGGCAGGCGGTTCGTCACGTCGCCGGTGGCGAAGGCGTGCGGCACCTTGGCGAGGATGCCGGCTTCCAGCTTGTCGCGCAGGCGGCGCACTTCGGTGTTCTCGTGCTCCATCGCCGCCAGCGCCATCTCGCAGGCCTTGCCGAGGCCGACGATGGAGGCGGTGTTCTCGGTGCCGGCGCGGCGCCCGCGTTCCTGGTGGCCGCCTCTCAATAGCGGACGGAAGCGCACGCCGCGCTTCAGGTACAGCACGCCGATGCCCTTGGGCGCATGCAGCTTGTGGCCCGACAGCGACAGCATGTCGATCTTGCTGGTCTTGAGGTCGATCGGCACCTTGCCCACTGCCTGCACCGCGTCGGTGTGGAACATCACGCCGGCGGCGTGCGCCAGCTCGGCCATTTCCAGCACCGGGAAGAAGCTGCCGGTTTCGTTGTTGGCCCACATCACCGACACCACGGCCACCTTGTCTGACAGCAGCCGTTTGTATTCGTCCATGTCGACGCGGCCCTTGCCGTCGACCTTCAGGTAGTGCGCGGTGTAACCCTCTTTCTCCAGCTGGCTGTAGAGGGACAAGATCGCCGGGTGCTCCAGCACCGTGGTGATGATCTCGCGCCGCTCGGGGTTGGCCTTCAGCGCGGACAGGATCGCGGTGGAATCCGACTCGGTGCCGCACGAGGTGAAGATGATTTCGGATTCGTGCTCCGCACCCAGGAGTTCCTGCACCTGCATGCGCGCCTTCTTCACCGCCAACCCGACCTTGTTGCCGAAGCTGTGCAGCGACGAGGGGTTGCCGAACTGCTCGGTGAAGTAGGGCAGCATGGCCTCCACCACGGCGGGGTCGACGCGGGTGGTGGCGTTGTTGTCGAGGTAGATGCCTTGCATGTTGGCTCCTAGTTACAGGGTGTTGGTCCCCCTCTCCCGCTCGCGGGGGAGGGGTGGGGAAGGGGGAATTCCGGCGTATGCACCAGGATCGTTTCCCTCTCCCTGACCCTCTCCCGCCTGCGGGAGAGGGAACTGTTACGGCTGGCTGGCGGCGCGCGAGAGCGAGCCGGCGCGGGTGGGGACCAGCTTGACCAGCTCGCCCAGCTCTTCCATCAGCTTCGCCTGGATGCCTTGCAGCGTCAGCGCTTCCATCTGGCAGCCGGCGCAGGCGCCGGTCATGCTGACGTAGACCGTCTTGCCGTCGACGTCGACCAGCTCGATGTCGCCGTGGTCGCGCTGCAGCTGCGGGCGCACCGACTCCAGCACCGCCTCGATGCGGCGGATGCGCTCCAGGTTGGTGAGCTTGCCCGGCTTGGGCGCCTGCTTGTTGATCGTCACCGGCACCGCCTTGAAGGTCTCGCCGCGCTCTTCCAGCACCTTGGCGAGGATTTCCTCGATGCCTTCGTGGCACGAGGCACAGCCGCCGCCGGCCTTGGTGTAGTTGATCACGTCCTCGACCGTCGACAGGTTGTTGGCGCGCACCGTGTCCTCGATCATCACCGCGTCGATGGCGAAGCACTTGCAGATCAGCGCGCCTTCCTCGTGGTCGTCCTTCCACTCCTCGCCGCGGTAGTTGGCGATCGCCGCCTGCAGCGCCTCGCGTCCCATCACCGAGCAGTGCATCTTCTCCGGCGGCAGGCCGTCCAGATAATCGGCGATGTCCTGGTTGGAAACCTTCAGCGCATCGTCGAGCTTCATGCCCTTGATGATCTCGGTCAGCGCCGACGACGACGCGATCGCCGAGCCGCAGCCGAAAGTCTGGAAGTGGGCCTCCTCGATGGTCTCCGTCTCCGGGTCCACCTTCAGCATCAGGCGCAGCGCGTCGCCGCAGGAAATCGAGCCGACGTCGCCCACCGCGTTGGCGTCAGGCAGCGGCCCGGCGTTGCGCGGTTGGAAGAAATGCTCCTTGACCTTGTCCGAGTAATCCCACATGGCTGTCTCCTGAACTTACGCAGAGAAGGAAGAACCGCACGCACAGCTGGAGGTGGCGTTGGGGTTCTCGAACTTGAAGCCGGAGCCGTTCAGGCTGTCGACGAAATCCACCGTCACGCCGTCCAGCATCGGTGCGGAGAAGGGATCGATCAGCAGCGTCACGCCGCCCACCGCGACCTCCACGTCGTCCTCGGCCTTGGCCTCTTCCAGCCGCATGCCGTACTGGAAGCCGGAGCAGCCGCCACCCGAAATCGAGATGCGCAGCCCCGCCACCGGCGTGTCGGAACCTTTGATGAATTTCTCTACTGCGGAGAGTGCGCTGGGGGTAAGAGTAAGCATGGTTTGCCTCCTGGCAGGGTGAAGGGATACACACCCCGGATATCGCAAGCCGCATGCCAGCCGCGCGAGGGACAACAAGCCCTTGTTTTGTCTGGCGAATGTGCGGGAGGCACGCCCAACCCCCGTGTGCGGAACCCCACCGGAAAAGGGGCTTGTAGGATTTGCAACAAGCCCGCGCACAGGCGGGATGAAGCGATCGTCAACCCACCCGCACGCGCATCGCAGCGCCCGCACAGGCGCCGCGCGGCATTCCCGTGCGCACGGGAATGCTTGGGTTTCGCCGCTGCGCATTGGTCTGCTTATTGCTGAACCCCGGGCATGACCAACCCGAGGAAACATTCATGCTGCTCGATACATTCGAAACACAAGGCCTGCTCTACAACAGCAACTTCAAGGACAGCCTCGGCCCCGGCCAGCAGGCCTACCGGGGCGACCTGGTCCTGATCGAAGGCGAAATCGCCGACAGCCTGGGCCGCCGCAAGCCGCCGCTGGCCACCATGGTGGGCGCGGTACTGCTGGCCGACGCAACGCATTTGAAATTCATCGCCGGCTCGCTCGACGACATCGCCCATCTCGCCCCCCTGGTTGAGCGATACGGCACCTACTTCGCCGCAGGCACGGGCGTGCTGCTGTTCGTGGTCAACATCGATACCCCCATGCAGGTCGACATGGCCGGCATCCCTTTCATCCTGCTGCCGCTTGCAGATGGCCTGGTGTGGAACGAACTGGTCGACGAACTGCGCCTGGACAAGAGCGACTTCAAGGGCCAGAGCAGTGCCGAAAAGGTCTTCACCTTGTACAAGGCCTTTCAGGACTACCGCCCCCAGTGCGAAAACCTGAGCTTCGAGGCGGCGCTCGGCCGCGCCACCCAGGCGAAACGCGCCATCCATGGCGCGGTGTGATCCGTGCATCGATTTGACCCGCCGGCGCAGCGTGCGCCGGCTTCTTTGAACAGGGAGCCCACCATGGCCCGCATCGGCATATTTTTCGGCAGCAACACCGGCAACACCCGCAAGATCGCCAAGATGATCAAGAAGCGTTTCCCCGACGACGAGCTGATGGCCGACCCGCTCAACGTCAACAAGGCCACGCCGGAACTGATCGCCGGCTACGACCACCTCATCCTCGGCACCCCCACCCTGGGCGAAGGCCTGCTGCCCGGCCTCGCCGCCGACTGCCAGAACGAGAGCTGGGCCGAGTTCCTGCCGCGCCTCGCCGACGTCGACTTCAGCGGCAAGACCGTCGCCCTCTACGGCCTCGGCGACCAGGAAAAATACCCGGACAACTTCGCCGACGCCCTCGGCGAGCTGTATGAATTCGTCAAAACGCGCGGTGCCAAAGTCGTCGGATCCTGGCCCACCGACGGCTACGACTTCATCGCATCCAGGGCCGAAATCGACGGCGAGTTCGTCGGCCTGGTGCAGGACCTGGACAACCAGAAGATGCTGCTGGAAGACAGGCTGGAAACCTGGCTGCTGCTGATTGCGAAGGAGTTCGGGCTGGTGCTTTAGCCCCGCCGGCCGGAAGGATCTGCGGGCTTTCGAAAGCGGCCTGGCGGGAGGCGCGGCCGAGTTCACCCGTCAGGGAACGGCGCAGTCGCCCCGTCCGGACAGCGGCCGCGCCATCCCTCGCCCATTGCCCCGACCGCATCCGGCGACGCACAGGTGACTCGGCTGCGTACGTCTTTTCATGACGTAATATAGAGACCGGATTGGGGAATAGACACGATCAATCAAGGGTTGATGTCGAATGCGTGCTGTCGCACCCAATGCTCTGCCCGAAGTCAGCGTTGATTCCGCGCCATGACGCATAAACGCTCATTCCACCGGACCTGCGCGAAAAGCCGCACAGGCTTGCCCAAATTCCAGGCGTGGGCTTCAATGTCCAGCGCATCCGCTTGCTTACGGACCGGAGACCACGATGGACAGCGACCAGTTGCGACACTACGCGAACAAGCTCGCTTACGAGATCGATTCATGGGATTTGAAGGTGGCGCTTGAGAATGGAGAACGCGTCATCGTCCTGGACGCGCGCTCGCCACAAGCCTATGCGGCGGAGCACATCCCGGGCGCGATATCCCTGCCCCACCGAAGCATGGACGAGGCTGCTGCTGCTGCCCTGGATCGAACCGCTCTGGTGGTCACTTATTGCGACGGCATCGGTTGCAATGCCTCAACCAAGGGGGCGTTGAACATGACCCGGCTCGGTTTTCGCGTCAAGGAACTGATGGGCGGGCTGGACTGGTGGAAGCGCGACGGGCACCCTACGGAAGGGAATGCGGCTTCCATGAATGGCGGCGGCAGCTGCGGCTGCGGTTGATGGGCGGGGGGCGACATGCCCGGTCCCCGCGTTCCGGACAAGGGAATTCCTCTGCACATGATCGAGTATCGCGACAGCCAAGCGCTTGACCCTGCCGAAGTCGCCCGCGTTTTCGAGGCTTCGGGCATCAACAGGCCTACGCAAGATCTTCCGCGCATCGCGCGCATGTTCGCAAATTCGAACATTGTCATTTCGGCGTGGGACGGGGCCCGCCTGATCGGCGTGTGCCGGGCGCTGACCGACTACAGTTATTGCTGCTATCTCTCCGATCTTGCAGTGGACGCCGCCTATCAGAATCGCGGCGTCGGCCGGGAACTGATTCGCCGTACCCGATCGATCATCGGAGACGAGGTGTCGCTTGTCCTCCTGTCCTCGTCCGGCGCCATGGCCTACTACCCCAGGCTCGGCTTTACGTTGGCGGACAACGCGTATGTCATCCGGCGGAAACGGTGAGGACGAGCAGCCCTGTGCGAAAGCCCGCGCAGGCCGGTTTCATTTGCGCGGGCGCGCGCCCATGCGGCTGACGCTCGAGCAGATCCGGATGTACGAAGCGTTCGATGGCGATATCGACGGCTGGACGCGCTCACGGCACGCCGCCGAGAATCCGGCCTCGGGCGAAAACTGGGATGTGATCGACGGGCTGCTCATGGCCT